>SVPH01000037.1 GCA_015065965.1 Oscillospiraceae bacterium
GAAGGCAGAACATTCAAAGGCTGCCTTTACTTTGGGGCCGTTTTTTGTTATCATAAGTCCGAAGTAAAGGCAGCCTTTGAATGTTCTGCCTTCTGCATTCATTGCGTTGACTGTGGGCAGGAAGATTTCCTGCATGCATCTTTCAGCAACTTCCGCTGTGTAATAGGGATTGGGAGCGATAGTGCCCATACCGCCGGTGTTAAGACCCTCATCGTTATCCTTTGCTCTCTTGTGGTCCATTGATGAAATCATTGGAACAACGGTTTTGCCGTCTGTGAATGAGAGAACGGAAACTTCCGGACCTTCAAGGAATTCTTCAATAACTATCTGATTGCCGCTTTCGCCGAACTGCTTATCCTGCATAATGGATTTAACCGCATCGGCAGCCTCTTCACGGGTCATGGCAATGATAACACCCTTGCCGAGTGCGAGACCGTCTGCCTTGATAACAGTGGGAATGGGAGCGGTTTCAATATAAGCGAGAGCCTTTTCGGCATCGTCAAACACTTCGTAAGCAGCGGTGGGAATGTTGTATTTCTTCATAAGGTTTTTGGAAAAAACCTTGCTGCCTTCAATGATTGCCGCCTTCTTTTCAGGGCCGAAGCAGGGAATGCCGAGTTTTGAGAGTTCGTCAACCGCGCCGAGGACAAGGGGATCATCGGGAGCGACAACCGCAAAACCGATATCATTGTTTTTTGCAAAATTAACGATTGCGGGGATATCCTTTGCGCCGATTGCAACGCACTCTGCATCCGCAGCGATGCCGCCGTTACCGGGCAATGCATATATTTTTTCTATTTCTTTGCTTTCTTTAAGTTTTTTTATGATGGCGTGCTCTCTTCCGCCGCCGCCGACAACAAGAACCTTCATTTGTTTGCCTCCGTGATTATGTTATTGCAGACCTTTTCCGCAGAAAGGGGAAGAATTATCCATTCAGCCTGCTCCATAACTCTTTTTTGCAGAGTTTCAGGGGTATCGTCAGGCTCTATGTCAACGGCTTTCTGCATGATGATGCGTCCGCCGTCGGGAATTTCGTTGACAAAATGCACCGTTGCCCCCGTCACCTTAACGCCGTAATCAAGCGCTGCTCTGTGAACACGCAGACCGTAGAAGCCTTCACCGCAGAATGAGGGGATGAGCGAGGGATGAACATTGATGATTCTGTCTTTATAGTGATTTGTGAATCGCTCGGAGAGAATGCTCATAAAGCCTGCAAGAACAATCAGGTCAATGCCGTCGCCGTCAAGAATCTCAATCAGTTTACCCTCAAAATCGGGGTGTTCGCTTTTGAGAACGGTTTCGGTGCGAATGCCTGCGTTGGCTGCTCTTTGGAGCGCATATGCGCCCTCTTTGTTTGAAATAACAAGGGTTATTTCACCGCTTTTTATAATTCCTGCCGCCTGAGCATCAATCAGTGCCTGCAGGTTTGTTCCGCCGCCTGAAACAAGAACGGCTATACGGGCTTTATTAAGCATGACTTTCTCCTTCGGTTTTTATTCAATAACAACCTTATCTTCTGATTTGATGATTTCGCCGATGATGTATGCATCTTCGCCGTTTGCTTTAAGAACTTCGATAGCCTTTTCTGCATCTTCCTTTGCAACAACAATGCTCATGCCGACACCCATGTTGAATGTGTTGAACATATCTCTTTCGGGGATGTTGCCTGTTTTTGCAATAAGGTCAAAGATGGGCAGGATTCTGAGAGATGCCTTGTCAATCTTTGCGCCGAAGCCATCGGGAATGCTTCTGGGAATATTCTCATAGAAACCGCCGCCTGTGATATGAGAAACAGCCTTAACGGTTACTTCCTCAAAGAGAGCGGTCATGGGCTTAACATAAATCTTTGTGGGTGTAAGCAGTGTTTCGCCTACGGATTTTCCGCCGAGTTCTGCAACGGGAGTTTTGATATCCGCATTGTCAACATCAAACACCTTACGAACGAGTGAGAAGCCGTTTGAGTGAACGCCGCTTGAGGGAAGAGCGATAACAACGTCGCCTTCAACCATCTTTGAGTTGTCAAGAACCTTGTCCTTATCAACAACGCCTACGCAGAAACCTGCAAGGTCATATTCATCAATGGGGTAGAAGCCGGGCATCTCAGCGGTTTCACCGCCGATAAGAGCAGCGTTTGACTGAACGCAGCCTTCAGCGATGCCTGAAACGATTTCCGCAATTTTTTCGGGAACGTTTTTGCCGCATGCGATATAGTCAAGGAAAAGCAAGGGCTTTGCGCCGCAGCAGATAATATCGTTTGCACACATTGCAACGCAGTCGATACCTACTGTGTCATGCTTGTCCATGATGAAAGCGAGTTTGAGTTTTGTGCCTACGCCGTCAGTGCCGCTGACGAGAACGGGCTTTGAAATGCCTGTAAGGTCAAGTTCAAAAAGACCGCCAAAGCCGCCTATGTCAGACATAGCACCTGCTGTGAGAGTTCTTTTGATGTGAGTTTTCATAAGTTCAACTGCTTTGTAGCCGGCAGTAATGTCAACGCCTGCTGCTGCATAACTTTCGCTGAAACTTTTTTCCATGATTTATTCCTCCTGTGAAATTTCACATATTCTTTATAATTTAATTAGCCTTTGCCGTTCCAACAATAGGTACAAACGCAATCTTCGGGCAATCCGATTGCTTCAATCAGACCTGCAATGCTCTGATATTCGAGCGTTGCAAAATGGAGCCTTTCGCATATTGCTTTGCGCAGAGCCTTGCCCCTTTCGGTTGAAGCATCTATATATTCTTCAATATGCTTATCGCCTTCCTCGCCTTCAAGTTCATGGATAACGCGGCGGGCGATGAGGTCATCATCCGATGTGTTGCGTGAGAAATTGAGGTATTTGCAGCCGTACATAATCGGCGGACATGCTGAACGCATGTGAACTTCCTTTGCGCCGTGGCTGTAAAGGAAATCAACGGTTTCGCGAAGTTGAGTGCCTCTTACAATGCTGTCGTCAACAAACAGCAGGCTCTTATCCTGAATAAGGTCATGAACGGGAATCATCTTCATCTTTGCAACCTTATTGCGCTCATTCTGGTTTGTCGGCATAAAACTTCTGGGCCATGTGGGCGTGTATTTGATAAAAGGTCTTGCAAAAGGAATACCGCTTTCGTTTGCATAGCCGATTGCGTGAGGTGTGCCCGAGTCGGGGATACCGCTTACATAGTCAATGCCGTCGCAAAGACCGTTCTGCTTATCTTCCCTTGCCATAACCGCGCCGTTCTTTGTGCGCATAACTTCAACGTTTACGCCCTCGTATCTTGAAGTGGGATAGCCGTAATAACTCCAGAGGAAAGCGCAGATTTTCATTTTCTCTTGGGGTTTTGCCAAGGTATCAACCCAATCGGGGTGAATCTGAACGATTTCGCCGGGACCGAGTTCTTTTATAAAGTCATAATCCAGTTTTTCAAAAGCGAACGATTCAAATGATACGCAGTGACCGTCTGAATCCTTGCCGATAAGAATGGGTGTTCTGCCGAGTTTATCTCTTGCAGCAATTATCGTGCCGTCTTCTTTGAGAATAAGAAGTGAAAGTGATCCGTCAATCTTTTCCTGCGCATAATGTATGCCGTCAACAAAATTGTCTTTCTGATTTATCAGAGCGGCAGCGAGTTCGGTTGAGTTGATTTTACCCGAAGTCATTGTGTTGAAATGACCGCCCGAGCCGGAAAGGAACTCATCAACAAGTTCATCTGAATTATTGATGCATCCTACTATTGTAATGGCATATGTGCCGAGATTTGAGCGGATAAGAATGGGCTGCGGGTCGCTGTCGCTTATGCAGCCGATGCAGGCGTTGCCGTGCATTTCATCGGTGACACCTGCAAACTTTGTGCGGAAAGGGGAATTTTCAATGTTGTGAATATCACGCTGAAATCCCTTTTTTTCGTCAACCGCCGCCATGCCGCCTCTGCGTGTACCAAGGTGTGAATGGTAGTCAACGCCGAAGAAAACGTCCAGAACAACATCCCTTGTCGATGTTGCGCCGAAAAATCCTCCCATAAAAATTACCTCCGAGTAATATGTGGATTATTTGTTGTATTTTTCTTCAATCTTCTTGTTTGCGGCAAGAACCTTTTCGGTTGCCGCTGCTCTTGCTGCCGAGAGTTTTTCGGCAAGTTCATCATCAGAAACCGCAAGAATCTGTATAGATAACAAAGCGGCATTGGCTGCACCGTCAATGGCAACTGTTGCAACGGGAATGCCTGCAGGCATCTGAACAGTTGAAAGAAGGGCATCCAAGCCGTCAAGAGTTGATGCTTTTACGGGTATACCGATAACGGGGAGAGTTGTGTTGGCAGCGATTGCGCCTGCAAGGTGCGCTGCTTTGCCTGCGGCTGCAATGATTGCGCCGAAGCCGTTTGCTTTTGCATTCTGAGCAAAATCCTTTGACTGCTCAGGTGTTCTGTGTGCAGAAAAAACGTGAACCTCATAGGGTACACCGTATTCGTCAAGTGTATTGATTGCTTTTTCAACAACAGGCAGATCGCTGTCACTGCCCATGATAATGCCTACCTTTTTCATGGATATCCTCCTTGTAGTCGAATTCTTAATAATTATACAATATATTACATATATAATGCAAGAGTTTGTTGAGTAAAAATTGCAGAAAAATATCGGATTTTTTTGTGTGTTACAACAAAAGAAATTTTGGCTGCCGATTAGTGTTGACAAACGGCTGCAAAGCATGATAAAATAATAAAAATCTCGGGTACAGAAGTATCCGATTTTTTGTAATTATAAGGAGATTTTCTTATGTCGCTTGCAACATTATTTATAACAGCCGTCGGTCTTTCGATGGATGCGTTTGCAGTTGCCGTGTGTAAGGGCCTTGCCGTTAAAAAGGCAGGCATAAAGCAGATGCTTCTTGCCGGTCTTTGGTTTGGCGGATTTCAGGCGCTGATGCCTGCAATCGGCTATCTTTTCGGCTCAACGCTTAAAGTTTATGTTGAAAAATATGACCACTGGATTGCATTTATCCTGCTTGGAATTATCGGCATAAACATGATTAAAGAGGCGCTTTCAAAAGAGGAAAAAGAGGATAGTTCATGTGCATCAATGGGTATGAAAGAGATGTTTACCCTTGCAGTTGCAACAAGCATTGATGCTCTTATTGTCGGCATCGGTTATGCTTTTCTGCCGGATGTTAACATTGTTGCAGCGGTTGTATTTATCGGAATAACAACCTTTGTTCTTTCGATGCTCGGTATAAAAATCGGCAATGTTTTCGGGTTGAAATTCAAGAAAAAGGCGGAACTTACAGGCGGTATCATTCTTATACTCATGGGTCTTAAAATTCTGCTTGAGCATCTCGGTATTCTCAATATCGGAATATAATTTAGGGGGATTAACATGCCCAGAAAAGATTCTCGCAACACAAAAATGAAAATTGTCAATGCCGCATGGGAACTGTTTTATGAAAACGGTTATGAGAACACGACCATTGAGGATATCGTTGAACGTTCGGAAACTTCAAAGGGTTCTTTCTATCATCATTTCAGCGGCAAGGATGCCCTGCTTTCAACGCTTTCATATTTGTTTGATGATAAATACGAGGCGCTTGAAGGAGGTATAGACCTTGATGGCGATGCTTTTCAGACTTTGCTTGACCTTAACCGCGAACTTTTCTTTATGATAGAAAACCGAGTTTCGCTTGATTTGCTTGCAAGGATGTATTCAACCCAACTTGTTACAACGGGTGAAAAACATCTGCTTGACAATAACAGAACTTACTTTAAACTTTTGCGTAAAATCATATCGCACGGGCAGCAGAACGGCAGCCTGAGAGCGGATGTTTCAACAAACGAAATCCTCAAAGCATATGCGCTTTTTGAGAGAGCGTTGCTTTATGATTGGTGCATCTGCAACGGCAATTACTCGCTCTGTAATTATTCGCAGAGCCTGTTGCCGATGTTCCTCAACGGATTCAGAACAAAATAAAGTATCAAAAAATTTTTACAATGTATTCAAAATACAGTTCAGTTAAAACGCTTTGATTTTCAAGGCGTTTTTTATTTTATTTGATAAAAAGTACAAACTGAATTCTGTAATTCAGTCTGTATTGCATATAAATTAATAATCTGTTAATATAGTCACTGCTTACTTAAAATAAAAATATTTGAAAGGAATATGATTATTATGACACCTCAAATTGCGGCATTTATCGTTTATTTTGCCGTTGTTCTCGGAATCGGTTTGATTTTCTTCTTCAAATCAAAGGGAACAGGCGAAAAGGACTACTTCCTCGGCGGACGTTCAATGGGTCCGTGGGTTACTGCGTTAAGCGCGCAGGCATCGGATATGAGCGGATGGCTTCTTATGGGCTTCCCCGGCAGCATACTTGCATTCGGTATGGGTCAGGTTTGGATTGGTATCGGTCTTGCACTCGGTACGGCAGCCAACTGGATTTTCATTGCAAGAAGACTTCGTAAGTTTTCACAGGCAGCGAATGATTCAATAACCGTTCCTCAGTATCTGTCAAACAGATTTTTAACAAAGAACCCTGCTTTGCAGATAATCTGTGCAGTGGTTTTCCTCATTTTCTTTACAATCTATGTTGCATCAAGTTTTGTTGCAGGTCAAAAAGTTTTCATTCAGGTTGTTCCTCAACTTGAAAGCAATCCCAACCTTGCATTGCTTATTTTTGCAGCAATTATTATTGTTTACACATTCCTCGGCGGATTTAAGGCTGTTTGCTGGACAGACTTCTTCCAGGGTCTTATGATGCTTGCTGCTTTGCTTGCAGTTCCCCTTGTTCTTGTGTTTGTAAAAGACCTTGATTACAGTGTTTTTGAAGCAGCAGACGGCGGAGTAAATCCCCTCAATCCTTTCTCTGCAAATTGGAAAGATATCGCATCGGGTCTTGCATGGGGTCTCGGCTATTTCGGTATGCCTCATATCATTGTAAGATTTATGTCAACAAAGAACTCAAAGGTTCTCAAAAAATCCGCAACAATCGGTATTGTTTGGGTTGTACTTTCACTTGGAGCAGCCATTGCAATGGCAATCCTCGGCAGAGCATATGCTCCCACACAGGCACTTGTTGAAGCGGGTCAGCAGGAACTTATCTTTGTTTCGCTTGTTCAGGATATATTCAGCGGTCCCTGGGCATTTGTTGCAGGTCTTCTTCTTTCCGCTATTGTTGCAGCGGCAATGAGCACCGCCGATTCACAACTTCTTGTTGCATCATCATCATTTACAAGTGATATCTATAAGCCCATTTTCAGAAAGAAGGCTTCTGATAAGGAAACCCTTTGGGTTGGCAGAATAGTTGTTCTTATCATTGCGGTTATCGCATACTTCATTGCAAGCAGTAAATCAGAAGGCGCAGCAAGCATAATGACACTTGTTGATAATGCATGGGGCGGCTTCGGCTCGGCTTTCGGACCTGTTATCATCCTTTCTCTTTTCTGGAAGAGATTTACATACAAGGGCGCAATTGCAGGTGTTGTAGGCGGCGCACTTGTTGACGTGCTCTGGATGAATTTCCTCGCAGATACAGGTATCTATGAACTTCTTCCCGGTTTCATTGCAGGCTTGCTTTGCGCTGTAATAGTTTCTCTTATCGACAAGAAACCTTCAAAAGAAGTTGAAGAACTTTATGAAAAGGCTCTCAGCGCCGAAATTGAATAATTCAGATTATAAACACAAAAAACTGTCCTTTTTACGGGACAGTTTTTTTGTTATATTAATATTGCTCAAGTGATTCTTTTGCAAGGTTTTTGAATTTTTCAATAACGCTTTGGGGCGAGATTATTTTTATATCCGAGCCGAAATTCATCAGCCATGAAAGAAAAACAGGGCTGACGGCAACTTTGACGGTTATCTCAAAATGTTCGCTGTCAACGCAGGAGATGATGGATTCCGTGCCGAAGCGGTCAATGATGATGTTAGCCATTTTGTTTTTGCAGCGCAGGCGCACGGTTTCTTCTTTTCCGCCAAACATGCCGAAGGTTTTCTTTGAATAAAGAGCCATGTCAAAGCCGTCAAAAAGTTCCTTACCTTCACGCTCATCATCGGTAACGGAGATTTTCAGCATTTTATCAACACGGTAATGCTTGATTAAATTACTTGATGATTCATATGCTATAAGGTAGTAGTTTTCGTCATCCCATGTCAGCGCCCAAGGGCTTACGGAATAAAGAGCACCGTCATGGCGCAGTATTTTTTCTTTTTTCGGACTCCACTCAAAATACTGAAAGGTAATTTTTTTGTTGAGCGTTATTGCGGAATGGATTTTATCAACCGTCAGGTAAATGCTCTCGTTCATGGTTTTGATGCGGTTTGCAACATAAACCTGCCTGTGCAGTTGCCTTGCCTCATGAATGCTTGCAAAACCCTCGATTTTCTTGATGAGTTCATCGCTCTTTTTGCGTGTAATGAACTTTGAGGATTGAACGGCATCAACGAGCAGTTTGAGTTCGGGCATTTCAAAATCACGGCTGACAACTCTGTAGTCCGTGCCTCTGCCGTTCTGATTTTTAACAATGTCAATGCCGAAAAGACGCAGCGCCTCTATATCGTCATAGATGCTTTTGCGCTCAGCGCTTATTCCTTGGGCAGCAAGGGCGGCTATGATATCGGCGGTTGTCATGCCGTGTTCCTCATCGGTTTTTTCAAGCAGAATTTTCATAAGGTAAATCAACTTAAGTTTCTGGTTTGACGATTTCGGCATAACGCACCTCCAAAAAATAAAAGGCAATTTCCTTATCATTATAACAAGGAAATTGCCCGTATGCAATAAAATTTATTTTATGTTTATGCGGCGATTGAATCGGGGCGGATAAGTTTGCCCTGTCTGAGAAGCGAAAGCAGTCTGATATTCTCTTTTGCAGTGCCCGAATAATCCGCAATTCCGTTTGATGCCGCAATCCTTTTACGGTAAGCATATCCGCTGTTCTCACCGAGAGATTTCAGAGCATCAACAATGGAAGTTTCATCTTTGGCACATGCGCCGAAATATCTTGTGGCGATCGGATATTTTATCCATGGGCATTTGCCCCAGTTTTCCCAGTTGCGTTCACTGAGTTTAGTTTCAACAACCCCGTAGTGGAATCCTCTTGCTTCAATAACTCTGCCCGCACCGCAGTAAATTCCTACATGACCCGGCATGAAAACAAGGATTCCGGGGATTTCAGGCATGGTGTGCATTCTGCCCCTCTGTTTGCACATTTTAAGCATTCCGTTTGCAGAAACATCCTGAGCGGAATTATATTCGGGTGTACTGTTTACATCGTCGCTCCAGAGGTAACCCTTGATAAGACCGACGCAGTCATGCACTCTCATGCCAAGTTGGGAAACATATTTTTCCATTCTTGCCTGCTGATAGTGCTGGGGATACTGAGCGGTTTTTCTCTCCAGCAAATCCTGCGTTGCCTTGTTGCCGAAAGTGCCGTACCAGTAAGGTCTGCCGAGTTGTGCTTCGGCATATTTTACAAGCCCTGTGTTTGTTTTCAATCCGTTACCCCCTGCGTTTTTGATTCAATCGCTTTAAGTGCGGCATTCCATACAGCGGAAATCCCTGCCGCTGAGCCTGCAATAAGCATTGAAAGCCCTATGCGTTTAAATGTATCCAAATCCGTAACGCCGAGAAGCGCATCAACCGATATTGCAGAAAGAAATGCCTGCACAAAGGTTTTTGCGGCACGGATTATAATATCTTTTATAATTTTTTTGTTCATTTATCCTCCTATAAAGTGTGTTACGACTGCGCTTGCCGCTGCTCCGATAAGCGCAAAAATAAATTTATCCCATATAGTGCTCGGTCTTGCTTTAAGTGCCTCAACCGAAGATTTCAGTTCTTTGACAAGAATGAGCAGGTTGTCAAGATTTGTTGTAACTGCGACCAGATTTTTGTCTGCTCCGTTATACTTTGCAAACAGTTCTTTTATGTTTTCTTCAGCCTGAATAAGGCGGTGTTCGATTTCAATAATGGTTATCTCCGTCATATCATTCACCGCTTTCGTCAATATAAGTTACTCTGATTTTTGAAACCATGCCGCATGAAGAAGAGAAAAGCAGTTCGTTATCAAAATAGTTGAAAAAGTTTAACACTGCCAGATAAATTGACCCTGAATATTCAAAAGTTTTATGCATTTGTATAAGATAAGGGCAGTATGGGTTGAATTTGAGCATGTCTCTTATATCTGTCCACATATCCTCAGGTTGGGATTGCAGGTTGTACTCAATTTTTACAATTTCCGTTCCTTCGGCAAGCGCAGGTAAATCGGGAATATCGTTATATTGGTATATATGAAGAACGGAACCCAGTGCTTCCGTTACAATTTCTCCTATGGCAACATCAAACACCTTGGTTTTTGTTTTTGTTGAACTTCCGCCCGAAACAGCAGGCATACCGTTGAAAATCAGCACGCCGTCTTTCTCGCTGATTTTATCAAGTACATCTGAGTTTGAGTGTTCATGGCGGGAGAGAGAATTAAGGTTAATCTGGCTTACAAGTCCGCCGTTTTCATCGTCAAAATCCGTTTCATCGCCGTTGGCTGAAGGTAAAAGATGCAGTTCGCTTACGATGTCACTTTTAACGATAAGGCTTCCGTGTGCATCGTAGCCTTCCAACTGAAAGCCGAGGAAATGGTCCTGCGTTAACTGCGAACATAGCGGAATAGTAATTTTGTCGGTTTTCGGATACAACTCGGAGCGGACTATCTTGCCTTCTGTTACAAAAGCCGCAACATAACTGATGATTTCTTTGCATTCCGCCATTTCTGCAGGCGGAGTTATGATAAGGTCGGTTGCGTTATGCTCACCGATACGGCCGATAATATCGCCGTCGGGCAGAGGATTTTCCGCATTAAGGTTGATTCTTACGGTTCTCATTTATCCTCCTCATAACAGTCTGTGTTTTCGTTTGTGCAGTTATCTTCGGGCATTATGGTGTCGCACCAGAGTTTTGCCTGAAAAAGAAAATCCTGCAGCATTGAAAGTTTTGTGCGTACGGTTGCATATTCGTTGAGAATATCCGTGATTTGCGGCATTTTGGATGAAAACACCTCGCTGATATCGGAACTGATTGCCCTTGCATAATCAAGTTGAGTTCTCAGTTCCGAAAAAGGAATTTCCTTGCCTGCAAAGCAGCATTTTTTCTTCATATGTAAATCCTCCTTTCGTTTTGCTAAATGTTACGACATCGACACAAAAATAAATAAAAAAATAATTTTCAAGTGCTTATGGGATGAAATGAAGCACATCAGTGTCGCTATCGACACTATCTATATTAACGACCTATGTTGTCGTTGTCAACACTTTTTTGAAAAAATTCTTAAGAAATGTTGCTTTTCAGAAACATTTATGTTATTGTGTATTTGCAGAAATTATTGAGGTGATATTATGTCAGGCGATAAAATAAAAGCGCTTCGTAAAGAAGCAAAAATGACTCAGTCACAACTTTCGGAAAAACTGAATAATGAATTCGGTCTTAAAACAGACAGGGTAATGATAAGCAAGTGGGAAACGGGGTTTCAGACACCCGTTGTGTCAACCCTTGCGTGTATAGCGAAGATTTTCGGCGTTTCCTTGGATTATCTTAACGGAACGGAAGAAAAAATCACAAAAACAAAAGATAATATTGAAGCAGCCAAAGTTGCACTTTTTTCAGGTTCTGAGAATGTAACCGACGAAATGTGGCAGGAGGTTGTCAATTTTGCAAAGTATATAGAAGCAAGGGAGGCGGCAAAAAACGAGAACAACTGAACTTTATGATATCGCATCTCAATGCGGCACGGAAATAATCTGCTGTGATTTGCCGCTGACTCATTCGGTTTCGGCAATGTCATGCACAGGTGTATGTTATATCGGCATGGATCCGTTCCAGATTGAAACATCGGCACAGGAGAGGGTGCATCTTGCCCATGAACTCGGTCACTGCAAAACCGGTTCTTTTTATAATGTGTATTCGAATCTTGATGTCAGAGAAAAGCAGGAGAAGAAGGCGGACAGATGGGCGGTTATGCAACTTGTGCCCGCAAATGAACTCAGAAAAGCGCTCCGCAGCGGTGTTGTTGAGGTCTGGGAACTTGCGGAATATTTTGATGTTACCGAGGATTTTATCCGAAAAGCCATTGAGATTTATAAATCAATGTGTTATGATGTTGTTAATAATTCGTTAAAGTAAATTTTTACAAGGAAGGGTAGATAACCGTGAAAAAAATTATCGCAATTCTTCTTTCACTCGCAATGATAATATCAGTCTGCGCTTTCGGTACTTCGGCATCGGGCTTGCTTGATAAGAAGGATATTACCGAATATCCTGTTATCATCGTGCCGGGCTATACATCGTCTGCGCTCTATCTGGGCGACAGCCCCGAAACTGGCGAACTTGTCTGGGGACTGGATATGGATGATGTTCTTAACAGAGTGCTTAACAATATTGTTGAACTCGGTGTCGGTCTGGGTGCACTCACGGTTGGCAATGCAGAGATAATTGCAAAGACCGTTGGAAGAGAAATTAACGGAATTTTTGAGAAACTTCGCTGTAACCCCGACGGCACAAGTGTCTATCCCATCAAACGTCTTCTTGATAACGGAGCGGACAGTAACAACGCTGTTCTTATGGAAAGATACCCTAACGGCGAGCACAGGCAGGAGCAGGATATAGCCGAAGAAATTGCAAAATATATCGGCCATGAAAATATCTATAATTTCTCCTGCGATTTCAGAATGGGCAGCGAGTTCTGCGCAACCCAACTTGATGCATATATTCAGACTGTAAAGAAGCATTCGGGCAAAGATAAGGTAAATATTTTTGCTGTCAGCCACGGCGGACAGACAACCGCAACCTATCTGACCCTTTTCGGCTACAAAAACGATGTTGATAACGCTGTTCTGACCGTTCCCGCCATCGGAGGTGCAGGCATTGCATACGATGCAATGACAAGTCAGGTAGATTTTGACGAAGAATGCCTTATCAGATTTATAGAGCACGGAACACGCACCGAGGAAGATTACAATTGGCTTGTCAAGGCACATCAACTCGGATTTATTGATGATATTCTGAATGCGCTTATCCCCGAAATATTTGTTTCTCTCGGTTATTGGGGCAGCCTTTGGGATTTTATTCCTCTTGATAAATATGAGGATACAAAGAAGATGCTTCTTGATGCTGAAGAGAGCGCACCGCTTATTGAGAAGTGCGACCGTTTCCATTATGAAATCTATCCTAAGGTTGAGGAAAAACTTGCTGAGTGCATTAAAAACGGCATGAATATCTCAATCATCGCGGGTACCGGCAACCGCATCGTAACCGGTCTTATGGAAGATTCTGACGGAATCATCACAACCGCATCCTCAACAGGCGCAACAACAGCACCCTACGGTCAGCGTTTTGCAGACGGCTATGTTCAGATTGAAAAATGCGGCGGTAAAAACAAAGTTTCGCCTGATATGAAAATTGATGCATCAACAGGTTATCTGCCCGATAACACATGGTATGTAAACGGTCTTTTCCACGGAATGACTTTCTGGGATAATTACAGCAGAAACCTTATGATGACCCTTCTTTTTACGGATAATATAACAGATGTTTACAGTGACCCTGCTTATCCTCAGTTTAAGGATACAACCAACCCATCTTCGGCGGTTTATGCACAGTTCAAAGGCTGCAAGGCAGGTGAGGTTGACGGCAAAACAAACACACTTGTTATTACAAACTGCTGCTGGGAGAATGATGTAAGGCTTTCCGCAATCTCATGCGACGGCATTGACCTTAAAATCAGAGTAAACCCCTTTGATAAACTTGAACCCGGTGAGAGCGTTGAACTTGAGTTTGAGGGCGAAATACCCGAAGTGAGCGCAAAAGTTGCAAACATTACGGTTTATTACACCATGGCAACAATAACTCCTGTGGGATACAGGACTCAGTATTTTACAATAAATAACGGCGATGCCGTTGAGGAAAGCGATGCCCTTGTGAGTGCAGAAGCAGAAACACCGTTTGACAGCGTTATCGGCGATTTTTCTGATAACATTCTCCGCACTCTCGGTCTTAAGGAACTTTTCGCAATGTATTTCAACATCATCTTCTATTGGGTGAACACAATATTCGGAATTTAAACAAAAACTGCCCTGTCAAAAGGGCAGTTTTTTATTGTATTGCTATTGCAGTTTTCGTCAACACCTGCTAAAATAATCGGGATATTTATTAAAGGCGGATTTTTAAATGGAATATTTACTTATTATTATTGCAGACCTGTTGTTTGCGCTGCAGTTTCTTTTTAACCAGCAGTTCAGAAAACGCAACGGAGACGGCATTGATCAGACCTTTACTTTTTCAATGTATACAAACGGAATCAGTTTTCTGCTTCTGCTTATCCTTAACGGATTTAAACTGAGCGTAACATGGTTTTCGTTTGTTGTTGCTCTTATCTATGCCGTTGTGCTGCTGGGTTACAGTTATTCGGGTCTCAAATCGTTTGCAACGGCTAATCTTTCGGTTTATTCAATTTTCACCATGCTCGGCGGCATGCTTCTGCCCTCTGCATACGGAATAATTTTCTGCAATGAGGATTTCAGCGTTTCAAAAGCAATCTGTTTTGTTTTGATTATTGTTTCAACTTCAATGAGTTTTGAGAAAGGCGAGAAAAAGGGCGGAAACTTCAAGTATTACATAGCCGTTTTTATTCTTAACGGACTTGTCGGCGTGCTTTCAAAGTTACATCAGTCAAACACCGAACTTTGTGTTGACAGCGGCAGTTTTATGGCAACGGTCAATCTCTGCGTGTTTGTTATGTGCCTTGTTTTCCACCTTGTCAAGAACAAAAAAGTCCCCATGCTTCCGATAAAAGAAGTTGGGAACCTTGCCTGCTATGCGGGTTGCAGCGGTATAGGCAACCTTTTATGTCTTATTGCGCTCACAACAATGCCTGCATCGGTTCAGTATCCGATTATCACGGGCGGTGTAATGGTTTTCTCAACGGTGATAAGCATTATCCGAAAAGAAAAGCCATCGGCAAGAACGCTGATTTCAACCGCAATCGCATTTGTTTCAACGGTATTAATAATGTTTTGATAAAAACGGCTATGGGGATTATCCTCATAGCCGTAATTTTTATTCTTTTATTCCGTAGAAGTGGATAACGTTCATATCCTCCTGCATATCAAGGCCGTGAGAACCGCACTCGCCGTCAATTTCATGGCAGCCGTGGTCGGGGCAGAAGCCGTAGAATACGCTGTGGTTTTTCCACTGAGCATTGATTTTTTCAACAAGTTCGGCATAGAAATCAATGTTCATCTCAAGCGCCTTGAGCGAAAGAGCCGCTTCGGGGCCGTTTTTGTGCATTGTGCCGTCGTAGTTGCCGTTATAGATAACGATAAGGTCGTAACTGTCTTCATCAATGAGTTCAAGTGCCTTTGCGTTGACCTCTTCCGGGGTATCATAGATGAAATAATCCATTTCCCTTTCAAGGAAAATCATCGAAATGCTGTCCCTTGCTGTTGAAACTATCGCCGCTTTTTTGCCTGCTTTTATATAACTGTCAAAAATCGTGTTAACGCTCAAAACGGGTTTTTCATATTTCTTTATGCCGTGGATATCGGGCATAACTCCCGAATACATGGATGCAAAGCAAACAGGCGTAACGCTCGGCATAACGGAGAGCATGGGCAGGGCAATATC
>SVPH01000007.1 GCA_015065965.1 Oscillospiraceae bacterium
CAGGCGAAATCGGAACATACTTCTGCGATGAAATGGATTGCAAAGTCGGTCTGTATGAAGAAATGGGAGAATATGAAAAGGCTTATAATGAATGCATGAAAATGGCAGATATCTACCGCAGCAGAGGCTACGATGTTGAGGCTGATATAGCAGAAAAACGTGCTGAAGAAATTAAAAACAAAATTGAAAAATAAGCAAACAAGCGGCGGAGAAATCCGTCGCTTGTTCTTTTCAGAAAATTATGAGCCATTCCTTTTCTTTTTCATCGGGCGGAACATAGTTATTGATATATTTCCACTGTGATTCGAAATGAGTTCTGATAATTTTCAGAGCTTGTTTCTCAAGAGTTTTTGCGCGGGATTCGGATAAACTGAAATGGGTTGCAGTCTCTTTTCTTGAACGATAAATATTGTCTTCGATACCGAAACGGTAGGAAATATATTGCCACTGTCTTTCGCTCAGGAGAGCGGTTGCTTCGTTGACGATGCTGTATTTTTTCTCTTTGAAAAACACGTTTTCAGGAGTGTTACAGTAGATATCTGCCTTGCGTTCAAAGAGAGTACGTTCGATATATTCGGCATTGGTTTCGCCGTCGTAATCATCTGTATCATCATCAAAACTTGTGAAGGTGACAGGGTATTCTTCATCGGTTTCTTTGTTTTTTATTGTTTTGTTACAGTCCGTTGTTTCGATGAAAAGATTGATATGTTTTACAATCCAATATGTGGCGTAGGTAAGAAATTTTGTTCCGCGTTCGGGGTCGAATCTCGGAATTGCTGTGAGCACTCCGACGACTCCTTCCTGAAAAAGTTCTTCGGCTTCTATGCCGTAATCTTTATATGCTTCAGCCTGATCGTTTGCGATTTTCCAGATGTATTTTTCAACGTTTTTCAGCAAATCGCATTTTGCGTTTTCATCACCGCTCTGTGCAAGAACACAAAGTTCTTCGTTGGTCATCTGTGTTTACCTTTCTGCGGTTTTATGAAAATCGGTATCAAAGCGTTGCGAAGATTATCTTTCATTTCCTGAGTAATTCCGTCGAAGTTACTTATCTGGTCAACAACAGCATCTGCCATTTTTTCTGCTGTTATTCTTCTGTATGACAGACTGCCGCCACCTTTGGCAAGGCTCTGCCTGATGCCTGCAAAAGTTTCTTGCGTAAGTTTTTTTGAATGTGAAAAATCGGTGTCGACGGTTTTCTTTATATCTTTTACGATGGACATAAATCCGTTTTCAATCATAGTCAGGTCAGCTTGATATGCCGGAGTTTTTGCATTGCGTATATCTTCCGACACCTGCTTTGAAATTTCATCATCACCGCATACATTTCTGCTGATCATTTCATAAAGCAGGTTCTGCGCTGCAAACCCTTCGGCAAAAGTACCTTTGAAAAAATGAGCGATTTTATTCAACAGCGTTCCGAAGTCCGGATGTTCAAGCAGCATATTCAGAATATCGGGGTCAATCTCTCCCGTATAAATTTTCTTTGCAGCTTCGGAAGTCAGACCGAGTTCACCTATACTGAAATTTTTCGGTTCTGGATCATCGGAAAGTCCGAGGATGAAATCTGTTGACACCCCGAAAAGTTTTGCGATACTCAGAATCACATCGCTGTCGATTTTTTGTGATTCTCCCTTTTCGATTCTGCTGATTGTTGAATTGCTGACGTTAACCTGCTTTGCAAGTTCTTCCTGACTCCAGCCTTTGTTCTTACGCAAATCGACAATTCTGTCTCCCGGTGTTCCGCGTAAATATGTCATTTATCAGTCCTCCTTTAATCTTTGGAAATTTCATTAATGAACACTCCAACCGACAATGCAATCAAAGCAATTACCCACATATTCAACACCTCTTATAATCCTTTTGTCCACTCTTTATAAAACGCCGATAATCCCAACAACAAGACAAATAACCATATCATATTTATTCCCTCTTAAAATCCGATTTTTGCTTTGGTTTTGGGTTTACTGTTACCCGATTCCTTTTCTTTGACGGGCGGAGCATCTTTGTCGCCTTCTACCTCATCGGGTGAAAGCACAAGTGCGATAACGCTTGAATGAGTGATAAACATTGTCTGAGCATAGGCATAATCATCAATTTTGTCGTAGAGTCTGCCTGCACTGACCGTACCTGCATAAACGGTGCTTGTGCTGTTGGCAACGTAGCCGATTGTGTCGATAGCGGGAAGCTCGGCGCGTATTGCTTCTTCGTCATAATCGTTATCATCTTCTTTGACGATTCTGAAAATCTTACCGACTTTGAACGGCTTCATGCCGAAATAATTCTTGACTCCTGTTATCGTGATAAAAACATTTTCCATAACTTTTTTCCTTTCTTTTCTTTAAAAATCCGAACTTCACTTTGGCAATTAACGTATCTTACACCTATATAATATAATTTTTAATGTCCCAAAAAACGGACTCTGAAACAGTAAAAATCACTTAAAATTTGCAGATTTGCAAGTTTTCAGCCCGAATCGAATGGCAAAATTGCAGAAACAGCGGATTTCAGAGGTATACACTTTTTCACCGTATAATGATATTGAAGGGCGGTGATGCAATGAAAAAACCATAGAAAACTTAATATTGCTTTATCGGACTGTGAGCTTTGTTTACGGTCCGTTTCTATTTTTAAAAACGAAAGGAGTTATTTATGTCAATTTATGAAGCAGTCAGATCAAAAGTAAATCTGCGCATGGCGGCAGAAAAATACGGAATGAATATCGGTAAAAACTCGATGGTACGCTGTCCGTTTCACGATGACCGTACACCGAGCATGAAACTCAACAACAAATACTATTACTGCTTCGGTTGCGGCGCAAAGGGTGACGTTATCAGTCTTGTCGCAGAGCATCTCGGCTTGTCTGCCGCCGATGCGGCGCAGAGAATTGCTGATGATTTTGTAATTGAAAAAGAAAACAAATCCGTTATTGCAAAGTTGAATTTTCACAAAGAAAAACAGAAACGGCGTGACAGATGTGTGCGTGTTCTCTGTGATTACAACCGCATTTTGCGGAAATGGATGACTGACTATGCACCGAAAACGGCAGATGAAAAACTGCATCCGAGATTTGCCGAAGCTTGCCGTATGCTCGAAGTTACCGAATACATGGCGGAGCTTCTCAACACAGGCACAAAAGAAGAACAGAACGAGGTTGTTGACGACCTTTTCCGCAACAACTGTATTGAACATCTTGAAAAATATATCAAAGAAAACAAGGAGTGATTTTTATAGGCAAAGAAACGAAAAGTCAGCACGCAATAATGAGATTTGCAAAATACAAGGGTCCCGAAATCAGCAGAATTGAGGCTCATAATGAACGCACGAAAGAGGTTTACTCAAGCAATCCCGACGTTGATACCGAGAGAAGCAAATACAACATTCATCTTGTTAAACCGAATTCAAAATACCGTGCAGAAGCAGAAAGACAGATTGCAGCCGCAGGCTGCAGAACAAGAACAGACAGCGTCAGAATTGTTGAAACGCTGATAACAGCAAGTCCCGAATTCTTCAAGGGAAAGAAAAAAGCACAGGTCAGAGAATATTTTGAACATTCACTGAAATTCATTCTGAAACATGTTCCAAAGGAAAGAATCATATCTGCGGTAATTCACGTTGATGAAAAAACACCGCATATGCATCTGTCGTTTGTACCGATAACAGAAGACGGCAGACTGAGTGCAAAAGACATAGTAGGTAACAGAAAAAAGCTGACTTGGTGGCAGGATGAATTCTGGAAACACATGGTGAAGAAATATCCCGATATGGAACGCGGCGAAAGTGCAAGCGTGACGGGAAGAACACATATTCCTCCCTCGCTTTTCAAAGAAGCTGTGCATCTTAACCGCATGAAGGAACAGATTATGACCCTGATGGCGGATACAAACATAATCAATAAAAAGACAAAAACCGAGGAGCTTGAAGCTCTTCTTGAAAGATATATTCCCGGAGTTGAAGCTTTGAGAACAAAGCTGAAAAGATACGATAAGGCATATAAGGAGCTGACCGAAGAAGTCAGTGAACTCGAAAAGAAGCTTGACTCTGCATCAAAAGACAGCGTGCAGAGAAAGCTTGAAATTAATCAGAAACTCAGCGAACTTGAAGAACTGAGGAAAACAGTTGATGCTATTCCGCCCGAGTTTATAAAAACCGTAAGGAATAACGCGGCGAATAAAGAAGCCGCCACAAGTAAAAATAAGGAGAAAGGAGTGTGATTCTATTTGGAAATTAACGTTAGAGATGACAAGAAAATTGTCGATATATGGCTTACAAATGCCGAAAAAAATGACCCAGTTCTTCGAGAGGGTCTGAACGACATTTATAAGAAATATAAAGAAATGAAATATCTTGTTGCCGTGTTTGAATCCGGAGAAAAGGATTTGTATCAGGGCACGCTTGATTTGCTTGCATATAACAAACGCCGCATTCCCGAGCTTGAAGTTAAGAAAGAAAAGCAGGCGGCTTTATGATAAATTTAATTTTTCACTTGAAATTTGATGAAATATGTTGTACAATGTTGTCTGTAATAACACAAAACACAATCAGATAACTTTGATAACAGAAAAGAGGTGTAAAAAATGACAGAAAAATTCAATATTGCGGGCTATGTCCGCATTTCGGTCGATGATGAACTTGACCGAGACAATGTTTCAATTGAAAACCAGAAGGCAATTATTGCCGATTATGTAAAAATCAATTTCCCCGGTAGCGATCTCACCTTTTTTGAAGAACGTGACCGCTCAGGTTACACTTTTGAACAGCGTGAAAGCTATCAGGAAATGCGGAAGGGTCTTTTATCCCATAAATACGATATTCTTATCGTAAAAGACTTTTCAAGATTCTCGCGCCGTACCAGTCAGGGTCTTATGGAATTGGAAAATTTCCGTGACGAAGGTGTGCGTATTATTTCTATTGGCGACACCGTTGACTTTCCCAATAACAACGACTGGTTCAAAATTTCAATTCATTTTATTATGAACGAAATGCCCGTTACGGAAACTTCAAGAAAAGTCAAGAACGTTATAGAACGTCGCCAGAATGACGGTGAATGGATTTGTGCCGCGCCTTACGGCTATATCATCAATACCCATAAGAAATTTGAGATTGTTCCTACAGAAGCAGAGATCGTCAGAAAAATCTTTGACCTTTATATTAATGAAGGTATGGGTTATAACAGCATCGCAAATTATCTGACCGACAGCGGTGTTCCGACGCCGAGAATGTCAGAGCAGATGCGAAAGGAAGCCGAAGGTAAAGAGTATAAGCGGCAGGTCAAGGCTGTCTGGGCAATCGAAACGATTCACGGTATACTTCAGAACGATTTCTATATCGGCACTCTGAGACAAAGCAAATATACACGGGTAAAAATCAACGGCAAAAGCAAAAAACTTGATGACGGAAACCATATTATCCATGAAGATCATCATCAGGCAATTATTGATTACCGTACTTTCGCTCTTGCCCGTGCGGCTATGGAAAGCCGTTCACGCAACAACTACCGCGGCGTAAAAATCAACGATAATATTTATTCAGGTCTCCTTAAATGCGGTGACTGCGGAAGTCCTATGTTTGCTACGGGCGGACAGTCAAGAAAATCTGCCTATACCTGTGGAACCTATCACAGAAGAGGACTCAAAGGTTGCACAAGTCATCATATCCGTGTGGACAAGCTTGATGAAGTCGTAAAGCTTTACGTTGAAAAAATCATGCAGAATTCTGCAGCTATGATTGATCAGCTCAATGCTGACCTTGAATGCGAAAATGAGAATATTGAAGAAACCGAGCAGACGGCAGAAAATATCGCCAAGGTTCTTGTTGATCTGAACGAAGAACTTAAGGTAACAAAACGTATGCGCATCCGCGAAATCATGAAAAATCCTGACCGCGAGGCGGATATTGAAGATATGTACGACGAGCTTGAATCTGATTTGCAAAGAAAGATTGACGGTCTGAATCATCAGCTTGATATGCTCTCGGACAAACGCAACACAATTATAAGAGTTAACCGTGTTGCAAAAACTGCAATCGATATTTTCTCTGATATTCTCACAAAAGAAAAGCTCGAGCGTAATGATCTCGAGCTGATAATCGAAGCAATTTATGTTTTTGAGGATCATATTGAAATAAAGCTTCAGCGCGATATTGATATGATTCTCAGATGCGGAACACTTCCCGAACCCTTGGAGGAAGCCGCAAATTTTAATTCAGGCACTGTAGATATCTTATCTGCTGAATTAGTCCAAGTGAGCAGAAATCACTCGGACAAGGTTTACAGTGTCAATGTTATCAGTAACGGCGACCCGTTGGAGATTTACACGGATGCGGACGGTGAGGTAATTTTTAAAAAATATTCGCCTATCGGAGAACTATCTTCGATTACGGGGCAGTATGCCGATGTGCTTGCGAGGGGTACGGGCCTTGCGGTTGTTGTTACCGACAGGGACAGTGTTATCGCATGCGCAGGCATATCAAAGAAAGAGATGCTTGACCGCAGAGTAAGCCGCAGCCTTGAGGGGCTTATGGAGCGCAGAGAAAACTATGTGTGCTGCGTGGACAGTGAGCGAATGAAGCCCATTGAAGGTGTTGACAAAGAGGCAGCGGTAGCGTTCCCGATTGTAGGCGGCGGAGATGTTTCGGGCGCAATTGTGATGCTGCTCAACGAAAACGGCTCATGCCCTACGCAGACGGAAACAAAACTTGCTCAGATTGCGGCAAACTTCCTCGGAAAACAGATGGAAGAATAAAGAATTTAACTTTTTCACGCAAAAATCAATCCCTGTGACACTGTTGTGTATCATAGGGATTTTGCCATGTCTTTTTAAATTCAGAATATACCCTTGTAAATCTGCGGAATGGTTTTGGTAAGACCGAAAAGTTTCTTGAAGAATGCGATAATCTTATCAAAGAATCCTGCTTTCGAGGTCATAACCTGTTCATCCTTTGAAACGGCATTACCCTGAGCATCATAGACTGTTGCGGTGAAGGTTGTATCACCCTTTGAACTCGGTGAAATTTTGCAAGTTGTACCGTCGGAAGAAACATCCATATCAAAGTTGCCGTTTGAGGCAGTCCATTCAACATAACCGCCCTCGGGAATTTTTGATGCATCAACATGGAGAATTATTGAATCACCATAACTGATTGATGAGGTTGAGGGATTTACAACTAAAGAATCATCTTGAATTACATAATTAAAATGCAAAGCTGTCGAACCACTTAATCCACGATTAGTAAGAACACGTTGATTCATATACTCTTGACCATATTTTTCCAAATCCTGTTTAAAAAACACATTGTCGCCCCAATACATCTCATTCCAATCATCTTGGCTACCAACATAATAAACATCTGTTATATTATCGCATCCCTCAAACACTTTGCCATTCAATTTAGCTTTTAAAGGAATTACAACATATGTTAAATTCACACAATCTTTAAACAAGTTTTCGTTAACCCAAGTTACCTCATTGCCTAAATTAATTTCTTTTATTGAGTCACAACCCTTAAAAGCATCTGGGCCTATGGTAACATAATTTACAGCATTAAAATCAATTATTTTTAGATTTTCGCAGTATAAAAACGCTTCTGCTCCAATGCATGTTACATTTTCTGTAATGGAAATACCTGAAAGTTTTTTACAGTACCAAAATGCACATTCACCAATTTCTGTAACCTTTTCGGGAATTTCTATATTTTCCACCAAGGTGCAATGATAAAACGCATAGGGTGGTATTGTTGTAACATTATCTCCTATATATATTCGCTTTACAGGACACCCTTCAAAGACTGCTCTGTTTGAGCCGCCCATAGTTTCGCAGTTTGTTGAATTAAATTCTACTGTGCTAATACCGCTATCCTTAAATGCCCAACCACCAATTGCAGTAACATTCTCAGGAATTGTAACACTTTTCAAATTTTTGCAACTTCTGAATGCTGCTTCACCAATTTTAGTAATTGTTTGAGGAAATTTAATGCTATTTATTGAACTGCCTAAAAACGCACCGTCTGGAACTACTGTCGTTCCTTCTTCAAAAGCAACTGAAAAAGAATTTTTGCAAGCTAAAAAAACCGAATACTGATATTTCTGTACTGTATGGGGAATTGTTACTGTAGATTTATTAAATCTTTCAGGGAAAGCTATTAGTTCTGTATAATTTTTATCATATAGAACACCGTCTTTACTTGAAAAGGTTGCGTTTTGTAAATTAACATTTATTTTCTCACAATTTGAAATACTATCAGGTATTTTTTCTACAAATGGACCTATGTTTATAGTTTTTATACTTGAATTTAAATGCAACCAATCCATTTCGTTTCCCGAGTTTGTTCCTATCGAAAAATTTGTACAATTTTTAGCATTATAATTTATGATTTCTATATTATCGTTGCCGAAGAGTAATCCGCCAATACTTGTAACATCTTCAGGAATTGTGATTTCTCTTATGTTACAATCTTCAAAAGCGCATGCACCTATTGTGGTAATACTATTAGGTATATTTATTTTCTCAAGTGAGTTGCAATACATAAACGCACCATCACCAATGATTTTTATTTTACTGTAAATAGCAACTTCTTTTAATTGGCTGAATCCATAAAAAATATGATTGCCTATATTATTAATGTCTCCATAAAGATTAATCTCATTTACTTGTTTTTTTATTTCACCCCAATAATTATCCGATGATGACATACTGTATTTATTCATATTACCATTTCCATTGATAACCAGTCTTCTGGTATCTTTATTAAATATCCATGTTACATTACCACCGCATTTACCGGTAACATATTTGCTGTCTGCTTCAGTTGTACCTTCGTCATCTTCGCCGATAACAGTAATTTTTATTGTATCGCAGATTTCCGGGTTATCAATAGAATAAATCGTAACATTTGCAGTGCCTATATTCTCTTCAAGGGCATATGTTTGAATGCCCATTGGTTCACGGCTTTTTACGACTGCTTCATTATCGCTTCTTATCCCTAAACTACCTTCATAATCAAGAGGAGCAATTGTCCAACTGTAACTCATAATTTCTCCGACTCTGAAAGTAACCTCGTCTTTATCCATTGTAATAGACTCAATATATTTCGGCTCAATCTCTTCTTCTGTAAGAGTCTTGAAAAATTCAGGATAATCTTCCTCAATGCATTTTTTCCAACAGTTTACCACGTTGTTATAGAGATCTTTACTATTATCCAAAATATAAATTGCTGTTTCTTCAAAATTATCAAAGGATTCACCTGTAATTAATTTGCTAATAATCCCTTTATTGCATGCAATGTTTATCATTTCTATTCCTGCTTCACCAGCTAACAAGTAAAGCTTATATGAAAAGCGTGTAGCAAATGTAAAAAGAGATGCATTATTACTGTTCACAGAATCATAACAACTTTCGCCATAATCTTCATATAAGGCACAAGAAACGGCTTCAATTTGGGTCATTATTTTCAGATATTCATACTGTTCAATCAAGTCCTCTGTGCCGAATAATATGTTACAAGCAAGCGCTCCTATTTCACCGCCAATATACAAACCTGTAAGGAAAGGGAAGACAGCACAGCAACCTGTCCATGCATAATCAATTAGTTTATCTGTTGCTTCCATTCCTAAAACAAAACCTACATCAATAATTGTTTTTTCAACAACTCCAACCCAATCATTTGATATGGTGTTGATAACAGTTTGAACCGCTGCGGAGAAAACAGAATTTGGAGACTTATCCTTTAAATCATACAAATATTCAATAACTTCCGCACCGCTGTCAAGCATAGAAACATACATTGACACGCTGTCAATTATATTTATTGCACTAATAACACCTCCGGCTATATCATCAGCAATAGAGATGTATTTATTAACTATGTCAGTATATTCTCCTAAAGCCGACCATTTACTTTCAACATCCTTGCCGTTAGTTAAAAAAGCAAAGGCTGTATCAATAAGTTCTTGCTTTTCTGTTCCGTCAAGGCTTGTTTTATCAAGAAGTTCAGCCGTTTTAGATGAACTAATTATTTTATCGGTAAGTCCTGTTGCTTTCGATAGTGTATTAGAATAAGAAAACTCTGTATATTTTTTGTCGCTTAATGCACTAAATAAAACAGCGAAAAGAACTTCTTCATATTGTCGTTGAAATTCCAAAGCCTCTGCTACACTCGAAGGATCTGAAATCATACGTATGGCTTCCCACGCTTCGACAGCTAAAAGAAATTCTGGACTATTATTGAAAGAACTATACGCAGTTTGAGACAAACTGAGTTGTTTTAACATATTGAGGAATGATAGATAAAAACTGCCACCATAATGTCCTACTGCTTCATCAAAATTTACATAAACATTATAAGCGACTAAATCGAAATCTTCAGGCAAATCACTGGCTTCTATCGCCTTTGCTTTAGTTGAAAAATTCGGTAAATCAACGCCTACAAATCCTGCGATTGGCACAGAACCTAACAGTATTATCACTGCAAGAAAAATAGATAATGTGCGTTTGAAAATTCTTTTCATTTGCAATTCCTCCACAAATCAAAAAGTGCGCAGCCGAAACTGCGCACGAAAAACGCAGCCTACGACTCTGTTGCGACACAGTTTACCCAAAACAGGATATGACCATCAAGGCATACGTTTTTACCAAAAGTATGCCTGTTCTGGGAAATATTAAACTATGTCGCACGAATAGTATACCACCATATTTCTCATTTTTCAATAATAAATGGTGGAGAAATATTTAATAATTATGGTATTTGGAAGTGCACCTTGCGGTGCACACGAAAAGAACGGAATTAAGTTTATCGTAGGGGACGGGTTTCCCGTCCCGAATGCGTTGCAGGTGGCACAATTTTTCTACAGTGGTGCGGTTACGCAATATTTGTGTGACCGGTTTTCCACCTCATCCACCGCAGGCGGTCCTCCTTCTCCTCAAAGGAGAAGGCGTTTCAGACAAAAAAACGGCGGGATGTATCATCTCGCCGTTTGATGTGACTGTTAATATTTTGCAGGGGCAGTGCGGTGTTTTCTGTTCTTGTGGTGAGGTTTCGGCTCGATGTTGCCGGCTTTTGTGAGAGCAATTTTTGTGAGCACGGGACCGAAAAGTTCGTAAATAAGAACAGAGAAAAGAACTATGTTCCTTATCATTGTGCCGACTTCACCGAGTTCAAGCGCAGTAACGGACATGCCGAGCGCAACGCCTGCCTGAGGCAGAAGCGTGATGCCGAGGTATTTGGTGGTTTTTTCATCGCATTTTGTTATTTTTGCGCTTGAGTATGCACCGAAGTATTTACCGAGCGAACGTGAAACTATGTATGCCGCGCCGATGCCTACGATTGTGATATCGGTAAATACACTCAGTTCAAGTTCTGCGCCGCTGAGAACAAAGAAAAGTGCGAAAAGAGGAACGGTCCATTTATCGGTTTTCTCCATAATTTCCGCTGAAAAGTCGCAGACGTTGCAGAAGATTGTGCCGAGCATCATGCATACGAGAAGAGCGGAGAAACCTATGTGAATGCCGCCGATTTCAAATTTGAGCATTGAAAGCGCAACGGTAAAGATAACGCAGGTGACGGAGAGGCACAGACGCTTGCTGTTTGAACTGAAAAATCTCTCGAAAACGGAGAAAAGCAAGCCCATAACCGTGCCGAGAAGAAGTGAAACTGCTATTTCAATCAGCGGTTCAACAATGATTGCGGTAACGCTGAACTGACCGTGTTCGATTGCCTTTGCAATACCGAAAGAGATTGCAAAAATGATAAGACCTACGGCATCATCAATTGCAACTATGGGCAGGAGCAAGTCTGTGAGTTTACCTTTTGCCTTATACTGACGGACAACCATCAGAGTTGCGGCGGGAGCGGTTGCGGCTGCAACTGCGCCGAGGGTGATTGCCATTGACAGAGGAAGTTTTTCCTCGCCGAGAACAAAGTGAAGACCGATAAGAGCGGCATCAACAAGCAGAGTTGCAACAACTGCCTGCATGATACCGATGAAAGTTGCCTGTCCGCCGA
Source organism: Oscillospiraceae bacterium (assembly GCA_015065965.1). Lineage (GTDB taxonomy): Bacteria > Bacillota > Clostridia > Oscillospirales > Acutalibacteraceae > CAG-177. The sequence goes on from SVPH01000007.1 coordinate 11,998, forward strand.
CTTTTTTAAGTTGCGAAATTCTGAATTCGTTGCCGATTGCAAAAGCAATGAAGCCGAGGGCAACGTTTGAGATTATTTCAAACTCTTTTACATTTTCGTGTGAAATGAAGCCGATACCGTCAATTCCGAGTCTGCCGAGGCAGTAGGGTCCGATGAGGATGCCTGCAACAAGATATGCGGTTACCGAGGGAAGACCGAGCGGCTTTGCGATACGGGACATAATAAGACCTGCACCGAGTGCTATGGATATACAAAACAGAGTTTCCATAATTCTTTACCTTTCATATATAAAATTTTATCCTAAATAGGTATATCACACCCAAAAATCAAAGTCAAGAAAAGTTTTTCTTTTAAAACAAAAATTGTAACTGTGTTACTAAATGTTGATAAAATATTGACATCTTGTTAACAAAAGTGCTAATATAAATTCAGAATTTTGAAGGAGGAATAACCATGGATTTAAAGAAACTTATTGACCAGAAAGACAAAGCCGCAAAGTACATAATCGATGAAATCACTCATGTTATCAAAACCTGCGGCAAAAGAGACCCGGGTTCGGAGGGTGAGAAAAAATCCTGCGAATATATGGCAGAGGTTCTCAAAAAAGACTGCGGATGCGAAGATGTTAAAATTGAAGGCTGCGAAGTTGCTCCCCGCGCATTCTACGGCTGGATTTATTTCACAATAACCTTTGTTCTGCTTGCGGTTGCAGCGTTTTTCTTTGTTCCCGTTGTTTCAATTCCGCTGATTATTGCAGGTTTTGCAATTGTTCTTATTCAGTTCGGTGTATATAAGAAACTTCTTGATCCTCTTTTCAAAAAGAAGACCAGTCACAACGTTACCGCTATCAAAAAGTGCACAGGCGAAGTCAAGAGAAGAATTATCTTCAACGGTCACCCCGATGCAACATGGGAATGGCCCGTTAACTATGCTCTCGGCGGCGTAGGTTTTGAAGGCCACGCAATCATTGTTGCTGTCGGTGCGATTTATTACCTTGTTCTAGCAATAATGTATGTTGCTCAGAACGGCATCGGTGCGGGTATGCCCGATATGGAAAATCCGCTTGTAAAAGCCGCTCTCTGGGGACTTCTCTTTGTTCCCTTTATGTTTGGCCTTTACTTCATGGTTAACTATAAGAGAGTTGTTGACGGCGCAAACGATAACCTCACAGGATGCTACATGGGCATTGCAGTTCTTAAGGCTCTTAAGGATGAAGGCATTGAACTTGAAAACACAGAAGTTGGCGTTATCCTTACAGGTTCTGAGGAAATCGGTCTCAGAGGTTCAAAGGCATGGGTTGAGGCTCATAAAGATGAATTCAAGGATGTTCCTACATTTATCTATGCGTTTGACACAATCAACGAATCAAAATATCTCATGGCAAACTACCGCGACCTTAACGGTACGGTAAAATCAGATGCTGAAGTTGCCGATCTCTTCTATGAAGCGGCTTTAGCAGCAGGCGTACCCTGTAAGAAGGGCTGGATTCCTCCTCTCGGCGGCGCAGTTGATGCGGCAGCATTCACTCAGGGCGGTTTCAGAGCAGCAGGTGTTACAGGTCTTAACCACAAACTTGAAAGATATTATCACACAAGACTTGATTCATATGACAACATGAACGCAGAGGGTATTGCAAACTGCTATGCAGCAACGGTAAAGACCCTTGAAATGTTTGATAACGGCGCAAAACAGTAAAAAAATAAGGGCTGTCGAGGACAGCCCTTTATTATTTTTGAATTAACAAGGTGTAATTTCATAGAACACAACGGCGTTGGGGTCAAGGGTGATATCAAGGGCAATTTCGCCGTTTTCAACCGTTACCGTCTGTTCGGTCGGTGTAAGTTTTGAGCATTCAATATATTTATTGCGCAGTTCGCTCTGGTAAATTGCTCTTGCTTCGGGGTTGTTGAGAGTGGTAGGATTGTCAAGGTTGGGGTCGTCGGGCGACCATGCGAAGCAGTCATCGCCGATTCCGTATTTGATTCTGTCCTCCTGCCATTCGTCAAAATAGTTACAGTCATCGTCTATTACATAGGCGGTGATTTTTACTTTTTTGCCGTCAAACTGCGGAACTTTGACAGTCATTTCAATATCGGCAGGAGCAGTATAGTCAACCTTGTTTTTGAAGTTGTATGCCATTATGTGCAGTGTGTCTGTGCTGTCATTAAAAGCGGAAACTGCTTCAACCTCTGCTTTGGGAACAAGACCGAAAGAGGTTTTCTTTGTCTGTGCAAGTTTTGCACCGTTAAATTTTGCGGCGTTGCTTGCAACATGGTAACTGACTGTGGGATAACCGTCAATCAGACCGTTTGAAAGGTATGACCATGATGAAAAATAGTTAATGTTATTTTCAAACATTGTTTTATATATTCTTGCATCGTAGCCTGCCTGATATGTAAAACCGCAGGTTCTTGTAAAGAGTTCATCGCCGATTGTTCCGCTTGAGTTACCGCAGAGGATTCTGCCTTCGTCAATGCCGTAGATGAGGTTGTTGAGTCCGTATTTCTCGGCGGTTGAGCGAAGATAATTTATTGTTTCGGCAAGGGTTTTGCCGCCTGTATATTTGCCGGGAGTGCTGTCATAGAAAGATGCGGAAAGGTAACAGAGGCGTGAGCCTTTTTTGCCTGTTTTATAATTTGTGCCTTGAGCGCAGTGCTTAATGAAAATTTTTTCGTCCCATAATCCTTCGGTAACCGTCATTGAATGTGCGCCCACAAAAACATCTCCGATAACATCTGTCAGTGCAGCAACGGTGTAATCATAGAGTTTGCAGTATTCTGCAGCGGATTCATCGGGGTCGCCGCTTTTTGCCATAAACCACGATGCGTTTTCATATTCGGTCATAACACCGAAACGCCATGTGAGAACTTCTTCTTTGCCGAACTCATCAACAAGAGCCTGAGCAATAGCGGCGATATAATTGTAATAGACATTATAGTCATCGGGGGGATAGATGTTTGTATCAAATTCCGCATCGGTATTTGCATTTGAGGAGTATTTGAGCGGAACACTGCCGAGTTTGAGAAACGGTTTTGCGCCGAGTTCAAGAACACCTCTGCAGTTTTCGATAAGCACGGTGAAATCGTAGTCGTCAAGCACGGTTTTGTCGGTAGGATCAACGAACAAATCTCTGGTCAGGTTGCCGCCTGTACACTGCATGAACTGAACATAGTCAACAAATTCAAAAATATTGTATTCTTCGTTGATTTTTTGGTTGACAAACGGATTGCCGTCTATTGACCATATGTTGACGTTGCTTGCGGGGTTTACCAGCACATCGCCGCATACCGAGGCATCAACAACAAATTCATGGTTGTTTACAAGGTCTGTCACGTTTGCTGTTATTGTTGAAAAGAAACCGATTATTGCCGCAAGGATTGCGGAAATGATTTGTCTGAAATTATTCATTTTAATGCTCCTTATCAAAAACGCCGAAAAAGGCAGACAGTTTTATCGCTGAACTTCGCCGGTTATGGCATTGATGACGTTATAATAGACCGCAACATGTGAGTTCGAAATGTATTTATCCAGATGCATCGAACCGAAAAACCATCGTCTGAAACGGCAGACCTCAGAGAGTTCCTCAAGGTATGTGTTAAGTCCGGTAACACTTGCGGTTTCACTGTCTTTGAGTTTAAGGAAACTTTTGATTTTAACGGGCGGTTCGTGGGTGACTATGTAGTCAACGCGGCAGTTGAGTTTTTCAATGTTTGCCGCACCTTCAAGAAGTTCTTCACGGCTGGGGAATTCAAATTTTGACCATGCGTTTTTTTCAAACCTGATATCAATATCAGGGCTTTCTCCGCCGCCCATGGTGAAGAAGGTCATGTTGTCGATTCTGAAAATCTGGCCTCTCATAAGGTGATAAAGATTGCCGCAGATATGATGTACTTTGCCGCCGTTCCATTCGCTGACGGGGTAGGCGTTGAGCAGTTCGAAATTCTCATGCGTGCCGTCGATAAAGCAGATATTAAATTTTTTGTTGCCGAGTTTTTTCAGTATTTTCTGCTCGATTTTGCTGTTATCCCAGACAAAACCGAAATCACCGCAGACAATCAGGGTATCGCCTTTTTTGAGTTGCTTTATTGCAGGTGAATCAAAGCGAGAAATATCGCCGTGCATATCACCGGTTATATATACCATGCAAATGCTCCTTTGCAATTTTCATAGATAGAATTACTATAACTTAAAACCGTAAAAAAATCAAGGCGGTAAATATTAATTTATACATTCAAATAAAATTCATGAACAAAACTATTTATTTATTCGCTTTTTTGTGCTATAATGCTATCCGTATGTGAAAAATTTTTGACTTAACGGTGTTGTGATATGAAAAAGATACTTACAATAATAATGATTTTTACGGTGCTTTTGAGTTCCGTATTTTCTCTTTCCGCAAATGCGGCTTACGATGAGGCAATGGAAGCGATGAAACTTTATTCGGACTGCGTTCTGCTTATGAGTGCGGATAACGGCGAAGTTGTGTTTGAAAAGAACGCAGGCAAGCAGACTCCTCCCGCAAGCCTTACAAAAATCGTAACGGCAATTGTTGTTCTGGAGAATTGCAAGGACCTGAATGCAATGGTAACCGTTCCCGAATCATGCATAAAAGAACTTGACGGCACAGGCAGTTCGCTCGGCGGTCTTCAGGCAGGCGAAATGCTCAGCGTCTATAATCTGCTTGCAAGTCTGCTTATACAGAGTGCAAACGAGGCGGCAACAACCCTTGCCGATTACATAAGCGGCGGCGACAGAGCAAAGTTCATTTCAATGATGAATGAAGTTGCCGAAAGATTGGGCTGCAAAAACAGCCATTTTGTAAATCCGCACGGTTTGCATGACGAAAATCAGTATGTTACCGCTGAGGATATGGCAACTTTTATTCTCCATGCAAAGGAATTCCCTGCTTTTGAAGAGATTGTCGGCAAATCAAGTTACAAACTGCCTGCAACAAACATGCAGGAAGAGCGCAATGTTCTTAACACGAATTATCTGATGAACAGCGCATATAAAGATTATTACTGCAAGTATGTAACCGGCGGTAAGACAGGTTCAACTTCGGATGCAGGCAGATGCGTTGTTGTAACCGCTTCAAAAGACGGATATAACTATGTTGCCGTTGCGCTCAACTCAACATTCAGCGATGTTGACGGCGACGGTGTCAACGAAAACGGCGCATTTCTTGACACAAAGGAAATGCTGGAATGGACTTTCAAGAATATCGAACTTGTTGCGATTTCGGATACAACCCGAATTGTAGGTCAGGTGCCTGTCAAATATGCAAAAACAACCGATTATTTGACTCTTTCGCCTGCAGAAACGGTTTACAGCCTTGTTCCGGTCGGTACTGATTCGGGCAGCCTGCTTGTTGAGCCCATAGAAGATACTGTGCCTGAGTTTGTTAAGGCTCCCGTCAAAAAAGGCGAGGTTATCTGCAGAGCAAAGGTGCTTTATGCAGGTAATGTAATAAAAGAAATAGACCTTGTAGCAAGCATGGATGTTAAGAGAGGCGTTTTTGCCACAATCGGAACGGTTGCAAAAAACATTTTCTCAAACTGGCTTTTCAGAATAGTTGCGCTTGCGGTTATTGTTGTGCTGATTATTCTTGTTTTCATAAACCGAAGAAGAAAAAAAGCAGCAAAACCTGCAAACAGCAAGGATTACAGAATACTCAATTACAACGATTTTATGAAACTTAAATAAGGGGAAAGAAATGGAATTATTTAAAGGAACGGGAATTAAAAGTGACGAAAAGGAACTTATTGAGGCGCTCGACGAGATTTTCTTTTCGGAAGAAGATAATGATTTTATGAGTCTTCTGCCCAAACTCTACAAAGATAAATATAACCCCGGCGAGCATAACTTTATCATTAAAGAAGACGGAGTTATAAAAGCGGCTGTAGGCTGTTATCCGATGGATGTTACCGCCGGCGGCAGAAAACTCAGGCTTATGGGAATAGGCAATGTTGCGGTTGCAAAGGATTGCCGCCGCAAAGGATATATGATCGAACTGATGAATGCTTCGCTCGAAAAGATGATTGCAGAGGGCTATGATTATTCGCTCCTTGGCGGACAGAGGCAGAGATATGAGCATTTCGGCTATGTGCCTGCAGGCAGTTCAATGCGTTTTACCATCAACAAAGGCAATATCAGACGCCTGAGAAACGGCAATACAGATACTTCATTCACTGCAAAACCGCTGAGCGAAGATGATACAGGAGTTATTGCAAAAATCAAGGAAATCAACGATGCAATGCCGTTTTACGTTGAACGCAAGGCAGAGGAAATGATTGATATTCTCAGAAGTTGGAAGTGTGTGCCGTATGCAGTTTATGACGGCGATGAATTCAAGGGCTATTTTGCTTTCAACAGCAATGATTCTTTCGCCGAGATGAATGTTGTCTGCGTTGACGATATGCTTGATTTTCTTCTCTGTGCCATGCAGATTATGGGCAGCGAATCTATCTCGTTCACCGTTCCTGTTTATGACAGCAAAACCTGCGGATATATGGCAAAAATATGCTGCGGAATGGCTCTTTGCCATGTTGATCAACTAAACATCCTTAATTATAAAAATTTTGTTGAGGCTTTTCTTGCAATCAAAGCCAAGCGCATAAATCTTTGCAGCGGCACGCTGAATGTGCTTGTTCACGGCTATGCAAAAGATGAGAATATTGCAATCACCGTTGACGGCAAGAATGTTACCGTTGCCGAAACGGATGCAAAACCCGATGTTGAACTTGACAACCTTGAGGCGGTTGCTTTCTTTGCAGGCAATTATTCGGCAAAAAGGATTGATCTGCCTGCCTTTGCTCAGAATTGGTTCCCCGTTGATTTCTATATGAACTGTCAGGATAATGTCTGATTGTTTTGTATTATGCGCAAAATTTGTCTAAAATTTTTATAGTCTATTGACTAATCAAAAAAATAAAGTTATAGTATATTTGTATGGTTTAATACTTGTATAATTATTCAAGGAGGAATAGTCCAAATGAAAGTATTTATGATTGGCGGCACAGGTCTTCTCGGCTGTGAAGCAGCAAGAATTTTTATCGAAAGAGGCCATCAGGTAAAGAGCGTTGCTCTTCCCCCTCTTCCCGAAGGCGCACCCATTCCCGAAGAAATGGAACTTGAATTCTGCAATATCTACGAAAAGTCAGATGAAGAAATCAAGGCCATCATGGCAGGCTGCGACTGCTTTGTTTTTGCAGCAGGTATTGACGAAAGAGTTGAATTCCCTGCACCCGTTTACGATGCATACTATAAGTATAACATTGCTCCTCTTGAGAGAATTCTTCCCCTTTGTAAAGAAATCGGCATGAAAAATGCTGTTATCCTCGGCTCATACTTTGCATATCTTGCAAAAGAGCGCCCCGATATGAAACTCACAGAGAAGCATCCTTACATCAGAAGCCGTATCGCTCAGGAAGAAGTTGCATTTTCATTTGCAGACGAGAACTTCGACGTTGCAGTTCTTGAACTTCCCTATATCTTCGGCACACAGCCCGGCAGAAAGCCTGTTTGGGTTATCCTCATCGAACAGATTAAGATGATGGATAAACTTCCGTTCACAATGTATCCGGGCGGCGGCACAGCAATGCTTACAGTTCGTCAGGTTGGCGAAGTTATCGTTGGCGCTGCTGAAAAGTCAAAGGGCGCAAAAGCATGGCCCATCAGCATGTATAACCAGACATGGAAAGAATTCCTCAAGATTGTTTACGCTGCAAGAGGCATGGGCGAAAACAGAAAAGTTATCAGCGTTGCTCCCTGGATGATGCGTATGGGTCTTGGCGGTGTTAAGAAAGAATATGCTGCAAAGGGCATTGAAAGCGGTATTGATGTTGACGGACTTGCAGATATCATGGATATCAACCTTTTCATCGACAGAAAGTACAGCGTTGAACTCGGCGCAACCGAAGATGATATCAAGGCTGCTATCACAGATTCAATCAAGGTGAGTCAGGCTGCATATGACGGCAAAGTTAAACTCCTTGAAATGAAGGGCGAATAATCTGCTTAAAATAACGGCAGAGAAACATAAAAACATAATAAAAAGGGGGTTGTTTTAAACAGCCCCTTTTTAACTGAAAATTGGTAAGGTGATAATTATGGCACAGTTAAAAATGTATTGGCTCAAAGGAACTCCAATTGCGGATTTGGTTTTGCCCGAAGGCTACTCAATGGTAAATTATAAGGAATGCGTTGAAGACAAAGCAGCATGGGTTGATTGCTGCAAAAACGGTCTTGTCGGCGATGACACAGCACCTGAGTTCTATGATGACTGCGTTGCTGATGTTGATGACTGCGTTCCCGAAAAGGATACTTTCTTCCTTGATTATGAGGGTGAACACATCGGAACAATATCTGCAATTTATCATCCGGATACAAATTGCGGTCAGGTCCATATGGTCGGCATCAAAACCGAATTCCGTGGCAAAGGTTTAGGCAAGTATCTTAATAATACTGCTGTTAAAAAACTTGCTGCGCAGGGCGTTGACTATATCTATCTCACAACCGATGAATGGCGCATGGGTGCGGTCAAGAGTTATCTTACAGCAGGCTTTATTCCCGTTGAGTATGATGAGGATATGAAAGGCCGCTGGGAGTGGATGCTCTGTGAACTCGGCGTTGACAGCGTTGATATGGTTTATGAAGACTGCTCATTCTGCAGAAAAGTTGAGAAAGCACCCGTTATTAAAATCGGTGTTGTAGGCGTAGGCAGAGGCAGAACGATGATTAACCACTGCGAAAACGTTAAGGGTGCAAAGACCGTTGCAATCTGCGATAATTACGACATACTGCTCGATAAAGCCAAAAAAGACTATGCCGACAGAGATATCACTTTCTATGATAATTACGAAGATTTCCTTAATCACGATATGGATGTTGTTGTTCTTGCAAACTTTGCAACAGAGCACGCACCCTTTGCCGTAAAAGCACTTGAAAAAGGCTTCCATGTTCTCAGCGAAGTTCTTCCCGTTCAGACAATGAAGGAAGCGGTTGAACTTATCGAAGCAGTTGAAAGAACAGGCAAGAAATATTTCTATGCAGAGAATTACTGCTACATGGGCGCTCCCAAAAAGATGAGAGAACTTTACCTTGAAGGTGAACTCGGCGAGTTTGAATACGGTGAAGGTGAATATATGCATAACTGCGAAAGCATATGGCATAACATTACCTTCGGTGATCCCGACCACTGGCGCAACACAATGCATGCTTGCTATTACTGCACACATTCAATCGGTCCTCTTATTCATATTACAGGTCTTAAACCCGTAAAGGTAACGGGATTTGAACTTCCGTTCAATGCAAGAATGGCAAGAATGGGTGCAAAGGCAGGCCCTGCAGGTGTTGAAATGATTACCCTTGAAAACGGTGCTGTTCTTAAGAGTATCCACGGCGTTGGCCCTTCAAGAAACTCCGTATGGTACAGTATCTACGGCTCAAAGGGCAGAATGGAATGTGCCCGTGAGGATGCTTGCGAAAGCGACCATGTAAACAAACTCTATGTTAACATTGACGAATATGAGGGTCAGAATATAAATGAGCCCGAAGAAAGATCAACCGGCGATGAGTTCTCACGCCTTGCCGCTCCTTCAGGCCACGGCGGTTCGGACTGGTATGTAATGCATAATGTTGTTGAAACCGTAAGAGGCAGAGATAACATGGATATTATTGATGTCTATGAGGCAATGGATATGTTCCTGCCCGGCATGTTTGCATACCGTTCGGTACTTCAGGGCGGTATTCCCCTTGATGTTCCCAATCTCCGTAATCCTGAGGAGAGGGAAAAGTGGAGAAATGATACGGAATGCACCGTTGCAAAAGTAGCGGGTGATATGCTTGTTCCCAGTTACTCCAAAGGCAATCCCGATATTCCCGCGGAAACCTATGAAGCCATTAAAAAGAAATTTGAAGAAGAATGGGCAAAGAAAATTTCCGAAAATAAATAAAGGGAGAAATTTTTATGGAAAACAAAAAGTTCGTCAGTAAAAAAGAGCTGTGGATGTTTGCTCTCGGCGCAGGCGGTCAGGGCATGATTTATGCCATGATGTCAAGTTACATCAGTGACTACTATGTAAACGTTTTGCAACTTCCCCTTATGTTTGTTCTGGTTCTGATGCTTGCTGCAAGAGTATGGGATGCAATCAATGACCCTATGATGGGTATGATTGTTGACAGACGTTCAATGAAAAACGGCAGAATGAAGCCTTATATCATTATGGCAACGCCCGTTATTGCCGTGCTTACTCTCCTTATGTATCTCAGCCCCGATATGGAACAGACTCCGCTTATGATTTTCTCGGCGGTTGTATATATTCTTTGGGGTATGGCTTACACAATGGCGGATGTTCCTTTTTGGTCTCTTCCCAATGTTCTCACACCCAACTCAAAAGAGCGAAGCGATGTAATCTCTTTCACAAAGATTATCAACAGCATCGGTTCGGCTCTTCCCGAAGTGCTTTTCCTTGCAATCCCTCTTATCCTTAATGCGATTTATGCAAAATCGGGTAATGCACCCAATCCGCTTGACTTTGAAAAGAAAAAATATTTCCTTATCGCTCTTTTTGCGGTTGTTATCGGCGGATTAATGTATGTTAACTGCTACTTCCATATTAAAGAAAGAGTTACGCTTCCCGATAAAAAGAAAATTCCCGGTCAGCCTTCAAGCCTTTCCAGACTTTTCAAATGTAAACCCCTGATGCTTGTTGTTATTATGGGTATTCTTTCAAGCGGCAGATATCTTGTTCAGGCTGCGGCTATTCACGTTGCACGCTATTCATTCTATATCGGCCCTGAGAATCCCACTCAGGCAGATATTCTCAACAGTATCAGCCTTGTAAAAACAATTTTCCAGGTTTGCACAATCGTTGGTATGTTCGGCACAACTCTTGTTATGCCCATACTTATGAAGAAGTTCGACTACAAGAAAATTGTTATCACAACCTGTCTTGCAGGTTTTGCAGCAAGCGTAGTTACAACGGTTATCGGTTATGCAACAAATCTTTCAAGCATTTATATCCTTGCTCCGTTCATTGTTATTCAGTCCATTCCTCTCGGCGTTATCAATGTTATCTCATATGCTATGATATGTGACAGCCTTGACTATATGGAACTTACAACGGGTCACAGAGAGAACGGTCTCGGCTCGGCTTGTCAGGGCTTTATCAACAAGATCGGCAACGCATTTGCAACCTGCGGAATCATCGTGCTTTACATGGCAATTGATATGGATCCTGCTGCAATGCTTTCAAAAGAAGCAATTATGGCGGCTACCGATGTTGCACCCGATCAAAGATTTGCAATGTTCTGCCTTGTTTCTCTTCTCCCCGGCATCAGCATGCTGCTCTGCTCAATTCCCATGTTCTTCTACAAGATAGCAGGCAAGGAAAAAGAGAAGATGCTCAAAGACCTTGCTGCAAAGCGTGAAGCGGATGGTTTTGCAGTTACAGAATAAAAATCAGTGAAATTAAAGAAAAGGTGACCCCGTTTGTCAAATAAAAAAGATTTAAGAAATATCGCAATCATTGCTCACGTTGACCACGGAAAGACTACTCTTGTTGATGAAATGCTCAAGCAGAGCGGAACTTTCCGTGAGAATGAGCAGGTTGCGGACAGAGTTATGGACTCCAACGACCTTGAGCGTGAAAGAGGAATTACCATTCTCTCAAAGAACACATCGGTTCATTATAAAAACACAAAAATCAATGTTGTCGATACTCCGGGTCATGCCGATTTCGGCGGCGAAGTTGAGCGCATTCTGATGATGGTTGACGGTGTGCTTTTGCTTGTTGATGCATTTGAAGGCTGCATGCCGCAGACAAGATTTGTTCTTAAAAAGGCACTTAACCTTAAAAAGAAAGTTCTTGTTGTTATCAATAAAATCGACAGACCCAATGCAAGACCCTATGAGGTTGTTGACGAAGTGCTTGATTTGTTCATCGACCTCGGTGCGGATGAAGACCAACTTGAATTCCCCGTTGTCTATGCCAGCGCAAGGGACGGCTATTCAAGCCTTGACCCCAACAACCGCGGCGGCAATATGCAGACCCTGTTTGATGCGATTTTAGAAAATATCGAACCTCCCGAGGGCAACCCCGAAGAGCCTTTGCAGGTGCTTTTCTCAAGCCTTGATTATGATGACTATGTCGGCAGAATCGGTGTAGGCAGAGTTGAAAGAGGCAGGATTAAAAAGAATCAGCAGATTACTCTTTGCAAAACTGACGGCACAACCCAGAACGTAAGGGTTTCAAGGCTTTATCAGTTTGAAGGTCTTGCCAGAGTAGAGTGCGATGAGGCTGAAGCGGGCGATATTATCTGTGTTTCGGGCATTGAGGGTATCAATATAGGCGAAACAGCCTGTGACCCCGAAAATGTTGAAGCACTGCCTTTCATTAAAATTGACGAGCCTACAATTTCAATGAATTTTATTGTTAACGACAGCCCGTTTGCAGGCAAAGAAGGCAAGTTTGTTACCTCAAGAAATATCCGTGACAGACTCTTTAAAGAGGTTGAAACCAATGTGAGCATGAGAGTTGAGGAAACCGAAACAACAGATACTTTCAAAGTTTCGGGCAGAGGCGAACTTCACCTTTCAATCCTCATCGAAACAATGCGCCGTCAGGGCTACGAATTTCAGGTTTCAAGACCCAAGGTTATCTTTAAAGAAATCGACGGTCAGTTAATGGAACCCATGGAACTGCTTATTGTTGAAGTTCCCGAGCAGTATGTCGGAGCGGTTATCGAGAAACTCGGTTCACGCAAGGGTGAACTTGAAAATATGGGCGCTCGTGAAGGCGGCTCAACCCACCTTGAATTTAAAATCCCGTCAAGAGGTCTTATCGGCTACCGCGCCGAATTCCTCACCGATACAAACGGCAACGGTATCATGAACCAACTCTTTGACGGCTATGCTCCTTATAAAGGAGATATCCAGACCCGTGAAAGAGGCTCAATCGTTGTTCACGAAACGGGTACAAGCACCGCTTACGGTCTGTTCAACACTCAGGACAGAGGCAGGCTTTTCATTCCTGCAGGCGTTGATGTTTATGAGGGTATGATTGTAGGCGAATGTGCAAAGAATGAAGATATAGTATGCAATGTTTGTAAAACAAAGCATCTCACAAATACCCGTGCATCGGGTTCGGATGATGCGCTCAGGCTTGTGCCCCACAGCGTTCTCAGCCTTGAGCAGTGCATGGAATTCATCAAAGATGATGAATTGCTTGAAGTAACACCCGATTCACTCAGACTCCGCAAAAGAATTCTTTCAAAGGAACTGCGTATGAAGCAGCAGTTTAGGAAAAAATAATGACTGAGAAGAAAACCGCCGTCACTCTCGGCAGTTTTGACGGTTTACACAAGGGTCATATGAAAGTTATAGCCTGTGCTTTTGAAATGCAGCAAAAGCACGGGCTTTTGCCCCTTGTTCTTCTTTTTGACAAACATCCCATGCTTACGGTTTCGGGCAAAGCACCCGATATGATTCTGCAGCCTGTTTTGCGTGACGAACTGATTGCTAAGACAGGTGCAGGTAAGCGCATAATCTCATTCAGGGATGTAAAAAACATGTCCTGCAGGGAGTTTTTTGATGAGATTCTTATTAAACGGCTCAATGCAGGCGGTGTGTGCTGCGGCTGGAATTACCGCTTTGGCAGAAATAACGAAGGCAACAGCGAAACATTAAGGGAACTGTGCGAGGAATACGGTGTTGAATTTAAAATAACTTCGCCCGTTGACCATAACGGTGAACCTATCAGTTCAACCCGAATAAGGCAGGCGGTTGAATGCGGCGATATTGCCCTTGCAAACGCAATGCTCGGCAGGGAATTCAGGTATAAACAGACCGTTGTTGACGGTCAGCACAGAGGCAGGCTTATCGGTTCACCGACTATTAACCAAAGGTTTGACGAAGGCTTTGTCAAGCCCAAAAAAGGTGTTTATGCATCGGTAACCGTTGTTGACGGCAAGGAATATCCTTCAGTTACAAATATCGGTCTGCGACCCTCATTTGAAAACGAAGATTTTCGCAGCGAAACCTGCATCTTAGGTTTCAGCGGCAACCTTTACGGTATTGATATTGAGGTAAGGCTGCTCGCATATCTGCGTGATGAAATAAAATTCGGATCAATGGAAGCGCTTTCCGAGCAAATCCATAAAGATGCCGAAAAATCAAAAGAAATATTTGAAAACCGAGGTGAAGACGGCAATGTATGAAACATGGGAGCAACTTAAGGCGGACTGCATGCAGTGCAGAAAATGCTCGCTTTGCGAAACAAGAACAAACCTTGTTTTCGGTGTAGGCAATGAGAATGCCGAGGTTATGTTCATCGGTGAAGGTCCCGGAGAAAACGAGGATTTGCAGGGTGAACCGTTTGTCGGCAGGGGAGGAAAACTGCTTGATAAATACCTTGAAGCAATTGACCTTGACCGAAAAAAGAATATTTACATCGCAAATATGGTTAAATGCCGTCCTCCCAAAAACAGAGACCCTCTGCCCGATGAGCAGGATAAATGCATTGATTGGCTCAGGGAGCAGACAAGGCTGATAAGACCGAAAATAATTGTCTGTCTCGGCAGAATATCGGCTCAGAGACTTATTTCCAAGGACTTCAAAGTTACAAAACAGCACGGAGAATTTATTGAAAAAGGCGGAATCCTCTTTATGGGCACATTCCATCCGGCAGCCCTTTTGAGAAATCCCAATCAGAAGCCCGATGCACTTGAAGATTTCCTTGCTCTTCAGAGAAAAATCAAGGAAATCTGCGACCATACTTATTAATAATAAGGGTGATACTATGACAACGGTAACCCAAAATAAAAGATATGTAGGCGTTAAGGAAACAGTTCTTTACGGCATTGCAAACGGCGGTCAGGTTATCGGCTACAACATGGTGCGCAACCAACTGACCTTTTTCCTTGTAACCGTTTTCGGTGTGCCTGCTCAGGCTGTTGCAACCATGATTTTTGTAATGGGACTTTGGGATGCGTTCAACGACCCTCTTATGGGAACGGTTGTTGACCGCACACGCACCCGTTTCGGCAAACTGCGCCCTTATCTTATGTTTGTTCCGCTTCCTCTCGGCGCGGCAACCGTTCTTTTCTTCGGAGGAGCAACCTTCCTTGACGGTGTTCAATCAACAGGGCTGAAGATAGCCTATATGTGCATAACATATTTTATATGGGAAGTGCTCTACACAATCGGTGATATTCCTTATTGGGGTCTTTCGGCGGCTATTTCCCCGAATCCTGCCGATCGTTCAAGAGTTATCACTTCGGCACGCTTTATTTCAAGCATCATCGGCGGTTTGCCCGGCATTGTTGTGCCTGTCTGTATTGACCTTTCAAGAAACGGAACTATTCCCCTTGATATGGCTCAGGTTTTCCTTATTCTCGGCGTTGTTGCAGGCACTGTCGGCATGGGTCTTTTCTCGTTGGCAGGGTTCTTCACAAAGGAGAGAATTATCCAGAGTTCCGATGAACCCAAAGTGCTTGACTGTTTTAAATATCTTTTTAAAAACAAGCCGCTGCTTTTGCTTGTTTCGTCATCCGTTCTCGGTACAGTCGGCGGAATTGCAGATACATTCACTCAGTATTTCTACACTTTTTCGCTCGGTACGGCGAGCCTTTCGCTTGTTGCGGGCATACCCGGCACAATCATGGGCTTTTTCACTTATCTGATTATGCCGAAAATTGAAAAAATCGATTCCAAGAAACTCATTATCCGCATTGCTTTCATCAAAGCGGCGGTTACCGTCTGCGTTTTCCTTGCAGGCTGCAAATCCTATACAAATCCGCTTGTCATCGTTCCGTTGCTTGCGGTTCAGGGCGTTTTCAACAGTATAGTTTCAAGCATTATGATGGTTATTCCCACAAAGATGATGGGCGATACGGTTGACTATATGGAATGGAAAACAGGCGAGCGCAACGAGGGCATGACTTTCTCGCTGCTCACATTCATCAGCAAACTCACGGGATCGTTCAGTACAGCGTTTGCAACGGCGATTATTCCGATAATCGGTCTGAGTCAGGTCGGCTCGGATATGGTACTTGTTGAGGGCACGGTAAATACACGCCTTTGGCTGTGGGGTCTTGTAACATTCATCCCTGCAGTGCTCAATCTTCTTTCACTTATTCCCTATATTTTCTATGATTTAAGCGGAGATAAACTTGCGGAAATAAGAAAAGAATTAGAAGAAAGACGAATTTCAAAATAATATATATTTAAAGACTTGCTTTGGGGCAAGTCTTTTTTATTTAAAATATCAAAAACCCACTTTACAAATAATAAAATTTGTTACATAATATATAATGCTAAATTATAGAAAGAGGAAGCAAAATGAAAAAATCAGGAACAACGGAGAAGAACTTTTCGTTGATAAAAAGGTTTTTTCCTTATCTGAGGAAGCATCTTAAAACCGAACTGCTGGTGCTTGCGTGTGCGGCAACATCGGCATGCTGTGAAATCGCTTTGCCGCTGATTGTCAGAAGAATAACCGACCAGGGCGTAAGCGACCCTGCAGGGCTTACGGTTAAATTGATTGTTACCATTGCAATCGCTTATATCGCTCTGCGCGGCATGGACAGCCTTGCGAGTTTCTGCCAGTCCTATTGGGGACACAAGATGGGCGTCAGAATTGAAAACTCCATGCGTGAGGATATGTTTGACCATCTGCAGAAACTTTCGTTCACATTCTTTGACAATACAAAGGTCGGTCAACTTATGAGCCGCATGACATCGGACCTTTTTGATGTTGCCGAATGGGCGCATCACTTCCCCGAAATGGTGCTCATGACGGCGGTTAAATTCATTGCAAGTTTCTTTATCTTTGCAAATATGGATATCCGCTTTGCAATAGCGATTTTTATCCTTATGCCGCTTATGATAGTTCTTACAAAATATTCAAGAACAAAGATGAGGGAAACTTTCAAAAAAGGCCGCCATCAGGTTGGTGAAATCAATGCAAGGATTGAGGACAGCCTGCTCGGCGTAAGAGTTGTGCGTTCGTTCACCAACGAAAAAGTTGAAAAAGAAAAATTCTCAAAGGGCAACGAAAAATATGTTGAAATAAAAAATAAGAGCCACAAGTATATGTCGCAGTTCCACGCAACGGTAAAACTTATTGACGGCGTTACATATATAACTGTTGTTTCTCTCGGCGCATTGCTTATGAAAGAGGGAATTACCTCTGCCGGCGATTTTGCCGCAAGCCTCCTGCTCATTTCAACCCTTCTCGGCTCAATCAGAACAATAGTTGATTTCAGCGAGCAGTTCAGCCGAGGCATAACGGGTGTTGAACGCTTTGTTGAGATTATGGATGAAGAACCCGATATTACGGACAGTGAAAATGCCGTTGACATTGAAAACGTTCAGGGCGAAATTGAGTTTAAAGATGTTTCGTTCAGTTATGTAAAGGGCGAAAAGGAGATACTCCACAGCCTTAACCTTAAAATCAGAAAAGGCGGCAATGTTGCGCTTGTAGGCCCGAGCGGCGGCGGTAAAACAACTCTCTGCAACCTTATTCCCAGATTCTATGAAGCCGAGAGCGGCGAAATTCTGCTTGACGGCAAAAATATAAAGGATATCACTCTGCGCTCGCTTCGCTCAAATATCGGCGTTGTTGCTCAGGATGTTTACCTTTTCTCAGGCACAATCCGTGATAACCTTATTTACGGTAAGGCGGATGCAACCGATGAAGAACTTATTGAAGCAACCAAAAAGGCAGGCGCGCATGAATTTATAAGCGCACTTCCTGACGGCTACGATACCTATATCGGTGAGAGGGGAGTTAAACTCTCAGGCGGTCAGAAACAGAGAATTTCAATCGCCAGAGTTTTTCTCAAGAATCCTCCCGTGCTTCTGCTTGACGAAGCAACGTCGGCTCTTGATAATGAGAGTGAAAAACTTGTTCAGGAATCGCTTGAACGCCTTGCAAAGGGCAGAACAACTCTCACTATTGCGCACCGTCTGACAACTATACGCAATGCGGATGAAATCGTTGTTCTTACCGAGGACGGTATTGCCGAGCAGGGCAGCCATGCCCAACTTATGCAAAAAGGCGGAATCTACAGCAATATGTACAGCATGTACGCAACCATGTAAATAAAGCACAGAAAGGAAAATCACTATGCTTAAAAATATTTCACCTATCATTTCACCCGAACTTCTTAAAATTCTTATGGAAATGGGTCACGGCGATGAAATCGTTATCGGCGACGGCAACTTCCCCGCTGCTTCAATGGCACAGCGCCTTGTTCGCCTTGACGGCCACGGTGTTGACGAAATCCTTGCAGCAATCCTTAAACTCATGCCTCTTGATACCTATGTAGAGGCTCCCGTTGCTCTTATGGATAACGCTGATCCTTCAAATCCGCCTCCCATCTGGGATGATTATAAAAAGACAATCGTTGCCGAAGAGGGCGACAAGAATATCGAACTTATGGAAAGATTTGCTTTCTATGACAGAGCAAAAAAGGCTTATGCCGTTATCGCAACTGGCGAAACTGCAATTTATGCTAATATCATCCTCAAAAAAGGCGTAGTAATTCAGTAAGGAGAACACCATGGAAAAACGAGTTTTAGCCATTGACTTCGGCGCATCAAGCGGCAGGGCAATCATCGGCAAATTCGACGGCAAAAAAATCTCACTTGAAGAGGTACATCGCTTTTCAAATGACCCCGTTAAGGTCGGCAGCACAATGTATTGGGATGTTCTGCGCCTCTTCTATGATATAAAGCAGGGCATTGTTAAAGCAAAACTCGCAGGCGGATTTGACAGCATCGGTATTGATACATGGGGTGTTGATTTCGGTCTGATTGATGAATTCGGCTGCCTTCTTGAAAACCCTGTTCATTACCGTGACGAAAGAACGGTCGGTCTTATTGAAGAATGCGCAAAAACCGTTCCCAATGAGGAGTTTTACGGTGCAACGGGCATACAGTTCATGGAACTCAATACGGTTTACCAACTCTATGCACTCAAAAAATACCGCCCTCATATTCTTGAAAGAGCGGACAGACTTCTCTTTATGCCCGACCTTTTCGGCTATATGCTTACGGGCAAAATGACAACCGAATATTCAATCGCAACTACATCTCAGATGGTTGATATCAAAACAAAATCATGGGCAACCGGTATTCTTGAAAGGCTCGGAATTCCCTCACGTCTTCTCGGCAAGATTGTGCCTTCGGGCAGCATCCTCGGCAAGGTGCGCAAGGACATCTGCGAAGAATGCGGAATTGATGAAGTTGATGTTATCAGCGTTTGCGGTCACGATACTCAGAGCGCACTGACTGCCGTCCCTGCAGAGGATAAGGATTTTGCATTTCTTTCAAGCGGCACATGGTCGCTTTTCGGCACGGAACTTGACGAACCTATCGTCAATGAAAAATCCGTTGCGATGAATGTTACAAACGAGGGCGGCTACGGCTCAACCGTAGGCTTCCTTAAGAATATTATCGGTCTTTGGCTTATTCAGGAGAGCCGCCGTCACTGGAACAGACACGGCAGCGACTATTCCTATGCAGACCTTGAAAAACTCGCCCTTGCGGCAGAGCCTTTCAAGTGTTTCATCGACCCCGATGCACCTGAGTTTGTGCCTCACGGCAACATCCCTCAGCGTGTGCGTGACTACTGCAAAAAGACAGGCCAGCCGATTCCCGAGAGCGTAGGCGAGGTTATGCGCTGTATTTATGAAAGCCTTGCAATGAAATACCGCCTTACTCTTGAAAATCTTGAGGATTGCACGGGTAAAACCTACCCTGCAATTCATGTTATCGGCGGCGGAACAAAGGATACACTCCTTTGTCAGTTGACCGCATCATCATGTAACAGAAAAGTTGTCGCAGGTCCGATTGAAGCAACCGTTCTGGGCAATATTGTTGTTCAACTCCTTTCCTGCGGCGCACTTGAAAGCATTGAGCAGGCAAGGCAGGTTGTGCGTGCAAGCGAAAACACAGTTGAATATGCTCCCGAAAACCCCGATGCATGGGCCAAGGCTTATGAGAGGTTTAAGGAAGTCATCAATAAGTAATTAAATAACCAACTATAGAAAGGAAGATGCTATTATGGCAAAAAGCAGACTTATCGGCGATTATCCCGTTATCGGTATCCGCCCTGTTATCGACGGAAGAAGAGGCCCTCTTAAGGTAAGAGAATCCCTTGAGGAGCAGACAATGAACATGGCTAAAGCAGCCAAGGCTCTTTTTGAGGAAAACCTCCGTTATTCAAACGGCGAACCCGTTAAGGTTGTTATCGCTGACACAACAATCGGCAGAGTTGCCGAAACCGCAGCATGCGCAGCAAAGTTTAAGAAGGAAGGTGTTGATATCACCCTTTCAGTTACTCCCTGCTGGTGCTACGGCTCAGAAACAATGGATATGGATCCCAATACAATCAAGGGCGTATGGGGCTTTAACGCAACTGAAAGACCCGGCGCTGTTTACCTTGCATCGGTTCTTGCTGCTCATGCTCAGAAGGGTCTGCCCGCATTCGGCATTTACGGCAAGGATGTTCAGGATGCTGACGACACTTCAATGCCCGATGATGTTAAAGAAAAACTTCTCCGCTTTGCAAGAGCCGCTGTTGCTGTTGCAACAATGAGAGGTAAGAGTTATCTTCAGATCGGTTCAATCTGCATGGGTATTGCAGGTTCATCAATCGACCCCGATTTTATCGAAGAATATCTCGGCATGAGAGTTGAATCGGTTGACGAGGTTGAAATCATCCGCCGCATGAGCGAGGGTATCTATGACGAGGCTGAGTTCCAGAAGGCTCTTGCATGGACAAAAGAGAAGTGCAAGGAAGGCTTTGACAAGAACCCTGAATTCGTAAGAAAGAGCGACGAGCAGAAGGAAAAGGATTGGGAATTCGTTGTTAAGATGATGTGCATCATCAAAGACCTTATGAACGGCAACCCCAATCTCCCCGAAGGCAGAGAAGAAGAAATGGTTGGTCACAATGCTATCGCAGCAGGCTTCCAGGGTCAGAGACAGTGGACAGACTTCTACCCCAACTGTGACTTCGCAGAGGCACTTCTCAACTCATCAGTTGACTGGGAAGGCGCAAGAGAACCCTATATCCTTGCAACAGAAAACGACGTTCTCAACGGTATCGGCATGCTCTTCATGAAACTTCTCACAAACAGACCTCAGATGTTTGCTGACGTTCGTACATACTGGAGCGGTGACTCTGTTAAGAGAGTAACAGGCTACGATATCGAAGGCAAGGCAAAGGATGCTGACGGCTTCATTCACCTTATCAACTCAGGCGCATGCTGCATTGATGCTTGCGGCGAGATCAAGGATGAAAACGGCAACGGTATCATCAAAGAGTGGTATAACGTTACAGACGAAGATGCTGAAAAGATTCTTGCTGCAACAACATGGAACGCAGCGGATAACGGCTACTTCAGAGGCGGCGGATATTCATCACGCTTCCTTACCAGAGCGGAAATGCCCGCAACAATGATTCGTCTTAACCTCGTTAAGGGCCTCGGCCCTGTTCTTCAGATTGCTGAAGGCTGGACAGTTGCTCTCCCCGACGAAGTTTCGGATATCATCTGGAAGAGAACAGACTACACATGGCCCTGCACATGGTTCGCACCCAGATGCAACGGCGAAGGTCCCTTCAAATCAGCATATGACCTTATGAACAACTGGGGCGCAAACCACGGCGCTATCTCATACGGACACATCGGCGCTGATATCATCACAATGGCATCAATGCTCCGTATTCCCGTTGCTCTCCACAATGTTCCCGAAGAGAAGATCTTCCGTCCTGCAGCATGGGGCGCATTCGGAACAAAGGACCTTGAAGGCGCAGACTTCAGAGCATGCGAAAACTACGGTCCTCTTTACAAATAAGATAAAAAATCAGCGGCACATCATTGCGATGTGCCGCTTTCTTTTTAGAATGTTTTAACAAGTTCCTTGAGGTATGCCTTGAAATCTTCACCGATTTCATCGTGGTCAAGGGCAACTTCGCAGTTTGCTTTCATAATACCGAGTTTGTTGCCCATATCATAACGCTTGCCGTCAAAGTCATATGCAAGCAGTTTGCCTGCCTTGCCGAGTTCGGTGAAAACATCGGTCAAATAGAATTCCTTGCCTTCGGGTGTTGCGGCAAGACCTTTTTCAATAAGGTCAAAGGTTTCGGGCGGCATAACGATTCTGCCGAGAATAGCATAGAGAGAAAGAATCTGCTCTGGTGTGGGCTTTTCAATGATTTCATAGCAGTTCATTGCTCTGTCCTCACCCTCAATGGGCGAAACGTTAAGAGTGCAGTAGAGCCTGATAAGTTCTTCGGGAACTTCTTTAACACCTACAACGCCTTTGTTGTATTTCTCATAACAGCGTGCAAGTTGAGCGGTAACAGGGTCTTCTGAAATGATAACGTCATCGCCGTAGAGAACAGCAAAAGGTTCATCGCCTACAAATGATTTACCGCAAAGGAGCGCATGGGCAAGACCTTTTGTTTCTTTCTGACGGATAAAATATATGTTTGCAAGGTTTGCAACCGCTTTAACATCCTCATAGAGTTTTTCTTTTGAAGCAACGCCTTTAAGGCCTGCTTCAAGTTCAAATGAATGGTCAAAATGGTCTTCGATTGCGCCCTTACCTCTGTTAGTGATAATGAGAATGTCTTCAATTCCTGCTGCAACGGCTTCTTCAACTATATATTGGATTGCAGGCTTGTCAACTATGTTGAGCATTTCTTTGGGAACTGATTTTGATGCGGGGAGAACTCTTGTTCCGAGACCTGCTGCAGGAATAATCGCTTTTCTGACTTTCATGATAAATCCTCCAAATCAAGGTTAAATATTTTTTATGAAGTCTGCTGCATAAAACAGCAGATTAATAAGCATGGTTTCGCCGAGAAAACTTGCGGCAAATGCGAGCGCCGAAAGTCCGCCGCGCCGTGCAATCATCAGCCTTTGCATATGAGGTTCGGCAACGCCGTCTTTGATTAATTTTATATCGGCAATTGCTTTTTTATAATAGAGTCTGTCCGCCGTCAGCGCGCATATGAGGCGAAGAACAGCGGTAATACCGAGGGTGATAAACATAGGTTTTTTGATTTTGGTGTAGAAATCACCCATCATTTTTTCCATCTCGCCGGTCATGATTTCAAGTTCTTCACCGCTTGCTTCTTCAATGTTAAAAGAGTTTAGCGCATCGGTGTATTCCATTGCGGCATCGTAAATTACATCCGAATAACCCGAAAGCAGAATAGATGCCGTTACAAACGCAACAAGAAAGAATGCGCCTGCCTTGTAAAGTTTTCTGTAGAAAAACCAATACGGAGCAAAGAAAAATGCTGCAAAATTAAAACCGATTTTTTTGCCGGATTCAAACTTTTTGAATTTTGGCAGGTATCTGTGAGCGCTTGCCTGAGTGTATATCGCAAGTTCGCCGGCTGTGTTATCACCTATCTTTTCATCGGCATCAAAATCCGTTCCCGCTACCTTGGGATTACCGCCGAAAAATCCGCCCTGAGTTGTGCCGAGAGGTGCGCCGCACTGATTGCAGTGGAGAGCATCATCGGAGTTTTCTTTGCCGCAGAAAGCGCATTTTTTGTTGGTTGTATTATTTTGTGTCTGTTGTGAAAAAAGAGCACCGCAGTTGCCGCAGTGCAGCGCATCGGCCGGGTTTTCACTGCCGCATATGTGGCAGACACGGCTGTCGCTCGCTTGATCACTGTGCGTTTCTTCAGTTACCGGAGTTCTTTCCCTTTTCCAAACATAGCCCGATGCGTGAAGGTCATCGTTTGCGCATCTTCCGTTAACCATCCAGCATTCTCTGTGCTGAGGGGTTGCGCATATGGGGCATACAACAATATCCTCGCCGTCCCTGAGAGGTTTTTCGCAAACGGGACACGGCTGATTTTCATAATTCACGGAACATCATCTCCTTCATAAAGTGTAGAGAGACAAATTCAGGTTTGCTCACGCCACTTATACCGCAATTATGCATTATATATTTTACCTAATTATTAGCAAAATTGCAATTATTATTTAAAAAATAATTGCTACTTCTTTACATTCTTGTTTTTTTTGATATAATATAAAATGAAAAATTATGTATCAGGAGATTTTTATGGTTCAGTTTGAAGAATTAAGACTTTCTCTTCTTGATTATGAAGAAAAACTCAAGCAACTCCGTGAGGCACTCGGCCTTGATGATATGAATGCTGAAATTGAAACCCTTGAGGCACAGACTGCCGAGGAAGGTTTCTGGAATGACCTTGCAAATTCCCAGAAGGTTCAGCAGAGAATCAGCCAACTCAAAAACAAGGTCGGAGCATATAATTCGCTTGAAAATGAATATAATGACACACTCGTTCTCATTGAACTTTCAAATGAGGAAGAAGACCTTGATATGTTTGATGAGTGTAAGGCAGGCGTTGACGGTTTTGTATCAAAACTCGATGCGATGACCCTGAGCACTTTGCTCTCAGGCGAATATGATGCTAAGAATGCAATTCTCACCTTCCATGCAGGTGCAGGCGGAACAGAAGCGCAGGATTGGAATCAGATGCTTGTCAGAATGTATCAGCACTGGGGAGAAAAGCACGGCTTTAAAATCAGCATGCTTGACTTCCTTGACGGCGACGAAGCAGGTCTTAAATCCGCTGTTCTTCTTGTTGAGGGTGAAAATGCATACGGTTACCTTAAAGGAGAAATGGGTGTTCACCGCCTTGTCCGTGTATCGCCCTTCGATTCATCGGGCAGACGCCATACTTCATTTGCTTCTCTCGAAGTTATGCCTGAAATTGACGATACGGTTGATGTTGAAATCAATCCCGATGACCTCAGAATAGACTATTACCGTTCAAGCGGTGCAGGCGGTCAGAAGGTTAACAAAACCTCATCTGCTGTCCGTATTACCCATATCCCCACGGGCATTGTATGCGCCTGTCAGGTTGAAAGAAGCCAGCATCAGAACAGAGATGTTGCAATGAAAATGCTTAAGTCCAAACTTATCGAAATCAAGGAAAGAGAGCATCTTGACAAGATTGACGATATCAAGGGCGAGCAGAGAGAAATTGCTTGGGGCAGCCAGATACGCTCATATGTATTTATGCCCTATACCCTTGCGAAAGACCACAGAACAGGTTTTGAAGCAGGAAATATCAACGCTGTTATGGACGGCGATATTGACGGCTTTATCAATGCATATCTCAAAATGGAATCCCTTAAAGAGAATGCAAACTGATTAAATTATAAATTTAAACTGCGGGGTGAAGATGTGAAACTGATTGATATTTCGAGAAAGTTTTTCGGCGGCGATGTTTATCCCGGTGACCCTGAGCCGAGAGCGGAGCAGATAAGCGAAATCGGAGCAGAATCGGAGTGCAATCTGTCAGTTGTTCATGCCTGTGTTCACAATGCAACCCACGTGGATGCTCCGCTGCATTTTCTGCCTGAAGGCGAAACGATTGAAAATCTGCCGATTGAAACATTTATCGGTCCGTGTACGGTTATTCAGGTGCCTGCAGGTGTTATTACAGGGGAGTATGTTGACCGATATTTTCCCAAAAAGTGCGAAAGGCTGCTTATAAAAGGCGGAGGCAGAGCGTTTTTTATGGATTCGTCTGCGCAGGAACTGGCGGACAGGGGACTGATTCTTATCGGCACTGATTCGCTTTCCGTAGGCAGCAAGGGCAATCAGGTCGGTCCGCATAAAGCATTCCTGCAAAACTCCGTTGCCGTTCTCGAAGGGCTTGACCTTTCGGCTGTTAAACCCGGCAACTATTTCCTTTTTGCTCCGCCCGTCTGCTATAACGGATTGGAAGGAGCGCCCGCAAGAGCGGTTCTGATAGAAGACTATGTTTTCTGGTCAGGCAAAAAAGAGGTGTGAAATGAAACGCTTATTTGATTTTACGGTGAGCCTTCTGCTCATCCTGATGCTGTTGCCGATATTTTTTATAATAGGCATCGTTATTGCAATTGATGCAGGCAACCCCGTTATCTATAAGCAATACCGCGTCGGCAAAGATAACAAACTTTTCTATATCTATAAATTCCGCACGATGAAAAATAACACAAGGCTTGCCGCAACCAAGGATTTGACCGAGGCGGACAGCGTTATCACAAAGAGCGGAAGAATTCTGCGCAAAACAAGCCTTGATGAATTGCCTCAACTTTTCAATGTACTTAAGGGCGACATGAGTTTTGTCGGTCCCCGTCCTCTTATCCCAGAGGAAAAGGAAATCAGACTTCTTCGCAAGGAATACGGCATATACACCGTTCGCCCCGGTATAACAGGCTGGGCACAGGTTAACGGCAGAGATATGCTCACAGACGAAGAAAAAGCCCTGTTTGACAAGGAATACATTGACAAACAGAGCATTGCTTTTGATATTAAAATAATGTTTAAAACCGTTTTGGTTGTTCTCAAAAGAGAGAACATTTCAGAGGGCAGCGAGCCTGATAATAAATATAACTCAGGCAACTCCTAAGTATTCTTCGAGGCACTGACCGCTTGCTTTCATAGCCTGAGCGGCTTCAATGCCGACATATCTCCAGTGCCACGGCTCATATATGATTTTTGTTATATCCTGCTTATCCTCGGGGTAACGCAGGATAAATCCGTAATCTGCAGCATTTTCGCACAGCCAATTGAATTCATCTGTTTCCTCAAAGTTCTGATAAAGGCTGCAGATATCCATTGCAAGCCCTGCGTTATGCTCACTTGTGCCGGGAGGCAGAATAATTGTTGCCGCCATCTGGGTTGCTTCGGTTTTGCCGTAGCCTTCATTAATGTACTTCTGAATTTTGTTTTCAAAATTCCTTGTCTGCCTTTCAACCGAGCGGTAGCCGGAAACGGGAGTAAGTTCAATTCCGTCTTCAAGGGCAGCAAGGTACATTTCGTTGTAATGCGGCGCAACCCGGTAGTCGAGTTTGAGGCTGTTTGGGTCATCGGTGATGCATGGTGCAAGTTCAACCTCGTAGTCATCGGGCAGAATGTAATCTCTGTTAACGAGCAGCATTTTCCAGTCACTCAGTTCAACATTTGCGTAAACCGGCTCAAATCCTGCATATGCATATTCGTAATCTTCGATTTTTTCGCCTGCGTATATGTCAGTTGTTGTCTGAACAATCTGAGCAATTGTTGTTGAAACATCGGTGGAAGGCAGTTCATATTCGCTGCCTATGGCAGGGTTGGAACCGCCGGAAAGAGATGCTGTTATTCCGTAGCCCAGCAGAACAACGGCAAGTATGCCTATAAGCGCAACGGTTAAAGTCTTTTTCATATCTGAATCCTCCGGAAGGAATATTATTTGCGCATACTATTCTAAACCGAAAAAATACGGTTGTCAAATAAAAAACAAATTGTTTATATAAATTTAACAACAGGGGAAAGCCCTTGAAAGGAGTGTTTGTTCTTTGAAAGCAAACGAAAGTGTAAAAAATTACGAATCAACCCGCCGAATGTATGCAAACTACACTGCAAGAAGCATTAAAAAGGTTTGCAAGGAAATCGGCCCCAGATTCGCAGGCTCCGAGCAGGAGAAGAAGAGCATCGAATATATGGCAGAGGATTTGAAGACCTGCTGCGACGATGTAAAAATTGATTCCTATACCGTATCTCCCAAGGCATTCCTTGGTTGGATACCTCTCTCTGTAGTGCTTATGACAATTTCATGCGCTCTCTTCTTTGTTGCGCAGTTTTTTGAAATTGCCCCTCTCTTTTATGTCAGCACTGCATTGACAGTAATATGCCTTTTCTTTATTGTTACGGAATTCCTTTTCTACAAGGAAACCCTCGATGTCTTTTTGCCTAAAAAGACTTCATATAATGCCTATGGCGTCAGAAAACCCTCGGGCGAAGTAAAGCGCCGCATCATCTTCTGCGGTCATGCGGATTCTTCAATGGAATGGCGTTTTACCTATTGGGGCGGCCCAAAACTTGTTATTCCCGTTATCGGCGGCAGCGTTGTCGGCATTCTTGCTTCACTTGTTTTCAATATTATTGCTGTCGTAATGAACTTCACAAACCCCGAATTCATTTCATCAACCGCAATTGATGTTTTCAGTTATATTCTGCTTGCATTTATCGTTCTCTTCCTTGTTGCATCGCTTTTCTACGATAAAAAGCGCATTGTTGAGGGTGCAAACGATAACCTTACAGGCTGTTTTGCCTCAATCGCAATTCTTAAATTCTTTCAGGATAACCATATTCATCTTGAAAACACGGAAGTTGTTGCACTCTGTGCAGGCTCAGAGGAAATCGGCCTGAGAGGTTCAAAGGATTTCTGCGAAAAGCATGGGGATGAGTTCAAGGATGTTGAAACCGTTTTCGTTGCCCTTGATACTCTTCGCGATTATGACTTTATGGCAATCTATAACAAGGATATGACAGGCCTTGTAAAAAATGATGCCGATGCAAGCAAACTTGTTCAGGCAGGCGCAAAAATTGCAGGTTATGATGTTCCGTTCAAAACAGTTTCTCTCGGCGCAACCGATGCTGCTGCGGCAACACGAAGCGGCATGAAGGCAACTGCTTTTGCGGCAATGGATCCCGCACCTGCACGCTACTACCACACAAGGCTTGATACTCACGAAAACCTTGACCTCAAAACAATTGAAGCAAGCCTTGATATCTGCCTTGAAACTCTTTTCCTTTATGATGAAAAAGGCTTGAATGTTTGATGATTAGGCATTTTCAACAAACAGATACATCTGAATTCTTTCACTTTCCACAAAATTTTTTATTTCATAAAATTTGGATGTATTTTGTTTGTTAATGTGCTATAATACACTTATTATTATTCAAAAAATTGCTTAAAGCAAGCGGTTTTGTCGTTTGCGAAAGGAGATTTACCGAATGAACAAGAAAATAATGGCAGCAATCAGCATGATACTTGTGTTCTCATTCCTTTTTGCTTTTACAGGATGTAACAGCACAACAGAGGAAGAAACAACCACAACAACAATTACTGCAAAGACTCCTCTTCCCACTGATGTAACAACTTCTTTCAATGAAGAAGAAAGCCTTGTTATTACAGACACAACATATTCACCCGAACAACTTGCAGCAAACACCGTAACAATTTTTGAATATTTCAACCTTCATATCAACGAACTCAAGGGCGTTAAGGCTTCCGTTGAAATGGGTCAGGATAAGAGCATCGGCAAGGCAAAGGATGCTGAAGGCAACGAAGTTGCTATGAGCGACAACGATTATATCAATGCTGCTATCACAACTCTTGACAGTTATATGCTCAAAACAGACGGCGCAAGCCTTGAATACGGCGAAGACCTTGTTCCTTTCCTCCCCGTTAAGGGCGCATCATATGTAAGCGCAATTACTCTTGACGAAGTTGAAAGCGCAACTTGTGTTGATACAGACGGTCAGAGAGTTATCACAGTTACTCTTAAGAGCCCTGCTCTCCCCGCAACAATTGAAAAGGCTTATGATATGGGCAATGTTGATGAGATTATGGCTGAGTTTGAGAAGGCAAACGCTTATCTTACCGCTACAAAGCCTACTCTTACATATAAGGATTGCCAGATTATCATCACAGCAAATGTTGAAACAGACGAAGTTCACACAATCCAGTATGTGAAGAACATTGATGTAGCAACAGATGTTACAGGTCAGGGTTCACTTGCAGATATGGGCACTGTTCCCGTAACATTCCGTTACAGCAACACTGTTACCTATACTCTTGACAGAACAAATCCTGCCGAAACAACAGTTGCAGCAGAATAATTGAGTAAAATTTAACCCCGCCAAACGGCGGGGTTTTATTATTGTTATTGATAATCTTTCATGTATTCGCCGTGGGCTTCAATGAGTTCGTCAACCATTGCCTTGATTTCGTCAATTGAAAGTTCAGCGGCGGTGTGGGGTTCAAGCATTGCAG
Source organism: Oscillospiraceae bacterium (assembly GCA_015065965.1). Classification (GTDB taxonomy): domain Bacteria; phylum Bacillota; class Clostridia; order Oscillospirales; family Acutalibacteraceae; genus CAG-177. The sequence goes on from SVPH01000007.1 coordinate 41,871, forward strand.
CCATATAGATATCTTCGCGCTTCTTTGTAACCGCAGCGTTGATTGTGAGAAGTTGAGCGTTGATGTTTGTCATGTTCATTGCTGCGAGTTGAACGGGCAGTTTGCCTACATGGCAGGGATGAATGCCTTTGCCGTCGATAAGGCAGGGAACTTCAACGCAGGCATCTGCGGGCAGGTTGTCGATAAGACCTGCGTTCAGAACGTTGCCGCCAATTTTATAGGGGTTGCCGGTAACGATTGATTCCATGATATATGAAGCATATTCGCCGCTTCTTTCATGTGTAATCTGACCGTTGTCAAGGATTCTTTCCTTTTCAGCCTTCCAGCCTGCAATCTGATTGACACAGCGGCGCGGATATTCGTCAAGAGGAATGTTATATCTTTCAATAAGTTCGGGGTACTTTGATTTGATATAGAAGCAGTTATATTCGGCATTATGTTCGCTGGATTCCGTGCAGTAGTATCCGAAGTTCTTTATATATTCAAATCTGACCATATCGCTGTGCTTTTCGGTTGCGTTCATTTCGGCAGCCTTTCTGCGGATTTCAGGGTAAAGGTCGTTGCCGTCCTTATCCTCAATCTCAAGCAGCCAGCCCATGTGGTTTATGCCGGCGATAAGTTCTTTTCTGCCCTCAAGTTTATCTTCCATGCCGAGTCTGTTGAGCAAATCTCTTGAGCAACTCTGAACGCTGTGGCAGAGACCGATGGTTTTAACTTTTGTATATCTCTGCATATAGCCCGAAAGGATTGCCATGGGGTTTGTGTAGTTAAGGAACCATGCATTGGGGCAAACTTCTTCCATATCGTTTGCGAAATCCTGAAGAACGGGAATGGTTCTCAGACCTCTCATGATGCCGCCGATGCCGAGAGTATCGGCAATAGTCTGGCGCAGACCGTATTTTTTGGGCACTTCAAAGTCAATGATGGTGCAGGGGTCATAAAGACCTACCTGAATTGCATTAACAACAAAAGTAGCATCTCTGAGCGCTTCTTTTCTGTTTTCAACGCCGCAGTATTTTTCGATTTTTGCTCTGCCTTCGTTGATGTTGTTGTTCATTGCACTGAGGATAATGTAACTGTCCTCAAGTCTTTCCTCGTCAATATCATAAAGAGCGATAACGCTGTCACGCAGGCAGGGTGTGCACATACAGTCGCCAAGAACATTTCTGGCAAAAACGGTGCTGCCTGCACCCATGAAAGTAATTTTAACCATATTGTTTCTCCTTTCGGAATTTGTAACTTTAATATAGCACACCGATAAAGGATTTACAACAGAAAAAATTGTTTTACTTCAAAATTTATTGCCTTATTTGTTTTTATATGTTAAGATATAGCCATATTATTCAAGGATGTGACAGCATGAATAAAGTTTCTCTCAGGGAAAAATTCGGCTACGGAGTAGGCGCAATCGGTCTTGACCTCAGTTACGGCATGTTCTATTCCTATTTGTCAATTTATCTTACAAATGCACTCGGCATCAGCCCTGTATTTTTGCTTGTTCTTGCGCCTCTTGCAAGGCTTTGGGACGGCATAAATGACCCGATGATGGGCATGATTGTTGACAAAACAAAAACGAAGATGGGTAAATACCGTCCGTGGATTTTAACGGGCGCAATGCTTAATGCAGTTGTGCTCTGTCTGCTTTTCAACAACCCCGGTTTTGCAGCAGGCTCAACAGGTCTTTATATTTATGTTGCGGTGTTCTATGTGCTCTGGGGTATGACTAACACCCTTGCGGACATTCCTTTTTGGTCAATGATTCCCTCTTTTGCGAGTGAAGAAAAGGACAGAAATCTTGTTTCAACAATCGCAAGAGCATTTTCGGGTCTCGGTCAGGGTATTGTTTCAATTTTCACTGCTATTGCGGTTGCTGCTCTCGGCGGCGTTGCAGGCAGTGACCTTGATACAATGAGTGCAGGAACGCTCACAAAAGGTTTCGGAAAATGGTCAATAATCATGGCGGTTGCGCTCATCTTCTTTGCGGGCATAAGTGTTCTTTCAACAAAAGAAAGACGCATTGTTGTCAACGAAGAGAAGTTCTCATTCAAAGCGGCAATCAACGCCATAAAACAGAATGACCAACTCCTTGTTTTCATGCTTTTTGCGATGATTTCAAACGCAGGTTTCTATATGACATCGGGTATCAGCAGTTATTATTTTGATGCTGTTGCAGGCGACCTTACATTGCAGTCAAAGTTCAATCTTATGGGAACTGTCGGTTCGGTTCTTTCGCTTCTTGTTATCCCTGTTTGTTCAAAATTCATGAGCAACCGTTCAACCTATAAACTTTCGCTCGGTATGGTTGCAGCGGGTTATATCGGCATGGCAATCGTAGGCTATCTTTTTGACGGTAACGTTTATGCTCTCGGTGCATGCTATATTCTCACATCTCTCGGTACGGGAAGTATGTTCGTTAACCAGACTGTTATGCTTGCAGACTGCGTTGACTACGGTGAATATAAAACAGGCAAACGCAACCAGAGCCTTACTTTCTCAATGAAAGGTTTCTTGCAGAAAATGGCATATACCGTTCAGTCAATTATCATGTATGCCGCATTCAGCGTTACCGGTTTTGACGGCAACCTTGCTCAGCAGCCGGAAGCCGCAAAGAGCGCAATTTCTTTCCTTATGTTCATTGTGCCTCCCGTTATGATTATAATTTCTTACATTATTTTCTCAAAGAAATACAAAATCCACGGTGAGTTCAAGCAGGAAGTGCTTAAAGCAGTAAGTGAAAAATAAGAACAAAAAACGCCGTCTCATACGAGGCGGCGTTCTTCGTGAAAAAATGTTATGAGAAATTGACTTCTTCAGGAGAAAGAAGATTATGTTTGCACAGTTAGTTGCAACTAACTGTGCATGTATAATATCATATAATTTGGTGTTTGTCAAGAGTTTTTTAAAGGAAAATTATAGCCCGAAAATATTTAAAAAAGGTAACAGTGTAGGGGACGGGTTTCCCGTCCCGCTTGAACATGCGCCTTACGGCACACACGGACAGACACTGAAATAATGCAAAAAAACGGCAGGATAAAAATATCCTGCCGCATTCTATTTTTATTAGTCTCTCTTCTGTCTGCCGCCTCTGTCGCTGCGGAAATCTCTTCTGGGCTTTCTGGGAGCATCTGAAACTGTGTTTTCGGGAACAAGACCTTCAACTTCGATAAGTGCCTCGCGGCGTGAGAAGTTGAGTCTGCCCTGATCATCCTTGGGAAGAACCTTAACGATAACTTCATCGCCAACGTTAACTGCGTCTTCAACCTTTTCTGTTCTCTTAACATCGAGTTGGCTGATGTGAACCATGCCCTCTTTACCGGGAGCGATTTCAACAAATGCGCCGAAACTCATAAGGCGGGTAACAACGCCCTTGTAGATTGCGCCGACTTCGGGGTCATTAGCAATTGTTTCAACAATGAAGATTGCTCTGCGTGCATCTTCGATATCTGTTGATGAAACAAAGATGTTGCCGTCTTCCTGAACGTCAATCTTACAGTTGCATTCTGCGCAGATTTTCTGGATAACCTTGCCCTGCTTGCCGATAACATCGCCGATCTTTTCAGGGTCAATCTTTGTTGTGAGCATCTTGGGTGCCCATTTTGAAAGTTCTGCTCTGGGTTCGGGGATAACGGGGAGCATGATTTCATCAAGGATGTAGCATCTTGCAGTGTAAGTCTTGTCAAGAGCCTCTCTGATAATTGCGGGAGTAAGACCGTGAACCTTGAGGTCCATCTGGATTGATGTGATACCTTTCTTTGTACCTGCAACCTTGAAGTCCATATCGCCGAAGAAGTCTTCAAGACCCTGAATATCAACCATGGTCATGAAACGGTCGCCTTCAGTGATAAGACCGCATGAGATACCTGCAACGGGAGCCTTGATGGGAACACCTGCTGCCATAAGTGAAAGTGTTGAACCGCAAACTGAGCCCTGTGATGTTGAGCCGTTTGATGAAAGAACTTCGGAAACAACACGGATTGTGTAAGGGAATTCTTCAACTGAGGGAAGAACGGGGATGAGAGAACGCTCTGCAAGTGCGCCGTGGCCGATTTCTCTTCTGCCGGGGCCTCTGCTGGGCTTTGTTTCGCCAACTGAATATGAGGGGAAGTTGTAGTGGTGCATATAACGCTTTGATTCTTCTTCGTCAAGGCCGTCAAGCAACTGAGCGTCGCTCATGGGGCCAAGAGTTGTGATTGAAAGAACCTGAGTCTGGCCTCTGGTGAACATACCTGAGCCGTGAACTCTGTCAAGAAGGTCAACTTCTGCGTTAAGAGGACGGATTTCGTTGATACCTCTGCCGTCAACACGCTTGCCGTCGTCAAGAAGCCAGCGGCGAACAACGTATTTCTGAACTTTGTAAAGACATTCTTCAATCTTAACTTCCATGTCAGGATAGATTTCATCGAATTTTTCGTGAACCTTATCGTAAACGGGCTTAAGGCGCTCGTCACGGATTCTCTTATCGTCTGTATCAAGAGCATAGCGGATATCTTCGATTGCGAAGTCCTTGATTGCTTCGTACATCTCGGGATCGGGATCGTTTGAGGGGAAGTCAACCTTCTCCTTGCCGCATTCTGCCTTAATCTGATTGATGAATTCTACGATTCTCTGGTTTTCTTTATGAGCGAACATGATGCCGTCATACATGTCGTCGTTTGAAACTTCGTTAGCGCCTGCTTCAATCATTGCAACAAGGTCGCTTGTTGAAGCAACGGTAACATACATATCGCTCTTTGCTCTCTGCTCAAGAGTGGGGTTGATAACATACTGACCGTCAACAAGACCTACAACAACGCCTGAAATGGGGCCGTCCCAAGGAATTTCTGAAATAGAAATTGCGATAGAAACGCCGAGCATTGCAGCGATTTCGGGCTGACAGTCGGGGTCAACTGACATAACGGTTGCAACAACGCCAACATCGTTTCTCATATCCTTGGGGAAAAGAGGTCTGATGGGTCTGTCGATAACACGCGATGCGAGAGTTGCCTTTTCACTTGCCTTGCCTTCACGGCGCTGGAATGAGCCGGGGATTCTGCCTACTGAATAGAGTTTCTCTTCATAGTCAACCGAAAGGGGGAAGAAATCAACACCCTCTCTGGGTTTTGCGGCCATAGTTGCTGTGCAAAGCACGTTTGTGTCGCCGTAGCGAACAAGGCATGAGCCGCCTGCAAGTTGAGCCATTTTGCCTACTTCAACAACAAAAGGTCTGCCTGCGATTTCTGTTTCGTACTTTTTGAATGCTTCAAAAAACATTTTTCTACCTCTCTGTAAAATTATATTTCCACAGGCGGCAGGCTTTGGGTTTAGCAATAAATCCAACCTCTGTTTTCACAGAAACTCGATTTACCGCTAAAACCGAGGGAATGCGCCGCCTGAAAGATTCGATTTTTTGACGGTTTAAAGTTGTAACAGGCTAACACTTTAATATATTAACCCGACCTTTAAAACGACACAAAGCAGGCAAGATGAGTTCCTGCCTGCTTTATTGATGAATTATTTACGGATACCGAGTCTTGCAATGATTGAACGGTAACGCTCAATGTCAACCTTCTGAAGGTAAGCAAGGAGGTTTCTTCTGTGACCAACCATCATAAGAAGGCCTCTTCTTGAGTGGTGGTCTTTCTTGTGCTCCTTAAGATGCTCAGTGAGGTCGTTGATTCTCTTTGTGAGAACAGCGATCTGAACTTCGGGTGAACCTGTGTCACCTTCGTGGAGAGCATATTCCTGCATGATTGCGGTCTTTTCTGCCTGTGTCATTGTTTTTCACCTCATTTAAATATTTGCCTCAGATCCCAGAAAGCGGCAGGTGAACACCTCGTTGAGGTTTACTCCGCAACCCGAGAAACGGGCATGTGCAAATCGGATTATATCATAAAGAAACCGACTTGTAAAGAGTTTTTTAAAAATTATTTTCACTGCCCAATTCGTGCTGTTTTGCATAGAATGGATTGAAAGCGTTTGCTTTCGCAGAAAAACAAGGCGGCTGCCGTCAACGGTGGCATTTATGCCCTTGGGGAGCCGGGCAGACACATGGCAGCCGCCATCATCATAGATTATTCTGCTGAATTATCTCCGACTTTATTCAGCGCCTTAAGTGGGTCAACATATTCACCGTCAATCAGAATTTCAAGGTGAAGATGATCACTGTCGCTGATTTCAACAGGGATATGTCCGAGAGAACCTATTTTATCGTACTTTTCAACCTCGCTGCCTTCGGGCAGGCAACTGCCGCTTTTGAGCCCGCAGTAACGTACGGTCATTCCGTTGCCGTGGTCAATCTCAACAACCGTACCCCAGAAACTGTCGTCATAAACCTTTTTAACGGTGCCGTTTGAAACAGCAACAACATCGTTGCCTGCACTGCCGCCGAAATCAACGCCGTTATGAACTCTCCAGTCGCCCATTGTTTTAGACTCCACCATTTCGCCGTTGCTGAAATCTTTTGTGATATCCGTGCCCATAGGCAAAGCAAAATTGCCTGAGAAAGGTTTGTTCCCTTCAACTTTTTCGGTTGTGGAATAAACTCGCTCATCCTCGATGCCGCTGACTCCGATGTTAACCTCGTGGGTCAGCGGCTGAGTTGTTTCTTCAATGCTCCACTGAACGGTTACACGGCTGAAATCCTCTTCGCTTTCTGTTTCGGGAGAACCGACAAAACCGATTGTTGCGCCAATGCCGACCGCAACAAGGCATATCGCAAGGGCAAGATAAATATTGGGATATTTTTTGATTTTCTTTTTCATAGAAAAGCCTCTTTTCGCTGTTGTTTTCCCTCATATTTTTGGCAAAGAGAGTCCGTTTTATTCTTTAACAGCATTGAATACCAAAAAAATTGAGCGTAACGGCAAAAATTTGAAAATATCTCTTGATACTTGCGGAGTTTTCTGCAATAATAATAGGGTATAAGTAAAATTATATTTATAGGAGTGTATATATTTGGATAATAAAAAACTTGCGGAACTTCTTTTTCCTCAAATTGATAAAACACCCGATTATTATGAGGAACTTTATCCCGAAAGAGGTCTTGCAGAGGGTGCAAGGGTAACCCGTTTTGCTCCTTCTCCTACAGGCTATCTTCATATCGGCGGTCTTTTCGGCGCACTTGTCGATGTGCTGACCGCTCAGTCAACAGGCGGCGTTTCATACCTCAGAATTGAGGATACCGATAAAAAACGTGAAATTGATGACGGTGTATCCGCTATTATCAACGGTTTTGATTACTTCGGCGTTGAGTTCAATGAAGGCGTAACGGGTTTTGGCACAGAAAAAGGCGCATACGGTCCATACACCCAAAGCCAGCGTGCAGAGATTTATCAGACAGTTGCAAAGAGCCTTGTTGAAAAGGGTCTTGCATACCCTTGCTTCTGCACCGCAGATGAACTTTCAGAACTGCGCAAAGAGCAGGAACAGGGCGATGCGCTTATTTGGGGCTACTTCGGCAAATGGGCGAAGTGCCGCGACCTTACATTCGAACAGATTGAAAAGAATATTGCTGACGGCAAACCCTGGGTTCTTCGTTTGCGTTCAGAGGGTAATGAAGATAAAAAAATCATGTTTGACGATGTTATCAGAGGCAAGATTGAAATGCCTGCTAACATAATTGACGAGGTTCTTCTCAAATCAGACGGAATTCCCACATATCATTTTGCCCATGCGTGCGATGACCATTTTATGAGGACAACCCATGTTATCCGCGGTGAAGAATGGATATCATCAGTTCCCAAGCATATCGAACTTTTCAAGGCTTGCGGATACAAAGTTCCCAAGTATGCTCATACACCGCAGGTTCTTAAAATTGATGAGGAAACAGGCGATAAGCGTAAACTTTCAAAGAGAAAAGACCCTGAAGCAGCAGTCAGTTATTTTGTTGAGGGTGGCTTCCCCAAGGAGAGTGTGCTTGAATACCTGCTCACTCTCATCAACTCAAACTTTGAGGATTGGCGCAGAGCAAATCCCAAGGAGGATATTTCAAAGTTCCCCTTCAACCTCAAAAAGATGAGTGCGAGCGGATGTCTTTTCGATCTTGTAAAACTTAACGACGTAAGCAAGAATGTTATCTCCGTTATGAGCGCACAGCAGGTTTATGATAACATTGCGGAATGGGCAAAGGACAATGACCCCGAATTTTACGCAATCTTTACCGCAAACCCTGAGTATTCAACCGCTGCCGTCAATATTGACAGGGAGAATCCCAAACCCCGTAAGGATATTGCAAAGTGGAGCGAAGTTAAGGATTATTTCTCATATCTCTATAACGAACTCTATACCGCGGATTACACTCTGCCGGAGAATGTTTCAAACGCAGATGCCGCCGCGATAATTGAAAAATACATCGGCGAGTTCTCACTTGCAGATGATAAAGATCAATGGTTTGCAAGAATCAAGGATATGTGCGAACCTCTCGGCTTTACACCGAATGTTAAGGAATACAAAAAGAATCCCGATGCATTCAAAGGTCATGTCGGCGATGTTTCAACAGTTATCAGAATTGCGCTTACTTCACGCAGAAACACACCTGACCTTTATTCAATAATGAATCTTCTCGGAGAAGATGAAATAAAAGCAAGGCTTAACGAAGCCTTAAATACTTGGAAATAAACACTGAAAGGACAGAAAAACAATGGACGAAATCAATACCACCTCCAATTTTATATATGACTTCATTGACGAAGATCTTGCAAACGGCGTGAATACCCGTATTCAGACCCGTTTTCCGCCTGAACCCAACGGTTATCTTCATATCGGCCATGCAAAGGCTATCTGCATTGACTTCAGCACTGCGGAAAAATACGGCGGCGAATGCAACCTGCGTCTTGACGATACCAACCCTTCAAAGGAAGATGTTGAGTATGTTGACGCAATCAAAGAGGATATCGAATGGCTCGGCTATAAGTGGAACAAAGTTCTTTATGCTTCAAGTTATTTTGATTTCATTTATGAATGTGCAATTAAACTTATCAAGAAGGGTAAGGCTTATGTCTGCGATCTTTCAGCCGATGAAATCAGAGAATACAGAGGAACTCTTACCGAACCCGGTAAGAACAGCCCCTACCGTGAGCGTTCAATTGAAGAAAATCTTGACCTTTTTGCAAGAATGACAAACGGCGAATTTGCCGACGGTGAAAGAACACTCCGAGCAAAGATTGATATGGCATCGCCCAATATCAATATGCGTGACCCCGTTATTTACAGAATTGCTCATGTTTCACATCACCAGACAGGCGATAAATGGTGCGTTTACCCCATGTATGACTTTGCACATCCTCTTTCGGATGCAAGGGAAGGCGTAACCTATTCGCTCTGTTCGCTTGAGTTTGAAAACCACAGACCTCTTTATGACTGGTTCATTAAAGAAATCGGCTTTGAAGAGCCTCCCAGACAGATTGAGTTTGCCCGCCTTAACCTTAATTACTGCGTAACAAGCAAGAGATACAACCTTGCAATGGTTCAGAACGGCACCGTTGACGGTTGGGATGACCCCAGAATGATTACTCTCAGCGGTATGAGAAGAAGAGGCTATCCTGCAGCGGCTGTGCGTGATTTCATAACCCGCATCGGCGTTTCAAAAGCAGACAGCGTTATTGATTACGGTTTGCTTGAAGCCTGCGTAAGAGATAACCTTAACGAAAATGCGCCCAGAGCAATGGCTGTTCTCAGACCTCTCAAGGTTGTTATCGATAATTATCCCGAAGGACAGAGCGAAGAAATAGAGGTTGAAATCAACCCCCTTAAGCCCGAACTCGGAAAAAGAACAGTTCATTTCTCAAGAGAAATCTTCGTTGAGCGTGATGACTTTATGATTGAGCCTCCCAAAAAGTATTTCAGGCTTTATCCCGGCAACGAAGTACGTCTTAAGAGTGCATACCTTGTAACCTGCAACAGTTGGGAAACCGACGAAAACGGCGAGGTTACCTGCCTGCATTGCACTTATGACCCTGCATCAAAGGGCGGCGAAGCTCCCGACGGAAGAAAGGTCAGAGGTACAATTCATTGGGTCAGCGCTTCGGACAGCGCTCCCTGTGAAATCCGTCTTTATGACCGTCTTTTCAATGCTGAAAATCCCATGGTTGACGGCAAGGAGAATTATCTTGACCATCTTAATCCCAACTCACTTGAAATCCTCACGGGATGTCTTGTTGAGGGCGGACTCAGAGATTCAAAGTGCGGCGATACCTTCCAGTTTATGCGTCAGGGCTATTTTTGCGTTGATAAAACATCAACAGACGGCAAACTTGTTTTCAACCGCACGGTTGCTCTTAATTCCTCATGGAAATAATGAAAGGATAGTTTAAAATGAAAGTTCTTTACAGAATTGTCAATGCGCTTCTTGCGGCGGCAATGTTCCCCGTTATAATTTTTGTGGACTTTATTGCGTTCCGCCTTTCAACACCTTTGGTTGATACGGTAGGTCTTCAGGAATCGTTTTCAATTAAATTTATTATTGATGTTATTACCGGTAAAGAAGCCTTTTGGTATGAAATGATTTTCAAAAACGGTTCGGGCACCTTTACATGGCCCGTAGCCCTTAACCCGATAAAGGGCAGGCTGATTGCGTTTGCAGTCTGCTTTGTGCTGATTGTTCTTATTGCCCTTTTCATTATCATTTGGTCAATATTCAGCAACAAGCGTATACCCATCCTTGCGGCAAGCATTGCAGGTCTTATTGCAACAATTGTTATGATTGCATGTTTCAATTCGGCAGCATCTCTCTTTGTGGACGGCACAATTAATATTGTTAATGTGTTTTCAACAAACTGGATTGTTTCTCTGCTCGGAAATGCGGTTACAACAGACGGACTTATTCTCGGCGGATTCCACAACGGTGTATTGTTCCTGTTTATAGGTTTGCTTGTCTGGACAGGTGCATATTACCTTGTTGAACTTGGCGAAACCAAAGAAGAAAAAGCAAAAATTTAATGAGGTGATAACGTGAAAAGCGTTACATTTGATAAAATTAACCTCGGCGGTTTTTGGAAAAACAGATTTGATATAAATAAAACCGCAACAATACCCATGGTATATGACCGTTTTTCGGATACAGGCAGATTTGATGCTTTCAAGTTTGAGTGGAAAGATGGCGACCCGAACAGACCTCATATTTTTTGGGATTCCGATGTTGCAAAGTGGATTGAAGCGGTTGCTTATACAATCACCAAAACACCTGACAAGGAACTTGAGGCAATTGTTGACGGCGTTGTTGACCTTATTGAAAAGAACCGTGACGAAAGCGGATATTTTAATATTTATTTCACTGTCTGTGAGCCGGATAACCGCTTTACTAACCGCATGGCGCATGAACTTTACTGCGCAGGCCATCTTACAGAGGCGGCGATTGCTTACTATAACGCAACGGGCAAGGATAAATTTCTGCGCCTGATGTGCGATTATATGGATTATATCGAAAAGGTGTTCATAATTGAAGATTCTGCTGAGTTCAGCACTCCCGGCCATGAAGAAATAGAACTTGCGCTGGTTAAACTTTATGACTGCACAGGCAATGAGAAATATCTTAAAATGAGCAGCCATTTTGTTGAAACAAGAGGAACATCAGAAAAAGACGAGAACAGCCCATATTATATCAGCCATGCTTATGACCAGACCCATAAACCCGTGCGTGAGCAGGAAAGGGCAATCGGTCACAGCGTAAGAGCAACCTATCTCTACTGTGCTATGGCTGACCTTGCGTTAAGGCTCAATGACAAAACTCTTTATGATGCCTGCAGACGTCTTTTTATGAGCATTGCCGAAAAGCAGATGTATATAACAGGCGGTATAGGCTCAACACATTACGGTGAGCGCTTTACTGAGGATTATCATTTGCCCAATGATGTTGCTTATTCCGAAACATGTGCATCTATCGGCCTTGCGCTTTTTGCAAGAAGAATGAGCCTTATTGAGCCCGATTCGATTTATGCCGATATTGCCGAAACTGCGATTTATAACTGTGCGCTTGCAGGTGTTTCTCTCAGCGGCAAAGCGTTCTTCTATGTAAATCCGCTTGAAATTAATGTTGAAAGACGAAGAAGAAACAAGGAATTTTTTCAGCATAATATCAGCGGCTTTGATATTACGCAGCGTGTGGAAGTTTTTGACTGTTCCTGCTGCCCTCCGAACATTGCAAGAATGATTGCTTCAATCGGTGATTTTCTCTATACATATAATAATGATACAGTTTTTGTTCATCATTATTTTAAGTCCGATGCGGAATTTGACGGAATAAAGATTGTTCAGAACACCGAGTATCCGAATAACGGAGCGGTAAAACTGAATGTAAAGGGCATGAAGGGTAAAACGATTGCGGTCAGAATACCTTCATGGGCGGAGAATTACAGTATCGGCGCAGAAGTCGCAAAAACAGAAAAAGGCTATGCATATATCGCAATTGATTGCGATGAGGCGGAAATCTGCCTTGATTTTGCAATGGAATGCCGCCTTGTTGCCGCAAATCCCGAAATTGAATCAGATGCAGGCAGAGTTGCTCTTTGCAGAGGACCTCTTGTTTATTGCGCAGAAAGAATTGATAACGGAATTGCTCTCAACAACCTCAGCATTTCTGCAGACCTCAATGCCGAAATTTTATTTAACGAAGAGATGCAGGCATATACCGTTGAAACTGACGGATTTGAGGATGGCGTATTTGATTCGCTTTACCGTACATACCGTCCCGATTTCAATTCAAGAAGAATAAAATTCATTCCGTATTTTGCTTTTGCAAACAGAGGCGAAAGCGATATGCTGGTTTGGGTGAGAATAAAATAATTCAATATGAATAAAAACGCTCCTTTAAGGCAAAATAATTCCAAACGGAAATCATCTTCCATTGAATTTTTTGCAAAAAGGAGCATTTTTATGAAAAGAATATCATTTGCAATTATTGCCGCGGTTATCCTTATATCGGTTGTTTTTGCAGCATGCAACGGCACTGAAACGGGCAAGGTTTCAGACACGCAGAATAATGACCCCGTACTGACAACTCTTGAAGATATGCTTACCGAGGCGATGACAGATATGGAGAATATGTTTACCGACAATGTATCGGATACAAGCAGTTCTTCGGAGCACGATGCTTCATCGGCCAACACATCAACAACAGCATAAAAAGAGGACTCCGCATCAAGCCGATGCGGAGTCCTTTACGGTTTTAATTAATATTTGATGTCTGAGAATGTTGCGTTTGTAACTGCAGCGCCGCTGCCGTTGATTGTTACAACTGCCTTAAGAGCAAGAGTTGCATCAAAAGCATATGAATACTTGATGTTTGTGATCTTGCCGTCTGCAACGGTAACTTCAACCTTTATGTTCTTGTAGTTTACGTTTGTATTGTTAACTGTGATTGCATTTGTGAAATCAGCAATACCTTCAACAACTTCTTCGTGTGTGATAAAGTCATTTGTGAATCTTGAAAGAGGAGTAGCGCCTGTCTTCTTGGGGTTTGTTGCGTTAGCAAGTGTGAACTTGTAAACGCCGTTTGCATATGAGAATGAACCAAGGTCGCTTTCTTTGAGAGATGTAGCCTTAATCTTGTAGTTATCGCTGAGATCATCTTTGGGGAAAGCACCCTTCTTTGTGCCTATACCGAGGAAACCGCCAACAACTGTGTCGAGGTTTGAGTTCTCATCGATTGCGCTGATGATGCCGTTAAGAATGCCTGTTGCACTGCCAACATCAATGGGGCTTGTGTACTCACAGTTTCTGTTGAAGTTATATTTGCCCTTTGCAGCCTTTGCTGTTTCAGCGTTAAGGAACTTAACGAAATCAGCCTTTGACATTTCAGCGTTTGCAACTGTTGTTTCACCTGCTGCAGTTGTTGTTTCGCCTGCTGCGGTTGTTTCATCTGCTGCAGTTGTTGTTTCGTCTGCTGCTGCAGTTGTTTCGTCTGTAACGGGTGCTGCTGTTGTTTCATCTGCAACGGGAGCATCTGTTGTTTCGTCTGCTACGGTTGTGGTTGTTGTTTCATTGTCTCCGTTATCGCCGCATGCTGCAAAAGCAAAGAGCATTGCAAAAGCGAGAAGAACAGCAAGAATCTTTTTCATGGTTTTTCCTCCTGAAAATATGTTTTTTGTTTTTGCGCGCAAAACGCACACTACTTAATTATAAAAATACCTCATAATGAACATTTTGTCAAGTATGAAAGTTTAAAACAGGTTTACAAAAATCAACCGTTGTTTTTATGAATATTTACATAAAGTTAATATTTATGGGTGACATATTTAAAAAAATATGTTATAATTACATTAATTATATAATGGAGGACTGTGCGCATGGCAATCAAACGGTTTGTTTCATGGAATGTTAACGGAATAAGGGCTTGCCTTCAGAAGGATTTTTACGAGAGTTTTGCTGCTCTTGATGCGGATATCTTCTGCCTGCAGGAAACAAAGATGCAGGAGGGTCAGGCAGAACTTAATCTTGACGGGTACAGTCAGTTCTGGAATTATGCCGAAAAGAAGGGCTATTCCGGCACAGCCGTTTTTTCAAAAGAAGAGCCGGTTTCGGTTACATACGGCATCGGAATCCCCGAGCACGATACTGAGGGCAGAGTCATTACGCTTGAATTTGAAAATTATTACTTTATAACCGTTTATGTTCCCAATGCGCGTGACGGGCTTGTAAGGCTTGATTACCGCATGGAGTGGGAAGATGCATTCAGAAAATATATATGCGCACTTGACGAAAAAAAGCCTGTTGTTTTTTGCGGCGACCTTAATGTTGCCCATAAAGAAATAGACCTTAAAAATCCGAAAACCAACCGCAGAAATCCCGGTTTTACCGACGAGGAAAGAGGCAAATTCAGCGATATGCTGGCAAGCGGTTTTGTTGATTCTTTCAGATATTTTTATCCTGACCTTGAGGGAGCATACAGTTGGTGGTCATACCGCTTTTCCGCAAGGGCAAAGAACGCAGGATGGAGAATTGATTACTTTATAGTTTCAGAGAAACTTAAAGAGCGCATGAAAGATGCGAAAATACACAATGAAATTTTCGGCTCGGACCACTGTCCGGTTGAACTTGAAATTGATGTGTGATGAAGGAGAAATTAATTATGAATTCAAAAACATTAAAAATTCTTTGCGCCGTTCTGGCAGTGGTTATGGCTGTTTCGGGTGTGGTTTTCTTTATGTCAACGCTTGACAAAGAGCCTTCTGCAAACATCGGCAGCGCAGAACCCGAAGTTTTTTCATATGAGCAGAGTGCTTATACAACAAACTCCGCTCTTTCCGTTAAAGGTGTAAACGGTGAAATCTATCTGCCCACGGATTTTGAAAATATTTATTATACCGCAACTCTTGACGGCAGCGTGAAATTCTTTGAGTATTCCGGCGGTCAGTTGTTTGCAAGCACGCTTGCTCCCAAACAGGTTAAAACAAGTATCAAAGCAAGCCGCATTTCAATCCCCGTAACGGTAAATTATATTGAAAAAGACGGCAAGGTATGCGGCTACGGCGTTTTCACATCGGATATGAGTGCGGATGTTGATGTTTATGCCTATGCTTTTGTTAAACTCACAATGAAGCCTGCAGGCTACGGCAGCGGTCACCTTCTCCTTGCCGATTTTGATAAGAACAACTTCTATAATGCGGAAAAACTTTATTCTGAAATCTATAATTTCAATCTCGAAAGCGGTAAGGCTTCAACATATGTTTCAAATCACACAAGAATGATTGATTCAAACGGCACCTTCCGTCAGGACTGGACCTTGCTTACCGATGATTTCATCAAAAATCTCGGCGATGCAAAATATTTCCTTTCATCAAGATATTATAACGAGGACGATAAGGGTCAGAGAGCGGATGTTATGGTGCTCTCAAGTGCATACAAGCCTCAGATAGTTGTTGAAGATATCCTCGGTGTATGGTTTGTTAACGATGCAAACGGCATGCATTACCTTAAAAAGAACGAAAACGGCTTTGCAAACATGCTTAAAACGGGTGACGGCGAGATTGTTCTCACTCAGTTTGATGGAGATTGGAGCGCAGATTACCTTCAGTGCGGCAAGTATCTTATAAACAAAAAGAGCCTTGTGATGGTTGACCTGTTCACAGGCGTATCACAGACTTTTAAAGGAATTAATATTGAATCGGCAGATGTATTTTCACTCAGTCCCGACGGCACAAAGGCTGTTTTTGCCTCATACGGCGAGGCAAACGCAAACGGAACGCTTATTCAGAGCGTTACCTACTGCACGGTTGACGGCTCGGCTGCTCCTGCTGTTTATACAGAACCCATGCTTTTCAGCGAAAGTTCAGGTTTTGTATGGCTTGATAACTCAAGCGTTATGAGCGTGCGTGCTCTTTCGGCAGACGGCGCAAAGGCAGGCTCGGTTTCATATACTTTCTGAATAAAAAAGCAGCCGAAAGGCTGCTCTCTGTCAGATATTTTCTTTTCTGAAATCAATGGTAAGTTCGTCTTTGGCAGGGGTGATCTGAGTATATTTTACTCCTGCGCTGTCGAACATTCTCTTTGATGCCCTTACGCCAACGGTGTCGGCATATTTATCGGAGAGATAAAGAACCTCTTTTATTCCGCACTGAATGATTGCTTTTGCGCATTCGTTGCAGGGGAAGAGGGCAACATAAATTTTGCAGCCTTCAAGGCTTGCACCGCCGCTGTTGAGAATGGCGTTAAGTTCTGCATGGCAAACATAGGGATATTTTGTGTCAAACTCATCGCCCGAGCGTTCCCAAGGGAAATCGTCATCGCTGCAACCCAGAGGGAAGCCGTTGTAACCTACAGACATAATTTTGTTGCGGTTGTTAACGATGCAGGCACCGACCTGAGTGCTGGGGTCTTTGCTGCGGCGGGATGAAAGCAGGGCAATTCCCATAAAATATTCGTCCCATGAAATGTAGTCTTCTCTTTTAGGCATTGCGGACAACTCCTTTAATTCAGAATCTGATTGAATTCTATCATAAATATCGGAATATTACAATATCAAAAAATAAAATACCTCATGAGGTGATTCAAAATGGGTTTCTTAACCAAACTTTTCGGCGATTATTCAACCAAAGAAATAAAGCGCATTCGCCCGCTTTGCGATAAGGTTCTCAAACTTGAAGAGGAATATTCAAAACTCAGCGACGAGCAACTTCAGGCAAAAACTCCGGAGTTTAAAGAGCGCCTTGCAAACGGCGAAACGCTTGACGATATTCTTCCCGAGGCATTTGCCGCCTGCCGTGAGGCATCGTGGCGTGTGCTTGGTCTTAAACATTTCCCCGTTCAGATTATCGGCGGTATCATTCTGCATCAGGGCAGAATTGCCGAAATGAGAACGGGTGAAGGTAAAACTCTTGTCGCAACCCTTCCCGCATACCTTAACGCTCTTTCGGGTGATGGTGTTCACATTGTTACCGTTAACGATTACCTTGCAAGGCGTGACAGCGAGTGGATGGGCAAGGTTTACCGTTTTATGGGTCTGACCGTCGGTCTTATTATCCACGAAAAAGAAAATCCCGAGAGAAAAGAAGCCTATGCCGCTGATATCACATACGGCACAAATAACGAAATGGGCTTTGACTACCTGCGTGACAACATGGTTGTTTACAAAGAGCATAAGGTGCAGAGAGGTCACAACTTTGCCATCGTCGATGAAGTTGACTCCATTCTTATTGACGAGGCAAGAACTCCCCTTATCATTTCGGGCAGAGGCGAAAAATCAACTGACCTTTATAAACTTGCAAACCGTTTTGCAACTTCACTTAAATGCGTAAGAATCAAAGAGGTTAATTCCAAAGAAAACATTGAAGACCTTGTTGACGAAACATGCGATTATGTTGTTGATGAAAAGGCAAAAACCGCAACTCTCACAAAGAGCGGCGTTGCCAAGGCTGAGGCTTTCTTTAACATTGAAAACCTCATGGATGCCGAAAATATGACAATTCAGCACCATATCAATCAGGCAATTAAGGCAAACGGTGTTATGCGCCGTGACGTTGACTATGTTGTTAAAGATAATCAGGTTCTTATCGTTGACGAATTTACAGGCCGTATCATGATGGGCAGACGTTACAACGAAGGTCTGCATCAGGCGATTGAAGCAAAGGAAAACGTAAATGTTGAGCATGAGAGCAAAACTCTTGCAACAATCACATTCCAGAATTACTTCCGCCTTTATAAGAAACTTTCGGGTATGACCGGTACTGCGATGACAGAGGAAACCGAGTTTAACCAGATTTATAACCTTGATGTTATTGAAATACCGACCAATAAGCCTATGATAAGAAACGATATGCCTGATGTTGTTTATAAAAATGAGCAGGCAAAGTATATCGCAGTTATCAAAACAATTGAGGAGTGCCACGAAAAGGGTCAGCCCGTGCTTGTAGGTACTGTTTCAATCGAAAAATCGGAACTTCTCAGTGCACTTCTTAAGAGAAAAGGCATAAAGCATGAAGTCCTCAACGCAAAACACCATGAAAAAGAAGCGGAAATTGTTGCTCAGGCAGGTAAGCCTTATGCCGTAACAATTGCCACAAACATGGCAGGTAGAGGTACGGATATCAAACTTGGCGGTAACTCTGAATACCTTGCAAAATCAGAACTTCGCAAAAAGGGATACAGCGAGGAACTTATTGCAGAGGCAACAGGTTTTGCCGAAACAGATAATGAAGAAATCCTTAATGCAAGGGCAGAATATTCCGCTCTTGAAAAGAAATACGATGAGCAGATTGCTCCCGAAGCAAAGCAGGTACGCGAGGCAGGCGGTCTGTTTATCATCGGTACGGAACGCCACGAATCAAGGCGTATTGATAACCAGTTAAGAGGCCGTGCAGGCCGTCAGGGCGACCCCGGTGCAAGCCGATTCTTCCTCTCGCTTGACGATGACCTTATGCGTCTTTTCGGCGGCGAAAGGCTCACAGGCGTTATGAACACTCTCAAAACTCCCGAAGATATGCCCATTGAAGCAAAGATGGTTACAAACTCAATTGAAAGTGCACAGAAAAAAATTGAGGGCAGAAACTTTGCAATAAGAAAGAGCGTTCTCCAGTATGACGATGTTATGAACCGTCAGAGAGAAATTATTTACGGTCAGCGTAATCAGGTGCTTGACGGCGAGGAACTCAAACCCGTTATTACAAAGATGGTTAACGAATGCATCAATGATGCGGTTGATTTCTTCTGTTCAGACAGCATATCAAAGAAAGACTGGAACATTGAGGGTCTTAAGAACAAGTTCAAGGGCTGGCTCACATTGGATGACGATTTTGAAAACGGCTTTGATAAAGAGGAAGCACGCGAACTTCTTCTTGAAAGAGCAGAAACAAGATATACGGAAAGAGAAGAACTTTTCGGCACAGGTGAAAACGGAGAACCCGTTATGCGTGAACTTGAAAAGATGGTTCTTCTTCGCAATGTTGACAGGCAGTGGATGGATCACATTGATGCCATGGACCAACTCCGCAGAGGTATCGGTCTGAGGGCATACGGTCAGACTGACCCCGTTATTGCTTACAGAAACATCGGCTCCGAAATGTTTGACGGCATGGTTGAAGCAATCCGTGAGGATACCGTAAGGCAGATTCTTACCGTTGTTATCAAGAGTCAGGAAGAAACAAAGCGTGAGCAGACTGCAAAGATAACCGCAACAAGCGGTGCAACCGACGGCACTGATAAAAAGCAGCCCGTAAGGAAAAAGGAAAAGGTTAAGCCCAATGACCCGTGTCCTTGCGGCAGCGGCAAAAAATATAAAAACTGCTGCGGCGATGTAAGAAAATAATAATGATAAACCCCCGTAGGATTTTGAATTCCTACGGGGATTTTTGTTATACCTTATATAATATCGTTGAACTCAACAACCTTGTTTGTTTTGCCTGATTCAAAAATCGCTTCAACAAGGCGCATGAGTCTGCGCTGCTGGTTGTGAGTAACGATAACGCTTTCCTCACCTTTAAGGTAAGCAAAAATATTTTTGTAGTATTCGCCCCAGTCAGCCTTCTGAACGGGAAGGGGATATGTATCAATGGTATCGTCTGTTCTGGGCGCCATTGTCTTTGTTATGCCTGCGCCTGCAACAATGGGCACGGCATCTCTGTTTTCCCAATCGGAGACCATAACGATTTTGCCGTTGCAGTTCCAATCGTTAACAACCGCTGTTCCGTTCTCGCCGAGCATATACCACAAGGGCAATTCAATGAAGTTGCTTGTGGTTACTTCAACATAGAATGAAAGTCCGTCGTCAAAAATCAGAGTTGTTCTGAATCCGTCATCACAGTTTTCGTTTGTAACATTGGTAAGTTCCGCATAAACTGTTTTGAGTTTTCTGGGCATTGTCATCATCAGCGCCTGATCAAGCAGGTGAATTCCCCAGTCAAAAACCATGCCGCCGCCGTGCTGAGGCTGGTTACGCCAGTCACCGGGTACGCCTCTTGAACCCTGAACTCTTGATTCAATGCGGAAAACGTTGCCGAGAGTGTTTTCATCAAGCAGTTTCTTCATCGTGAGGTAGTCCTCATCCCAGCGTCTGTTCTGATGAACGGTGAAAAGTTTGCCGCATTCTTCGGCACACGCAATCATTTCTTCAAGGTCTGCGGTGCAGAGAGTAACGGGTTTTTCGCTGATAACGTTTTTGCCGTGGCGCATGGCGTCAATAGCAATTTCTTTGTGAACATCATTGGGCGTTGCAATGGTTACAAGGTCAATGCGTTCGTCGCTGAGCAGTTCTTCACGGCTTGAAAAAGCGTGAATTCCGTTTTCCTCGGCTTTGATGCATCTTTCAGGGTTAATATCATAGATGCCTACGAGTTCGGCATATTCACCCATTTCATTTTTGATTTTTCTTGCATGCCAATTGCCCATGCCGCCGTAGCCGATAACGGCAAAACCGAATTTGTTGTTAATCATAAGATATGCGCTTCCTTGTCAATAGGGTTATTTTTAAACTCAGACCCACCACATTTCGCCGGTGGATTCCGTAACGAGAACATCTTTGAGGAAAGTGACTGCCTTTGAAAGACCTTCGTTCTGGCTCATGAGAGAATCCTCGTGCTCAATGCTGATTGCATAGTCATAACCGACCATGCGGAGGTTTGAGATGATATCTTTCCAGTATGAATAATCGTTGCCGTAACCTACGGAGCGGAAAATCCATGAACGGTTGATTTCATCGCCGTAAGGCTTGGTGTCAAGCACGCCGTTAACAGCGGTGTTATATTTGTCGATTTTTGTATCCTTTGCGTGGAAATGGAAGATTGCATCGCCCATTTTACGGATGCATGCAACAGGGTCCATTCCCTGCCAGATAAGGTGACTGGGGTCAAAGTTTGCGCCGATTTCTGGGCCTACAGCCTCGCGCAGACGCATAAGAGTGTCTGTGTTATAAACGCAGAAACCGGGGTGAAGTTCAAGAGCGATTTTGTTAACGCCGTGAGCCTTTGCAAACTCAACGAGGTTTTTCCAATAAGGAATAAGAACTTCGTTCCACTGCCAGTCAAGAATTTCGCCGAAATCGTTGGGCCAGGGGCAGGTTACCCAGTTGGGATATTTTGCGGTTTCGCAGTCGCCGGGACAGCCCGAGAATGTGTTTATCTGATGCAGACCGAGTTTTTCCGCAAGAAGGATAGTGTTTCTTATTGTTTTATCAAAATCCGCAGCGATTTCCTTGTTGGGATGCACGGGATTGCCGTGGCAGGAAAGGGCGCTGATTTCCATATCGTATTTTTTGATAATAGCCTTGAATTCTTCAAGTTTTGTTTCGTCATTAAGCAGAGTTTCGGGGTCAGCATGAGCGTTGCCGGGGTAGCCGCCGCAGCCGATTTCAACCATTTCAATGCCGAGTGACTTGAAATATTTGAGCGACTCTTCAAGAGAGAGGTTTGAAAGTAATGTTGTAAATACTCCGAGTTTCATAGAAAGATCTCCTTAGATAATGCTTTTGAGATATTTGAGGCTTCTTGCGATATCCTCAAAGCCCGTGGGTACGGGGTCATCGTTTTCAACTATAAGCCATTCCATGCCGATATCTTTTGCTGCCTTTACAACAGCGGGGATATCGCAGTTGCCCTCGCCGAGGGCCTTGGGCTTGCCGTCAATGCCGTCTTTAACATGAAGGAGAACGATGTTATCCTTCTTTTCGGTGATGAGTTTATAATTATCCTCGCCTGCATGGAAACTCCAGTAAGTGTCGATTTCAAGCGAACAGTAATTGCCGATAATATCAATGGGCAGTTCACCGCTTTCAACGGGCTCGAACTCTTCGCAGTGGTTGTGATAATAAACCTTCATGCCGTATTTATCCATGGCATATTTCTGAGCATCGCCGAGCACTTTGCCAGTTGCGTTGCTTTCCTCTGCGGTGCCGTGAGGTGCGCCGCCTACGCCGATTGCCTTAACTCCGAGAGTGTTCTGGAACTCGATTGTTTTCTCAAGATTTTCTTCTTTGAAATCGTCAAGTCCGATATGACCGCCGACTGCAACAAGACCGAGTTCATCAAGTTTTGCTTTTATAGTTTCGGCATCCGTGTTGAAATAACCTGCAAATTCAACGCCGTCATAACCAATCTTTTTGATTTCTTCAAGCGCTTTAAGCAGAGTTTCGGTGTCGTTAATATGTTCTCTAACAGAATAAACCTGAACAGCAATTTTCATTTGGATTTACCTCTTATCAATCAAAATAAACGGGTTTGCCTGTGTTGGCTGATTCATAGATTGCCTCAAGAATCTGAGTTACAACCATTGCCTGTTCGGGTTTTGTACGGAGTTCGGCACCGTTAAGAACCGCATCATAGAATGCACGGCATTCGAGTTCTTCAGGCTTATCGCTTGCGCCGTCATAGAATGCGACGCCGCCTGCATCGAAAGTGGGGTTCTCAATAACCTGTCTGCCGTTCTTTACATAATTAAGGCGGAGTTCATCGCCGAGCATATCTGCACCGCCCTTATCGCCTGCAAGCAGTGTGCAAGCCTCGTTGGGATCTGCAATGTTGAGCGCCCAACTTGATTCAACGCTGACTGTTGCGCCGTTTTCCATAACAACAAAACCGAAAGCGGAATCTTCAACAGTGAATTTTTCGGGATCCCAGTCGCCCCATGCGTTTGCGGTGTTCTTCTGGTCGCCGAGTTTCTTATATTTTGTGCCTACAACCATCTTGGGTTTGTAGTTGTTCATCATCCAGAGTGTAAGGTCAAGAGCATGTGTGCCGATGTCGATGAGGGGACCGCCGCCCTGCTCTTCTTCGTTAAGGAAAACGCCCCATGTGGGAACGGCTCTTCTGCGCAGAGCAACTGCTCTTGCGTAGTAGATATCGCCGAGTTCGCCGTTTTCGCAGCATTCTTTAAGATAAAGAGAGTCGCCTCTCCAGCGTGACTGATAGCCGATTGAAAGAATTTTGCCTGTTCTTACGGATGCCTCATACATTGCCTTTGCTTCGGCATATGTTTTAGCCATGGGTTTTTCGCAAAGAACATGTTTGCCTGCTTCAAGAGCATCAATTGTTATAAAACTGTGTGAGCGGTTGGGAGTACAAACATGAACAGCAACAATGCTCTCGTCTTTGAGAAGTTCTTTATAGTCTGTGTAAACCTTAGCGTCGGGGCTGCCGTATTTTTTAGCGGTTTCAACCGCTCTTTCTTCAATAATATCGCAGAATGCTACGGGCTCAAGGAAGTCAATGTTTTCAATTGCTCTGAGATGTTTTCCGTTTGCGATGCCGCCGCATCCGATTATACCGATTTTAACTTTGTCTGCCATTTTAAAATCTCCTTAAACATAAATTGCGGTATTTCCGCCGTTCACTCTCATTATAATACTTTATTACAGTAAATCAAGAAAAAATATTTTTTAAGGATGTAAATTTTAAAGCCAAAATTTTGGTTAAAATAAACAAATTAAACCGCTTGACGGAATTATACCAATATTGCTATAATCAAAACAACATGAAACAGAGGCGATGAACTTGAAAATATATAACAACGCAGCCGAAACAATAGGCAACACACCGCTTGTTCGATTTGCATCATATGCAGAACAGTCAGGAGTATGTGCGGATATTCTTGCAAAACTCGAATACAGAAATCCTGCCGGAAGCGCAAAGGACAGGGTAGGGTATGAAATGCTTCGCTCGGCTATGGAAGAGGGTAAAATAAACAAGAATTCAGTTATAATTGAGCCCACCAGCGGCAACACGGGCATAGGCATTGCATCCGTTGCGGCGCAGATGGGTCTTAAAGTTATCATTACCATGCCGGAAACAATGAGCATTGAGCGCAGAAAACTGCTTGCCGCTTACGGAGCGGAACTTGTGCTGACCGACGGCGCAAAAGGTATGTCAGGCGCTATTGAAAAAGCAAACGAACTCGCTGCCGGAATTGAGGGCGGTTTTATTCCTGCGCAGTTTGATAATCCTGCAAATGCACAGGCACATTATAAAACAACCGGACCCGAAATCTGGAGCGATACCGAGGGTAAGGTTGATATTTTTGTTGCGGGAGTAGGTACAGGCGGAACGATAACGGGTACGGGCAGATATCTGAAAGAGAAAAATCCCGATATAAAAATAATTGCTGTTGAGCCTGCGGATTCACCGTTTCTTTCGCAAGGCAGGGCAGGTGCCCATGGCTTACAAGGCATCGGCGCAGGTTTTGTTCCGTCAATACTCGATACAAGCATATATGATGAAATCATAACGGTCACAACCGATGAAGCCTATTCGGCTGCAAAACTTACCGTAAAAACAGAAGGCATACTCATCGGAATTTCATCCGGTGCGGCACTGCATGCGGCAACTGTTGTTGCGTGCAGAGAGGAAAACAAGGGCAAGAATATTGTTGTTCTTCTGCCCGACGGCGGCGAGAGGTATCTTTCAACACCTGTTTTTGAATAGTTATTCAAAGAGCGCAGAGCAAATCTGCGTTCTTTTTCATATCAAAAACACAATTTTTGCATTATATTTTTGGCTATTTTTTCACTTGTAATTGTAAAAAATAAGGAATAGAATATGCTTATAATTTACACTCCGTACAGAAAGAGGGTGCGTTATGGATACAAATAAAATTATTAAAGAAGAAAGCGACAGCCTCGGCACTGTTATCAAACAACTTGTTGATTTTGATGCCCGTCAAAGGGGTCTGATTGCGGATGACCTTGCTGACAGGGATAATCAGCGTAAAGAACTTGCCGAAAGGAAGGCGGAGATAGAAGCAAAATATATGAAGAAAGCGGAAGAAAGGCTCGCAAAACTTGAAAAAAGTGAAAATGAAAGAGCAGACAGAGCCATAAAATCTATTGAAAACGCTTCAAGAAAAAATATCACCGAACTTGAAAAAACGGCTGAGGAAAATATTGATAACTGGGTAAGGAAGATTTATAAACGCACGGTTGACGGCGAATAAAATCAGAGCAACTTTGATGAAAGGAGGTTGCCGATGAATTCAAAAGCATCAAATTCGGTCATGACAAGGGCGCGAGCCAAGTACGGCAGCCGCCTTAAACCTGAAGATTACGGCGCACTTGCAGGGCTTTCAAATCTGGGCGAGGTTGTAACTTTTCTCAGGACAAGAACTCATTTTGCTCCGTATTTTGAAAAACTTGCAACGGATCATGCTCTTTCAAGGGCAAAACTTGAGCATACTCTCAAAAATGCTTTTTTTGCCGAGGCACAAAGGCTTTGCGGCTTTGAAAAAAGTGTAGGTGAAAGTATTTTTAAGTATATTGCGGTTACAAGAGAAACTGAACTTATACTTGATTATATAATCAACCTTTCGCTCGGTACGCCTGAAAAAATGATTTTCAAATTGCCCGAAAAATTCAATTGCGGAACAAAGATCGATTTTTCAAAACTGTTTCAGATAAGAAGAGCAACGGAACTTTCAAAGTATATTTCAAAAACAGGTTATGCTAAACTTTGCTCCGTTTTACCTGCAAAGGACGGCGGAGAGTTTGATATTTCGCTTATCGAAACAACTCTCGGTAAGATAAAAAACTCATTGGTGCTTGATGAACTTAACAGAGTTTTTCCTGCCGAAACGGCAAAAATCCTTTCGCACGGAATACTTATGAGAGCAGAACTCTATGATATTAATGTTATCTACAGAGCAAAGAAATACTACAGGCTTTCCGAAAATTATATAAGAACAAACATGGTTGGCAGCCGTTGTTTGCTGCCGCAGAAAACTTTTGATAAAATTCTGGCATCAAAAACTTCCGAAGAAGCGCTGAAAATTCTGAAAGCCTCGCGTTATGCATCAAAAATAGAAAAGTACGGCATTGACGATTTTGAAATTTTTATAAGAAAAGCGGTAATTGATGAGGAAATAAAACAAATCCATTTTTCCGCAGAGCCTGCCGTTGTGCTTTCGTCTTATCTGAGGATTTTTGAAACCGAATGCGATAATTTAATCAGAATCATTGAGGGTATTTCTTATAAAATTTCAAAAGAAGAAATACTTAAAAACCTGATAATGATAGAGAAAGGAGAGTGACCGAATGGCTGTTGAAAAAATGAAACTGTTGAGCATTCTCGGCAGGTATGATGACCTTGACAGGGTAATTGATATATGCATTGAGAGTGAAAACTTTCAGCCCGAAAGCGCATCGGAGTTTATGGGCGATTCAGAGGGCTTTTCATATCTGAGCGAAGAAAATCCTTATTCTTTCAGACTTATGAAAGCCAAAGAGATATTTGAGCATTTCGGCACTGTGCCGGAGTTTGTTGAGGATTGCTCACAGGTTGATGTTGAAGAGGCAAACCGCAGAATCGACAATCTCTACGAAACAATAAAAACAATAACTGACCACGATACGGTTGTTGACACCAAGATTGAAGATATAAAAAGGGCGGTTGAGCAACTTTCGCACTTTGAGCATATGGATATAAATCTTGATGATGTTTTTGACTGCGATTATATCCGCGTGCGTTTCGGCAGACTGCCGTTTGACGGTTTTGAAAAACTGAAAAAATACAACAAGGATATCAGTTCTATTTTCTATCCCGATTCAAGCGACGATGTAGGTTACTGGGGAATGTATGTTACCCCTATTGACAGGGCTGCTGAAGCGGACAGAGTTTATGCCTCGCTTTTCTTTGAAAGGCTTCGTCTGCCGAGTTACAGCGGCACTCCTGCTACAACTCTTGCAAAACTTAAGGAAGAACTCAAGGTTATGCAGGAGAGCAAAAAAGAGATTGACGAGAGCGGCGATAACTATTTTGAGGAGCATACAGATCTCTTCAATCTCTACTATTCAAAAATAAAAACGCTTAACGATTCTTTTGAAGTACGCAAGTTTGCTGCAAAATATCACAGCAGTTTCTTCCTTGCGGGATGGGTGCCCAAGAGTGCGGAAAAGGAACTTGTTGATAAACTTCACTCTGTTGACGGTGTTGAGGTTGAGTCGGCTGAACCGAAGGATTTCAAGAAATTGACTCCGCCCACAAAGATGAAGAATTCACCCCTAACAAGGGCATATAAATTCTACACGGAGATTTACGGCGTTCCGTCATATAATGAGATTGACCCGACTCCGCTGATTGCGGTTGTTTATACACTGCTCTACGGTATCATGTTTGCCGACCTCGGTCAGGGCATAGTGCTTGCACTTGTGGGCACATTCATGTTTAAGAAAATGGGCATGCGCCTTGGAAAAATTCTTATTCCCTGCGGAATAAGCGCGGCACTGTTCGGCACGGCATTCGGCAGCGTTTTCGGTAATGAAGAATTGCTCAACCCCATGTTCCGTGCGTTCGGTTTTGAGGAAAAGCCTATTCATATAATGGATTCGGCGCTGATGTTTATAGTCGTTTCAATTGTTCTCGGCGTTGCGGTTATCATTGTTTCAATGTTCTTCAATGTTTTCTCAAGCATCAAGAAACGGGATTTCGGCTCTGCGGTATTCGGGCATAACGGCATAAGCGGAATCGTGCTCTATTCCTCGCTCATCCTTCTTCTTATAAATATGTTCATGGGTTTGGGAATCAGCACAAAGGCTCTTGCAATCGGCGGAATTCTTGTTCCCGTTATTCTCATATTCCTGCACCATCCGCTGGGCGAAATCGTCTGCGGCAGGAAACCGAAAATCGGCAGTGTTTCCGATTTTATCATTGAGAATTTCTTTGAACTGTTTGAGGTTATCCTCAGTTATATGTCAAACACGCTCAGTTTCCTGCGTGTAGGCGCATTTGTTCTTATCCATGCCTGTATGATGTCAACTTTTGCGGCGCTTGCAGGTATAACGGGCGGCGGAGTTGCGGCCGTGATAATAATGATTTTCGGCAACATTTTTGTTATTGCCCTTGAAGGTCTGCTTGTAGGCATTCAGGTGCTCAGGCTTAATTTCTATGAGATTTTCAGCAGATTCTATGACGGTGACGGCATTCCGTTCACTCCGTTAAAAATCAATGCTGAATAAGATAAATAAAGGAGATTTTATTATGTCATCACTTACTATTGCACTTTGCGTTATACTTCCCATTCTTGCACTTGTTGTTTCTGTTTGGGCGGCAATCCGCTGCATGGATAAAACCAAGAGCGGCAAAAAAGCCTTCGGCAGACAGTTGCTTGTTCTTGCAGTTGCTTTGACCGTTGCATTCTCATGCATGGGTGTCGCCTATGCTGCAGAAGCAGATGAAACGGCAGTTGTTCCCGTCAATGCAGCGGCAGAAAGCGCAGATGCTCAGGTTGCTGTTGCAGCAGAAGAAACCTCTGCAGACGGCGGTTTTGCTCAGGGCATGAGTTTTATCGGTGCGGCGCTTGCAATAGGTCTTGCCGCTATCGGTGCAGGTATTGCTCTTGCATCGGGTGCACCCGCAGCAATCGGAGCGGTTGCGGAGGACCCCAAATCATTCGGTAAAGCGATGATTTTTGTTGCGCTCGGCGAAGCGGTTGCAATCTACGGCTTCATTATCGCTTTCCTTATGATTCTTCCCACTCTTCAGTAAGATTATGAAATTCAAACTTATAACCGACAGCCACGATGCTCTTACAGGCATGCGCCTTGCGGGCATTGAAGGCGTTTATGCAGAAACGGCACAGGATGCCGAAAAAGAACTTAATGCATGCATTGCCGATGAAAACACAGGCATAGTCCTTATAACAGAAGGGCTTGCATCAGCATGCGCAGAGTTTATAGATTCAATTAAACTCAGTGAGAGCAGCACGCTTGTTGTTACTGTTCCCGGCTCGAAAAACGAACAGACGCATGATAATATGATGCGTTATGTGCGTGAAGCAATCGGCATCAAAATTTAAGGCGGTATTAAAGTATGATTCAGCAAAGCAAAATTAACAGTTTTATAAAGTCAATAACCGATACTGCTGCCGAGAAAAGGGCGGCGGTCAATGCGGAAACAAAAGAAATCATCAATGCCGAACTTGCAGTTATGGAGGCTCAGGCAAAAAAATCCGCAGAAGATTATATTAAATCAAAATCCGCCGCAATAAAACTTGAAGCAGGCAAACGCATATCCGAAAAGGCGGCAGAGTGCAGAAAAGAAGTTTTCGGCAAAAGAGATGAAATCGCAACAAGAACTCTCAGCGAAGCAGGCGAAAAACTCCGCAGTTTTACCGAGAGTGCTGAATATAAAGATTTTATCATCACAAGCGCAGGAAAAATTCTTGAAGTTTTCGGTTCAGGCAGCGTAACTCTGCTTCTCAGACCCGAAGACATGTCTTTTGAGGCGGATATTCTGAAAAAGTTTCCATATGTTTCGGTTTCTAAGGATGAATCAATAAAAATCGGCGGAGTAAAGGGAATAAACTCTCTTGTTACGCTGCTTATTGATGATACTCTTGACAGCAGGCTTGAAAACCAAAAAAGATGGTTTGAGGAAAATTCGGGACTTTATATCAGCATGAGATGAGGAAATATTTATGCCCAACAATATTATTTTCGGAATAAACGGACCTGTTGTAACCGTTGCGGAAACCAAGGACTTTTCAATGCAGGAAATGGTTTATGTCGGCAGAGAAAGGCTTGTAGGCGAGGTTATTGCCATTGATGACAGGTTTACGACGATTCAGGTCTATGAGGTAACAACCGGTCTTACTCCCGGTGAGCCTGTTGAAGGTACGGGCAGTGCAATCTCCGTTACCCTCGGCCCCGGAATAATCAAAAATATATATGACGGAATTCAGCGACCCTTGCGTGAAATTGCCGAAAAAAGCGGTGAGTTCATTGCGAGAGGATGTTTTGCGCCCGGCATTGATGAAGATGCAAAATGGGATGTTACCGTTACCGTGAAAGTTGGCGACGAACTTTGCGGCGGTGAGGTCTATGCAACCTGCCCCGAAACTCCGTCAATAGTCCATAAAGTTATGGTTCCGCCCGATATCTGCGGAAAGGTTACTTTTGCAGCGGAGAGCGGAAGTTATAACGTAAATGAAAAAATAATTGAAATAACGGATAGAAACGGCAGGGTTCATGAACTCACCCTTTGCCAAAAATGGCCGATCAGAACACCCAGACCCATAAAAAAGCGTCTGCCCTGCAATGTACCGCTTATTACGGGTCAGAGGGTTATTGATACCCTTATGCCTATTGCGAAGGGCGGCACTGCGGCTATCCCCGGCGGCTTCGGCACGGGAAAAACAATGACTCAGCACCAACTTGCAAAATGGTGCGATGCGGATATCATCATATATGTAGGCTGCGGCGAAAGAGGCAATGAAATGACACAGGTTCTTGACGAGTTCGGTGAACTTATCGACCCGAGAACCGGCAAAAAACTGACCGACAGAACCGTGCTTATTGCAAACACATCCAACATGCCCGTTGCGGCAAGAGAAGCATCAATTTATACGGGCATCACCCTTGCGGAGTATTACAGGGATATGGGTTATGCGGTTGCCATGATGGCGGATTCAACTTCAAGATGGGCGGAAGCGCTGCGTGAAATCTCGGGCAGACTTGAAGAAATGCCTGCGGAAGAAGGGTTCCCTGCATATCTTCCCTCACGCCTTGCGGCTTTCTATGAAAGAGCAGGCAGGGTAGAGTCGCTCAGCGGCGGCGAAGGTTCAATCACGGTTATCGGAGCGGTTTCACCCCAGGGTTCGGATTTTTCTGAGCCCGTTACGCAAAACACCAAGCGTTTCACAAGAGTTTTCTGGGCGCTGGATAAATCGCTTGCGTATGCAAGGCACTACCCTGCAATTAACTGGACTGACAGTTACAGCGAATATGACGGCGATCTTGCCGATTACTATAATAACAACGTAAATCTTTCTTTCATGGAATACCGCAGGCAACTTATTTCTCTGCTACATGAAGAAAGCAGGCTTATGGAAATTGTAAAACTTATCGGTGCGGATGTTCTGCCTGATGACCAGAGGCTTGTCATAGATGTTGCAAGGGTTATCAGAGTAGGCTTCCTTCAGCAGAATGCTTACCATCAGGACGATACTTATGTGCCGCTTGAAAAGCAGTTTCTTATGATGAAAACAATTCTTCATCTTTATGAAAAAGGCAAAACTCTTATTGCAACGGGAAAACCCGTTGCAGGCATTACAAAATCGGGTATTCTTGAAAAACTTATCAAGATGAAATACGATATTCCCAACGGCAAACCCGAGATTTTTGATGAGTATATTGCCGAAATTAATTCTGTTATCAACGGACTTATTGCAAAATAAAGAGGATTGGATTTTATGATTAAACAGCATATCGGATTAAATGAAATATCGGGTTCTCTTGTCGTGCTTGACGGTGTTAAGAATGCCGGCTACGAAGAAGTGGTTGAATTCAGCGTCAGCGGCGGAGAAAAACGAAAAGGCAGAATAATTCAGATAGACGGCGAAAGAGTTGTTGCTCAGGTTTTTGAGGGTACAAAGGGTCTTTCGCTTCAGAATACCGCAACCGTACCTACGGGCAGACCTATGGAACTTAAACTCTCCGAAGAGATGCTCGGCAGGGTTTTTGACGGCGCAGGCAGACCCATTGACGGCTTCGGTGAGATTTATCCCGAATATTCAAGGGATATCAACGGCTCATCAATCAATCCCGTTTCAAGAATATACCCCAGAAACTATATTGCAACGGGCATT
This sequence comes from Oscillospiraceae bacterium, assembly GCA_015065965.1. Classification (GTDB taxonomy): domain Bacteria; phylum Bacillota; class Clostridia; order Oscillospirales; family Acutalibacteraceae; genus CAG-177. Next base: position 73,833 of record SVPH01000007.1, read on the forward strand.
TCTTCCATTGATGCGCTTTCAACTCTTATTCGAGGTCAGAAACTGCCCATTTTCTCAGGCTACGGCATGAAACATAATGAACTTGCGGTTCAGATTGTGCGTCAGGCTAAGATTACGGGAGCAACGAGCGATAATTTTGCGGTTGTTTTTGCCGCGATGGGTGTTAAAAATGACGTTGCGGATTATTTCCGCCGTTCTTTTGAGGAGTCGGGCGTTCTTTCAAAGGTTGTAATGTTCCTCAACCTTTCTGATGACCCCATTATAGAAAGAACGATTACACCCAGATGCGCTCTGACGGCAGCGGAATACCTTGCATTTGAAAAAGGCATGCACATTCTTGTTGTTATGACAGATATGTCATCTTATTGCGAGGCGCTGCGTGAATACAGTTCATCCAAAGGCGAGATTCCCGGCAGAAAAGGATACCCCGGTTATCTTTATTCTGAACTTGCATCGCTTTATGAAAGAGCAGGTATGATAAAGGGCAGGGAAGGTTCCGTAACGCAGATTCCCATTCTCACGATGCCCAACGATGATATTACCCACCCTGTGCCTGACCTTACGGGCTACATCACTGAGGGTCAGATTGTTCTTGACCGTGGGCTTGACGGAACGGGCATTTATCCGCCTGTGAGCATTCTGCCCAGCCTTTCCCGTCTTATGAAAGACGGCATAGGTGAAGGATATACAAGAGAAGACCATTCGTCGCTTGCAAACCAACTTTTTGCAGCGTACGCAAAAGTTCAGGATGCCGTTTCTCTTGCATCGGTTATCGGTGAAGATGAACTTTCGGATATTGATAAAAAATATCTTGAATTTGGCAGAGAGTTTGAAAACAGATTTATTAAGCAGGGCATGACGGAAAACCGTTCAATAGAAGAAACACTCGACTTGGGTTGGGAAATCCTCACGATTCTGCCCGAGAGCGAACTTGACAGAGTAAGCGAAGAACTGATAGAAAAGTATTACAGAAAATAAAGTTTTAAGGAGTTGAGTAAATGTCGGCCAAGGTATCGCCAACAAAAGGCAATCTGATGAAAATAAAAAAATCACTGGAACTTGCCAAGGTCGGCTATGAATTGCTTGACCGTAAGCGTAATATTCTTATCCGTGAAGTTATGGGTATGACGGACAGCGCAAAAGATATACGAGATCGCATTAATGAGAGTTACCGCCTTGCCTATGAAGCACTTGAAAAAGCAAACATGAGCATGGGCGTTGTTGATGATTTTGCGGCTTTTATACCTGTTGAAAACGGACTTTCGCTTTCATCACGCAGTGTAATGGGCGTTGAAATTCCGTCTGTTACCCTTATTCCCGAAAAAATTGATAACTATTACGGCTTTAAACGAACCACCGCAAAACTTGATGAAGCCTACAGACTTTTTAACGAGGCAAAATGCCTGACTGCCGAACTTGCGGAAACGGAAAACAGCATTTATCGCCTTGCAACAGGCATAAAAAAGGCGCAGAAAAGAGCAAATGCACTCAAAAACATTATCATTCCCCGTTTTGAGGAACAGGTTAAGAGTATAACCGCAGCCCTTGACGAAAAGGAAAGAGAAGAATTCTCGCGTCTTAAAGTTATAAAGAAAATTGTCGAATAAATTGATTAATAATGAATAATTTTTGTGGATATCGTACAAAAAAACATTGACAGGCCTGTTCGAAAATGATATTATAAAGTTGATTAAAGTTTAAAATGTTTTAAACTTAGTTGCTATCAAAAATAAAAAAGAAAGGACAGAGTTGTTTATGAAAAAATTGTTATCAGTTATTCTTGCTCTTATTTTCGTTTTTTCGGGTGTAACCGTTGCGTTTGCGGTTGATAATTCCTGCCCCGTTTGCGGTGAGGAATTTACCGCTAAAAAATACGGCTCTGCCGATAAAGCAGAAACTGCTTTTAATGATCATATAAAAGACGGTTGTGACGGTAAGGTTTACTCCTGCCGTTTCAAGTGCGGAGCAAGTTTCAGTTCAGAAGCAAACTGCAAAACCCATGAAAGAAGTTGTCTTGAATATGACGGCGGAACTTGCAAAGATTGCGGCACAAAGTATAAGACATACGGTGAAGAACTCGACCATAAATGCAGCAGCAGTGACAACAGTGCAGTAGGCGATGCGGCAGATAAAGTAGTTTCGCTTATTGAAAGCATTAACTGGAAAGAAGTTGTCAGCACAGTTAAGAAATTGATTGAAAAGATTAACTTTGAAAAAATGGTTGCTGATTTCACACCGATTCTTAAGCGAATAGTAACGTTTATTGCGGAATTTGCAGAGAAAGCACAGGCAGCATAAATAATATGTTAAGCGGTCGTTCTTCGGAACGGCCGCTTTTTGTCGGGGATGATTTGTTTCGTATTTATGATAAATTTTTGAATAAAATGTTGACAATTGCTGTTAAAAGTGATACTATTAATTATCTTTAAAAGGAGAGTAGGCTCTCTATTAAGAAATTTTGAAAGGAGATAAGACTAATGAAAAAGTTCTTATCAGTTGTTCTTGCTCTTGTTTGCATCTTATCAACAGCAACAATTGCATTTGCATCAACAAACGCTTGCCCCTACTGCTATGAAACATACGAAAACGAAGCAGAATACAATGCTCACCTTGCTGATTGCGACGGTTTCTTCCGTAAGTGCCAGTACGGTTGCGATGCTGACTTCGCAACAGTTGAAGAACTCGAAGCACACGAAGGCGTTTGCCTTGAGTTCACAGGCGAATGCGACTACTGCGGTGAAAAGGTTCTCACAAAGAACGCTTTTGATGCACACGTTGCAGAATGCAAAGACAAGCATTTCGGCATCCCCTTCCACAAGATCTTTGTTATGCTCATGGGCGTTGATTATGACGGCATCATGGACAAGGTTCTTGATGTTATCATGGGTATCAACTTTAACGATATTTTCGTAAAGGTTTTTGAATATGCTGAAAAAGGTGTTCACGCAATTGTATAATTAAAAATCAAAAATTAAGCCTCCCATTTGGGAGGCTTGTTTTTTTGAGAAAAATTAACCGTCCGTACAAATCTGTACGGACGGTTTACATTTATCCTTTAATCAGTCTGTAAAGTTCAACTATAATAGCAAAGATCTTTGAGCCTCTGAAAATATTTACGATTGATTCAAAGAATGTGGGTTCATCTGCTTCAAAAGTGAGATGTGCTGAACCATCGTCAATAACCATTGCCTGTGAAATACAGAGTCCGCCTTCGCCGAAAATCTCAACTCTTACATAGTCAAAGTTTTCTGCACCGCTGATTGTGTCAAGGTCAAGAGTGATAACGGGGTTAGCATCATTAACTGTTGATTTTGAAATTATTTTGCCGTTTGCAATCCACTGAATAGTGTCCGCATCAGTTACTTCTGCGGTTATTTTGTGACCGTCAACGGTAAGGCTTGAGAACATGGGATAGGGGAGATCGGTGTTAGAAACATCAATTTCTTCTGCGGGGCCAATAACATCATTTGGTCTGAGTTTTCTTGTTATTGCGAAGAGAGCACCACTCTGCATTGTTTTCTTGATGTTCTCAACAGTGTTTTCTTCCATCATGAAAACGCTGAACGAAGTGTCAACAGTGCCTGTATGGTGAGCATCGGTGTTGCTGAAGCCGATAACATTTTTTCCGTAGGGGAGAGTATACATAAGAAGGTTATCCCAGAGGATTCTGTCGTAACCTGTTGTTCCGTTTCTCTCGTTAAGGATTTCGGTGCCGAGACAGGAATCGTATTTGAGAATAAGATCACCAAAGAACTTGATGCTTTCAGGATCATTAACTATATCGGGGTTTGAGTTTGAATCGAGCCAGTCACCGGGGTGATTGATGTGTGAAAGGCCGCCGTTTTCTTCAATGTACTTTATAGCCTGTTCAAAACCAAGTTCATTTTCAGCGCCGGGGAAGCCGTTGCCTTTATCTGCGGGGAGAAAATATCCGTTAACATGGTTTTTGGTAAGTGAGATATAGTTGAATTCGTTTGCGCCTGTAACGCAGACCATTTTTTTGTTTCTTGCAGTGCCGTCATAGAGAGGATATGTTCCCGAGGTGATTGCCTCATACTCTTCGTCGGTCAAGTGTTCATACGGGTTGTCAATTAAAAGTTGGTATGTATAAAGTAACTGTGTGTCAGGCTCTTTGTTCCATTCAACGCCTGTGATGCCGTGGTCAGCGTTTGCAACAAAATCGTAGTCCTGATTGTAATACTCTTTAATCATAACGGGCAGAGTATCATCGGCGTCGCTGTATGTGGTGTGGGTGTGGAGAGTGCCTTTGTATGCTCCCCATGCATTGTTGCCGCTCCAGATTACGTCTTCATAGGGAGAAACGATTTTGTAATCGGCGTTTGCTGCAGATGCGCCGAAACAGAGAGCACCGAGTTGCATGATGAGAAGTGCCGTGAGCGCGATGCTCAGAACCTTTTTAAATTTTTTCATAATTATGCCTCCTAATTATGTTGAAGTTATATTAAAGTATAAAACAAAACTCCGCTGAGGTCAAGACCAAGCGGAGTAATTATTTTTAAAGAAGAACTGAAACGAGCAGACATGCAACGGTAAACAAACCGGCAGCCGGCAGAATAAAAGGCCAAATGAGGGGAAGAAGTTGCATTGTAGTAAGGAACCCTACACCCATTTTAATTGCCATTGTGCTTTCGGCATCGTTAATGTTCTGCCAACAGAAGTGGATATCGTTGCCTTCAACATAGATTTGATCAAGACCGAGATTATCAATGCTTGTGCCTGTGCCAAAGCCGCATTCCTTAAGACCGTCTGCAACAATAGAGGTCATTTCTTCGTCTTTAAAGGTGATTCTGCCTGTCATGCGAAGTTCGTCGGCAGGTTCCTGCTGCCTGAGAGAGCCGTTTTTGAAACCTGTGCACCACCAGTATTTATCATACTCTCTGGTGAACTCGCGTTTCCATGTACCATTGATTTCCTCATGCCAGAGGGTCATTTCCATTCCGAGCCAATCTTCTTCTGAGGGGCAGTTGAAGAATGTCCATTCGTTAATGCCGTCATCAACATGGTCTCTGTTGTAAATACCGATTTCACCGCCGTAGAAAATCAGACCGTACTGACCTTTCCACATCTGCAGCATCCAGTCTTCGTTTCCGTAAGTGAAGAAAACGCGGATATAGTCGTATTCGAGAAGGAAGTATGGCGCAGCAAGGTCATAGATTTTGCCAAAGCCAAAATCATGCTGCCATGCCTTTTTGTCGTTTGTATAGTAGTAGTCATCAATATAACTGTACTGATAACTGAGAATCTGACGGTCTTCAAGCAAATCTCTTAAAAAATTGCCGTTTCTGGTAATGTTAATTGTAAATTCGCCTTTGAGAGTTTCTCCGTCAACATAAGCGGTTGCAATTATTGTTGATTTACCTACAGCAACACCTTTAACAACGCCGTTTTTATCAACCGTGGCAATGGAAGGGTCTGATGATTCCCAGAAAAACTGGGGCTGAATATCAACATTCGTTACAGATGCGGTAATTTGAGTTGTTTTGCCAACGGTAATGGAAATACTGTTGCTTGTGAGAACAAGAGCATGGCTTACGCTACCGTCCTGCGAAGCAGAGGAGTCTGTACTGTCTGCGGCAAATGCAATTGCAGAAAAGTTTGTGCCGATAAACAAAAGCACAAAGAAAACGGCTGTGATTTTAACTGCAAGTTTTTTCATTGCTTACCTCCGATATTAATATAATCAATATATACTATCATATATTATGGCAAAAAATCAAGAAAATTTTACAAACGAACAAAATATTGTGTATTTAAAATAATATGTTTACTTGCAAATGATGTTTGTGGTATAATATATCGAAATATTTTCGGAGGCATATTTTGTGGAACTTAAAAAGAACGACAGAATAAATCTTAAAATTGAGTCATGCTCGTCAAACGGCAGCGGCGTCGGCAGGCATGACGGAATGGCAATATTTGTGCCTGCAACGGCTGTGGGTGACGAAATAACTGCCCATATTCTTAAAGTGAAAAAAACATATGCTTTTGCGAAGGTTGAAAATGTGCTTTCACCTTCAGCGGACAGAATTGTGCCGGAATGCCCTGTTTATCTGAAGTGCGGCGGCTGTGTATTTTCTCATATGACATATGAAGCGGAAACAAAAATAAAAGCGGAACATGTTGCGGAATGCTTCAGGCGCATTGGCGGAATTTTACCTGAGTTTGAGCCGATTATTGCCGCGCATAGTGATAACCGTTACCGCAACAAGGCTCAGTATCCCGTCGCAGCCGAAAACGGAGAAATAAAAACAGGCTTCTATTCCTCTCACAGTCACAGAGTTGTGCACTGCCCGGATTGCCTTCTTCAACCTGAGGAATTTGAAGGTATTCTCGGCGTATTTTCGGATTATATAAAAGAAAACGGTGTTTCCGTTTATAACGAAACATCTCACAGGGGATTGCTTCGCCATATTTATATCAGAAAAGGCAGTGCGAGCGGAGAGATTATGGTTTGCGCCGTAATCAACGGCAAAAAACTGCCTGCAGAGAACAAACTCGTTGATTCTCTGTTAAAAAAAGAAAAATCAATTAAAAGCATTATAGTTAACTCAAATACAAAGGATACGAATGTTATTCTCGGCGGTGAGTGCAGAACTCTTTGGGGTGATGACTGCATTACGGATATTCTTTGCGGGCTGAAATTCCGCATTTCTCCGCTCTCATTTTATCAGGTAAACCGTAATCAGGCGGAAAAACTTTATAATAAGGCAGCGGAATATGCTGCTTTGACAGGCTGCGAAACTGTACTTGACCTTTATTGCGGTGCAGGAACAATAGGGCTTTCAATGGCAAAAAAAGCGAAAGAAATTATCGGAGTTGAAATTGTTCCCGATGCGATTGAGGATGCAAAAATCAATGCGGAACTTAACGGGATTGATAATGCCCGATTTATTTGCGGCGATGCCGCACAGGCGGCGGAAATGCTCAGAAACGAGGGGATAAAACCCGATATTATTATCCTTGACCCGCCAAGAAAAGGCTGCAGCCCTGAGATGCTGAAAACAGCGGCGGAAATGAATCCGGAAAGAATAGTCTATGTTTCGTGCGATCCTGCAACGCTTGCAAGAGACTGCGGAATTTTTGCTGACCTCGGCTATACCGCTGTCAAAGCAACCCCGGTGGATATGTTCCCCAGAACAGGTCACGTCGAGACGGTTGTTTCGTTAGTCAAACAATCCGATTAAAAGCAAAATATTAGTTTTATCAGATTTATTCAAAGTGCTGTCTTTTTGAGGCAGCACTTTGTTTTATATAAATCGGCTGTTATTCCGTTGCATAAACGGAAATACTATCACAGACAAGGAGGATGTATTATGTGCACGGCAATTACTTTTAAAGCAAAAGATTTCTATTTCGGACGCAATCTGGATATGGAGTGCAGTTACGGAGAAACAGTCTGCGTTACTCCGCGCAATTATCCGTTCATATTCAGAAACGGCACCGTTTATAAAAACCATTTTTCTGTTATCGGAATGGCGGTTGTCAGCGGCGGCTATCCTCTTTATTGTGATGCAACAAATGAAAAGGGTCTGAGCATGGCAGGTTTGAATTTCCCTCAAAATGCAGTTTATTATCCGAAATCCGATATAAAAGATAATGTTGCGCCATTTGAGTTTATTCCGTGGATACTCGGACAGTGTTCAAACATTGATGAATCTTTGAAAAAATTGAAAAACCTCAATTTGTGGAATGTGCCTTTCAGCGAGGAATATCCGCTTTCGCCGCTTCATTGGATATTGGCGGACAGAGAGCATGCAGTTACCGTTGAACCGATGAAAGACGGACTGAAAATATATGAGAACCCTATGGGCGTGCTTACAAATAATCCGCCGTTTGATTATCATATGCATAACATTGCGAACTACATTAATCTTACGCCCAATCAGCCTGAGAACAGATTCGGCAAATCAATAATCCTTGAACCGTACAGTCTGGGTATGGGTGCGATGGGTTTACCCGGCGATTTGTCATCGGCATCAAGATTTGTCAAAGCAGCGTTCACAAAAGTGAACTCCGTTTCGGCTGATACAGAGCCTGAAAGCGTGGGTCAGTTTTTTCATATTCTGGGCAGCGTCGAACAGCAAAAGGGCTTGAACCGACTAGATAACAACAAGTATGAATATACACTTTATTCCTCGTGCTGCAACACGGAAAAAGGACTTTACTATTACAGAACTTATGAGAACGGCAGCATTACCTGCGTTGATATGCACAGAACGGATTTGAACGGCGATAAAGTTGTTTCGTATCCTCTGATTAAAACGCAGCAGATTTGCAGGCAGAACTGACGGCGGAGTAAAGTTTGGCTTTTCTATTGTATTTCGGCAAAAATTATGATAAATTTACAGGTGAAGAAATCTGAAAAGGAGATTGAAAATGAGCAACGGAATGACACGCAGAGAGCGAGAAGTAACAGATATCAATGAAATAATAAAAATACTTGACGATGCAAAAGTTTTGCACCTCGGACTTGTAGACGGAGATGAGCCGTATGTTGTGCCGATGAATTACGGATACACCATGGCAGACGGCAAACTTACTATTTATCTTCATGGTGCAAGGCGCGGCAGAAAACTGGATCTGATGAGAGCAAATCCCAAGGTTTTCTTTGAAATGGAAAGCGGTATCGTGCCTTTTGAGGGAGAGATTGCCTGCAAATACGGCATAACATATTCTTCCGTTATGGGCAGGGGAATTGCGGAGATACTTGAGGATGTTGAAGAAAAGAAAGCAGGGCTTTCCGCTTTGATGAAAACACAGACAGGCAAAGATTTTGTTTTTGAGGATAAAATGGCAGACATTGTCAGCGTTATCAGAATAAATGTGATTGATTTTACCGCAAAACACCGCCCTGCGCCAAAGATGAAATAAAAATAAAATAAAATGTAAATTTATCTTGAATTTTTTTACATAATCATTTATAATTCTACCGTAAATTTAAACGCTATAATGGCGGAGAATGTGCCCGTGAAAATCACGGTGCGATTTATTTCATTCAACTCAAAGAAAGGAAGGTTTTTTAAAATGTCTATTTTAACAGACGTTTTCGGAAATTTAGCCAATATCACGCTTCCTCAGGTTATCATGTGGGCAATTGGCGGATTACTGATTTTCCTCGCAATTAAAAAAGAAATGGAGCCTACTCTTCTTTTGCCCATGGGCTTCGGCGCAATTCTTGTTAACCTCCCAATACCTCCCGTTGAAGAAACAGGCGGAGTGGTTTCGGGTGTAAGAGCGGTTATTGATTTTCTTTTTGAAATAGGTATTGACAGCCACGAACTTTTTCCCCTCATTCTTTTCATCGGTATCGGTGCGATGATTGACTTCGAGCCTGTTCTTACCAACCCCAAACTTATGATTTTCGGCGCAGCAGCACAGTTTGGTATTTTCTTTACCCTCTGCCTTGCATCGCTTTTCGGCTTCGAACTCAAGGATGCCGCTTCAATCGCAATCATCGGTGCGGCTGACGGCCCCACATCAATTTTCGTTGCCAACATGCTCAATTCAAACTATACGGCGGCAATCATGGTCGCGGCATATTCATATATGGCTCTCGTTCCTATTGTTCAGCCTCCCATCATCAAACTTTGCACAACAAAGAAAGAGCGTCTTATCCGTATGAAGAATACAGGTAAGAAGGTTTCAAAACTTACAAAGATTCTTTTCCCCATTGTTGTAACAATCATCGTTGGTATGGTTGCTCCCGATGCTACTGCACTTATCGGTTTCCTTATGTTCGGTAACCTTATCAGAGAATGCGGCGTTCTTAATTCACTTTCAGAAACCGCGCAGAACGTTCTTGCAAACCTTATCACAATTTTCCTCGGCTTTACTATTGCTTCAAAGATGGTTGCAGAGGACTTCCTCAAATTTGAAACAATTCTTATCATGGTTCTCGGCCTTGTTGCATTCATCGTTGACACATTCGGCGGCATCATGATTGCAAAGATTATGAACCTCTTCACAAAGAATAAGATTAATCCCATGATTGGCGCAGCAGGTATTTCGGCATTCCCCATGTCTGCAAGAGTTGTTCATAAGATGGGTCTTGCAGAGGATAACCAGAACTTCCTCCTTATGCACTCAATCGGCGTTAACGTTTCGGGTCAGGTTGCATCGGTTATCGCAGGCGGTCTTATTCTTACACTCGTCGGCAGTGCACTCGGTCAGTAATAGGAGGAAATAATAATGTTAAATACAGATAATATTGAAACAACAGTTGCTCCTGTTGAAGATACGGTAGAAATTGATGCAGTCTTGTTGATGGAAGATTCGGCGGCGGTTGCGGAAACAACAGCAATGGAGTACAAGTTTGCCGTTACTCCAGAGAATCTTGCTCAGACCGCACCCATCATGGGCAAAGGCATGATTGGCATTTTCATCGTAATGGGCATTATCATTCTTTGCGTTACTCTTCTCAACAATCTCGGTTCACCTGACAGAAAGCAGAAGAAAGAAGCAAAAAAGGCAGCCAAGGCTCAGGCAAAGGCAAATACCAATCAGACTAACTGATAATTTCTCCCGTGGAGTTTTCCGCGGGAGTTTTTGTTGAAACGATATTATAAAGTGAGGCGAAAATATGTCACACACCTCAAATATAAAAACGAACCCCGACGCTTGTCCGCTTGCTAAAAAATGCGGCGGATGTCAACTGCAGAATATGAGTTATGAGCGCCAGTTGCGCTGGAAACAGGCAAGGTGCGAAATACTTCTCAAAAAATTCGGCAAGGTTGAGAAAATAATCGGTATGGAAAACCCGTATCACTATCGCAATAAGGTTCAGGCGGCATTTGGCAGAACAAAAAGCGGTAAAATAATTTCCGGTGTCTATCAGTCGGGCAGCCACAGAATTGTTATGGTTGACAGTTGTATGACCGAGGATAAGATTGCCGATGAAATCATAGTTGATATCCGCAATATGCTGCCCAAATTCAAAATATGGACTTATGATGAGGACAGGGGAACAGGTTTCCTGCGCCATGTGCTTGTTAAAAGAGGCTTTTCAAGCGGCGAAGTTATGGTTGTTATTGTCGGCGCGAGCGGATATTTCCCCATGAAGAAGAAATTTACTGCTGCCCTTCTTGAAAAACACCCCGAAATCACAACGGTAGTTCTCAATATCAACCCCAAGGATACAAACCTTGTTCTCGGCGACAGGGAAGAAGTTCTTTACGGCAACGGATATATTGAAGATACTCTCTGCGGCTGTGTTTTCAGAATTTCACCCAAATCGTTTTATCAGATAAATCCCGTTCAGACTGAAAAACTTTACGGCAAAGCGATGGAACTTGCCGAACTGGATGAAAACACAAAGGTGCTTGATGCTTATTGCGGAATCGGAACAATCGGGCTTGTTGCGGCGCAGACGGCGGGCAGCGTTATCGGTGTTGAACTGAATCCCGATGCGGTTAAAGATGCAATCTCAAACGCAAAGCGCAATGATGCAAAGAATGCCCGTTTTTATTGTGCCGATGCAGGCGATTTCATGCAGGAACTTGCAGAAAACGGCGAGAGGTTTGATGTTATATTTATGGACCCTCCGCGTTCGGGCAGCAGCAAAAAATTTATTGATTCGCTTGCTGTGGCAGCACCCGAAAGAGTTGTTTATATTTCCTGCAATCCCGAAACTCTTGCAAGAGATTTGCAGATGATAACAAAAAAAGGTTACAAGGTCAGAAGAATCTGCCCCGTGGATATGTTTCCTCATACAAACCATATAGAAACGGTATGTCTTTTGTCCAAACTCAACACAAAGCATCATATTGAAATTGATTTGGATATGGATGAACTTGATTTGACCGATGCGGAGAAGAAAGCTACCTATCAGGAAATCAAGGATTATGTGCTTGAGCATAGCGGTCTGAAAGTCAGCAGTTTGAATATCGCACAGATAAAACAGAAATGCGGCTTTATCGAGCGTGATTGTTATAATAAGCCGAAATCTGAGGATGCAAGACAACCCCAATGCCCTCCGAATAAAGAAAAAGCAATCAAGGAAGCATTAAAACACTTCGGGATGATAAAATAAATATGTTTTAAACCCTCTGAGAATCAAATGATTTTCAGAGGGTTTTACTCGGTATTTATAATTGGAGTGTAGTTTATTTACAAAAGAAATCTGCAAAAGCACTTAAGCGAAAGCCTCAGCTCACCGTCGCCGTCAAAAGTCTTGATTCCGTCATTGATGAAGAACACCTCAACTCCGACCCGTCGCAAAGCTTTGGTGAAATGCAGAGTTTCTTCGGTGTTTCTTGCAAATCGGGAAACCTCACGTGTGATAATAAGGTCGAATTTGTGTTCGTGGGCATCTGAA
>SVPH01000038.1 GCA_015065965.1 Oscillospiraceae bacterium
AATAAAAACCTCACTCTTTGGCAGATGGCAAAAAAGCCTGAGATTCGTCAGGTATGGATTATCATGCTCGCAACAAACGCAATTGAATATGCCTGCGGAGTCTGGGGAAGTACATATCTTGTGGCAGAAAAAGGATTTAAGGCACAACACGGTGCACTTGCTCTTACAGTGTATTATTTCGGAATGTCAATCGGTCGTTTTGTTTCAGGTTTGCTTTCCGGAAAAATCAGCACATGGAAACGGATAGGTATCGGCTCTGCAATTCTTGCACCGGCAATTTTAATCATGCTTCTCCCCTTGCCCGGTACAGTTACAGTGGTCGGCTTATTCCTTGTGGGGTTAGGAAACGGATCAATATATCCAAATATGATACACCTGACGCCGCACAACTTCGGCAAAGAAGTTTCACAATCAATTATGGGTTCACAAATTGCTTTTGCTTACATCGGTGTTATGCTGGCACCGCCTATGGTCAGCCTTATCAGCGGTCTGTTAGGCATTAAAGTTTATCCCGTTTTTCTTGCTGTACTTTATGTGATTATGATTATTGCTCTCAAGTGCTTCATTAATAAACTAAAAACACAAAATAAATACAATCCGAATGTCTGAGTTTCAAGGACGGTTTTACTAATGAATAACAACAATAAATTCGATATAGATATCTTTCAAAATCCAGATATTACCTATGCTCCGGTATATGTATGGGTATGGAATGATGTATGCACTTATGAAATTATAGATGCACAACTTGCTGAAATGCAGAATCTCGGCATACGCGCATTTTATATTCTCCCCGAACCGAAGAATTTCCGTCCGGACAGTATGCCGACCAATCTTACACCAGACTATCTCACGCCCGAATTCTTTGAACTTTCTGCTTATGCTATTAAAAAAGGTATAGAACTCGGTATGAATTGTTGGCTCTACGATGAAGGCGGATGGCCTTCGGGCGGTGCATGCGGAAAAGTTCTGCAGGATCATCCTGAATATGCCCAAGAGATTCTGAAGGTTTATGAACGCAGTTTTTCTGCAGGTGATATTTATAAAAAAACAAAACCTGATGTTCTGGCAGCGTTTATTAAAGACAATGAAATTATAGAAGAAGGATATAAATTTATCGAAGATACAGTTATAACAGAGTATGTTGCTGAAAAAGCAATTTGCGGAAATGCAGGTTATCCTGATTTATTTAACAGGGATGCTACCGAATATTTTATTAATATTACACATGAAAAATATGCATCCTCATTGAAAAACTCAATTGGCAAAAATGTTAAGGCAATATTTACCGACGAACCTAAAACACCATCCCCTGCCTTCAATTCTGAGTTATCAAAAAAATATGAATCTGAATACGGCGAGTCAATATTGCCTCATCTTCCGCTGATTGCAAAAAAGGCAGAAGTGACAGAAGAAAATGTTAATATATTACACCGTTGGTTTGATTTGTGCAGCCGGATGTTTTGTAATAATTATCTTTTGCCGTGCAAAAAATGGGCAAACGATCACGGTATGGCTTTTACCGGTCATATGGATAAGGATCACGATCATCTTGGATGCGTTCATGGCGGCGAAAACTTCAATCTTATGCGTGCTTTGCGGTGTTTTGATATTCCGGGTATTGATGTTATATGGCGGCAACTCTACCCTGAAAACAAAGCAAAAATTAAGAACGATTTAAATGGTTACAACGGTTTTTTCCCAAGATATGCGTCATCTGCCGCAGCACAGAACGGTACTAACCTTGCAATGAGCGAAATTTTCGGTGTAGCGGGGCCGGGACTGACTTACGATATAATGCGGTATACAATAGGATACCAGGCAGTACGCGGAATAAATATATTCAATCTGTTTAATTTTCCTCTTGGGCGCAAAGGAGCATATCTTGCGCAAGAACTGCCGATTTTCACGGAGAATCAAGTGTTTTACCGTTACCTTCATCAATTCAACCGTTATATAGAACGGCTGTCATATGTATCTTCTCTCGGGGAGCGTGTTTGTGAAACAGCACTCTATTATCCTGTTCATGATTTTCATGGCGGTATTAAAGCAGATGTTGTTGCAAAATCGTTTGATGCGTTTGGCAGAACACTTGAAGATATGATGGTTGATTTTGATATTGTAGACGATGATGTTATAAAAACTGCAGAAGGAGCAGAAAACGGATATATAAGTATCGGCAGTGCCTTATATCGCCACATTATAATTCCTGAAGGAGCATTCATTCCGCAAGATACTCAAAATATACTGAACAGTTTTGTTAAAGGCGGCGGAAAAGTTTCATTTAGTCTTTCAGATCTTTCGCCGTTAATTCAGGTTGAAGGCGTAGGTTTACGTGCAATGCACAGAAAGACAGAAAAAGCAGAAATATTCTTTCTGTTTCGGGAGAAGGGTAAAAACGGAGATTATCGGATTCATCTGCCTTCATCAAGCGGATATCTTCTTGATTTAACAACAGGTGAATTACAGCATTTAAATGTTGAAAACGGTATTCTGCAACTTTCCCTTGCCGTAGGTGAAACGGCTGTTGTATTACTTACAAATGAAACTTTTAACGCAGAAACTAAAAAAGAATTCAGTGAAAAAATTTATATTTCAAGTGAGTTTCTGTTTTGCAAAGAACTTGAATTAACTTGCGATAAAAACGGATTTGGCAACATAAAGCATTCAGACAAAGCGATTCCCGTTAAACTTGGCAATTGGGAATATTTGATTGGTTGTGAATACTCAGGAAGCGGTATTTATGAAACAGTATTTACACTCCCTGATGATAAAATCGGAAAAGAAGGAAAAATTGATCTCGGAGATGTTCATTTTACGGCTTGCGTATATCTTAACAACCACTCTTTAGGAACAGTTTTGATGCCTCCGTACAGTTTTAAAATACCAAAAGGTGTACTCGATAGAAATAATAAACTGAAAGTAGTTGTGACAAATACATCAGCAAACTGGTATATTCACACAGATTACTTTGATAAGTGGAATATCAACGAGTTATCCCCGTATTTTGACGGAGAAATGACTTTCGCAAAAGACTATGCAACAGGCGGACTTTACGGCCCTGTTACATTATATACAGAGTGATTTTCACTGTCGTAAAATCGTTTTTTATAAATCTATGCATATGTATTGATTTTGTAATTTTTTACAATTATAATTATTAATGAAAATAGTTCGTAATCAACGTTAGTGACTGGTCAAGTTTTTACTGTTAATTGTTTTGAAATGAGGGATTAAATGAGAACAACTACAAAAAACAAGATTTTGGAAATCGACCCTTATCTGACACCCTTTAAAAATGATATTAATTTGAGAACAGAACTTTTTCTACGTAAAAGAAAAGAACTTTTAAGAGATTTCAAAAAGATAAAAAATTATGCTGACGGATACGAATATTTTGGTTTTCACCGCACGCGCACGGGCTGGGTTTACAGAGAGTGGGCACCTGCAGCCGATGCAATGTACCTTACAGGCGATTTTAACAACTGGAACATTGAAGAATGCCCCATGAAAAGGCTGGAAAACGGAATTTTTGAAGTACATCTCAAAGGTAAGAATGCGCTTAAATCAGGACAAAAAGTACAAGTTGTTATCATAAATTCAGGGCAAGTGTTGCGTAGAATTCCGCTATATGCTACTCGTGTTGTACAGGATCCTGAAACATATTTATGGTGTGCCGAAATTGAAGAAACTTTTGAAAAATTCCCATGGGATGACGGTAACTTTATACCGGAAAAGACACCTTTTATTTATGAATGTCATATCGGTATGGCACAGGAAAAAGGTGCTATTGGCACTTATAAAGAATTTACGGAAAATATTCTGCCGAGAATCAAAGAATCAGGATATAATACCATACAGATAATGGCAATTATGGAACATCCATATTATGGCTCATTCGGATATCAGGTTTCCAACTTTTTTGCTGCTTCTTCACGTTATGGCAGCAGCCGTGATTTAAAAGAACTTATCAATATCGCTCACAAAATGGGAATTGCTGTTTTACTGGATGTTGTACACTCTCATGCAGTCAAAAACACCAACGAAGGACTAAACGAATTCGACGGAACAGTATACCAGTTTTTTCACGAGGGTGAGAAGGGAAACCACAGCGCTTGGGGTACAAAACTTTTCAACTACGGTAAAAATGAAGTTTTGCATTTTCTGTTGTCAAATCTTAAATATTGGATGGAGATTTTCCATTTTGACGGTTTTCGTTTTGATGGAGTAACTTCTATGCTTTATCACGATCATGGACTTGAAAGTGCATTTACAAATTATAATATGTATTTTTCAATGAATACCGATACCGATGCAGTAACATATTTACAGTTGGCAAATGAATTGATTCATGAAATAAATCCTAATGCCATTACAATAGCGGAAGATATGTCGGGTATGCCCGGAATGTGCATTCCCATACAAGATGGCGGTATTGGCTTTGATTACCGTCTTTCAATGGGAGTTCCGGATTTGTGGATAAAAACAATCAAAGAATGTTCAGATGAAAATTGGGATATGAACAAACTCTGGTATGAACTTACATCCCGCCGCCCGCAGGAGAAAAATATCGGTTATTGCGAATCACACGATCAGGCTCTGGTTGGCGACAAAACAATAATGTTCAGATTATGTGATGCTGAAATGTATACCGGAATGAACAAATTCGGCGGTAACCTTATAATAGACAGAGGCATTGCTCTTCATAAAATGATACGCCTCGTTACCGCATCTTTGGCAGGACAAGGATATCTCAACTTCATGGGCAATGAATTTGGTCACCCTGAGTGGATAGATTTTCCGCGTGAGGGTAACAGCTGGAGTTATCACTATTGCAGAAGGCAATGGAGTCTGGTCGATAATCCTGATCTTAGATACAGGGAACTCTATGATTTTGATAAGGCTATGATAAAATTGCTCAAGGAAGAAGACCTGTTACCTTTACCTGCCGTAAACAGGTGGATTCATCAGGAAGATAAAATTCTTATCTATACTAAAGGTGATACAGTTTTTATTTTCAATTTTCACCCAACGAAATCCTTTGACGGATATTTTGTACCTGTAGGTAAAGAAGGTACATATAAAGTTATTCTTTCTTCGGATGACAGTGAATTCGGTGGTTTTTCCCGTGTTGATACTTCTGTTCAATACAAAACATTTACTACGCCGGCAGACTGGATTGGTTTTAAATGCTATCTGCCTCACAGGACTGCTATTGTTCTGAAAAAAGAAAAAGCAAAATAGCCCTTGCATGTATAATTAATAATTTCTCATCTTTATAACTGATTAGTATTTTTATATTTATAACAATGGCTTTTGTATCTCATTAGCATTTGTAATAACAAACCAAAAACCCATACAGCAGAATGAATTATAATCTGCTGTGTGGGTTTTCTGCTGATTTTAACTAAAAAAATGCTTTGGAACAAATATCTATCAAAAATGTGTAATATTTTGCGTCATTGATTTTAAACATGTCAACTATTTCGTTGTATATATATTGTTTTTTCTGTGTGTGCATGATAAACCTTTCTGTCATGTGTTTTCTCATTTTAACTACCTCCTGCTACAAATACTATAACTTATTGCAGATGTTTTTTTACTGTTTTTTGCAAATAAGGACATTTTTCACTCTAATAATGACCTTTATTTTTTCATTATAAAATGATAAAATTATTAAATATAAAGAGTTTATTATTGTGATATACTCTTGACAGATCAGAAAGAAGCGAGGTTCTTTTATGAATGTTATTATCACAAAAATAGTGGCATTATTTGCTTCATTAATCACAATGCTCTCTGCTGTTTTTTGTCCGCCTGATACCGTTATACCGGAGTTTCCTGAATCAACAGAACGCATAAAGACTGCTTTCTATGAAGGCGAGTTTGTTATGGGACATAATGACCTTGTTGTTTCGCCTAATGGCAATGACGGCAATCCGGGCACTGTTGATTCACCTTTGAAAACATTTGAAAAAGCAAAGGAAATCCTCAAAGCTCAAAACATTCCCGATAGTGAAACTGTTACGGTATGGTTTAGAGAAGGAACATATTTTATTGAGGATACCGTTGAATTTACCGCTGATGACAAAAACAATGTCATTTACCGCTCTTATCCTGATGAAGAGGTTGTTTTCTCCGGTTCAAAGGAAATCAGCGGCAATTGGAGCGAAACGACAATCAACGGTGTGAAAGCGTTTGTAACTGATATGCCCGTTGAGAATGATGATGATTATTTTCATTCACTTTTCAAGGATGGCAAAAGACTTTCACGCCCGAATTATCCGAAAACAGGATTGCTGAAAATTGCCGACCCCAAAACCGATGAAGCGATGGTTCCTGATTATAACGCAAGTTTTTTTACAAACTCTGCAGTATTTTATGCACACAAACAAGATGTTCTCAATTTCAGCAATATACAGGATGTTGATGTGAGAATCATGCATTTTTGGTGTGATGAACTGCTTCCGATTCATTCTATTAACACCGATACCGGAAGAGTTGAAACTCAGAAACCATCAGCAATGACAGTAAGGGTTGACGATAATTATGTTTTTGAAAATGTAAAGGAAGCACTCTGTCAATCCGGTGAATGGTACCTTGATCGCAGCGAAAGCAAATTATACTATATTCCCGAAGAAGGCGACACTGTTGAAAACACGGTACTTTATGCCGGCAAAACCGAAAAACTCCTGACTTTGAGCAATTCTGATAACATAACCTTCCAAGGAATTAACTTTGAACAAACGGATTGGGATTATATCGGAAAAACAGACGGAACATTTAACAATGAGTTCCCCGCGGATCATCCCCTTTTTAGAAATTTAAAATATAACTCAAATCATACTCAAGCGGCTTTTGATGTACCTGCCGCAATAAATATTTCCGCATCGGAAAACATCAATTTTGTTAACTGCATTTTCAAAAACATATCTTATACAGCAGTAAAATTTGAAAGTGCTTCTCAGAACTGTAACATTGAAAGTTCTGAATTTGAAGAAATCGGTGCTAATGCAATATTTATTCACGGCGATTATGTTGTTCCGTCCACAACTAAGAACATCAATGTAAAAGACTGCCACATTAATAAATACGGCAGAATATTCAACAATGCAATCGGCATTCTTCTCACCCATGCTATTGACTGCGAACTTTCCAACAACGAAATTCACGAAGGATGGTATACAGGTATCTCAGTAGGTTGGACATGGGGCTATAGTGAAAACCCGACAAACAACATTAAAATTATCAACAATCTTATTTACGATATCGGTAACGGCTGGCTTTCCGATATGGGTGGAATTTATACTCTCGGCATTCAGCCCGACACCGTAATTTCAGGAAATATTATTCATAATGTCGGTTGCGATGAAGGCAGTTACGGTTACGGAGGCTGGGGAATTTATCTTGACGAAGGTTCAAGCGGTATGCTTGTTGAAAACAACCTTGTTTACGATTGCTCGTCACAGACATTCCATCAGCACTATGGTAAAGACAACATTATACGAAACAACATTTTTGCATTCGGCGGTGAAGGTGCATTCAGGATTACCAAAAACGAAGAACACAACTCTCTTACTCTTACGAACAATATTTTTGTTACGGATAATGCAACAATGTATGCACTCACAACCGATCCTGACTGGTTTATTGATGACAGCAACACTTATTGGGATTATAAGCACGGCGGAAATGTATATTCAGGTGACTCCATGGGCTTCTTTGACAGAAAATCAATGGTTATTATGACATTGCATGGATATTATAACAACGCTGTTTTTGCAGACCCCATGTTTAAAGATCCTGAAAACCGCGATTTTACACTTGCGTTGAATAGTCCCGCTCTTGAAACCGGATTTGAAGCATGGGAATACAATGCAGGCACAAAAACTCAGTTTTAATCAGCAAAACAGTAACAAACAGTTGCAAAATAAAAAAATATAATGTAATATTATTTAAAGAAAGGCGGGTAGATTTATGTCAAAGGAAAGAGAAATTATCGAAACAACTGATAACTCTATACTTCTCAAAAACAGACGTTTTGTTGGTGTAAAAGAAACTGTTGCCTATGTTCTTGAAGATACAGCAGCAAGTCTGAATATCAATGATTTTAAAGACAGGTATATCTACGACGTTGTTAAAATCGATTTCAGTTATCTTGCAATTCAGAACATTGTTGCAACCGTATGGGATACTTTTAATGACACGTTTATTGGTGTTATTGTTGAAAAAACAAGAACTCGTTGGGGTAAATTCAGACCTTATCTTCTACTTGGTCAATTACCGCTTACAATTTTAGGTTTATGGTACTGGCTTATTCCTTTTATGTTTCCGGATACCCCCGGAGATTATCTTCCTAAATGGATATTCTATTTTGCAATGTCGATTATTACGGAAACCGCTAACACATTCACATCAATCGCCCGTGCAGGTTTTGGCTCAACTATAACACCCGAACCATTGGACCGTTCAAGACTTATTGCAACGGCAAACCTAATGTCACATTTTGTTGAAGATGTTCCCAAACAGGTTTTCGGTATTATCTACGACCTTGTAATAAATGACAAGATAAAAATAAAACTGCCGAAACTTTTTGCGGGTTTTGGTGTTTCCTTTGCAGTTCTTGGTGCGGCATTTTGTCTTTACTTTTTCCTCATAACAAGAGAAAGAGTTGCTCAAACAATAAAAAAGCCAAGTGTCATTCAAGGTTTGAAAGCGATTATTACAAACAAACCGATGTTTATTCAGGTTCTCTCATCTTTCCTTTCGGGATTCAGCATCGGCTCAAGCAGAACGAATTTCTATATTGATGTTATCGGCTCGATAACCTGGAAAACCATTGTCGGTATTCCTGCATTCCCGATTAAATTCATTAGTTACAGTTTTGTTGAACCTCTCCGAAAGCGTTTCTCTACGAAGGCACTCTGGATTCTCGAGGATGCCTGGACCGATATGCTGTGGATGATTGTTTTCGGCATAGGATCCATAAACAAGAACTTTATGAGAAAGCCAATTATTCTGCCCCTTATGGGTATTGAAGAGATATTCGAAATGTGTGTTTACGGTTTAAGACGTGTTATTCCTGCTGAAATAAGTAATGAATCAATGGATTACTGTGAATGGAAAAACGGATACCGTGCAGAAGCAATGATAGGCGTTGCACAGTCAACAATCTCAAAACTTCAACAAGCGGTTATGGGCAGCATAAACAGTATTGTTATGAAGAAAGTTGGCTATATCCAGGGTCTTAAGGTCGGAACACAGTCCGATAAAACAAAATGGTGGATTTTTGCTCTTGGAACCGGTATTCCCATTATCACCAGCAGCCTTGGCATTATCCCTAAATTCTTCTATCCTCTTTCTGCTGAAAAACGTGATCTTATGTACAGCGAACTTCGCGAAAGAAGAAGCAGAATTGCCGATAAAATGAATAACGCAACAACTGCTGAAGAAGTTGCTGAAATCGCTGAGTCACAGTTCATAGTTAAATAACAAACATACATTTATGCAGGCGACGCTTTAGCGTCGCCTGCTTTTTCGTTCTTACAGGTTAAAAGATAAAAAAATGACGTTAAATAATATTTAGACTATAAACATGATAACATTATATAATAATCGCAAAAAGCCGACGGGGTTTATTCCGTCGGCTTTGGTGTTATTAGGTTGTTACTTTGTTAAATTCAGTAACCGAAAATTTTTGAGAAGAGCCAGAGAATGCCGTTGTATTTCCAAGTGAGGCAATCCCAGATTAAGTAGAAGAAACGGAGTGAGAAATATTTGCAGGGATCATTAATTATTTCGATAAGCTTTTCTGCCTGAGCCATATACTCATTAAGCTTTGCTTTTTCTGTTTTGCCCATATTCTCGTCTGCAAGGAGTTCATCAATCTTTGCTTTGAGAGCTTCAATATCGTCTTCCCAGAATATTGTTACTCTCTTTTCGTCAAACATTTCAAGCTCAATGCCGATATCTGCAACCGTCTTTTCTGCGGCTGCGATTTCTTCAAGGAGAGCTTCAAAGCCTGCTTTGATTTCTTCATATTCAGCCTTCTGTTCGTCGGTGAGATTATCGGGATTTACTGCTTCGATTTCAGCAATCTTATCTTCGATAGCCGACTTGTCGTCACTTGAAATATTTTCGGGATTATAGTTGTTTTCGATATCCTTGATTTCTTCAAGCTTTTCTTCTGTTTCGGCAATCTTATCTTCAAGACCTTCGATGTCGGCAATCATATCTTTGAGAACAGTCTTTTCGTTTTCGGTTACATTATCGCTGTCGATGAGTGACCGAATATCCTCTTTGAGCTGTGCGAGGTCTTCGCTGTCGGAGGACTTAACTGAGTCTTCTGTGTAAGAATCAACGTTCTTTCCAAGTTCATCAATTTCTGCCTGAGTATCGGCAATCTTCTTGAGAAGATCATCAAGTTTTGCATCAAGCTCGGCAAGCTTTTCTCTTTCACCGTCAGTGATATTCTGACCGTCTGTAAGAGCCTTGATATCAGCCTTAAGCTGTTCAAGGTCTGCCTTGTCACTTGACTTGACGGTTTCTTCGTCATAGCCGTTTACAGCGTTTGTTATTCTTGTGATTTCTTTTGCAACGTCGCTGATTCTGATTTTAAGCTTTTGGAGATCATCAAGAGTATCCGAAAACTCTTTGATTTCTTCGTCCGTATAGTTTTCGCCATGATCATACAACCACTGTCCTTCGCTCTCGTACAAACCTTCAAGATAGTCATAATCATCCGATGTGACTGTATCGATATCATAGCCTGCAACTTCTTCTTTGAAGCTTTCAAGATGATCTGTTACGCTTTTTATCATAAGAAGCATTTCATTGCAGTTGTTTAAGAGTGTGTTCCATTCTGCTTTCTTATCTTCATCTGCATATTCTGTTGAAGCGTTACGGATTTGATTATATACATACTCAATTCTGTCTTTATCGGTTGATTTTACGTCAGACCAATAATAGCCGTCAGCTTCACTGTAATCAAGACCGCTTACGTCAACTGCAATTTCAAAGGCAATCTTTGCTTCGCCCGTGAAGTTGCCCGTACCTGTTACGGTGAGCAGATATACACCGACGTTTGTTGCCTTGTTGTCGCTGACTGTATATGTTACTTCGGGAGCTGTGCCTGAAGGAAGAACCTTTTCAACGGTCTGAGTCTGCTCTGTGCCGTTATAGGTGAGCGGATCGCCGAGAATGATAAATCCGTCGGAGATATCCTTAGCAAATATTGATGCAGTTGTTTCAACAATATTAGGCTGCACAATCGGAAGAAGAGAACCGCTGTCAAACTCATAATTTTCAGCATCGTCGCCGCCTACACCGTATGCAATACCAACCATTTTGTTGTCGCCAACATTTGCATTAATAAATCCACCTCCGAGAATTTCATATTCGACATCATCACCGTCAACGATGCCGTCAAATATGATTGTTACCTCTGTAAGGTCAAGATTGATTGTGCCGTCATAAACCTTGTCAGGTGCGGTTGCTGTAACGGTTACGGGTTTCTTTACAATTGTGAAATCTGCGGTTACCTCGGCAGAAGTAATCTTTTCTGTTTCGGCAACTGTGATTCTGACTGTGTATTCGCCTGCATTTACGGGTGCTTCGGTTGTGTAGGTTGAATCGTCTGCACCCTTTACCTTGAATTCAACGGTTTCGTTATAGTCAATATTGCTTGCCGCAGGCGAAGAATCGCTCGACTTGCTGATTTTGTAGTCTGCGGTTACGGGCTTGCCGTCATAAACCTTGCCGAAATCGGAAATTTCAATCGTTACATCTGCTTTTTTGACGGTAAGAGGAATTGTGACCTCTGCAGGTGCATCGCCTTCGGCATAGGCTTCGCCCATCGGGTTGAAGCCGACTGTGATTACGTATTCTCCAGCCGCAAGATTTTCAAGAACCTCGTCTGATACCATAATCATATTTCCGAGAACTTCGTAATCTTCTGCGGTGAGAACGGTTTCATCAATCTTAACGTAAGCAACGGTGTTGCCGTTTAAATTGAGATTAAACGCCTGCGACGCGTTCTTTGTGAGAACATAGACAACTTCATCTTTGAACGAAGTATCAAGCGTACTGTCGGTATAAACAACGATGCCGTCGGAGTTAACGATAACGTATCTGCCTGCGTTATCGGTTGCCTTTGCATAGATTATGTTCTTTGAGTTTGGCTCAATATTAAATGCATCGGTATGTTCTATCCATTCTGCATTTTCAAAATCTGTGATTTCTTCGGTTGCAACAATATATTCAATCCTTGCAATTCCGCTTGTTTTGTCGGATGCGGTGATTGTTACTGACTGGGTTTCTTTAAAGAATTTACCGAATGTAACCGTATTTAAGAATGAATTCCACTTATTATCAGCCATTGTGATTTCGGCTTCAGGGTCATTAAGGTCAACAGCAAATTTACCAAGCTCAATTTTTGCAATATATCCTGTTTCTGCCTGCTTGAGATAATAAACCGCCTTTTCTTCGTTTCCAAAGGTGACTTCGCTGCCGTAGATACCGTCAGCCAAAGTGCTGATTGCATAGCCTTCAGGAGCAGTTACGGTTACTTCGCTTGTGTACCAACCGTTTTCGCCCTTTGTGCCGCTTACGGTTGCATCGGGTGCGCCGTCATACCACTTGATTTCATAGGCGTGGTTGATGGTTGCGCCGTTTGCGGTGTAGTTTGCATCCTCAACAATTGCGGTTGCGATATATTTACCGATTTCGGTGTTGGTTTTGTTCTGTGTGATTGCCGTGGGATTTTCATCGCCGTTTACGTCAACATATTTCGCTGTTACTTTGTGGGGATTGCCTGTGTAATAGAATTCGTCACCTTCCCAGATGATATCAACCGTTGCAGGCTTGATTACAAATTCTTTTTTAACTGTTCCGGTGTAATCGCCCAAACCGGTAATAACTGAAGTATAAACACCTGCATCTACGTAATAGAACCACTGAACCGGAACATCGTTTTCCCATCTTCGAGCATTTACAGCATAATCCACATTTTCTTTGAGTGTCTTTCCGCCGATTGTTACGGTAACGGCAGGTGCTTGATGTTGACCGTTATAAACAAATTCTGTTTTGTCAACGGTGACAACCGCCTCTGAGAGGTCAGCGCCCTTGCTTACCTTTACGTAGCCGTTAATGATTTTTGCATCATCTGCAACATCAATAAGCTTACCGTCGGCATCTTTGTAGTAATAATCTTCTGCAAGGAATGCGTTTGCGGTTGTTTCATCAACAACAAAGCCGTTGGGGAATTCGCCGCCCTTAAGGGTGAGGGTTGCACCTTCGTCGATGTCAATCGTCCATTCGCCGAAGGGTGTGCCGCTATAATCGCCATACTCATAATCCGTGCCGGTGAAGCTGCCGCCTGTAACTTCCACAGTACCGCCGAGCAGATTAAGCGCCGCATAATCATCACGGTCTATTGTGCCACCGGAAATATATACAGTGTTAGAATTAGTGATGCCTTTAATCTCGCCATCGTAAATGTAAAGCGTACCGTTGTTATCAACTGCGGCGGGGTTTTTACCACCTTTCAGAACACCGTCATAAACATAAACAGTGCCGCTACTATAATTTGTGATCGCCGCATAGAAGTCAGCTTCAACCGTTCCGTTGTTAAAATACAAAACACCGTAGTTGCGAATACCGCCGTCGCCCTTGATTATACCTGATTCAACAGTGAGTTTACCGGAATTTTCAATACAATCCACATACTCGTATTTAGTTTCAATTGTGCCGCCTTCACCGCTGTCTTTAATTGTCAAATCGGCTTCTTCATATATATACAGAACTCTGCCGTTTTCGTTAATCAGGTTTTTGCCGTTAAGGTCAAGCGTGAGCTTGCCGGAAGAAACATACTGTGTTGCCGAAAGCGTAATATCATCAAGCAGAGTTAGTGTGCTGCCCTCGCTGTCCTGTGCTGCTGTGATTGCATCTGCAAAGGTCTTGTAAGTACCGACAGCGTTACCGTCTTTATCGGTTACGGAAGCTACAAAATGTTCCTTGACCTGAACATAGCCGTCGATAATTTTTGCATCATCTGCAACGGTTATCTTGCTGCCGTCATTATCATAGAAAGCATAGCCCTCTGCAAGGAATGCGTTTGCGGTTGTGTTAGCAACAACAAAGCCGTTCGGGAATTCGCCGCCCTTGAGGGTGAGGGTTGCATCTTCACCATAGTAAACAGTCCATTCGCCATAGGGTGTGCCGCTGTGACGGCCGTATTCATTATCCGTTCCCGTAAAGCTGCCGCCGGTTATCTCAACAGTACCGCCAAGCAGATTAAGTGCCACATTGTCGTCACGGTCTATTTTACCGCCGGAAATATAGGCGTTATTTACGTTTACGATGCTTTCAATCTCGCCACCGTAAACGTAAAGCTTACCGCCGTTTTCAACTGCGCCGGAGTTTTTACCACCTTTAAGAACACCGTCATAAACATAAACAGTGCTGTCATTATAA
>SVPH01000039.1 GCA_015065965.1 Oscillospiraceae bacterium
CAAAACCCTTGACGGCGTTGAAAGAATTATTGACGAAGAAACCCTTATGATTTGCAACGGTGACACTCCCGTAGGCATTGCAGGCATTATGGGCGGTCTTGAATCCGAAATCGTTGAGGATACAGGCTCCGTTGTGCTTGAAAGCGCAAACTTTGACGGCGTAAGCATCCGTAAGTCATCGTCAAGGCTTGGTCACAGAACTGATGCAAGCGCAAGATATGAGAAAATGCTCGACCCCGAACTTACCCTCGATGCAGTCGGAAGATTCGTAAAACTTGTTAAGGATATTGACAGCGGTGCAAGAGTTGCTTCAAAACTTACTGACGAGTATGTAAGAAAGTATCCCGAAATCTCGCTTTCATTCGATAAGAAATATGTTGACCGCTATACAGGTATTGATATCAGTGATGAGCAGATTAACAAAACTCTTACCGCTCTCGGTTTTGCTGTTGATTATGCAGAAGGTAACTACACTGTAAAAGTACCTTCATGGCGTGCAACAAAGGATGTTACAATTAAGGCTGATATCATCGAAGAAATTACCCGTATCTACGGCTATGATAACTTCAATATCTCAACAACAAGCAGTCCTCTTAAGCCTGTACCTAACGACTATGCAAGACTTGAAGATTCTGAAATCAAGGATATCCTTGTTCAGAAATACGGCTTCCACGAAGTGCATTCATATGTATGGTGTGACGGCAGAAAGTTCAAGAAACTCGGTATCGAAGTTGAGGATAACGTAAAAGTTCTCAATATTGAAAATTCGGATAACGGCGTTCTTCGTAATTCTATGCTTCCCACACTTCTTGTTATGGCTCAGGAAAACAAGGATTTTGCCGATAAATACAGCATTTTTGAAATCGGCAGAGTTGTTGACGGTTTAACCGCAGACGGTCTTTGCAATGAAAGAAAGCATCTCGGTGCAGTTATCTATGATAAGAGCGGCAATGAAAAGGCTGCATACCTCAAGGCTGTTGAAATTGTTAACTGCATTATCGGAAACATTAAGCAGAAGAAGACCGGCTACGCAAAGATTGCTCCCGTTCATGCATGGCAGCATCCCAAGAACACGGCCGAAATTCTTATTGACGGTAAAAAAGTCGGCGTTCTTTGTGCGCTTCATCCTTCAAACCGTGCAAAACTTGATAAAACCGCTGCTGCAGTTTGTTTTGAAATTGATATGGATGCATTCAGCGAAATTGATGCAAATTCAATCATGTTCCGCGAACCCAGCACACAGCAGTCAACTTATTATGACCTTTCTCTTGTGCTTGCCGATAACACCAAGTATTCGGATATCGCCGCTTGCTGGGAAACTCTTGAACTTGCAGAACTTGAAAGCGCAAAGGTTATTGATACCTATGAGAAAGACGGCATAAAGAGCATCACAGTCCGCCTCTTTTTTGCTGCCATGGACAGAACTCTTGAAATGGAAGAAGTTCAGGGCTGGATTGATACAGTTCTCGCAAATCTCGGCAAAATCGGCGTTGCTCTCAGAGCGTAAAAATAAGAGAATTTTATAAATTTCATAAAAAACCTTGTTTTATTTTAAAAGGTGTTATATAATAATGGGGTACGGAGGTGACCGAAATGACTGATAAAACGATTAAATTTTCGATTAAGGATGAAAATGAGGTGGAGATGAAGAAGAATCTTCTTGCCGTTTATGAGGCCTTGAACGAAAAAGGTTACAACTCAATCAGCCAGATTGTCGGCTATATCCTCTCCGAGGACCCGACCTATATTACAACACACAATAATGCACGCAGTCTTGTCAGAAGGCTCGACAGAGATGAACTTCTTCAGGCCATGGTAAAGTGCTATCTCGGAATTAAATAATCTTGAAGGAGTGAAATTATGGCAAAGAAAAAGTTCCTTATGTATAAGGGCAGACCGCTTGTAAGAAGCGGAAAGACCATTTATTACGGCTATATGAGCGACCCTTATGTTGTTATAATGCAGGTAACAAGCACACGCGAAGTTAAGGGTGTTGAGGTTGCGGACAGAGTTGTTGTTCAACTTGTCAATACCGACCCTGAAGTCAGAATGAAGGATAAGATCGTTAAAAAAGCCGAGCGCAAAGGTCTTTACAATGCAATGGATATCGGTTGCATTTGGCTCGAGAGAGAACTCAAAGAAGGCGCATAAATCTAAATTTGAAGCACCCGTTGAAAAACGGGTGCTTTTTTGTATATGGTGCTTGACAAAGTCATTCTAATGTGTTAGAATACAGTTGTACTAATGCATTAGAATAAAACGAGAAAGGGGATTTTTTATATGAGTACACCCAAAATTTTTGAGAGCGAGTACCGTTTCTGCCTTATTTTATGGGAGCACGAGCCTGTGAGCAGCCGTGAACTTTCAGATTTGTGCAAAGAAAAACTCGGCTGGTCAAAAACCACAACATACACGGTTATAAAGCGGCTTTCGGACAGGGGAGTGTTGAAAAACGAAAACACAATTGTTACTTCGCTTATTTCAAAAGATGAGGCTCAGGTATCGGAGATTGATGAACTTATGGAAAAGAAATTTGAAGGTTCAATTCCGGCTTTCATTGCCGCATTTGCACGCAGCCGTAAACTTTCCGATAAAGATATTGAGGAGATAAGGCAGATTATAGAGCAAGGGGGCAAGTGATGTGGATAAAATTTTTGTTGATTTCCTTAACACAAGCATTACTGCAAGTTACATAATCGTTGCCGTTCTTCTTGCACGTGTATTGTTCAAAAAGATACCCAGAAAATTCATGTGCGCTCTGTGGGCAATAGCAGGGTTGAGGCTTGCCTTGCCGTTTTCAATTGAAAGTTCTTTCAGCCTGATTCCGAGCACCAAAGCCATTGATCCTGTTTCGGGTACAAACTATGGATTGAGGCTGAATTCGGGAATAACCGCGCTGGATGTTCCCGTAAATAATTATTTGGTTGAGAATGAAATGGCGGCAACATCCGAGGCTATAACACCTGCAGATAAAAATGTTGTTTTTTCGGTTGTTGCCATAGTATGGCTTGTCGGTATAGCCGCAATCCTGCTTTACGGAATTATCAGTTATTTTAAACTGAAAAAGACTGTGTCAACAGCAGTTTTGCTCAAGGATAATATTATGCAGAGCGAAAGTGTGGTTTCACCGTTTATTCTCGGCATTTTCAAGCCCAAAATTTATATTCCTTTCGGGATGGATGAAGAAACGCAAAATTATGTTGTTGCACATGAAAATGCGCATATCAAACGCCGCGACCATTTGATAAAACCGATAGGCTTTTTATTGCTTTCGGTTTATTGGTTCAATCCGCTTGTCTGGATTGCGTATATATTGCTCTGCCGTGATATTGAAAGAGCCTGCGATGAAAAGGTTGTTTATCATATGGACGATAATGAACGCAAGGAATATGCACAGGCATTGCTCGGCTGCGCAGTCAGCCGCAGCAGAATTGCCGCCTGTCCGCTTGCTTTTGGTGAAGTGGGCATAAAAGAACGTATAAAAGGGGTTATGAACTATAAAAAGCCTGCGTTTTGGGTGATTGTTGTTGCTTTCATTGCTTGTATAGTTGCTGCTTTGTGTTTTCTCACTAATCCGAAAAACGAAGCAAGTAATGATTATGAGTATCCTTACAGAATCGTTGCAAATATCAATTATAAGAATTCGGACAAGGAGTTTACAAAGGTCTTACGGGCTGATTCGGGTGTAAGTCAGACTGTTATAAGCGGTGTTGAGTATACCGTGGGTGAAGTTAATTTGCAAACCGGTGAAATAACGCTTGATTTTAACGGTGATAAGGAACTTATCAGCAAAACTTTTGGTAAGCCGCTGGAGTTTATTGTTCTTAATCTTACTGAATCCGTTAAAACAGAAACAGAAGACGGCACAAAAATTACTTTCAGTTTTGTGCAGACACAGTCTGTTGACAGCGCGGTTTCGCAGGCAATACTCGATTATAATCAAGGCAAATATATGCAAGGTACTGCCGCTTTTGAATCTCACGAAATACTTAAAGTTGAGAGGGACAAAGGCTTTATCGGCAGTGACGATGCAGAGTCTGTTACAGTATATCTTCTTACGGCATACGGAGAATATATCTGTAATAACGGCAAGGTTGAATCGGTTGGCGGCTGTGGAACGCCTGCGGCACTGAGTTTTAACTATATCAACGGAATTTATACGCTTACCGAATATTGGGAGCCTGAGATGGGCAGCCGATACGTTGATTCAATCAGAAAAAAGTTTCCGCCTATTGAGGCTGAAATTGCAATTCACGGTGATGCATTGGTTGTTGATTCAATGGACAGAAAAGCCGAAGTTTATTTTGAAAGCCTTGATAACGGTTGTGCCGTGAATACAGGCGTTGATGGATTTAACGCAAATGTGATTGCCATGCCAATATACGGCGACGACCCTTATATTGAAATTGAATGGGCAAACGGAACATTATCTGATATTGCCTGTGTGGGTATACACAATATGCAGGTGTATCGTGATCATTCATGGGTGCAATGTGAGCAAACCGAACCGATTCTTGCATTATCTTTTCTCAGAATAATTAAGCCCGGTAAAGTTTACACTGAAAGATACAGTCTTGATATGTTTGATATTGAAGCCGACGGGCTTTACCGCTTTACTGATACATTTGAGATTAACGGCGAAAAGATAACTGTAAGAATTGATTTTAACAAAGGTCCTGTTAAAGGTGACAGCGACGATGTTTTTGCAACCGAAGAGTTAACAACAACGGCAGTTTACATTGAAAGTTAAATTAAAAACGGCAGAGGTTAATTCCTCTGCCGTTTAAATTATTCGTATTTTGCTCTCTCACCGCCGATATACTTTGGTCTTGTTTTAGCGGCGGAAAGTTTTGCTTCGCCTATTGTGTTGCTTTCAAGCCTGAGCGGTACGGCAACTCTTTTAAGGTGCATTCCGATGAGAGTTGTGCCGATATCAATGCCTGCATCAGCCTTGATTTCTTCAACGGCAACGGGGTTTTTCATTGTGTGATATGCTGCAGTGGCAAACGAGCCGCCTGCGTGAGGATGCGGAACAACGCAAACTCTTTCAAGTCCGAGTGATTCAGCCTTTTCTTTTTCAATGATTATTGCTCTGTTGAGATGTTCACAGCACTGAGCGGCAATATAAATTCCTTTTTCGGCAAAAACACTGTTGAGTCCGTCAAATATCTGCTGAGCAACTTCAAGCGTTCCGCTTGTGCCGATTTTCTCGCCTATAACTTCACTTGTTGAGCAGCCTATAACTGCAACATCACCGTGTTTCAATTCTGCTTTTTCAATTAATTCTTTTGCGGCAGCCTGAGCCTGACTAAATATATTTTCCATTTTCTTACCTCTTTATAAAAAATGAACGGAGTGTTTTATTTTTTTCTATGGCGGTTGCAACAGAGATTGCGGCAGCGATTCCTACAATTCCTTGCATTACATTTGAAAAAATGCTTCCTGCAGCGGCAAGTCCGTATTGAAGTATAACCGCTTCATAGCCGAAATATCCGAGCACCATGATTGATTCCGCTGCAAATCCGCCGATTAATTTCGCAATGAAGGGCTTGCTTGCCATTGCTTTATATAATAAAAATGCCGCAACAGCCATCAGTGCCTTAATTATAAAAGTTGCAGGCGCATATTGCGCATAGCCCGAAAGTATATCTGCCAGAGCCGAGCCGAGCCCTGCCGCAAGCGTTCCGTAAACAGGGCCGAGCAACCAACCTGAAAGCAAAACAAAACAGTCGCCAAGGTTAAAGTATCCGTTTGTAGCAGGAGAAGGTATTTTTACAATAAATGTTGCGACGCAAACGATTGCCGTAAAAAGTGCGGCGATTACAAGACGTTGCATTTTTTGAAGTTTCATATTTAGGACCGTCCTTTAATCGTAACTATATTAAAGTATAATCCAAACAAAGATTTATTTCAAGGTGCGTTTTGTTGTGATTTTTAACATAAATATTCATTGGCTGTATTGAAAAAATAGTTGTTATGTGATATATAATAATAATATAAATATATAGTTAACGGAGGTTTATATGAAAATAAAAGCGTATCATAAGGATTTGAACAGCCTGCATGTCGGCTGTGAAAAACCGAGAGCATATTATATTCCCTATCAGAGCGAAGAAGCCGCTCTTGATGGTAACAGAGAGAATTCATCAAATTTCATCAACCTTCGCGGTGAATGGAATTTTAAATTTTATAATTCATTTGAGGATATCGGCGAGGATTTTCTGAGCGAGAAATTTGCAGATACAATCCCCGTGCCCAAATGCTGGCAGACTGAACTCGGCAAAGGATATGACGTTCCTCTTTACAGCAATTTGTTTTATCCGTTTCCTCTTGATCCGCCTCATGTGCCCGATGAGAATCCTGCAGGTCATTATAACAGGAAAATCAATCTTTCAAAGAAAGCAGATAAAAAATACTACATAAACTTTGAGGGTGTTGCATCATGCTTTTACCTTTATGTTAACGGTGGGTTTGCCGCTTACAGTCAGGTAAGCCACAACACAAGCGAGGTTGATATAACCGATTTGCTTTGCAATGGCGAAAACACACTTGATGTTGTTGTTGTAAAATGGTGTGACGGCAGTTACCTTGAAGATCAGGATTTCTTCCGCCTTTCCGGTATTTTCAGAGAGGTCTATATTCTTGAACGCAGTGAAAATGCGATAAAAGATATTTATATCAAAACCGAAGTTTCCGAAGACCTCGGCAGCGCAAGCGTTACGGCGGATGTTGAGGCTGAGTATAAATTGCTTGCTCCTTGCGGTGAGATAATTGCGCAAGGCGGCGGAAAAATTGAAATAAGCATTGATTCTCCCGTAATGTGGAGCAGTGAAAAACCTGAACTCTATACCCTTGTTATCAATGCAGCAGGGGAATACATTGCTTTTAAAATCGGTTTCAAGCGCATTGAGTTCAAAGGCAATGTTGCTTATGTTAACAATCAGCCGATTAAACTTTACGGTGTTAACCGCCATGATTCCAACCCCGAAACGGGTTATTACTGCGATTTGGAGCACATGCTGCGTGATATACATATTATCAAGCAGGGCAACTGCAACACCGTGCGCACATCACATTATCCCAATGACCCGAGATTCCTTGAACTTTGCGATGAATACGGTCTGATGGTTGTTGATGAGGCTGATATTGAAACTCACGGCATGGGCTTTGAATACCGTGACACATGGGATTGGATGCGCTGGTCAAAACTTTCAATTGATGATGAATGGGAGCCCGCCTATGTTGACAGAGCAGAGCGCCTTTTTGAGAGAGATAAGAACCATGCCTGCGTTATTATGTGGTCGCTCGGTAACGAATCGGGCTGCGGCAAGAATCACAGAGCAATGGGCAAATTCATAAAGAGCCGTGACCCCAAAGCAATCATCCACTATGAAAACTCTCACCTTGAATTCAAGGCTGTGCCTGTAGGCGAGAATTACAGTGATATTTCTGATGTTGAGAGCAGAATGTATGCTCCGCTTGAGTATACGGCAGAATACTGCGAAAATAAAAACTCAAAGAAGCCTTTCTATTTCTGTGAGTTCTGCTGTTCAATGTCAACGGGTAATATCCATGCTCACTGTGATATGTTCAGAAAATATCCTGCAATCTGGGGCGGATGTTTCTGGGAACTTACTGACCATGCAATTGCCGTTAACGGCGGTAAGGGTTACCGCTACGGTGGCGATTTCGGTGATTATCCTCACAACAGCATCTGCTGTATTGACGGCGTTGTTTTTCCCGACAGGTCATTGCGACCCGGATTTGCCGATATGAAAAAAGGGTATGAGCCTTTTGAGGCAACTTATGATAACGGCAAGGTCAGTGTTTTCAACCGCAGATATTTTGAAACTCTTTCTGATATGTATATCGAATGGACAGTTGAAGTTAACGGTGAAAGCGTTATCAGCGGCAGAATTGACGATACTTCAATTGCTCCCCAGAGTGCAAAAGAATACAACTTATTTGATAATGCACCTGTCAGCGACTGCTGCTATCTTACCATTAAGTTCCGCAACAAAGAGGCATGCAAATGGGCGGATGCTGGCTATGAAGTCGGTTTCCTTCAGTTTGATTTATCTGCTCAGCAGAGCAAAAACGAACTTTCAGCGGCGCTTCCCGCGGTTGCAGAGGACAGCAGATTTATAAAAGTTGAAAGCAACGGCATATGCTATACCTTTGATAAACCCTACGGCAGAATTTCATCAATTATCTGCGGCGGCAAGGAGATGCTTTCTCAGCCCGTTCAGATTGAAATATGGAAGGCACACGGTTATAACCAACTCGGCGATGCCGATGACAGACGCAGCGCAGCAATGCAGGCGGCTGTTCAGAAAACATATTCCGCAACCGTGACCTCAGAGGATAACTGCATAAAAATTGCATGTCCGGTTTCAATCGGCGGTCCTGCTGTTGTTCCGATTCTTAAGGGTGAAATGGTTTATAAATTCTACGGCGACGGCAGTGCCGTTATGGGCATTAACGGTGAATTCAGACCGCTTCTTGCCGAGATGAATATGCATCTTCCCCGCTTCGGTTTCCGTTTTGGAATGAAGGGCGGATATGAGAACATGGAATATTTCGGAAAGGGTCCGACAGAAACATATGCTGACCGTCATCTCGGCGCATATTACGGAAAATTCACTACAACGGTAACAGATAATTTTGTGCCATATATCAGACCGATTGAAAACGGCTCTCACTTCGGCTCAAAATACGGCGTAGTAAGCGATAAAAACGGTTCGGGTATGATATTTGCACCCGTGGCAGAAGATACTTTCTGCTTCAACGCAAGCCATTTTACTCCGCTTATGCTTGAGGAAACAAAGCATAACGATGAACTTGTTCCGCTTGAGGATACAATTGTTTATGCTGATTACCGCATTGATGTTCAGGCAGGCAGAGGATATTATGAAACAGTTGAACCTGAGCGTAAATGGGGATTTGAACCTTTTGAGTATTCAATTGCAATCAAACCGTTCAGCAGCGGAATCAATCCGTTTGAGTTTATAAAAGATAAGAGATAACAAAATCCCCATCCAAACGGATGGGGATAAATTTTTGCTTTTTAAAAATCTGCCGAGCCTGTTGTTCTGGGGAATGGGATAACATCGCGGATATTTGAAATGCCCGTAAGATACATAACAAGCCTTTCAAAACCGAGGCCGAAACCGCTGTGCTTAACTCCGCCGTAACGGCGAAGGTCAAGGTACCAACTGTAATCATCGGGGTTAAGACCGAGTTCCTTGATGCGTTCTTCAAGCAGTTCAAGGCGTTCTTCTCTTTGGCTGCCGCCTATAATTTCGCCAATACCCATAACAAGGCAGTCGCATGCCGCAACGGTCTTGCCGTCATCGTTAAGGCGCATATAGAATGCTTTGATTTCCTTGGGATAATCGGTAACAAAGACAGGTTTCTTGAAGATTTTTTCGGTAAGATAGCGTTCGTGTTCCGTCTGCAAGTCACAGCCCCAACTTACCTTGAATTCAAACTCGCTGTTATATTCTTCAAGCATTTTAATTGCATCGGTATAGGTTACTCTGCCGAAATCGGAGTTTGCAACGGTTGTAAGCCTGTCAATAAGTTCTTTATCAACAAATTTATTGAGAAATTCAAGTTCCATCGGGCAGTTGTCAAGAACATGCTGAATAACATATTTAATCATTGCTTCCGCAACGTCCATGTCATCGCTGAGTTCTGCAAATGCCATTTCGGGCTCAATCATCCAGAATTCCGCTGCGTGGCGCTGAGTATAGGATTTTTCCGCTCTGAATGTAGGACCAAAAGTGTATACTTTTCCGAAAGCAAGAGCCATTGTTTCTGCCTGTAATTGACCTGAAACGGTGAGATAAGCGGGTTTCTGGAAGAAATCTTCACTGTAATCAACTGAACCGTCTTCTTTTTTTGGAGGATTTTCCATATCAAGGGTTGTTACCTTGAACATTTCGCCTGCACCCTCGCAGTCGCTGCATGAGATGAGGGGTGTGTGTGCATAAACAAAACCATGTTCAGTAAAGAATTTATGGATTGCATAAGCAGCAACCGAGCGGATTCTGAAAGCGGCATTAAAAAGATTGGTGCGCGGTCTTAAGTGTGCAATCGTTCTGAGAAATTCAACCGAGTGACGTTTTTTCTGCAGCGGATAATCAGGCGTTGAAAGTGCCTCAATACCGATTTCATCTGCGTTGATTTCAAACGGTTGGTTTGCATTCGGCGTAAGCAGAAGTTTACCCGTTACCTTAACAGCAGAGCCGACATTGAGTTTAGCAATATCTTTGTAATTTTCAAGTTTTTCTGCTTCAAAAACAATCTGAACTCCTTTAAAGCAACTGCCGTCATTAAGTTCAATAAAACCTATTGCCTTTGAATCCCTGAGCGTTTTTACCCAGCCGTAAACGGTAACGCTCTGCTCGGCAAATGCTTCGGTTGATTCGTAGAGTTTTTTTATTTCAAGCCTTTCCATGGCTTTTGTACCTCCTGTGGATTAAAAATTGCTGCCGTTCCAGCCCCAATGCTCGGCTTCATCATATTTAATATAGATATTTGCTCTGTCAATGCCGAGTTCTTCATTGATTATCTCGGAGAGTGCGGCAGTCAGCCTGTCATATGCTGCATCGGATGTGGAACCGAAAATGCTCACCTGCAGGTATGCATAGTCCTGTGTGCCGTCTCCTTTGAAATACATGCTCATATTATCATCAAAAGTGAGCATGAGCCATGCTTCGCTTTTGCCGGGGATAAGTGCAATAGCCTGACCGAGTTTTGATTTGAGGTTTTCTTTGTTTTTGTCAGTCAAAGTTTTGCTGACTGTTGTTCTGATATAAGGCATAAATTATTCTCCTTAGTTTATTCTTATAAAACTGCGAGCCTCAACAACAGCACCGAGAACGGTGTAATCGCTGTCTGTGTAATTAACATAAATCATTGAGCCTGTATCGTATTCCGTGCAGAAAACGCCGTCATCAATTTCGTAATGGTCGGTCATTCTTGCATCTCGCAGGTCATTGAGTGCTTCGTTTGCTTTTGAATAGAATTCGGCAGCCGAGTTTATTGTATTGTCATAATAGAAGATGTCGCCTTCCGTGCTG
Organism: Oscillospiraceae bacterium; assembly: GCA_015065965.1. Classification (GTDB taxonomy): domain Bacteria; phylum Bacillota; class Clostridia; order Oscillospirales; family Acutalibacteraceae; genus CAG-177. Next base: position 11,088 of record SVPH01000039.1, read on the forward strand.
CTGTTTATCGGCTCATAGTTCCATTCGTAGTGAGGACATGCGCCGTATTCAATGCATTTGAGCAGAAGTTCTTCGTGGCTAATACTTGTGTTGACCGCTTCGCCTGCGTAGTCAACTATTCCGTGAAGAATAAGTTGAATGAACGGCACCGAAACATACGCGCCGCTTTCGGATGCTTTTGATTCGAGCGGAACATTTACAACCGAGTCAATATTTTTGAGCATATAGAAGTTGCCCGTTGATGTCATTGCCGAATAGCCGGTTGTGAGGGGAGAGAGCGATTTTGAAATCTGATTGGATGCCGCTTCGCGCAATAAACCGTTATATGAAAAATCAGAGTAGAGCAACGAGCCTGCGTCATTTATGCAGTATCCCGTAAAACTGTAGTCACGCGTATTTTTGATAACAGTAGCAACCGCATCTGAAAGTTTTGATATTTTTCTGAAATTTCTTTTATCTGTTTCTTCGTCCATATAGTCATTAAGCAAAGTCTGCGGAGTATAAACAGAATCGTCTTTTTGAATGTTCATAGCATTGCCTGAATTAAATTTCTTTGACGATGAAAGTAGATTGATATCAAGGAAAAGGCTCATTTTCTGAGCGGAAACATATTCATATAAACTGTTGAGGCTGTCAGAACCGCCAAGACGCCAAAGCATTGAGGAGGTTTCAATATCTTCCGAATCAAGGCCGCCGCTGAAAATACCTGTGTAGCGAACACTTACATTATTAATGCCCTTGTTTTTCATTCTTACAAGCATATCCTGCGCCTGTTCGAATGTTGTCAGTTTTTTCAGATAGTTTATAGGGCCGAAAGATTTTTTTGCAGCACCTGTGAGTGTAAGATAAAACGGAAGATAATCGCTTGATGCAGTATTTCCCGTTGAAAGCACGGAGTTTCTGATAAGTTGTTCTCTGCATGCGGAAGCAAGACCTGCATAAGTTGCGTTGTTGCCCGAAAGAAAACGGTAACATAGCGATATCTCTTCAACAGCAGAAGATTTTGAAATATACAGGGTTTCGTCATCGTAAACAACGGGTGTGATGTTGAAACTTGAATATACGGTGTTGTATTCGTTAACGTTGGTTGCTTTATCCGCGTTAATTGATGCAACGGCATCACCGGACTGTATAAGTGAAACGAATGCGGAATCACCGTGTTTTATGCCGAATGCAGGAACAACGGCGCTCGCAGAAACTTCGCTGCCGATTGAAGGATCGCTTCCGTAAACCGCAAATGAAACCGGTTCAAAAGATTCGTCATAGATTGCAGTTCTGATAATCGCACCGCAGCCATCGGGTACAAGTAAAAAGTCATTTTCACCGGAACTGTTAAAAGAACCGAAACCGTTAAGCAATTCAATATTTTCAATGAACGCATCGGAATTGCCAGTGAGATTTGTGTGAGTGCAGTTAACAAGCATACTGCCGTCTGCAAGAGTGACGGTAACGGTTACTCGGAATCCGATATCACCTTTTTCATATTTTGTTTTATCGGCTGTTTTTTGATCGGGGAAAATATCGTATACAAACTGTGCGCCGTTTTCAATTACGGAATATGATGCCTTGCCGTATTGAAGCGAGTTATCCTGTGAATTAAGGTGATATATATCGGTGCCGCCGCTTACTGTTATTGCGGCAACGCTTGCGTTACTGATAAGCTCTTCGTTATGCGCAACATCGCTGAGAAGAGGAAGCGCACTCCAAATTTTGTTTTTTGTTTTTTCAACAATACAGAAACTGTTTGAAGCAGGGTCAACACGCAGTTCAATAAGCCCTGATGTGGCGGCAGATTCTGAAAAAGAAGCGCTGTCTTTTGAATAATGTACCGATGCATCCTGAGCGGCAAGCGTGATTGTATTACGGCTTTCAACCGATCTTTGAGTTTTTACACCGGTATCCTCCTCTTTTGAGCATGCCGAGAGCATAACCATGCAAATGCAGAGCAAAATTGCTGTTATGCGGCTGAATATTTTGTTTGAATTTTTATTTTTTATCATAGTATCGGGAGTCCTTTGCAACTTCAAATATGAAAACCACGCCGTTTTTGACATTCCTTACACCGTAACGGCAGGAATGGTTATCCATAATGCTTTTAACGATTGACAGACCGAGACCGAAACGGTTTTCGCTTCTGCCGTGCGCTTTGTCGGCGCGATAGAAACTGTCCCAAATTTCGGGTAAATCGTGGCTTGCGATTGGTTTACCTGTGTTGAAAACACCGATTTCCAGCAAATTGCCTTTTTCGATGCAGTTGAGTTCAATATATTTTTTGCCTGAACAGTGAGATACTGCATTTGTAATGTAATTTTTCAGAACGATTTCAATTTTGTCTTCCTGTGCATAGCAGGCAAGGGGCTGCGGAATCTTATTGATAACCGTAATACCGTTTTGCTCAAACTGAAGCGAAAGGTGGTTGAGAAGAGATGCGGTCTTTGCTCCGATATCAAAGTACTCCGGCATAAAAGGCTGAACTTTATTTTCAAGTTTGGAAAGTTCGAGAAGTTCAACAACAAGTTCATTCATTTTTTTGCTTTCATCATTAATGATGTGGCAGTATTCTTTAATAACATCCGGGTCATTGCTGATTCCCGAACATACGCCTTCAGCGTAGCCGGAAATAATTGCAATGGGAGTTTTCAGTTCATGGGAAACATTGCTGATAAATGATTTTCTGGCATTGTCGAGCGCATGCTGCATTTCAATATCTTTTTCAAGTTGCCCGTTTTTATCCTTGAGATCCATCAGAGTAGCGTCGAGCGTATTTGAAAGGATATTTATGCTTTTACCAAGTTCACCGATTTCATCTTTGCCGTAGTCAGCGCATTTTCTGCTGAAATTAAGCGCCGCCATGTCTTTTGTTACATCGTTTATTTCAACAAGCGGTTTTGTGAATCTTGCAACCAGAACATAGAAAACCGCTGACATAACAAGTATCATGGTCATGCTGATAAATGTGAAAACACCGCCCGCAACGTCAACGATATTCTCAACATCGGCAACTTCGGAGTAAATGTGAAGAGTTTCGCCCGTATCCAAAGGATATGTATAAACGAAATATTCAGTGTTGGCAGATTGATTTTTGCGGATTTCAAAATTATCATAATCAACTGCGTTGCGGTAACTGTCTGACGGCTGCATGCTGCCGTATTTTGCCGTTGAAGCAGCGGAAGAAGCAAAACGGTCACTGCCTGTTGCTGCAGCGTTTGTATCAGAAGTGTATGCCAGTGAACCGTCAGGGTTTACAAGTTCAAAGTCTGCGTTGTTCTTTGCGGCAATGGAATATAACTCAAAGTAATATGTTGCTGAACTCGGTATG
>SVPH01000008.1 GCA_015065965.1 Oscillospiraceae bacterium
AATAACATAATAATCCCATTCTTTCAGGCGGATTTTATCAGCCTTCATATCCAGCGGATTATATTCCATAATCAGCTTTGTTGCCCAGCCGGGTTCGGTCAGAACTCCGTCGGAATTCAATAATTTTTGTGGCTTTTCTATTCTGTGATTCATTTTTTACTTCCTTAAACAATTAAAAATAAGTAATAACAAACAGGCACTACAAAAAGTACACTGTCAAAGCGGTCAAGCACTCCGCCGTGACCGGGCAGGAAATTGCCGAAATCCTTGATTCTGCAGTCTCTTTTGATATATGAAAGAAACAAATCTCCGAGCAAGCCAAAAATCGAACCCAAAAATCCGATAACAATAAAAGCAATCCAAGGCACATCGGTTTTGCAGAAATGAAGGATAATTCCGTAAATGAGCATGCCGAGTATTCCGCCCGCAACTCCGCCGAATGCACCTTCAACGCTCTTTTTCGGGCTGATTGACGGAGCAAGCTTATGTTTGCCGAATTTTGAGCCAATGAAATATGCTCCCGCATCGGCACACCAAGCCGAGATAAACGGAATCAAAACAAGATTTCTTCCGTTGTTAAGGTTCATCATCGGAACGAGAAGTGAGATAAAAAACGGGAATACATATGCACCGAAAAAAGCTGCAAAAATACCGTTTGTACCGATTTTTTGCTTTGAAATTATTTCGGCAAAAAACAGAATAAACACAAAAACAAACATCATTGCGATGAAAGCATATACATCGGCATTGAAATATATAAACCAAGGTATTAGCATTGCCTGAATAATACAGAATGCCTGCAACAGCCTGTTTTTAACAAGTCCCGTATTGCATACAAGTTCCTTCGCCATAAAGAAGCAGGCGATTGTTTCAAGAATTCCCGTTGCCCATACAGGTAAAACAAGAAGCACAACAAGGCAGACAGTTATCCACACTGCGGCAACAATAAGCCTTGTTCCGAGTGACTGAAATTCTGTTTTTTTCTTTCTCATAATATCACCGTTCTATTTCATCAACATCTCTTGAATTTGCATAAATCTTTTTCATTCTCTCATCGGGAAAATTCTCATCAAGGAAAACTTCAATTCTGTTTAAAGGCTCTAAACCTTCTTTTCTTTCGTTCCATCGGAGTGCCGCAACAGCGGAAAGTCCCGCATCAAAAACAAAAAATGCTATGAATGCCCAGACGAAAACACCGCTTAATTTCATCGGAATAAAAGCGATTAATTTATCCGTCAGCGGCATTATGAGCTTAACCCAAGCGATTCCGAGTACACCCCAGAACAATGAATAAAGCAAGCAAACTCTGCCGTTGATGTTCAAGGGTAAATGGCTGTAATCCCAAGCAACGGAGCCGAAAACGATTTCCTGACCGAGCGAGCATATGTATTCCGCAACCGTGCCGACAAGGAAGGATATTATGAACACTTTCCACAAAGAAGAATCCGTAAATTTGCTCAAAACGGCAGTCAGCAAAACCCCACCCATTCCGTAAGCTACACTTAAAGGACCGTAAACCAATGATTTTCGGCTTTCGATATAGCCGTTTTTAATCAGACACCACAATGTTTCAACGGTAAATCCCACCACACAGCATACGAGAAAAATATATACATATTTATAAAAAACTTTCATTCTCATCGTTTCCGTCCTTTCTTAAAAATCAGGCGTTCAGAATATTCATAAACTCTTCGCCCGTAATGGTTTCTTTTTCGTAAAGATACTGTGCCAATTTGTCAAGTTTTTGCTTATTTTCGGTAAGTATTGCCATTGCCTTGTCATACTGCTTTTTGATAAGTGCAACAACCTGACGGTCGATTTCCGTCTGCGTTTCTGCCGAGCAGGCAAGCGAAGCATCGCCGCCGAGATACTGATTTGTAACCGTTTCAAGGGCGACCATGCCGAATTCGTCGCTCATGCCGTAGCGGGTTATCATCGCTCTTGCAAGCCTTGTAGCCTGCTCGATGTCATTGGCTGCACCCGTTGACACCGAGCCGACCGCAAGCTGCTCTGCAGCCCTGCCGCCCGTATAGGTGGCAATTTTATTTTCAATCTCTTCCTTGCTCATTAAATAATGATTCCCTTCGTCAACCTGCATTGTATAACCCAATGCACCCGATGTTCTCGGAACTATCGTGATTTTCTGAACGGGTGCGGAATTTGTCTGCATTGCGGCAACAAGTGCATGACCGATTTCGTGATATGCAACAATCATCTTTTCTTTGTCGGTCAGCAAAGAGTTTTTCTTCTGATAGCCTGCAATAACAACCTCTATGCTTTCTTCAAAATCCGCCTGCATAGCAGCCTTGCTTCCTCTGCGTACCGCACGCAAAGCAGCTTCATTAACAATATTTGAAAGCTCTGCACCCGACGCACCCGAAGCCATTCTTGCAATTGCTGAAAAATCAACATTCGGTCCCACACAGATTTTTTTTGCGTGAACTTTGAGAATTTCTTCTCTGCCTTTCAAATCGGGCAGCTCAACGGGAACCCGTCGGTCAAATCTGCCGGGTCGTGTCAAAGCAGGGTCAAGGGATTCGGGTCTGTTGGTTGCGGCAAGGATAATAACGCCCGTATTGCCCTCAAAGCCGTCCATTTCAGTCAGAAGCTGGTTGAGAGTCTGCTCTCTTTCATCGTTGCCGCCGATGTGATTATCACGCTTTTTGCCTATGGCATCAATCTCGTCAATAAACACGATACACGGTGCTTTTTCTTTTGCCTGCTTGAAGAGGTCACGCACCTTTGATGCACCCATACCAACAAACATTTCAACAAATTCCGAGCCCGAAATTGAGAAAAACGGAACATTTGCTTCACCTGCAACAGCCTTTGCAAGCATTGTTTTACCCGTGCCCGGAGGTCCGACAAGCAGAATGCCTTTGGGCATTGAAGCACCGATTGCCTTATATTTATCGGGATTGTGAAGATAGTCAACAACCTCTGTCAGGTTTTCCTTTGCTTCATCTTCGCCTGCAACATCGCTGAATTTTATTCCGCTTGAGGATTTAACATATATCTTTGCGTTGCTCTTGCCCATATTGAACATCATGGAGTTGCCGCCGCCAGCTTTATCCGTGAATTTTTTCATCACAAGCTGACCGAGTCCGACCATGAGAGCCATAGGCAAAATCCAACTCAAAAGTATGCTGAGAATCGGCGACATTTCTTCTATTATTTCACCTGTGAAATCAACATTGTATTTGATAAGACGCTCAGTGAGCATAGGATCATAAATGGTACCTGTTTCATATACATTCTCTTCGTTTTTATCGGTAAATAGGATTTTGTTATCCTGTATTTCAACTTTACCGATTTCACCGTTGACGGTCATCGAAATAAAAGTGCTGTAATCAACCTCTTTAACTCTCATATTGCTCAGAAGCGGCATAACAATCGCATTGAAAAGAATGATTACCGCAAGAAAAATGCCGTAATAGAACATCATCGGCTTTTTCGGTGTTTTAACTTCGTTCATAAAATACCCCTTTATCACTTTATGCCGTAAGTATAAAACACTTTCTTCAACCAAACTTCAACTGAAGTTCAACAATTGTTGAAGTAACACACCATACTCTTCGATTTTGCGTTTTACTATTGAGAAAACAGTTTCGGTAATGTATAATGAAAACTCAAACAGTAAGAAATATGCCCGGCAGCGAAAGACCGCAGAAAAATCCCAATCAGCAAACTGAACCCGAAACAACCGAATCTGATGAGGAAACAACAACTGTTCCGAACGCAGATGTTCAGACAACTCAACCGCAACCTCCCGAAATGAACGGAGAAATGCCAAACTTCAACAGCGAATTTCCTGCACCTCCGCCAAACAATGTTAACTCTTTCGGCAACGCCAGTATGCTGTCGATGAGCAACTGAACTTCAAAAAGGCTGTTGCATTTTGCACAGAACGAAAAGCAAAAGTAATAGAGAATTAAAAAAGATCAGATTATCAAAGACCCATTCTGTTGCTCACATTACAAAACCCATAGACTTAATCTCCATATTTTCACATACTGTGAGGCAGGGAAAAACTCCCTGCCTCTTTGATATTACTGTGCTTTTATCTGCCGGAATGTATCCTCCACCACTTCATCCATATCAAAAAACATTGTTCTGCTGTCCGCATCAAAATAACCGGTTACTTTATAACGCTGATCCGGTTTGCATTTTTCGGGTAGCATCGCTTTAATCGGTTCTACTAAATTTTTGTTTCCGGTGCTTAATGTATTGATTTGCTCAGCTCTCGGCTTTGAAAACGGAACAGGTTTACTTTCATTACTCTTACATGCACGAATAGCAAAAACTCTGTTTTCCGGAGAAATACAGTATTGCACATTTGCGGGATAATTCATATCCTCCAACACTTTCTTTGAAAAAGTGATTGTAGCACGATTAATATACAAATCCGGAGTAGAGTTCACATTGATATCAATAAGTTCAAAGTTAATATTTTTAAAATCTTTCATAAATAAATTGTCCTTTCTTATTCTTTAAATTTCGTCCATTTCATTGATAGATTTAATAATGTTTAAAAACTGTTTACGCTCATCCGAAGTCCAAGCCGTATCAAGCAAAAAGTAGCCGCGAAGCACACCGGACTTAACCTTTGCCACAACAAACTTCTTTTCAAATGCTTTAGGCGGTTTTTTTCTATTCCACCTTCCTTCAGAAAGAAGCTTCTGAGTTTTATTCCAATCCTCTCGTTTTATAATAGCAGGATGGTTGTTTTCCCAATGCCATTGCGGCAGCACATCACGGTTTTTAATCGTTTTATGAGAAAGATAATCTTTGGAATATGTTTTTTGATACAACACATCACCACAATATTTTTCGTTTGAAAGAATGCTGCGAATAGTTCCGCTTTTCCAACACTCCATTCCTTTAGGTGAGCGTATTTTTTGTTCTGTGAGCGAGTCCGCAATCGCTTGCGGAGATGCTCCCTCAAGAAAACTATCGTAAATGTAACGAACAATTTCAGCTTCGGCAGGCTCTATTTTTATTCTTCCCGAGTAATCACGGTAATATCCGATAGTGTTTTTCACTGTAAATTTATACAATCCCTCTTGCATCCGATAACGAATACCTTCTTTAATCGCAATGCTTTTCTGCTGACTTTCAAGTTCAGCAAGAGCAGAAAGAATTGAGATTATTAATTTATTTCCGCTATCGCTGGTATTGATACCTTCCGATTCAAAATTAACAGCTACTGGTGGATTGAGGTTATCCAAAACACGCAAAGTGCTTAGTATATCAACAATGTTACGGCCAAATCGACTTATACTCTTGGTGAGAATCAAATCAATTTTTCCGGCTTTTGCATCCTCAATCATCTCCTGAAATCCAATTCGCTTATTCAGAGATGTGCCTGAAATGCCTTCATCTGTGTAGATTTTAACTAAACTGTAATTCGGATTGCTCTCGATAACAGACTTAAAATGCTGTATCTGCATTTCAAAACTGCCTACCTGTGCTTCTTCTGCAGTACTGACACGGCAATAGGCAGCTACGCGGATTTGCGGAGAGTTTTCATAAGCATACAGTTTTTTCTCAGGCATTATAATTGTAACTTTGCGTTCACCGTTACGGTTTTTGGCAATCGTGTCTCTGATGCGTTTCTTTTCTTCTTCACGAAAAGTATTTTTTTCATTTTTCTGTCGTGCTTGCTCAATGCGTTCAGCATCTAATTTTTTCGCCATTTATCCTGACCCATTGAGTGCGAGTTTTGTGATCAATAAACACGCACCTCCTTCTCTTATTTTTTGCACCATTATCACCTCCAATCTGCCGAAAAATCTATATTAACCGCTGTTGGCTTGGAGAAAACAGCAGTTAACATAAAATATAATAATCACCTAAATTATTTGTTCAAGGAATTTTTAAAAACTTCACATTATGAAAGCTTTCATTCATGTTTGCTATTGTTTGGGGAGTTGATTAAATATAGCAAAATTTCAAAAGCGCCTTGACTGTGTCACGATACCGTGATACAATAACCTTGAAAGGAATGATATGATGCCTGTATTATCAAGATTTTACGGAATAATAATAAGAATGTACTTTCAGCAGAGCGAGCATAATCCGCCGCATATTCACGCAATCTACGGTGAACACGTCGCTGCTGTTGATATTCAGAACGGAAATGTGCTTGAAGGTTATCTGCCCGCCAAAGCTCTTGAAATGGTCAGAGAGTGGATTTCGATTCACAAAGATGACTTAGCAAAAATTTGGGACACTCAGGAATTCAAGCAGCTTTCTCCGTTGGAATAAGGAGGTATCTCTATGTTTCACAAGGTTAAATCCGTTAGTGCTTTGCCCGAATTCAAACTCAGCGTTCAGTTTTCAGAAGGTGTAACAAAAATTTATGATGTCTCTCCCCTGTTTGACAAGTGGTCTATGTTTGCTCCGCTAAAAGATAACCCCGAATTGTTTTATACCGTTGAGGTTGATGTCGGCGGTTACGGAATTATCTGGGGTGACGAAGCGGACATTTCCTGCGATGAACTGTGGGAAAACGGTGAAGTTATTGAAACACCCTTTGACGGGCTTATGTCATTCGGCGACGCAACAACTCTGTGGAGTCTTAACGAGAGCACTCTCCGCAAAGCTATTGCATACGGAAAGCTTGTAAACGGAGTTGATGTTTGTAAGTTCGGCAAGCAATGGGTTGTTTCAATGGCGGCGATGATAAGAGAATACGGCAATCCGAAAATGTAATAGGATACAAAGAAACCCGGCATGCAATGCATGCCGGGTTTTATGTGATTTAAAGCAAGATTATAGTTGCGCACTTTTGTATATCAGGCTTGTTATTTATAATCTACATCAAGTTTTGTCATTTAGAAAACACTAAAATTATTCGTTTATATTCTCTTTTTCAGCTTCCTGCTTTTTCTGTTCCGCCAGCCACTTTTCATATTCTTCACGCTGACGACGGGCATGAAACCTTCCGAGTGCAGCAGCCATTCTTTTTTTAGCTAATGCTTTTGCTTCTTCGTCATCTGTAATGTAGTCATCGTATACGCTTGCAACTATGCCATCAAAATGATATTCTGCAACTTTTATAACCCCCACCTCCTCCCCAAAAGCTCTGCAAATAAAAAAGTGCGCAGCCGAAGCTACGCACAAAAAACGCATAACTCCTTTTGCTGCGACACAAACTTCCACTATCCTGTAAAGGTATGCGAAAACAGAGCATGCATTTTTATTAAAATAAAAATCCATACCTTTTACAGGAAATATTATTAAGTTCGTGTCGCACGCTTAGTATATCACGGTTTGTATTGTTTTTCAACATAAAAAATTATCGTTTATAACTCAAGTTTGGAACTGCCAAAAAAGCTGTTTTTTGCAAGCAAAATTTGACGCTTTATTGACACAATTCAGTGTGTATGAATATGAAGTTTTTCTTGACTTTTTGGGTTATCGTATTTTTGAACAAAAGAAAAAGGAGAAAAGCATTTTCAACTTAGTGCTTTTCTCCTAAAAATATGTAATTTTCATAATTGTCATCCTCATAAATCTTACTCGTGAGTTTCCATGCCCGTCGGATAGTCGGGCTCGGCGAATTTGAACATATAATCTGCGGCAAGTGCGTGACCGAATTCGTGGGTGATAACATCGATATCTCCGCTTGTGCCGTTGAAATTTGCAAGGATAAACGGCTGCTTGTACTTTGTAAATGTGGTGCAGTAACCGCCGCCGAATTTGCCGTCACGGGCTTCAACATCAAAGGCTTCTGCATCAAGCATTCTCTGCATGAAGTCACCGATTTCGGGCTTCATATCGTGATACATTTTGAGTGCATTATCAAAGATTGCGGGTGTGTCTATGACGGGTCGGGGCATTTCACCCGTAACGCTGATTGCATCGTCATAGTACATAATTTTTTCAAGACCAAGACGGTTGCGGATTCTCTCTTTCAATTCTGCAACAGCAGGCACAATATCGGTTTCAACGCTCTTGCGGAATGCGGCGACCATTTTTTCATCGTAGTCCACTCTGCCCATACGGTAATAGCCGAGCTCAACGAAGTTTTTGTAGCCGAGTTTACGGGCGATTTGTGTTCTGATTTTGACAAGACCGTCAAAGATTTCGTCGAATGTATCGGCGTTGGCTTCCATTGTTTTGCCGATTGCCTCTGCGGCTTTTCTGCGGACATCACGGCTGTCATCTTCTAATTTACCCCTCAAAACGGAGAGGGGCATTTTTTCACCCTCAAACTCAAACGCAAGTTCGCCCATAAACTTTGAGTAGCGTGTGACGAGTGCGTTTTCAACCTGCAAATCCTCAATAACTTCTGGTGAAAAGGTTTTGAGCGACATCTCAAACCCCTTGAAAACTCTGGGATTTATCAGCTTTTCGGCTTCTGCTCTGTAGGGTGAGTCAAGCATCGCCTTTTTGTATTCATTCTCAATTTCAGAGAAAAGCGGCATTGCATTATCGTAATAATCCATCTCCGCATTGTAGAATTCATCCCTTGTGTTAAGCGTGAATCGGCAATTTGCAAGTGATGCGGCGGTGTCAACATCTTCGCTGATTTTGTTATACTCATCCCTCGCCGCCTTCAAATCCTCTGCGGATTTTGCCGCCTTGATTTTTGCAATTATCTTTTCTGCCTGCTCTTTGAACTCCTCAACGGTAATTCGCTGATACGGCATCTCGGAAACTTTCATAGTATCTCCCCTTTTGCTAATGTTTAACAGTTATAGTATACTATGGAACTGTGCAGAAATACAACAATAATTTTGCTGTTCGGTGAAAGTATGTAAGTCAAGTTTTATAGAAATTGCCATTTTTGTCGCTGAAAACAATCTGATTATCCTGAATTTCAACCTCGTTAATATTCAGTTCCGTTGTCATTCGGATAAAAGTGCCGTAATCAACCTCTTTAACTCTCATATTGTTGAGAAACGGCATAACAATCGCATTGAAAAGAATAATTACCGCAAGAAAAATACCGTAATAGAACATCATCGGCTTTTTCGGTGTTTTAACTTCGTTCATAAAATACCCCTTTATCACTTTATGACGCAATTATAAAACACTTTCTTCAACCAAACTTCAACTGAAGTTCAACAATTATTGAAAATTCCGACGGTCTTGAAATTAAGCCTTTATGGGTGTATAATACCGAAAGACTTTATTTTAGGAGATAAACATGGATAACAACAAAGAATTTTTAGGAACGGAGCCTGTCGGCAAACTGCTGTTCAAACTTGCCGTGCCTACGGTCATTGCCCAACTCGTAAATATGCTCTACAACATCGTTGACCGCATTTATATCGGTCACATTCCCGAAGAAGGCAGCCTTGCTCTGACGGGTGTCGGTGTTTGTATGCCGATAATTATGATTATTTCGGCTTTTGCGGCTCTTATCAGTTCAGGCGGTGCACCGAGAGCATCAATAAACATGGGTAAGGGCGACAAAAAATCCGCAGAGAAAATTCTCGGTGGTTGCTTCACGCTTCAGATAATTATTTCAGCCGTTTTAACAGCGGTTTTGCTGATTTGGAACAGAGATTTGCTCCTTGCCTTCGGCGCAAGCGAAAACACAATCGGCTACGCAACAGATTATATGAACATCTATGCCGTCGGTACGGTGTTTGTTCAACTCACGCTCGGCATGGGTGCATTCATTAACGCTCAGGGCTTCACAAAAATCGGTATGATAACGGTGCTTATAGGCGCTGTCAGCAACATAATCCTTGACCCGATATTTATATTTGCGTTTGATATGGGTGTCAAAGGAGCGGCGCTTGCAACAATTCTTTCGCAGGCAATTTCGTGCGTATGGGTAATTTCTTTCCTCTGCGGCAAGAAAACATATCTTAAACTAAAAATATCTGATATGAAGATTGATGCAAAACTTGTTCTTCCGTGCGTTGCGCTCGGACTTGCAACTTTTATTATGCAGAGCAGTGAGAGTGTTATTTCCGTTTGTTTCAATTCTTCACTTCTCAAATACGGCGGAGATATTGCAGTCGGAGCAATGACAATTCTCACAAGCGTTATGCAGTTTGCGATGCTGCCTATGCAGGGTATTGCTCAGGGTGCGCAGCCGATTTCAAGTTATAACTACGGTGCAGGAAATGTTGACAGAGTTAAAAAAACATTCAAACTGCTGCTTACTTGCTGTCTGACATATTCGGTTGTTTTGTGGGCGTTGATCATGATTTTTCCGCAAATCTTTGCAGGAATATTCACACCCGATGCTGCACTTATCGAATTCACGGCAAGAGCACTCCGTATCTACTGCGGAGCGATGTTCCTTTTCGGTATTCAGATTGCCTGCCAGATGACCTTTGTTTCAATCGGCAACGCACCTTGCTCAATCATCGTTGCGATTGTGCGTAAATTCGTTCTGCTTCTCCCGTTTATCTACATTATGCCAAATCTGGTTGCGGACAAAACAATGGGCGTTTACCTTGCCGAACCTGCCGCAGACGTTATCGCAGTAACTTTCACATCAATACTTTTTGCCGTTCAATTTAAAAAATCGCTGAAAAAACTTGAAGAAAAATAAATTTATCTTTATTTGAATTTGTTAAAAATGAGGATAAGGGATAAATAAAGCAAATTAAACAGCAGGCAACAATTTTTGAATAATGTTGCCTGCTGTTCTTATGTCATATACAACTGCACAGTGAAACATCGGCGATAAGCACTTATCAAAAAAACAAAACCGAATAAAAATATGGATTCTTCAAACAGTAGACTTTTTCATAAGTAAATGCTATAATTTTTATATGTAAAGCATTTATTTCAAACTTATGAAGCGGCGGTGTTTTATGAAAAAAAGAACAAAAGCATTTTTCGGAATAATCATATCAGTTGTTTTGGTTATTGTTTTGGGGATTACCGATATTGTTCCGCATTTCGCGGTTATTCCGGATATGGTTAAAGTCGGAATTGATTATATTTCATTAAATAAAAACAAAAACTCCGTTTCAACGTCTGAACTGAACGGCAAAATTCAAGACATATGCAGCGTCGTTGAACATCCTTTTGTTCTTGCTGACAAAAAATGTTTTGAATCTGTTCGAACTGAAATAAAAAACAACTCTTTTACAACATACACAAAAGGACTCTGCTTATCGGTAAGCGACAATGCCGATGCACTGCTTGACACAGACATTTATCCTGTTCTTGAATATGTTCTTGACGAAGAGGACAGCATTCTGCCTGTTTCAAGAGAAGTAATCAACAGAATGATCATACTAGGCTATGCATATCAGGTAACCGGCGAAATAAAATATGCCGACAGAGCCTGGAAAGAACTGGAAAAAGTCTGTTCTTATAACGATTGGTGCACCTCACATTTTCTGGCTACCGCCGAAATGGCTCTTGCAGTTTCAATCGGATATGACTGGTTTTATGATCATCTTACCGAAGAGCAAAAATTACTTCTTTCAGAAAAGACTTGGGAATATGCCATTGAACCCGCACTTAACGATAACCATTGGTTCACATGGTCAAAGAACAATTGGAACAGTATATGTTACAGCGGAATAGGCATTGCATGCATGACATTTGCGGATAAAAACCCTGAAAAGGCTGCGGAATTCCTTGCAAAGTGCTATGAAAACATGCCCATTGCATTTGAAAATTTCACTCCCGACGGTGTTTACGCAGAAGGTCCCGGATACTGTCAGTCAGGAATGAATTCCATTGTTTATTTCATTGCATCATCAAGAAATTACTTTGGCACGGATTTCGGAATGTCAGAAATACCAGGCTTTAAAGAATTAGGGTATTTCCCGGTTTACATAACAACTCCTGCCGGTATGTTTAACTTTGGCGATAACAAATCCGAGCAATGCTTTTCGCCTGTTCTTCACTGGTATGCAACCGAATATAACATTCCCCTTTTAAGTATCTACCAGACAAATGATAGTCCCGATAAATTCACGGTAAACACATCCGAACACACAGAAAGGAACGGAAGCGGAAAAGAAGATGCGCTTTCATCTCTTTGGTACAACAGAGATTTTGCTAATGCAGATGTAAAAATCAGCGACGAACCGCTTTGCCGTTACCTGAAATCCGATGTCGGTCAATCACTTGTTGTTATGAGAAGTGATTATTTCGATAAAGATGCGTCTTTTGCAGGAATAAAAGGCGGATACAATTTTATAAATCACGGTGATCTTGACATAGGTACGTTTGTATTTGATGCACTGGGTGAGCGATGGGCTGAGGAATTGGGACCCGGCAGTTATGATGCCCCAAACTATTTTCTCAACACTCCCGCAGGCGGAAGATGGAAAAATTACTGCAAACGCGCAGAAGGACAAAACACACTTGTGATAAATCCGAACGCAACTCTGGATGACCAATATGTTCTTGCAGAATGCAATTTTACATTTTTTGAAGAAACCGACAACGGCAGCAAAGCCATACTTGATATGACTGATGCATACAGAATGAACGGTGCAACCGATGTTAAAAGAGAGTTTGAGTTTTATAACAACTCTTGCTTAAAAATAACTGACACTATTAAATGCATTGTTCCGAGTGAAATTTATTGGTTTATGCACACAAAATCTAATATTAATATTTCAGATAACGGAAAAACAGCAATTCTCACCATTAACGAAAAAAAGATGAAAGTAACCCTTTTGGCTGACGGTGAATTTTCCGTAATGAAAGCCGAGGCTTTAAAAGGAAAATATGAGTATGATGGGGACTATTCGGATTTAAAGAAGTTGACAGTAAAACTCAACAATGTTAAAACAGCATTGATATCTGTTAACTTTGAACCTGTTGAATAAGAAAAACCGTACACTATCAGTTAAATGATAATGTACGGTTTTTTTATTTGCTCAAAAAATCAAAGGATTTTTTCCCGTTTACGGAATGCTTGCCGTTAAAAATATCAATATGCAGTTTGTCCTCAGCATCAACCAAAGAATATATTCTTTTAATGTTTTTATGTGCGGATTTACTTGCTTCTATCGGAAAAAGTTTATCTTTAATTCCGGATTCTATCAGCAGTTCTCTCGGCGCAAGTGACGAAGCAAAATCATATATTTCACCGATTTCCAGAATTCCCGGAATATAATTATCCGGACAATGCCAAAGCGAAAGTATACTGTCACGGAAAGTATTGACATAACCGCTTATCACAATTTTTTTAAACCGTTCTTCTATAACGGAAGCATACAAAGCAGTAAGTCCTCCTCCTGAAATTCCCATACATGATAATTTTTCATTGTTTACGCCCTTAATTTTCGAGAGAATTTCCGCACACGCAAGAGCCTGATAAACACGCATTGAAGCAACCGTCAGACCATAGGGCAATAAATGATGCGAGAGTTCATCGCAGGAACTGATATAGAAAGGCTTGATTAAATCCTTTTGAAGTCTTGCTTCGCCAAACCCGAAGAGTTCGGGTGCAATAACAACACAGCCGCGCTTTGCAAGTTCAACAGCAAAATTATTTTGATAATTATCAAAATAATTGAAATGCTTTTTGTTTCCTTTTTTTGATATGTTGAGAATCTGCCTTACCCCATAGCCGTGACCGCAAAGAGCAACAACTCCGGGAACGGCTTTTGTTATGTTTGCAGGTGTAAGAATATAAAAAAGCATATTAAGGTTCTTACAGATTTCAGTTGAACATTTCTGCAAGGTATATTCGGGATAAACTAACGGTTCCCCAAGATAAACTATTTCAAAATCCGTTGTTTTTTGGGGAATTTTATCAAGCCCCAGCACAGCCTCAGTTTGCTCCTTTATTTTTTTGCCAACCTGTAATGCCGTTTGTGCATCAAGAACATTTTCATAAGGTTTTGAAGCAATTTCGGCATAGACGCTATGCATAAATTTATCGGGGGAATATCTGCTTGTTTTCATAAACACACCCCTGAAGTTAAAATTTTATTTCACCGATTTGTTTGGCGTTTTTGCTGCTTGTACCAATCAGAACACAATATGCTTCATCTGTCTTCCAATTGCCGTTTTCAGGGTCATAAAACTTAATTTCATCAACCGGTATTTCAATTTTTAATGTTACCGATTCCCCTGCATTAACAGTAACGCGTTTAAAACCTTTGAGAAGTTTTACGGGTCTGTCTTCATTTTGATTTTTACTTGAGATATACACCTGAACAACCTCGTCGCCGCAGACGTCACCAATGTTTTTTGCCGTTGCGGTAACCGTTATTTTATTTTCTTCTTTTGCCGCCGAACAATCATAAATCTCAAAATCAGTATAGGAAAGTCCGAAGCCGAAGGAATATTGCGGTTCAATTCCTTTTTTGTCAAAAAGAGTGTATCCGTGATAATATCCGTAATCAATCTCAAGTTTTTCATCCGATATATGCAAGAACTCAGGATAATCGGTATCATTATAAGCAATTGTAAACGGCAATTTACCGCCGGGATTAACATCACCGCTCAAAACATCCGCAAGAGCATTGCCGCCTTCAAGCCCGCTGTAGAATGAGAAAAGAATCGCATCAGCCATATCGGTCCATTCCTTTATCACATATGCGCTTCCGCCCATAATATTGACAACAAGTTTTTTGCCTGTTTTTGACAATGCTTTTATCATTTCAACATCTTCGGCAGGTATTCTTAAATCTGCTCTGTCACCGCCAGAACCTTTTGGCTTTTTCTTAATATTGCCGAGATTAACAAGGAACTCTCCTTCCTGAAGCCAGTCACTGCCGACACAAACAACTATGTATTCTGCGTTTTCCGCCGTTTCAAGTGCTTTTTTCGCATCGCAGCCGTTATAAACACAAACGTTTTTATCGCCGAAACGGTTTTTGATACCTTCGTAAGCAGTTACGGTGTATGGACTGTAAACATTGCTGCTGCCGTGGTCACCGACATTAACTTTGTTTGCATATCTTCCCACAACTGCGATTTTTTTGCCGCCTGATATCGGCAATGTTTTGCCTTCATTTTTCAGTAAAACAGTTCCTTTTGCGGCAGCCTTTCTTGCAAGTTCTGTATGTTCTTTTGAAAGAACAACGGATTTAGGTTGCTTTTTATAATAGGGCAGAGTTTTTATGAGAGCCTTAATTATTCTTCCTGCGCTGAGGTTAATATCATCCTCTGTCAATTCGCCTTTTTTCAGTTTATGATTAAGAACAGCATAGCGGAAATAATAAGGCATTTCCATATCCATCCCTGATTTTACGCTTCTTACTGCATCATAAATACCGTAAAAGAAATCAGAAAGAGCAAAGCCCTCAAATCCCCACTTATCCCTTAAAATATCGGTAAGAAGTTCTTTACTTTCACAACAATATGTTCCGTTGACCTTATTATAAGCACCCATTACGGACATCGCTCCCGCATCAATACATTTCTTAAAATGCGGAAGATAAACCTCATGAAGAGTTCTTTCATCTGCTTTTGCATCAACTTTAAACCGCAAGTCCTCGATGCTGTTAAGCGCATAATGCTTAGGACAGGCTATGATTCCGTTTTCCTGCATGGCTTTCGTAAGAGCAACTCCCATTTTACCGAGCAAAAACGGATCTTCACCGTAAGTTTCCTGCGCTCTGCCCCACATCGGATTACGAAGAAGATTTATACAGACACCTGCATAAAGATTTGCGCCCAATGCGCTTGCCTCTTTAGCCATTGTTTTGCCTATTTCATATTCCAATTCATCATCAAATGTTGCACCCCGAAGCATGGAAACAGGGAAACAGGTACATTTGCCCATAACAATACCTCTCGGTCCGTCCGTAAAAAGCACAGGAGGAATACCGAGCCTTTTACAGCCGCCTGCAGGATAGGCTTCACCGTTATAATATCTGCCCTTTGTAAGTGTATTTTTTATTGTTACACCCATAGCGTGCCCTTGCATTAAACGAACTTTTTCTTTTAATGTCATTTCATCAAGAAGTTTTTCCGTAACCTCATCGAGAGTTTTTCTTACGGGATTTTTCTTATATATCTCCATTGCCTGATTAAAATTCATATTATTGCCTCCTATGCCATAGTTTTCAGCATTTCCTGCGTAACCTCATATTTTAAAGGCTGACCTGTTTTGTAGTTGACGAGTTGTTCAATCATATAGTCCGCCATTCGCGCTGTTTCATTGCCGAGACTGCCTGCAATATGGGGTGTTATTATTACATTCGGGCACCAGAAAAGCGGACTGACATACGGAAACACTTCATTCTTCAACACATCAACAACTGCAGTTCTTGACGGGTGTGCAATCATACTTCTTGCAAGAGCAAACTCATCCACCTGATCTCCCCTGCCCGTATTAATAAATGTGCTGTGTTTTTTCATAAGCCTGAACAATTTTGCATTGAATATATTTTTCAGTTCTTTTTTATTTGCAAGGTGGTTGCTTATTACATCACAATCTTTAAAAATCGTTTCCAAACTGCAAAGAGTGACATTCAATTTTTCTGCCTTTTCTTGGCTTACAAACGGGTCATAAGCCATAACTTCAACATCATATTCCTTAAGTTTTTCGGCAACTGATGAACCTATTGCGCCAAGACCGACAAGTCCGATTTTTGCACCGTATGCACCGACACAGTTCTGCGTATGCATAAAAGAATACGGCAGAAGCGTCTTATATCTTTTTGCGCCCTGAAAATAACCCTTTAATGCCAAAACAATTTGTGAAACGGCATATTCCGTTACAGGCACTCCGTTCGCGGCAAAAGCGCTGAACACCTTTATTCCGCAATTCAGAAAAGGCTCGGCAAAATACTGAACCGTACCCGCACTGTAAAAAAGAGCCTTTAAGTTAGGCATATATTCCTTTATCTCTTCTTCAGTGAATTTAATCATTCCCCACGTTGCAAACGCAACCTCACACTGAGCAAGAAATTCTTTATGTTCATCTATATTGCTTTTATCAATTCTTTCAGAAACATCGCCGTATTCCCTTATTTTTTTTAGAACGTTTTCGGAATATACCTTTGAAAATTTGCTTTCGTTTTCACCGAATAATGCAATTTTTATTTTAACCACCTCAATAACTTTTCAGTTTCTTGATATCTTTTAAAAAGTGCTTTTCTTTTGAGCCTTTTGTGAACTCAACAAGGATAACGCCGTCAAAATTCATTTCCGAAAGTTTTTTAAGAAGCCTGTCAAGATAATGCTTATCTTTCTTTCTGAATCTCTGTTCTCTTGCCAGATCACGGTAACTCACATGAACATTTTCTATACTATCAAAGGTCCTTTCAATTCTGTCAATATCATAATCAAATCTGAAATACCTTGACTGAAAATATGTTTTGAAATTATCCTCTCTCAGTTCGCTTTTAATTTTCAAAAAAGCATCCGTGTTGTTGTTATATGTGTTATCGTGACATTCCGGGCATACCAAAAGATTATATTTTTGCGCAACAGAGCAAATACTTTTTAAATCCTCAAGAATACGTATGTATTCCTCCTGAGTTGTTTTCTCGCTGTCTTTTTCTCCGAGCCACACCCTTACGGACGATGCGTTCATTATTTTTGCAATTCTGCATATTTCTTCCCATTTGCTTTTATCTGCACAGCCTACCCTGTAATAACTTCCGTAAGAACAGATTTTTATGCCCTCATTGTCACAGACGGATTTAACTATACGGGCCTCTTCCGTATTTGTTACATGGATATCGCCGCCCCATTCAATATAGTTAACACCTGCTTTTTTGGCGATTTCAACCACTTTGGCGGCGCTCATTTTTCTGAATGTAACGCTGCAAAGGCCGAGTTTAAAACTGTTCATTCTGCACCTCATTATATACGGCTTAAGTATTTTTCAAATGGCTCGTCCGTTTTGGGAACAGGCTTTGTTTCAACAAAACTCACCTTTCCGTTATCGGTTATTGTAAGATATTTTCGGTATTCGGAATTTTCCGGAACTGGTTCACCTTTTTCAAAGTAAACCGCTCCGCCGCGGCTGCCGGTTAAAGACATTTCGCTGATTATTGTTTCAAGAAGTGCCTTTGCACTTATAAGCATATCCCTATCATAAAAATAATCGCCTAAAGATTTATGCCTTAAAGGATAGTTTGAAATCTTATCATCAATTTCATCAAGCAAATCAACGCACTCTTCCTTACTGCGGAGAAACGCTGCACATCTGCTCATCTTTGCTTTAATATTTGAATAATCAATCTCGTTATCAATTATAAAACCTTTATATTTTTCAAAGCAAAAGGCAGATGTCTCAAAGTCACAAGTAAGTGCTGCTTTTTCTTTGATATGCCTTGCACACAGCAATCCGCTAACCTGAGTGTCGTTAAGCGCCGTTCCGCCCGGACGAGCAAGCCCGAAAGTACCTGCGGCTTCGCCAATGACATAAAGACCTTCCACATCGGTTTCACAATTATTATCGGTATAAACACCGCCGTTATTGTGTTGCGCACAAACAGCAATCCTCAGTTTTTCTTTTGAAATATCAATATTTTGATTTAAATAAACGTCAATCGCTTTTGGATTCAATTTCCTGAGTCTTTCAATCGGAGTGTTACCCGTTGCATTGTTCTTCTCCAGATATAACCTTGCTTCTTCATCAAGATTTTCAAAACAAAAACCGCTCGGATTTACTGTATAATCAAGACAGATTTTTCTGCCTTTTTTCATTTCATTGTGAACGGCTATATCAATCCTTGAAGACTTTTCCGCTCTGTCAAAACTGAACGGCCACTGATAACCTTTCAAAAAAATATTGTTACACATTTCTTCCGCAGTTTCAAAATAACAATTCAAAAAATCGTATTCATTGCCGCTTTCATCAACACTCACAAACCTCGGAATAACCTGCATAAAACTGCCTGAAACATTCCATCTGAAATCAACAGATGCCATACCGTATTGCCACTGTGAAAAATTGCAAAGACGCACTCCCGATTCAATCAAAACGCCTGTCATGCCGTGCTGAGATTCAGGATAAACCGAATTCTCATAAATACAAGCCGGTGCACCTGTGGCACAAATAATATTTTTAGCGTAGAAAACCTCAAAATTGTTTGTTTTGGTGTTTAATGCAGCAATGCCAATTGCTCTGCTGCCTTCTTTCAGGATTTCAACAACCTGTCTGTTATCAAAGAGAGGCGTATCATTCTTATCAAGCACAACTTTTTCAAGTTTTTCAGTCATAACTTTTGAAGTTAAAGGACCTATCGAAGTTGCTCTTACGGTATTGTCGTGGTCAGTTTTGTAACCCGGAAACCCTCCGAATTCGTCCTGAGGAAAACCCACGCCGTAATCACACAGCCTTAAAAAACACTTTACACTGTTAACCGATTGAAGATACATCTTCTCACCGTCGCAGCATCCTGCAGAAAAAATATCCTGCGCCATCTTATAAGGGCTGTCATGTGTGAATCCGTCCATAGACATTTTATAATACGTTTGCTTATCGCTGCCTGTGTTTCGTGATGTACCGCTTAGCCTGTTTTCTGCTATAATTGCAATATCGGTCACATTCTCTTTATAAAGCCAGTCGGCAACACTGTATGCAGCCGCTCCGCTTCCGATTATTATTGCGTCATATATTTTTCTCATAAGCATCTCACATTAAATCCGCCGTCACAGTCAATAACCGTACCGGTGCAAAAATCAAAATCGCCTTTTGCAATTGATGCAACACATTTTCCGATATCTTCAGGTTTACCCATTCTTTTAATTGGTGTAAGCCCTTCATTTATCATATTTTCATATTTTTCTTTAACCTTCGCAGTCATATCCGTTTCAATGATGCCCGGTCTTATCTCGATAACACTTATACCGTATTCCGCAAGACGAGCCGCATAGAGTTTGGTAATCATTGAAATACCGGCTTTGGAGATACAGTATTCACCTCTGTTCAGTGAGGCTGTATATGCGGACATCGACGAAATATTTACAATTCTTGATTTACCGTTTTCTTTAAGCAACGGAACAAATTTCTGCGTAACAAAAAAAGTTCCTTTTAAATTTATATCCGTTACATAATCAAAATCTTCAGGCATTAATTCCAGAATATCTTTTCTCTCTTTCGGAGCAATGCCTGCATTATTGACAAGCAAAGAAATTTTGCCGAATTTTTCCTTAACATAAAAAACAAGTTTTTCAATATCATTGATATTGGAAATATCGCAAGGAACAAAGTACACTCTGTCACAATATTCATTTTTTAATCTTTTAATCTCTGTGCCTTCGTTTCTTGCAGAAAGGACAACGGTAAAACCGTTTTTCAAAAGTTCTTTGGCTATTCCAAGACCTATTCCTCTGCTTCCGCCTGTTATTACTGCAGTCATTTTATCCGCTCCTTATTTACACGAAACAAATTTTTGATAATAGGGCATATACACCTCTGAGTCCCTTATCGGACAGCCTGCAACCGTTCCGGCACGCATAAGTTGAGAACACTTACTGCATTTGAGGCAAAGTTTGCTTTTATTCAACACACCGTATTTAAGATAATCTTTGTAAAAACCAGGATAAGCAAAGGTCATCCTTCCGAATCCGGCAAAATCCGCAACTCCTTCATTAATAATTTTTTCCGCATGTTTCATTGCGTTTTCGCCAGGATATGTTAAACCTGAAGCAATAAAATAAACATCCTCAAACTCAGCCTTCAGTTCTTTGGTAACATCGTAAATTCTTTTAATTCCGATTTCACCGTCTTCAGGTGCATTTATACACGGACGGTTGATATGCGGGATCAGGTAGGGATTTCCCAACGTAAGATTTATCAGTCTTATCCCTTTTTCATAAAGAGATTTTATGATTAATTTTGTTTCGGACAGGTCAATATTATTATTTTCATCCACACCGTAACCGTAAGGATACGGAAAACAGTCGCAGGCATTAAGCCTGGTTGTAACAAACATATCTTCACTTATCGCTTTTTTTGCTGCATCAATGCATTCAAAATAAAGCCTTGTTCTGTTTTCAAGACTGCCGCCGTAAATTCCTTCACGCTCTTTTGCACTCAAAAACTCATTGAACAGATATCCGTGGCAGCACTTAACATCAATTCCGTCAAATCCGACTTCTTGTGCAAGTTTTGCTGCCTCATAATATTTTTTCGGCAGAGTTTTGCAATAATCATCCGAAGCAATTACATACGGCTGATTTTCTTTGCCGATTTCCCAATGAGAATTGCGGTAGGCAACTATAGGTTTGGGAGTACCGTCAGGCTTGCTGAATCTTCCGCTGTGTGTAAGTTGAACAATTATTATCGGTTCAAACCCTGTTTTCTCTAACGCAGTTTTTTTAATATCATCAACAACAGATTTAAATGACTCCTTTGTATTTTCGTTCAGAAACAACTGCCTTGGATTTGCTCTGCCTTCAGCCGAAACAGCAGTCGCTTCAAACCATATTATTCCTGCTCCGCTCTCGGCAAACCTCATATATCTTCTGCGGGTAAGTTCATCAACCGCTCCGTCAAAAGTGCCGTCACACCCTTCCATAGGATGAAATACAATTCGGTTTTTTATTGTTTTGTTATGTATTGTTAACGGAGATTCCAAAACAGTTTTCATAAAAGCACTCCTCTTGACATCGGTTTCATATGTAAATTATAACAGATAAATATTTCATAGGCAACATTTTTATTATAACAGAATTCAGATATATGACATTCAGATTTACTTCTCTCAAATCACCGTAAAAAAGAGAAAACAATTTAAATTCAGTTCTTTTTC
Organism: Oscillospiraceae bacterium; assembly: GCA_015065965.1. Lineage (GTDB taxonomy): Bacteria > Bacillota > Clostridia > Oscillospirales > Acutalibacteraceae > CAG-177. The sequence goes on from SVPH01000008.1 coordinate 21,615, forward strand.
TGAAAACAAATAATTTTTATAACCGTCATCCTTAAAAATCTTATATAAGGAGTTTTCATTCCCGTAGAATAAGTCGGATTCGAAAAATCCACAAATAATTTATTAAGGGAGTATCACTAAAGAATACGGTTGTAATTTCCATAAAAAATGATATAATGAAAATCACAGTATATTTGGGCGGTGATTAATTATGAAAAAAAATAAAAGTATCATCGAAAGTGCTGTCACCACGGTGTTTCTGGGACTGATGATTTATGCAGCATACTCTCTGTGGTACATATTCTACGGAAAAGAAAGCGGTTCAGACATTCATCTGTATACCGTTCTTGCAGGTTCGGCTCTGGGTTGGTTCTTACTCCTCTTCACTCAGACCATATTTAAAAATGCAGGTTGGATAAAAAAACTTGTTGCGTTTTTAGCCGGTAATGCTTTGTTTCAAGGCTTGATTTGGGGCATCAACGCAAAAATCAACCCGGATTGTATGAATAACGATGATGTTGTTATTAATACTTTTACCGTTACCTTCGTTTTATCCGCAATTCTCCTTCTTATCACTTATATTTTAAGAGTAAAAAACAAACATAAAATATTAAACATTATTTTAGCGATTGTTTATTTTGTTATTTCATGCGGTGGATTATGTGTGATTAACGAGGAAAACATCAAGGCGCTTTCATACAAAAAGGATATTCACTTTGACACCATGAACGCAGATGAAATGAACATCACCGATTCAGAAAAAACTCTTTGCGAAGAATGGTTTGAAGATAATTTCTTTGCTGAAAACTGTGAATACCCCTTTACTTTCAAAGTTGACGGGGAAGAATTCAATCCTGCCGACTGGGAAAAAAGTTTTGAATATACTCCGGATATTTACTCCGGAAACGTTTATAAAGGCGGCAAAACAGAATATCTTGTTCTGTCAAACGAATCAAAAGGTCTTAGTGTAACGGTTGAATTAACCCATTTTGCAGATAATGCAACATGCCAATGGACTGTTTACATCAAAAATACAGGAACAACCGATTCCGAAATTATAAGCGATTTCTATGCGCTTGATTCATCTTTTGCAACCGGTAAAGCAGACCTTTATTATTCAATGGGAAGCGACACTGCCGCAAGCGACTTTTCGCTTATTAAAAAGGATTTATCCTTTATTGAAAAAAAGTTTTCAGGCGCTGACGGCAAACCTACCGAAACATATCTGCCCTATTTTAATATCAGCGGAGAAAATCACGGCATGATTCTCGGCATCGGCTGGACCGGTCAGTGGGCAGCAGGTTTATCTGAATCAAACGGAGCAACGGATATATCCGTTAAACAGGAACATTTTGAAGCATACCTGCTTGCAGGCGAAGAGGTCCGTTCACCGCTTGTTTCAATCAGTTTTTATGAAAACACTAATCCCCTTAAGGGCTTTAACCTTTTCAGAAAGTGGATTATGGACAGCGTATATCCCGAAAATGTAACTCAAAACAGTTACACTGTTATGGAAATTGCAGGCCCTATGTCAACAAAAACTTCCGATGAGATCATTGAAATTCTTGACGGCATTGATGACTCTGTTTATGCTCAGACCGATGCTTTCTGGATGGATGCCGGCTGGTATAAATATAACTCGGGCTGGCACGACGGTGTCGGCAACTGGACGGTTGACACATCAAGATATGATAACGGTATATCAGAATTATCGGGATATGCCGCTAAGAAAGGCCTCGGCCATGTTCTTTGGTATGAACCAGAAAGAGTTTATCCCGGCACAGAGTTCCATAATATCGGTTCTCAGCATGAAGAATGGCTGATATACGGCGACAGCGATAACATCATGTGGAATCTTGCAAATGAAGATGCCTTTAAATTTTATTGCGAATATCTGCTCAATTCAATGAAGGAAAACGGTATTACTGTTTACCGTCAGGATTTCAACTTTGCACCTATGGAATATTGGCAGAGGGCTGATAATGAATTCTACGGCGGAAGAACAGGCATATGCGAAAATCATTATATAACAAATCTTTACAGATATCTTGATTATCTTTGTGAAAATATTGAAGGACTTATAATCGACAACTGCGCTTCGGGCGGTAAGAGGCTCGACCTTGAAATGACCTATCGCAGCATTGCTTTTTGGAGAAGCGATTATAACTGTTCACTTCATACGGATTTCTTTGAGGCAACGCAATCACATACATACGGAATTTCATTCTGGCTTCCTATAACAGGTGCTAATCTTTACATGTTGGACGAATATTCAGCAAGAAGCGCTATAATGCCCTTGATGCTCATGGATTTTTACTCAAACACTCACGCCGATTTCAGTTTCCATAAAGAGCAGCGAGAAATGATGGCAGGCAACTACTATCCTCTCGATTTCGGAAGTTTTGACAAGGATAAGATGCATGCAATGCAGTATTCGTCCTATGATGCACTTTCAGGAACCGCACTCATATACAAAAGAGCGGATGTTAAAGACAGCGAATATACCGTTAAATTAAACGGACTTGTTCCGTCTGCAGCCTACAGTGTTTATGACACAGACTATCCTGAAACGGTTTATAACCTCACCGGCGAAGAACTTATGAACAGCGGTATAACACTTAATCTTCCTGAAGGTGAAAAAGCAATTATACTTATGTATAACGCTCAATAAACAAAAACCAAACCCGGAGTGCCGTGCACTCCGGGTTTTCATCTTAAGGCAAATTGTTTTTATTAAAAATATTTTGCAGCAAAATCAGTCACTGTGTTCCAATAAAGTTCATTATCCGCAAACGCGGCGTTTGCATGGAATGAACCCGGAACTGTAAGCATCTGCTTATCAGATGCCGCACAACTGTCATAAAGCGGCTGCATCATGTGATATGGAACAAAATCATCATCCGCTCCGTGAATAAACAGGGTCGGTGTTTTTGAACGTTTAACCGCATCTATGGGAGCACACTGCTTAAAATCAAAATTCTTACGGCGTTTTGAAGCAGCATTTGCGGAATAAAGAACCGGAAAAGCAGGCAGATGAAACATCTGTTTTGCCTGATATTTATATTCATCCCAGCAACTTGTATATCCGCAGTCTGCAATTGCACACACAACATTTGCCGGTATTTCCTCACCGGTTACAAGCATCGTTGTTGCGCTGCCCATCGAAACACCGTGCATAAGTATTTTAGCATCGGGATTGAGATTTACAATATAGTTTATCCAATCCACAATCACAAGTTTGTCATAATATCCCATTGAGCAATATCTGACGGTATCGGAATCATGCCCTACCATATGAGGAAGTATAACATTATAGCCCGTTGCATGGTATTTCCACGCATAGTGTGACATTACTGCCGTATCAGCAGAGTAACCGTGAATAACAACAGCCCATTTATCACTCTGACTTTCAGCAGGAATAAAATCTGCTCGCATATCTCTGCCAATTCTTGAATAAATCGTAAGAATTTCGGGTTCAATGTCTTTATACCATTTTAATCCGTCCTGATAAGTTTCGCATTCAGCCCAGAATTTCTCTTCTTCCTCGTTGCGGAAGAATTTCATTTTGGCAAATCGGCGCTGAAGATCCATATTAAGAACACTGTGATACATAACTTCACCTGCCGCAAGAGCAACAGCACTGGCACCAAGAGCAGTACCTATAACCGCCTTAACCGATTTCTTCATAAATCCTCACTCCTTATTTTTACAGTAAGAACTTTTCTATCGCTTTGGCAACGCCGCAGTTACGGTTTGTATCGGTAACATAATCGGCAATGTCAAGAATGCTCTGCTGTGAATTAGCCATTGCAACGCCGATACCGGCAAACTTAATCATATCCATATCATTATTGCTGTCACCGATTGCGATAGTGTTTTCTTTTTTTATTCCCGTCAGTTCAAGCACTTTTTCAATGCCTTTAGCCTTATTAAGTCCTTTAACAACGCAGTCTGCATACCGCTCAAACTGAAAAACGGTTATTTTGTCTTTGAATTTTTCAATAAAATCTTTCGGCGCTTCAACACCCATTGCAACAACCTGAATTTCATCGTTTCCGCAGATTTTTTCCATATCCGCAACGCTTGTAACGGCTATCTGGTAATCCGCACGCGCTCTGTCAGAGTTTTCAATCATATATATGTTTTTTAACCCTTCAAACATACACCAATACTCGGTATTGCTGAGAAAATATTCTGCCAGCCTGCAACATAAATTCTTTGACATATACCGGCTGAAAACAGTTTTGCCGTTCATTGAAATCATTGCGCCGCTGCCCGCTATGATGCCGTCAAATTTTTCAATCTGTTCCATAAGAACGGGCGGAATATTACCCCATGAACGGCCCGTATTGATAAATACCAAATGACCCTTTTCCCTTGCGGCGTTCAGTGCATCAATATTTCTCTGCGGAATAATAAAACTATCCGCAAGCAAAGTGCCGTCAATATCAAGAAAAACCGCGTATCTGTCTTCAGATTTAATCATTTTTATGCCTCGATTTTATGGAAAATTTTCTTACCCTTCTTAACAACAATGGGCTTTTCTTTGAGAGCAGCCTGAGTGAAACTCATTGTGAAATCCGTAACCTTTGCATCGTCAACGGATATGCCGCCCTGCTGAACAAGTCTTCTGCCCTCACCTCTTGACTTTGTAATTTCAGCCTTCATGAGGATATCAAGGATATCAATTGAACCGTCTGTAAAATCAGCATCGGAAAGAGCGGTTGAAGGCATGTTGTCAAGGTCTGCTGCGCCGCTGAAAATTGCCTTTGCTGCAGCCTGAGCCTTCGCTGCTTCTTCTTCACCGTGAACAAGTTTTGTAAGTTCAAAAGCAAGGATTTCCTTTGCTGTGTTAAGTTGGCTGCCTTCCCATGAATCCATTGCATCAATCTCTTCAAGCGGAAGGAAAGTAAGCATACGGATGCATTTGAGAACATCGTCATCGGCAACATTGCGCCAATACTGATAGAACTCATAGGGCGATGTCTTTTCAGGATCAAGCCAAACTGCACCTGATGCTGTTTTACCCATCTTCTTGCCCTCTGAGTTGAGCAGAAGAGTAATAGTCATTGCATAAGCATCCTTGCCGAGTTTTTTACGGATAAGTTCCGTGCCGCCAAGCATGTTTGACCACTGGTCATCGCCGCCGAACTGCATGTTACAGCCGTATTCCTTGAAAAGATGATAGAAGTCATAACTCTGCATTATCATATAGTTGAACTCAAGGAAACTGAGTCCTTTTTCCATTCTCTGCTTATAGCACTCTGCACGGAGCATGTTGTTAACCGAGAAGCAAGCACCGACTTCACGCAGAACATCAACATAGTTGAGATCAAGAAGCCAATCAGCGTTGTTAATCATCATCGCTTTGCCCTCGCCGAACTCAATGAAACGGCTCATCTGCTTTTTGAAGCATTCAACATTGTGTTCAATCGTTTCTTTAGTAAGCACCTGACGAAGGTCGCTTCTGCCTGAAGGATCGCCGATCATGCCTGTACCGCCGCCGAGAAGGGCAATTGGTCTGTTGCCTGCCATCTGAAGGCGTTTCATAAGGCAAAGAGCCATAAAGTGACCTACATGGAGGCTGTCTGCCGTGGGGTCAAAGCCGATATAAAAAACTGCTTTGCCGTTGTTGATAAGATCTCTGATTTCCTTTTCATCTGTTACCTGTGCAATAAGACCTCTTGCAACAAGTTCTTCATAAATCTGCATATTAAACATTCCTTTCGGTATTATTTATAAAATAAAAATAACCCTCTGCCATTGCTGACAGAGGGCGAATTATCGCGGTACCACCTCTAATTTGAGCCTGCCTCACGGCAAACTCCTCTGCGGGTTTATATAAAACCCTTACGCTTTAACGGGCGCACCCGGCTTTTGCCTACTGCAATTTTCAGCAAAGCGGCTCAGGGATGTATTTCACACGCTTTCCGTTATCCCCTTTCACCTGCCGGAGACTCTCTGAAACAGAAATTACGGTTACTCCTTCCCGTCACTGCCATTAAATATATAATACATTATAAAAATAAAATCACTCTTTGTCAAGTGCTTTAAGCCATTCTTCGGCAATAAGCATATGACCTGCCACGGTAGGATGCGTTCCGTCCCATATCAAATATTCAACACGGGATTTTTCGGCTTCTTCTTTAAACCTGTCATACAAAGGAACAAACACACAGCCGTTTTCTTCAGCAACCGCTCTTGCTGCAATACGGATTTTCTCCGTTGCCTCTTTGCGGTATTCTATGTGATTAACATCGGTTTCAGGGCCGAAAGAAGGTACACTTTCCTCGCATTCAGGATGTGGAATCCGCCTGTTATTATAAACATCCGCAGGTATATTAAAATAGAACGGCTCACAAACAATAATCTTTATATTGCCGAGTTTTTCTTTTGTCAAAGCAATTGCGTCTTCAAGATTCTTTCTGTATCTCTCAACCGTTTCGTCAACGGTAATGCCTTCAAGATAGCCTGAGTGACCGTCATTAACACCTGCAAGGATGCTCAGAACGGTAGGCTTGTTATCAATTACATCTTCCTGCCATTTTTCAAGCAACTGACCCATTCTATAACCTGAATAACCCTTGTTGACGAATTTCGGCATCGTATCCGAATTATCAAGCGCAAGTTTTGCAGAAACAATAAACTGATAGCCGTGACCCATGATATGGTTTAAATCCATGCGTTTGACTCTGTTTCCGTCGGTTATTGAATCGCCTGAAAACAGAACTATATCTTTATCGGTAAGTTTCAACGCAGTCACCTCATCTGAGAATTTTGAGCACTTCGTATGCCGCGGCTGCGTCTTCGGGGAAATCAATCACATCTGCTTCAACAGAGCAATGCTCAACTCCGATTGCCTTCAAAGGCGCTATAAAATCATACTGGCTGAATTCATCACCTGCTTTTGGATAAATGCGTTTGCAGTCAAGCGGAGGTGCAGGATTGGGATTGGATGTATGCGCATGGATAATCCAGCCCTTATACTTGAGAAGTTTGTCCATTTCTTCATTCTGATAGAACATATGGGCAACATCAGCAAGCACTTTTACATATGGTGAATCAACTTTTTTTGCGATTTCAACGCCATCATCAATCGTATTGATTGCGTTGCATTCCTGAGGTCTGAGAGGTTCAATGGCAACGGGCAAATTATACTTTTCCGCCTGAGGAACAACATAATTTTTGAGAAAATCAACTATTTCCGCTCTGCCTTCTTCAATGCTCATTCCTTCAGGAATTCTTCTTGCACCGGATGAACCGAAAACAAGATATTTAAGGCCGAGATAAGATGCGTTTTTGAAAAGCCTTTCAAGATACTCAGTTATCTTTTCACCATCTTTTTCTTCACCGACAACACGCAAACCGATAAAACAGTTTGCCGCAACAACTGGCAAACCTGTTGCTTTCATTGCATCAAGATCCTCAACGGTTTTTGAGGCTATCTGCTGACAGTGACTCTCGGCATAATCATAGCCGAGCGATTTGATAAGTTTCATTTTTTCTATATCTGTTCCAACACATACTCCGATTTTCACCTTTACATCCTCCTTGCGTTGGTTAACATCTCTTTTGCTGTTTCAAGTTGCAAAGCGGTAACACTGCCGCCTGCGGTTATCCTTGCAATTTCGGCGGCTCTGCCGTCAAAATCAAGTGTATCAATTTTGGTGTATGTTTTATTTTTATCAACGGATTTTTCTATTTTCATGTGCCTGTCTGCCTGAGCGGCAATACGGGCAAGATGAGTAACGCAGATAACCTGCCTGCCCTTAGAAACCTGATGAAGTTTGAGCGCAATTTTCTCGGCAGCCGAACCGCTGACACCAGTATCAATCTCATCAAAAATAAGCGTTGCAATTTCATCTTTATCAGAAAGAACATTTTTGATTGCAAGCATAATTCTTGAAAGTTCACCGCCCGATGCAATCTTTGCAATTGGTCTGGGCTCCTGACCGGGGTTTGCACTGATAAGAAACTCTATTGCATCCGCACCTCTTGATGTAAGTGCGGTTTGCTTGCGGTCAACAACAAATGTTACTTTAGGCATATCAAGAAATTCAAGTTCCGCCTTAACGCTTTTTTCAAAATCTCTTGCCGCTTTCATACGGCTGTCGGTAAGTTTGGCAGACAGAACTTTTATTTCATCCGAAAGAGCATAAAGTTTTTCTTCAAGTTCGGATATTCTCTCGTCAGAAATCTCAATTTCGTTTCTTTCGGCAACTGCCTTTTCGAGCGTTGCAAGAATCTCGGTTTCCGTAGCACCGTATTTCATGGAAAGACGGTAAAGAAAATCGAGCCTTTCATTGATTTGCGAGAGCCTTTCGGGGCTGTAATCAAAGCCTTCGGTAAGCGAGCGTATTTCAGCGGTAAAATCTGCAAGTTCATATGCAATGCCTCTGACCCCTTTGGCGCAGCCTTCCGCATTCTGAAAATATTTTGAAGCAGTTTCAAGTTCGTGGGCGCAATCTTCGATACCCGAGAGAATTCCGTTCTCCGCCTTAAGCGCTGAATACGCCTTTTCAAGCGATTTTATAACCTTTCCGCTGTGTTGCAGAAGTTCTTTTTCTTTGGAAAGTTCTTCTCTTTCTCCCTCACGGACATTCGCCTGCTCAATTTCATTTATCTGAAAATTGAGATAATCAAGCCTTGCCGCCTTTTCATCCCTGCTGTCATAAAGCGATTCAAGTTCTTTTTTAACAGCAACAAGATTTGAGAAAACCTGCTTATATTTGCTGCGCAAATCGAAATTTTCCGCAAGCAAATCGATAAATCCGCAGTGCTTATCGGGCGAAAGAAGTGCCTGACTGTCGTGCTGACCGTGAATATTTATAAGACCCGAACCTATTTCTTTAAGGGCGGAAACCGTTGCAGGGCAGCCGTTTATACGGCAAGCATTTTTGCCTGCAGAATTTATCGAACGGCTGAGCACAAGAGTTTTATCAGGCATTTTTTCAATACCCATTTCATCAAGAACACGCTCGGTTTCATCACTGATATCAGCAAACGAAGCATACACTCTTGCGCTCTCTGCACCCGAACGTATAAGTTCCCTTGACGTACGCTCACCAAGCACAGCGTTAATCGCATCAATAACAATGGATTTACCTGCGCCCGTTTCACCCGTCATAACATTAAGCCCTGAGTCAAATTCAATCTCAGCACTCTCAATAACGGCAATATTCTCGATTTTTAAATCGATAAGCATAACTAAAAATCTTTCCTTTCAGGAATTCAGTCAACAAGTTCGGCAATTGCATCTTTCATGCTGCCTGCAAGTTCCGGAGTTCTGCAAAGTGCAAAAATGGTGTCATCACCGGCAAGAGTGCCTACAAGACCCTCCCAGTGCATTGAATCAAGTGCCGCACACGCAGCCTGAGCCATGCCGGTATAGCAGCGGATAACAACTGTATTACCTGCATAGTCGGCAGAAATTACGGAATGGCTGAAAATACTTCTGTATTTGCCGAGAAGTTCGCCTGAGTCACCGTTATCAACCGCATAGCGGCTTCTGCCCATCTCATCAACTTTTTTGATGAGCCTTAAATCCTTGATATCTCTTGAAATAGTTGCCTGAGTTGTGTCAAAGCCCTCGCTTTTAAGCATTTCGAGAAGGTCTGTCTGAGTTGAGAGGCAATGCTGTTCAATAAGTCTGATTATAGCCTCATGTCTTTTCTTTTTCACAATTTACACTCCTTAAGTTTTATCTTCTTTGCGCGAGTTTCTTATATAAAATGTCGATAAAATTATCCGACTTTATTCTGATAAAGTTTGCCGTGAATTCCGCTCTTGATATTTCTGCATGACAGCCTTTCTCAATCGTGACAGGCTGAACGCCGTCTGCGGAAATGCAAAGAGTCTGTTCTTCCGCAGAGTTAACCGTCAGTACCGCATCGGGTCTGAAAATCAGCGAGCGGTCAACAAGCGAATGAGGACACAGCGGTGTTAAAAGAATACTTTCAAGTTCAGGGTCAACAACAGGGCCTCCTGCCGAAAGAGAGTAAGCCGTTGAACCCGTCGGAGTTGAAATCAGCACACCGTCACACAGATAACTGTTAAAACGGCTGGAATTGAGTGAAACATCAATCGCCGTCATTCTCTGCTTTTCTTCATTTGTGATAAGGCAGTCATTGACGCAATAGTCGCTGTCAATAACTTCACTGCCCTTCATTATTTTTGTTTTAAGCATAAGGCGTTTATCAAGAGAATAATCACCCTCTATAAGCCTTGAAAGCAGGTGAAGTTCGTTATCTTCAAGCCCTGCCATAAAAGCAAGCCTTCCTGCATTAACGCCGAGAATCGGTTTATGTCTGACTGCAGCAAGTTTAGCGGCATGGATAATTGAACCGTCGCCGCCAACCGCAATAACGGCATCACATCCGTCAAGAGCATCTTCTTCAGGCAAGAATTTTGCTCCGGTAAATTCAAATTCCGATTTATGTTCGGCGGAAAAGCAGAATTCTGCACCGAGTTTTTTTAAACTGCTGCAAATTCCTGCCGTGACCCCTGCAGCCTCGGAACGGGTAAGATTGGGAACAAGAGTAATTTTCATAAATTTTACCCTCTTTATTTATCCAGATTTTCGTGCGAACGCTCAACAAGTTCCGAAACAGAACCTTCCCAGAGCATTTCGCCGTTATCGGTTTTTTCAATATACATAAGGTACTCAATGTTGCCCTCAGGCCCTTTGATCGGTGAAAAATCAACGCCAAGAACTTTGAAGCCGTTTTCAGATGCAAACAACGTTATGTTCTCAACAACATTTTCGTGAACACTCTTATCTCTGACAACGCCCTTTTTTCCTATGTTCTCTTTACCTGCTTCAAACTGCGGTTTTATAAGGCAAACCGACCTTCCGCCGTTTTTAAGCAAAGTGTGCATAACAGGCAAAATAAGTTTAAGGGAAATAAAAGATACATCAACAGATGCAAAATCAACTTCATCAGGCACCTGCTCCCTTGTGACATATCTGAAATTTGTTCTTTCAAGATTAACAACTCTTTCATCACAGCGGAGTTTCCATGCAAGTTGACCGTAACCCACATCAATTGCATAAACCTTTTTTGCTCCGTTTGTGAGCATACAGTCTGTAAAACCTCCTGTTGAAGCGCCGATATCCATACACACGCAATCAGAAAGGTCAAGCCCGAAACTTCTGACAGCCTTATCGAGTTTAAGACCGCCTCTGCTGACAAAAGGATTAACCGCACCCCTGACTTCAATCACATCGGTTTCTTTTATATTCACGCCGCCCTTGAGCGCTTTCTGACCGTTGAGATAAACGCTGCCTGCCATTATCATTGCTTTTGCCTTTTCTCTTGTTTCAGCAAAGCCTCTCTCATAAACGGCGACATCAAGCCGTAATTTTTCGCTCATCGCATAACCTCATTCAATATCTTTTGGCTCATTTTTTCTGCACTCAGAGAATATTTTTCCATAAGTTTCGGAACGCTTGCGTGGCTCACGAACTCATCTTCAACTGCAGTTAATGAAAATTTTCCCTGATAACCGTTTTCAAGCAAACGGGCAGCAAGTGCTTCGCCTGTACCGCCCGAACGCATACCCTCTTCAAAAAAGAAAATGCTTTTACATTTTGATGCTTCTTCTGAAACACCCTGCGGCATTGGCTTAATTTTATGGATTTTGATAATTTTTACATTAAGACCTTTTTCGTAAAGCATATGAATCGCTTTGACAGCATTAAAATAAAGCCTGCCGTAAGTGACAATTGCAATATCGGCATCTGCATTACCGATAACTTCATAATCCGCACCGCTTGTATTATTGAAATCACCTACATCAGGCATACTGCCCCTCGGATAGCGGATAACAACAAGGTTTTCGTCCTTATAAAATGCGTTATACATTGCTTTGGAAAGTTCATTATAAGTTGACGGCGAATAGACGGTTGTGTTAGGCAGACTTTGAGTCAGCGACACATCAAAAAGACCCTGATGAGTTTCTCCGTCCTCACCGACAAATCCCGCTCTGTCAACCGCTATAACCATTTTTTTGCGTTGAAGCGCACCGTCATGGATCAGTTGGTCGGAACACCTTTGAAGAAAAGTTGAATAAACCGCAAAAACAGGAATCATTCCGCCTGCAGATAAACCGCTTGCAAAAGTTACCGCATGCTCCTCCGCAATGCCTACATCATAAAAGCGTTCAGAGTAATTCTTGGAAAATTCTTCAAGCCCCGTGCCCAAAGCCATTGCTGCGGTTATGGCACAGATACGCCTGTCCTTTGATGCAAATTCGCCAAGTGTTTTGCCGAAGTGTACCGAAAAACTGTCACCGGACGAAAGCGGCTCACCTGTATTAATATCGAATTTGGAAATACCGTGGAACTTTTCGGGTGCAGTTTCCGCAAAATCATATCCCCTGCCCTTTACGGTATTGATATGGATTACAACTGGTACGGAAACCATCTTTGCGCTGTTCATTGCTTCGCAAAGACTGCTGATGTTATGGCCGTCAATGGGACCGATATATTTGAATCCCAAATCCTCAAAAAACGAACTGGAATAGATAATATTCTTAAGTGTTGTTTTGAGTTTGAATATATGGTTTGACAAAGACTTGCCGACAAGCGGAATACGTCTGAGCGTTTTCTCCGTACCTGCCTTAAATCGGTAATATTCGGGCTTTGCACGCACAGCAGCAAGATATCTCGCCATAGCACCGACATTCTCAGAAATAGACATCTCATTATCATTCAGAATAACAATGAGCCTTGTTTTTGTTGAGCCTGCGTGATTCAGCGCTTCATAAACCATTCCGTTGCCGAAAGAACCGTCACCTATAACTGCAACAGCATAGTTCTTTGATCCTTTTACTGCATTAGCAGCGGCAATACCTGCCGCCTGAGAGACAGAAACACCTGCATGACCTTCATAAAAACTGTCATGCTCGCTTTCATCGGGACGGACAAAGCCCGATACACCGCCTTCGGTTCTCAGTGTTGAAAAAGAAGGATATCTGCCCGTGAGCAACTTATGAGCATAAGCCTGGTGACCAACATCCCAAACAATTTTGTCATCAGGTGAATTGAAAGATTTATGAAGAGCAACGGTCAACTCAACCGTGCCGAGATTTGACGCAAGGTGACCGCCTGTTGATGCAACTGTATCAACAAGTGTTTTGCGTATTTCCGAACACAGATTTTCAAGTTCAGTTTCGCTCAGATTTTTAATATCCGAGGGATTATTTATATTTTCAAGTATTGAAACTTCATTGTTCATAATTAATTTTTTCTTTCGGATAGCCTGTCCGCAAGCACCGAAAGGAATTCTCCTTCACTGCCGAAAATATCAAGTGCAGCCTTTGCCTGTTCAGTCAATTCATGGGCATAACATGCCGATTCATCAAGACCGAGAAGTGTAACAAAGGTAGACTTGCCGTTTTCACTGTCACTTCCTATAGGTTTACCGAGAGTTGCTTCATCGCTTGTTACATCAAGCATATCGTCAACAATCTGGAATGCAAGCCCGATATTTTCACAATATTTTTCCGCCGCTTTAATTTGAGTTTCACTTGCCCCTGCCGCAATACATCCCATAACTGCGGCAACTTTTATAAGTTTGCCTGTTTTCAGACTTTCGGTCTGCATGATTTCATCAAGCGTTGCCGCCTTCTCTTCATTGGCAAGGTCCATAACCTGACCGCCTATCATGCCAGATGCACCTGCCGCTTTTGCAAGTTCAAGCGCAGCCATCGCTTTTTTACCTGCATCAATATCAGCCGAAAGAACTGTTTCAAAAGCGAGTGTCAGAAGTCCGTCGCCTGCAAGAAGAGCATTTGCCTCACCGTAAACTTTATGGCTTGACGGTTTGCCTCTGCGCATATCGTCATTATCCATACAGGGCAAATCATCATGGATAAGCGAATAGGTATGAATCATCTCAACGCCTATCGCAAAAGGAATTGCTGATTTGTAATCTCCGCCGCATACACGGCAGAATTCCAAGGTGAGCATCGGTCTTATGCGCTTGCCGCCGTTGCCGAGAGAATATCCCATGGCATCAAGCATAACATCAAGGCCGTATGATTCCCTGCCCTCAAACGCAGAAGAAGATACATAATGGGCCGCCGCCTCATTTATTTTGCTGACATAATCTCTGCAGATTTTATCAAAATCAATCATCGTTTTTCGCCTTTCCTGCCGAAAGTTCCGTTATTTTAAGTTGAGCCGCATCAAGCATTTTCGAGCATTTAGCCGCAAGTGCAGTGCCCTCCTCATAAAGTTTCATCATTTCTTCCAAAGGAAGATTGCCGTTTTCAAGTTTATCCGTTATCTCTTCAAGCCTTGCAACGGCTTTTTCATAATTTATCTTTTCCATTTTCAGCAACCTCTTATTTCCGTTACTTCGCATTCGATATCACCGTTACTGAGCCTGAGGTTAATCGAATCTCCCTTTTTTATGGTGTTTACATCTGATATTATTTTGCCGTTTTTACTTGCCACGCCATAACCCCTTGCAAGAATTTTGAGCGGACTCATGGCATCAATTTTTGCACAGAGAGACGAGAAATTCTTTGTTTTAAGTGACATTTCGCGGCTTACGGAAGCATCCATAGCCATAACTGCTCTGTCACATCTGACACGGAGGTTATCAATATAATTCTGAGGGCTTAGCCTCTGAAGTGCCGCCTTGCGCAGTTCAACCGTCGCCCTCTCACTGCCTATCTTATCATATATTGCAGAACCGATTCGCCTTGAAAATGCTGAAAGCATTTCACGCTGCTGAAAACAGTCCGGCACTGCAAGTTCCGCCGCCGCCGAGGGTGTAGGCGCTCTTAAATCCGCAACAAAATCGCAGATCGTAAAATCGGTTTCATGCCCTACGGCAGAAATCACGGGAATATCGCTCGCCGCAACCGCTCTTGCAACAATTTCTTCATTGAAAGCCCATAGTTCTTCAACCGAGCCGCCGCCTCTGCCTACAATAAGCACATCCGCCGCATTTTCGGCATTAAAAAGTTCAATCGCCGCTTTTATCTGAGGTGCAGCATATTCGCCTTGAACGGCAACGGGACAAAGAACAATCTCCGCCAAAGGGAATCGGCGTGAAATAACATTTATTATATCTCTGACCGCCGCACCGGTAGGTGATGTTACAACACCGACTCTCTGCGGATAAGCGGGAATTGCTTTTTTTCTGTCAGAATCAAAAAGACCTTCTTTTGCAAGTTTAGCCTTAAGTTGCTCAAAAGCAAGACTCAGAGCACCTGTACCGTCAGGCTGCATGTCATCAATATAGAGTTGGTACTGACCGTCTCTTTCAAAAACAGCAACCCTGCCTCTGACAATAACACTCATTGCATTTTCAGGCATAAATTTAAGACGCATATTGGCGGATTTGAACATAACCGCCTTTATTGATGAAAATTCATCTTTGATTGTCATATAAAAATGACCTGTTTTGTAGTGGTTTGTAAAATTTGAAATTTCACCCTGAACAAAAACAGTTTGCAGGTTCATATCCTGCTCAATTATCGACTTAACATATCGGTTAAGTTGGCTGACGCTTAATACAACACCGTTACTCATTAGCCGCCTCCTCAGCGAGAATTGCCACACCTGCCGCATTGTCGCACGAAAATTCGGGCTGCGCAAAACTTGCACCGAATCTGCTCTGAATTCTGCTGCGTATAATGGAATTCGACATTACTCCGCCTGCAAAAAGCAAAGGAAGATTACCGTATCTATCAAGAGCATATTCTGTCATTTTCTCAAGCGTTTTGCAGATAAAATCAAGGCAATACCTTGCAACATTCTCTTTTGCTTCACCGTTTTCAAGCATTTTTTTGCACTGATTTTCAACACCGGAAAGGCTGCAGTTTCCGCCTTTCACACATATTTTCGGGTTATACTTTTCAGTGCTTTTCAGCGCAAGTGCTTCAAGTTCCTTACCGCAAGGGAAAGACAAACCCATCATTACTCCGACCCTGTCAACAGCCTGTCCGCAATTGAGGTCAAGAGTTTCACCTATTATTTCAACGCTAAAAGCCCTCTCACTATCCGGAGAAACAAGCAGCATCTCGCTCGTACCTCCGGAAACATGAAAGGCAATAAATTTTTCCTTTATTAAATTCATTTTGCCGCTTGAATAAAGCGCTGCGGCAATATGGCCCGACTGATGAGAAAAGCCGTAAACCGGCTTTCTCATTGCGGCACCGATGCACTTTGCGGCATTCACACCGACAAGGAAGCAAGGCATATATGAACCCTCTGCATCTCTCGGCTTTTCAGAAACTCCGATTGCATCAATCTCTCCGCCGTATTCATCAAAAAGTTCCTGCATAAGCGGATAAAGCCTTGCCGTGTGGTGAAACACCGCATCACTCTGGCGCAGACCTCTTTCACCGTTTTTAACAGGCAAAAGGAGTTTCTTTTGAATAATCTCGCCTGTTTTGCTGTCATAAACACAGACAGAGGTTGTATAGTTGCTTGTGTCTATTCCGAGAGTACGCATTATTCCGCTTCCTTTGAGACCGAGCCGAGAATGCCGTTAACAAAAACCGAATCATCCTTTGCGGCATATTTTTTGCAAAGTTCAACAGCCTCGTTAATTGATACACCAACTGGAATATCATCAAAATATTTAATTTCACAGATTGCAAGCCTGAGAACGGCAAGCGCTACCTTTGAAATTCTGTTTATCTTCCAACCGTGAGAATATTTTTCAATAACGATATCAATATCGTCAACATTCTCGCATGTTTTCAGTAAAAGTTCTCTTATAAACTCGCTGCCTGTTATAACTTCATTTTCAACAGCAAAATCATAGAGTTCTTCCGCAGCAGTCTCCTGATTAAATAATTTTTCAAAAAGCAGAATAAAAGCCTGCTCTCTCTCTTCACGTCTTGTCAAAATAATTCCTCCGTAAAGGGCTTGTGCCCGTTTATACAGAGATTATACCATCATTTGTTTAATTATACAATATATTTTAAAAATATTTATTAATAATTCATTTCGGTAATGGAAATTTTATCAACTGAATAACCCGTCTGCTCTACTGCAATCTCTTTGATTTTTATAACTGACACATCATCAACGGAACCGTTTTCAACCACAATCTCAGCGTTGCCGCCGTTTAAAATAACAAGATTCTCGCAGCCGACTTTTGCGGTAATAAGATTCTCTATATCGCTTTCAAGTGATATTGCCTGTGCAAGTTCACCGAGCATGCGCGTTGCCTCTGCAACGGTTTCGGATGACGACGAACTGTCTTTTATAACATCGTTCAGCGATTCCGCGGCTTCGTCATGCGCTGTCTGGCGGCGAAGTTTTGCACTTGCAAAGTATTCGTTTGCCTGAGCCTGTGCAACTGCATCCTCAAGCGTAGCATCACCTGAAATAACATAACGGGCATCGCCGAGATTTGCGCCCTCCTGCACCTGAGGCTGAGTTGTTGTGACCGCAGCATTTACCCCTGCCGACTCAATTTCGGGTCGGGTATAATACCAATTCACAAACACCGCCGCTGAAAGAGCGATGATAAGAGTTGCAAGCAAAAGTTGTCTTTTTTTGATAATCATTGTTGTTTCCTCCAAATACAAATTGTAAATTTATGCAAAACGAATGTATTAATTCATTTTTGCCACGCTTACTCTTGCGCTGCTGATATCAAGCAAAGCCGTTACCGTTTCTATTATCTGCAAACGAACCGTTTCGCTGCCCGCACCCTTGCAGACAACAGCAACTCCCCGCACTTTAGGCTCGGCTATGCGCACCACAATGCCCTCCTGCCCCGACGAGCCGTCAACAATAACATAGTCATCCTTGCGTTCAAAACTGTTATCCCCGTCAGAACCTATGCTTTCGCCGTAGTCAAAATCGCTGAGATAGACCTCCTCACTGCCGCTTTCAAGAGTTACCATAACCTTAGTTTCTCCTGCGCCGTCAATGACCGAAATTATTGAAACAAGGCGGTTTTCAAGTTCTTTTTCATACTCGCGTGTATCAACCGCTGCATCGGTTGTTGTTACTTCCGCTAAAACCGATTCATTCTCAACGGTCAATTCACTGAGCATAAGTGCTGCAACGCCTGCGATGAGCAGTAAAACGATCGCCAGAAGTTTGGGGTTCAACTTCGTTTTATCAGATATTCGGTTGAATGCATTTTTTAGTGTTTCTGCAGTTTTTTTCACATTAAAATACCGTTCCTTACTCCGCATAGACCGTTACGGGCACTCCGAGTTCATCTTCAATCAACGCAGAAAAATCCGACTGTTTCTCGCAATATTCCGCTTCAATTGTCACCGCAATGCCATGTATAATTATGCATCCATCTGTATTAATATCCGCATCTATGCATATTTCGTTCACCTTTATTCCCAAATTATCGGCTGTTGCAAGAATCTGTATTTCCGCCGCATCACAGCATGCAGAAACAGCATACTCTTGCAAATTCTCTGCACTGTCATGTTCATCAAAATCAAAACCCGACATCGCTTTAAAAGAAAAATCCGAGTCTGCAAAACCTGCAAGCGGTGAACAAATTGCTGCAACAACAAATATGCCGACAACCGCTCTTACCGTTTTATCCATAGACCCTCTCGGAGATATTACCATAACAAAAGTTCCTGCTGCTGCCGCAACAATCAAACTCAATGACCACTGCCTTAATGCGTCCATTTTATTCTTATCCTCCCGATTTAACGGATACAACCAAACCCGATGAAATAATAAATACCGCCATGCAGAGAATAAGAATTACATTTGTCATTGAAAAAATATAAGCAACCGTTCTGAGAATTTCAGAACAAACTCTGCAGTCAAGCAATTCGCTGACAGAACAAGCAAGACGCATTGCAAACACCCACATAGCAAGGTTAATTACAACGGGTACTCCAATTACAAAAAATACGATTACGGCATAAATCCCTATTGTACTTTTAAGAAGCGAAAGACTTGCTGAAACAGTTGTGTAGGCTTCACCCAGCGCACCGCCAACCACAGGCACAAACGAAGACGCCATTCTTACCCCTTTGACAACAAAGCTGTCAGCAGAAGAAGCAAGCACGCTTTTAAGAGAAAGAAAACCCGTAAAAAGTCCTGTTGCACAAGTCAACACAGTAGTCATTGTTTTTCGCATGAGTTCACTTATTGCCGAGAGTCTCAATGTAGGCAGCATTGCGCCGGTTATCCCCAAAGCACCTGATATTCCTATTAACGGCAAGGCAAAATTACTTGCAATGGATTCAATAAATTCTGCCGCTGCAAAAGCCGCACCTTTAAACGTAAGAGCAAGAGCAGGATTCCCGCTTGCGGTTACAACTCCTGCAAGAACCGGAATAAGTGCTTTTTCAAAATCTGCACACACACCTATTGCGGATACTGCAGCACGCACACTTTCAATCGCCGGCACAAAAATGCCGATAACAGTTATGCATCCGCAAATAAGATTCATAACCGATTTACTCTTTTCGTCATCAGGAAAAAAGCCTGAACAAACGCTTACAAGCAAAACAATCCCGGTTGCTTTAAGCGTTGCCTTAAGCGGCTCGTTCACACCGTTTTTAAAAATATCCCATAATAATTTAAGAACTGTTTTCGGCGAAATATCAAGAATTTTCTCAAACTCAATTTCACTGCAGCCGAGTTTATCAAGATATGTTTTTGTATCATCGGAAAGTTGCTCCGAAAGTTCATCGGCACCGCTTGCTTCAAGAGAATCTTCATAATATTGGTCTATGTTAACGCTGTATGCTGCTGTTGATAAAGCAAACGGTAAAGCCATAAACAGAAGCATACATACGAATTTTTTCAAAATCATCCGTTTATCAATCCTATCGCAAGTTGTGCAACACTTTTAAGCATAGGCAAAGCAAGCGCAATCGCCCCGACTCTGCCTGCGAGTTCAACCGCCGCCGCTATTGAAGAGCACGAATTATCGTAGCATATATCCGCCGCAAACTGAGTTACAACACATATACCCAGCGCCCTCATAAGCATTGACACGTTCTCCTTTTCAATTCCCGCAAGGTTCATCATTTTGTCAACGCTTTCCGTAACTCCGAGCAAGTTGTCTGCAACCGAAACGAGCACAACCGCTGCGCCGCCGAGAACAACAAGAGGCGCTATTTCAGGTTTTATGTGACGGATAAGTGCATAAAGCAATGCGGTCATTATGCCGAGAAAGGCAATTTTTATAATATTCATATCAGAAATTCATTATGTCATCAACTGTATCGAGCAAACTTGTAAACTGCGGAATAAGCATCATAAGAACCACAACTATGCCTGCAAGAATCGTTATAAGAGCATAATCATCCCTGCCTGCACGTGCGAGAATTGAATTCAGAATTGCCACAACAATACCTACTGCCGCAATTTTGATAACTATTGAAATATCCATAAGGTACACCTCAAACTATGATAATTGCCGCCGAAATACCAAGCATCAACCCCAAGGCAGGGTAAAGATTTGAATATTTTTTTCTGTTTTCTTCACACTGCACAAGTTCTTTTTCAAAAATCTGTTTATAATATTCACAACAGCCGAGTTGGCTTTCTATATCTGTTGCTCCGATATCAAATCCCATTTGAATAAGATATTTGCATCTGTCGCCGAGCAGCGAACAAAGTTCCGCATCGCTTTCAACAGCCTTTTTCCATGCTTTCGGAAACGCCTCGCCCGATTCCATGCTGCACCTGCACTGCACAACAAACTTAAGGTTCTTCAATTTATCGGTTTCACTCAGAACTCTAAGCAAATCCGAAACGGGCATGCATGCAAAGCGTAACTGAGTTTCTATAACGGAAAGCATCAGCAGAATATCACTTATAATCTTTACTTTCTGTTCGTGACGTCCCGCAAAATATATTCCGCCCAAAGCAAATCCCGAACAAATCAAAATTACCGCAGCCGCCTTAAACAAGAATATCACCTGCCGCAAATGTTTTTTCGGTTTTGCCCACTTGTTTTGATGAGAGAAGAATAACTTTTGAGAATGCACCTGTTCTGAGAAGGCTTTGAATAACCGGCTTTGTTCTTAGTTCTCGTTCGTCTTTTGCGTGAATGCTCAAAGCAAAACAAACACCGCTGTTGACCCCTGCTTCAATCGCAGCAGCCTCATCGGAGGTTGCAATTTCATCGCAAACAATTATATCCGGTGAAAACGAACGCAAGCCTATCATTATACCCTCCGCTTTCGGATACGATGTTAAAATATCACTGTTTATACCCATATCATTCTGTTCAACACCTGAAACACTGGCTGCAATTTCTCCTCTTTCGTCGCACACAAAAGTTTTATAGAATCTGCCTTTATCTGCGCCGGAAAGGCAACGCACAAGGTCACGCAAAACAGTTGTTTTTCCGCTTGACGGAGGACCTGCAATTATAACGGACTGCAAGCCGTCTGAAAATTCATTTTTATAAATTTCATTTGCAGCACCCTTTATCTCACGCGCTATGCGCAGATTTATAGCACAAACGTCACGCACTGCCGTAACTTTGCCGTTTTCAGAAACTGCAGTGCCTGCAACACCTGCCCTGTGGCCGCCGGATACCGTTATGTAACCGTTGGTAATTGCATCCCTGAAACTGTGAACAGAATAACCGCAAAGCCGCCTGAAAACATCTTCTATCTCTATTTCATCCGTTTGCAAAACCAATCCGGAATAAATCTGAGTAAGCATACCCGACTGAGAAACAAATTCCGCTCCTCTTTCTGTAATAACCGTAACGGCTCTCCTGCTTCTCAATCGTATTTCGCGTATTTTTTCTTTTTCACTGTCAGGCAGGGAAATAAAAACATCTTTAAGCCTCGGCGACAAACTCTGCACTGCAAGATTAAATCGTTTTATGTTATCCATTGCTTTTCCGTCCGTTTCGTTTGTAGAGTTCAAGTCCTTTCAGTCTAAAATATATGTGCCCTTGTCCGAAAGTAGAACATATCTTTACAGTTTGTTCACTTGAAATAAACATGATGTTATGTTATATTAATTATATTATGGCAAAAACTTGTTTTGGAGGAAAAATTATGACTAGGCTTGATAAAAAGCAATCAATATTCAAGCGTATCTTTTCAAATAATGCATACTGTTGGCTTGCATGCGGTTGCACAATCGGCGTTATGATGCTTGTTTACTATTGCTATGACCTTTTTCCGTTTGGAGAAACCACAATTCTGAGAATGGATCTTTACCATCAGTACGGACCTCTGTTTGCCGAACTTTATGACAGAGTTACCAACCTTAAATCTTTCCTTTACTCATGGCAAACAGGTTTGGGTTCACCGTTCCTCGGCAACTTTTTCAACTATCTTTCCAGCCCGAGCATGATTATCATGCTCTTACTCGGCCATGAAAACATGCCCGAAGCAATCGCAGGAATGATTATTGCCAAAGCCGCACTCTCTGCTGCTACATTCACTTATTATCTTAAAAAATCACAAAACAGGCACGACTACACAACAGCCGCTTTCGGACTTCTTTATGCAGTTTGCGGATATTTCATTGCATATTACTGGAATGTAATGTGGATTGACGCAATGGTATATTTTCCGCTCGTAATACTCGGCATTGAAAACATCATAAACCGCAGGAATGCCAGAGTTTACATTGCTTTCCTTGCGCTTACACTCCTTTCAAGTTATTATATGGGATTTATGACCTGTATTTTCTCGGTTATATATTTCCTTGTTTACTATTTCGGCACACAAAACGAATCAATCGACCCGAGAACACCTTATACTCTCAGCGAAAACGGCTCAAAAGTTTACTCATTAAAGAACAAAATCAAAGGCAGCATTTTCCTCAGAAGCGGCTTTACTTTTGCTTTTGCAAGCATTGCGGCTGCAGGTCTTGTTGCCGTTGCACTTATCCCCACTTACTTCATACTCAAAAACTGCTCGGCAACATCGGGCACATTCCCCCAAAATTACGAATCATACTTTTCTATTTTTGATTTTCTTGCAAATCACCTTGCCAGCGTTGACCCGACCATACGCAGCAGCGGCGAAGATGTGCTGCCCAATGTTTACTGCGGCATTGCAACAATCATCCTCGTTCCGCTTTATCTTTTCACAAAATCCGTACCTCTAAAAGAAAAGGTTGCCTATGTAGGTCTGCTCGGACTTTTATATTTCAGTTTCAACATCAACATTCTCAACTATATATGGCACGGTTTCCATTACCCCAACGACCTGCCCTACCGCTGGTCATTCATGTATTCATTCATACTGCTTATCCTTGCATACAAAGCATTCACGAGACTTCACGAATTCACAGGCAGGCAGATTCTCGGCGCAGGCGTAAGCGTTCTCGGCGTAATCATTCTCATTCAGGAAATCGGCTCAAAGAATGTTGAAGAAATTACAGTTCTCATCAGCATTATTTTTGTTGTTACCTATTGCCTTGTTTTTGCGCTTATGAAGGACAAAAGATATCAGCAGTCAACCGTTGCGGTACTCCTGCTCTGCTGCGTTATAGGTGAAGTTGCATGCGCAAACACAGACCGCTACAGCATGGATCAGCCCAAATCAAATTACACCGGTGATTACAGCGATTTCCGTGAACTCAAGGCAGAACTTGACGAGCACGCAGGCAACGACATGTACCGCATGGATCTGACTTACAACAGAGCAAGAATGGACCCTGCATGGTACGGTTACAACGGCGTTTCAACCTTTACCTCGATGGCATATGAAAAGGTTGCAAACACGCAGAGTGACCTCGGCGTTTACGGCAACTATATCAACAGTTACACCTATTATCTTCAGACCCCCGTTTACAATATGATGCACTCGCTCAAATATGTTGTTAACAACGATACCGATGTAACGGTTGAAAACGATTATTACAGTGAACTTATGACGCGCGGCAAATTCACCGCATTCGAAAACAACTATTATCTTCCCATCGGATTCGGCGTTAACAGCGAACTTAAAGATTGGTATTCAGATCTCACGAACCCGTTCACCGTTCAGAATGACTGGTTTGAATATTCAACAGGTGTTTCCGATGTTTTCGGTATGATGAATATTGACGAAGTTCAGTATTACAATATGGATGAAATTACATCGGGTCTTGAAACGGGCGATATCTATTACACCAAAACAGGTGAAGGCGACGGCGAACTGACATTTATCCTTAAAACGGAAGAAACCAGACACTGCTATCTCTATGTCAATTCAAGAGATTTTGACGATATCACAATCATAAAAGACGGCGACGAATTCACGCAGTCAACCGATGAACCATATATTTATGATCTGGGTATTATTAATCCGGATGAAAACGTAAAAGTTAAAATTGTTATTGCGGATTCGGATTACGGCTATATTGATTTCTACCCTTATTATGTGGACAATGAGGCGCTCAACAAGGGATACGAAATTCTCAAGAGCCGTCAACTCAATATTACTTCTTTTGAAGAAACAAAAATTGAAGGCACAGTATCGCTTGAAAATGACTGCCTCTTCTTTACTTCTATTCCCTTTGACTCAGGTTGGACTGTAAAGGTTGACGGCGTTGAAATTGCAAAAGAAGATTATGTTTCGCTCAACGAAGCATATCTCTGCTTCAATATTGCAGCAGGTGAACACAGTGTTGAACTGAGTTTTATGCCTGACGGACTTGTTCTCGGCACATGTGTATCGGTATTCACTGTTATCGCTCTTATCGCAGCGGCAATATTCTTCTCAAAGCAGAGAAAGAAAATGGCGCTCATCCCTGTTTTTGTTCCCGAAGTTCCCGTTGTTGAGGAAGAACCCGTAAGCATTGACCTTGGCATTGACGAACAGGCAGAATCCGAAAACACAGAGGAAATTTCCGTAGAGGAAACTGCCGAAGATGTACCTTCAACCGAAGAACCGAGTGAAGAAAACTCAGTTGAAGAACCTGCAGAAGAATCATCCGAAATCAATTCCGAAGAATCATCTGAAGATGAAGAACAATAAGCGTTAATTTACACAAAAATCCCCGCTATGCATGCGGGGATTTCTTCATATTTAGGTATTGTTAGATAGATGATTATAGATTATAATATCATACAAAATAAAACGCATGAGGTTATTTATGGATTTTATAAAAGACTATCTTTCAGGTAAAGACACAACGTTTATCATATCGCAATGCATCGGTTTTGTTGCTGCCGCACTCCTGCTTTTATCATTTCAACAGCGTACACACAGGCGCATAATTGCCATGCAGGCTTGCTCGGGTTTTTTGTTCGCTCTTCAATATTTTATGCTCGGAGCATACGAAGGCATGGTAGGCAATCTTGTCGGCTTTGTAAGAAGCCTTACCTACTATTTCAGAGGCAAATCAAAAATTGTTGACCACATTGCATGCCCGATTGTTTTTGCAATTCTTGCAGGTCTCGGCGGTATGCTCACATATTCAAGTCCTGTTTCTCTTCTGCCCATGGCTGCAATGATTATTTCATCATTCGTTATATGGAGCCCCAAAACTCAGCAACTCAGAGCGTTGACAATTCCAACATCACTGATGTGGCTTGTTTATAACATAATCTGTTCATCATATTCAGGAATTGTAACCGAAGTGCTCAACCAAATCTCAATTTACATCGGTCTTATCAGATTCAGAAAAAAGAAACAATAAAACGCACAACGGGCGGCCTCATAACTGAGACCGCCCGTTAAATTATCAACTTTTCCAGAAATTGCTGATTTTTCTTTCGAGTTTTTCTTCACTCATTTCATCAACGTTTTCAACAACAGTTATGCCCATATCTGCCGCTCTTGCCCTGATATATTCACCCCTGAATCCCATTTCATCAAGTTCAGATGCAACAAGAACTTTCCTTACAAACTTACCGCCGAAACGCTGAGCAACAACAGAGAGTTTATAAAGTTCGTCCGTATCAACCAAGCCATTTTTGCATGAAATGAAAACAGGCACCATACCTTTCATGAGTATAACATCCATTTCATTTTCAACATCGGGTTTGCCGTCTGTCTGCACAACGCCGTCCCAATCAATATAAACTCCGCATTTTACATCATTATAAACCGCATTTGAATTTTCATCGCTGAGTTCAATTGCTGTAACGGAAATTATAAGTTCCAGAAGTTGCCCTGCCTTTGTAAGGCATTTCATTATCTGCTCATTCTTAAATTTAAAGCCAAAGCGTTCTCTGCTCATACTCAGATTTTCAATTACTCCTGCTTTTTCAAGCGCAGTGAAAATCTCCCGTTCAAACACAACCTTACTCTTCTTTGCGGCAAACAGATTTTTTGCCCGCTCAACATCAACCGAAAGGCTGAGCGCTTCTTTGTTAAGATATACCGAGCAAAGCATTGAAACCGTGTTTATCTGAGCATTCCAAAGGCTCGCATTCTTTTGGCATACAGCCCACATTGAATGAACATCACGCCTGAATTCCTTATCAAAACTCCAATTATATGTTGCGTTTGTCTTTTCGTTATCATAAATAACTCTGCCGCCGTAAACAGCAATATTTTCTTCAACGCTGAGTTGCATAGGGCGTGATGCACAAAGCGAACCGTCAGCATCACAGTCAATCATCGTGCCGTTATTTATATTAAAGCGGTGCAGTTTTATGCGGTCTGCATATTTTTCATAAACCGCTCCGACTGCAACAAGATAAAGTTCATCTCCGCCGCTGAGATCTATTACACAATCATCATTTTCCTCTATAATATTTTCAAGCGTTTCAATTATTACGGTAAGATTATTCCTGTTTACACCTTTCGGAATAAACTCAACTTTCAGTCCCCTGCTTTCGGCAACAGACTGATATATCTTTATACTTTTGTTTATTTGCTTTATATTACTGCCTATAAACACCACTTTTTCAGGTACACAAAGCAATGTGCTGACTACATTTTCAACAGCAGAGTCCCTGTCAAAAAATTCTATTACTGTCATCTTTATTTACCTCTGTTGCTCCGTATGAAACAGGCGTAGTTACAAAAACATTCGGGCAGACATTTTTAATTTCATTCGCGCAGTTTTCGGCATCCTCTTTCTTCTCAAACACTGCAAAAACCGTTGGTCCGCTGCCGCTCATCTGGCAAAGAGAAGCGCCGTTTTTACGCATAATACGTTTAAACTCTACTCTTTCGGGCACTTCAATAACCTGCTCAAAAACATTGCCTGCATATTTGCAGATTGATTCAAAATCACCCTTTTCGCATGCATCAAGCATCCTCATGCTGTCCGGTCTGTAAAGATATGTATTATCTGCCGCCGCATACGCCTCTGCAGTTGAAACACCAGCCTCAGGCTTTGCAAGCACAATGTAGCACGCCTTAAGAGGTTTAAGTGCAGAGAGAACACCGCCTGTATTCTGAGAAAGGCAAGTTCCGCCGACGATGCAGAAAGGAACATCACTGCCGATTGAAAGACCGATTTCGCACAACTGTACCTGAGAATAGTCTGTTTTCAGCAGCGCATTAAGACCCACTATAACAGCCGCAGCATCCGCACTGCCGCCTGCAAGCCCTGCCGCAAACGGAATTCTCTTTTCAATATGAATTTTTACACTCGGTTCAACACCGGCAGCATCGCAAAACTTTTTTGCCGCTTTATATGCAATGTTTTTTTCGTCTGTAGGAAGTCTGCTGTCAGAACAAGTGAGGAATATCCCCTTTTCATTGCTTTCTTCAATCGTTACTTCATCACAAAGATCAACGGACTGCATAACCATAAAAAGGCTGTGATATCCGTTATCGAGTTTACCTATAATATCCAGAAAAAGATTGATTTTTGCAGGTGCATCAACAGTTATTTTCATTATTATGCCTCCTCTTATTCAATCGGAATGAGGGTTGGTGTTCTGTCCTGATAGAGTGCAACTTTATCAAAGCCGCATTTAAGCGCAAGTTCGTATCCTTTATCAATTCCTGCTCCTAAATGCTCAGCGTAATGAGCATCCGAACCTATTGTAATAAGTTTGCCGCCGAGTTCTTTATATCGCCTTACGATGCTTTCATCGGGCGATGTAACGCCGATTGGCTGTCTGAGACCCGCAGTGTTGATTTCAAGCGATTTTTTGTTCTTTATAAGGGCAAGCAGAATTTCATCAATTATCTCCGAAAACTTTGACATATCAACACTCTTGCCGTATTTGCCAACAATATATCTGAGAGGATATGTAAGATGAGCAAGGGTATCAAACCTTGCCCACTGTGCAAGTTTGAGTTCCCACTCAAAGTATTCCTCAAGCAGTTTCATATAATCAATGCTTTCATCATTGAAATCCATATAATAAAAGTCCTGAATTTCGGGCAGATTATGTATTGCGCCGATCACAAAATCATACTTCATGGTATCAAGCAGTTTTTCAGAGAGTTCTTTGTTATAAACAGCCTGACCGAGTTCCGCTCCGATGCACACTATGAGTTTGCCGCTGAATGCAGAACGAGCCTTTGCTATTTCAAAAAAGGACTGGATTGCCGTTCTGTCAAAACGGTCTTTGTAAAATGCATCCATTTCAAGATGGTCAGTGAAAGCAACCGCTCTGATTCCTTTCATATATGCTGTTTCTGCAAGATACATTGTTGAATGATTGCCATCAAACGAATTATCGGTGTGAGTATGAAGATCAACAATATTTTTAAAAATCATTTTGTATCACCCCTCGGAATCTATGGTTTTATAATACCACATTTTCAGCAATTGCAACAGTAAATTTCAAAAAAATATTGTTAACAATCATAAAATATGTTAAAATATAAAAAAACTTAAGGGAAGTTTATTATGAAAATAATCGTTACGGGTGCAAAAGGTCAACTTGGCTCAGATGTAGTTTTACAATTAAAAAACACAGGTATTGAAGCCATATGTGCCGACTTGCCTGAACTTGATATTACTGATGCTGCAGCAGTTGAACAGTTCATTGCCGAAAGCGGTGCGGACAGCGTTATTCACTGCGCCGCATACACAAACGTTGATACTGCTGAAAGCGAGACCGAAATATGCCGCAAAATCAATGTTGACGGCACACTCAATCTTGCCCGTTCATGCGAAAAACACGGGCTGAAATTACTTTATATCAGCACCGACTATGTTTTCAGCGGAGACGGATGCGATGCATTTGAAACAGACAGTCCCAATTTTCCTTGCAACTTTTACGGTCAAAGCAAACTTGAAGGCGAAAATGCCGCTCTTAAAAACTGCTCAAGATGCTTTGTTGTCAGGATTTCATGGGTATTCGGCGAAAACGGCAAAAACTTTGTTAAAACAATGCTCAGACTTGCCAAAGAACGCAGTGAAATCAGCGTTGTATGCGACCAAATCGGTTCTCCCACATACACAAAAGACCTCGCAATATTGCTGTGCAACATGATTAAAACAGAAAAATACGGCATTTACCACGCAACGAATGAAAATTATTGCAGTTGGGCAGAGTTTGCCGCCGCAATAATGGAGTGTTCCGGCAGTGAAGCCAAAATAATCCCAATCAAAAGTTCAGAATACAAATCCGTTGCAAAAAGACCCGCCAATTCCCGTCTTTCAAAAAAATCACTTGACGAAAACGGATTTGACCGCTTACCTCCGTGGCAGGATGCATTGAAAAGATTTCTCAATAATATTAACTGAATATAAATTATCGGCGTATTTCGAATTTATACTTGTAAATATGCCGATTTTCTATTATAATAGTATGGATAATTTTAAAAATCGGAGCGTTTGTTAATGGATAACGAAAACAAAAAAGTTAATAACGCTGAAAATACAAGCGGCGAAAATTCTGCTGCTCTGAACGAAATTCTTGACGGTTTTTATGACCTTTCGCGCCTTTATGACACTCCTGTAAAGGAAAAGAAAGAGCCTAAACCGAAAAACCGCGAAGAAGAACTCAGGCAAAAAGACGAAAAGCGCCGTGCGCTTGAAATGCAGGCAATAAAGGAAGATATTGAGCGAAGATATTCACTGCAACTTGAAACCGCGCAGAACAACGCCGCTCCGCCTGCCGCAAAAAAGAAGCGTCCAGTTTCTCATGCAAACCTTATGCCTGAAATTGATGAACGCGAAACTGTCAAAGAAGAACTCGACCGAATTGATAAAATAATCAACGGCGATGAAAAAACACAAAATACCGATGAAGACAAACCTGCAAAAAGAAAATTCAAAAAAGTAAAAAAGCAAAATACAAAACGCACAAAAGAATCTGTTACAGATTTTGATATAGACGAAACGAATTTTATCTATTCAATATTCTATAATTTCGGCAATACAATTTACAAGGTTCTTGCAGCCGTATTTACAGCAATTTTCGGGTTAATCAAAAGACCGTTTATCTATCTTTTCAGTTCTCTTTCAAAAGCAACAGAAAGCACCAAACGCAAAGCGGTAAAGACAGCACAGTCAACCTTAAAAGAAGCAAATCATTTCAGAAAAGAAATAAAACGCGCAGGCAAGTCAATAAAACGTGCATTTAAAAGGCCAAAAACCCTGCCGCGTGTATTAATCAATTATATCAGGCAAGCATTCTCGCGTCACAGCGGGCTTTTAAAAACCGCCGCAAACACATTGCTGCCTGTCGGTGCATTTCTGCTTTTCCTTATAACTTATAACTATTGGAACAGTGTTACTTTTGCGCTGGAAGTTATTTACAACGATCAGAGTATCGGGTATATCAGCAATGAATCGGTATATCTTGAAGCAAAAGATCTTGTCAAGGACAGATTAAGCAGCAGTGCATATTCCTCAAAAAAATCAGAAACAGTAGAGGAAACTGCAGCAGCGGCATCCGCATCAAATCTCAGTGCCAGATATAATCTCAGCCTTGTTTCAATTGACCAACTTAACGATGCGCAGGCGATATCCGATAAAATGATTGAAAACTCCGTCGATAATCTTACTCACGCCTGCGGAGTTTATATTGACGGTGAATTTATCTGCGCAGTAAAAAACGAGGCAGACGCAAAAACCGTTTTCTATGACATTCTCGCACCATATGAAGCCGATGCAGATAAAAACGGCTATGTTGTAGGTTTTGCGGAAAACATTGATTACGTTCAGGGACTTTACCGTGACGATAACAGTGTAATGTGGGATGCAACCGAACTATCAGCAGTTCTCACAGGCAGCACAAAGCCCAAGGAAACCTACACGGTCACAAAAGAAGGCGAAACAATCAAGACGGTTGTTGAAAACACAGGTGTAAGCGAAGATTCTCTAAAATCACTTAACCTTACCGTTGACTGGGAAAACCTACAGCCCGGCGATGAAATCATCACCGAGGGCGGAGAAAAACTCATCAGCATCAGAAAAATCGTTACTTCAACAACTGTAAGAGATATTGAGTTTGAAACTGTTAAAAGACGAGATGCAACCAAATACAGCGGTTACAGACAGGTTCTTCAGAAAGGTATTAACGGCAGCGAAAGAGTTACAAAAACTCAGATTTACATTGACGGTGTACCTCTTGAACCTGAATATTCATACGAAACAATAACCGAACCTGTTGACGAAATTGTTGCAATCGGCACAAAAACCACCTATGGCGGTGTTTATATCGGAACAGCATCCGATTCCGGCTTCCTTTGGCCTGCTCCGAGTTGCCATCGAGTAAGTTCACCGTATGGTTGGCGAAGCAGCGGCTGGCACAACGGCATTGACCTTGTAAAAGCAGGCGGCGGTGCTTCCGGTACACCCGTTATTGCATCAAAGAGCGGCACGGTTGAAGTTGTTCAGCGAAGTAATTCGGGCTACGGCAACATGGTACTCATCAACCACGGCAACGGTTACAAAACAAGATATGCTCATATGATAAAGGGCTCTATCACCGTTTCGGTAGGCGATTATGTTGAAGCAGGTCAGACTATCGGCAAAGTAGGTTCAACAGGCAACTCAACAGGTCCGCACCTTCATTTTGAAGTTATCTACCGCGGCGAAACTCAGAACCCCAAAAATTATATCTACTAAATCCAAAGCCACTGCAGAACAATCTGCGGTGGCTTTTTGAATTATATCCGTTTTATGGGTACATAATACTAATACAACCTATTAACGGAGGAATGAAAAATGGTCAAAAAATTGATTTCTGTTTTTGCAGCAATACTGCTTGCTTCAGGCGTGTTTACAGGCTGCAACCGCAATACTGCCAACAACGGAACAAGCAATGGCGGCTCTGCTGAAACTGTCAAAGAAATCCGATACCTAAACTTCAAGCCTGAAATTGCTGAGGTTTATGACAGAATTTCACAGGCATACGAAAAAGAAACAGGCATAAGACTTGTTGTTGAAACTGCCGCTTCGGGCACTTATGAATCCACACTCACAGCACGAATGGCGACCGATAATGCACCAACTATTTTTCAGGTTAACGGACCTATCGGCTATTCTTCGTGGGCGGATTATTGCGCAGATCTTTCCGATACAGAACTTTATCAGCATCTTAACGATAAATCACTTGCAATTACTGCAGACGGTGCGGTTTACGGCATTCCGTATGTTGTTGAAGGCTACGGAATAATCTACAACAAAAAAATCACGGATGCATATTTTGCTTTACCTGAGAAAAAAACCGATATCTCATCAACCGATGAAATCAAAAACTTTGCAACGCTCAAAGTCGTTGTTGAAGATATGCAGGCAAACAAAGACAAACTCGGTATAAACGGTGTTTTTGCCGCAACATCGCTCAAATCAGGCGAGGACTGGAGATGGCAGACTCATCTTATGAACATTCCGATAACTCTCGAGTTCAGAGATAAAAACATTGACCTGACAGGCGAAGATTACAAATCAATTGAATTTAAATATTCCGAAAATTTCAAAAATATCTTTGACCTTTATATAAATAATTCAACAACAGATAAAAAACAACTCGGCACGGTTGACGTCACCTCATCAATGGCAGAATTTGCTCTGGGTAAATGCGCCATGGTACAAAATGGCAACTGGGGAGCATCGCAGATTCTCGGCGTTACAGGTAACACCGTTGCGGCAGATGACATCAAGTTTTTGCCGATTTATATGGGAATTGAAGGTGAAGAAAACACCGGTATTTGCATCGGCACTGAAAACTTCATCTGCATTAACTCCAAAGCAAGCGAAGCAGAGCAAAAGGCTGCAGCCGACTTCCTCTACTGGCTTTTCAGTTCCGAAACAGGCAAAAAATTTGTAACCGACGAACTCGGCTTTATCGCTCCGTTTGACACTTTTGCCGAAGGTGATGAGCCCAATGATCCGCTTGCAAGAGAAATCACCAGATATATGAATATGGAAGGAATCGCAAATATCCCATGGAATTTTACCGTTTTCCCAAGCCCTAACTATAAAGATATGCTTGGCACTGCCCTGTTGAAATATGCTCAAGGTACGGCTACATGGGACGAAGTTAAAAAGACCGCCGTTGACGAATGGAAAAACGAATTCGGGATATAATTGAGTAGTAGGGGCGACCCGTTAAGGTCGCCCTTTTTCACTCAAACCCTTGGAGTTGATTTTATGCAAAAAACGCTCAAAAAATATTTTCCCGTATTCCTTCTGCCAACACTGATTTCATTTGCAATATCGTTTATAATTCCGTTCG
Source organism: Oscillospiraceae bacterium (assembly GCA_015065965.1). GTDB lineage: Bacteria > Bacillota > Clostridia > Oscillospirales > Acutalibacteraceae > CAG-177. Next base: position 55,076 of record SVPH01000008.1, read on the forward strand.
TTATGGGCGTTTACCTTTCATTCACGGAATTCAAAACAGTTAATGACAGTAAATGGGTTGGTCTTGAAAACTACATCAGAATATTTACAAGCGACAAAACATTTATGAACTCACTGTGGCTGACAGTTAAATTCACAGTTGTTTCTGTTATAACAATCAATATCATCGCTTTTGCGATTGCTCTGCTGCTTACAAAAGGGCTTAAAGGAACAAACCTTTTCAGAACAGTATTTTTCATGCCAAACCTTATAGGCGGTATTGTGCTCGGTCATATATGGAGCCTTATCATAAACGGTGTTCTCGGCTATTTCGGCGTCGATATCACATACAAGCCCGAATACGGTTTTTGGGGTCTTGTTATACTGATGAACTGGCAATTGATAGGTTATATGATGATAATTTATATTGCAGGCATTCAAAACATTCCCGACTATCTGCACGAAGCCGCTGCAATCGACGGCGCATCACCCGTTCAGACTCTCTTTCATATTACAATCCCCATGGTCATGCCTTCGGTTACAATTTGCACATTTTTAACACTCACAAATTCTTTTAAACTGTTTGATCAGAACCTTGCCCTTAACGGAAAATCATCTGACACTGCACTGCTTGCTCTGGATATATTCAAAACTTTCTATGACCATACCGGGCTTAAACTTGCGCAGTGGCACGGAACAGGTCAGGCAAAAGCGGTTATATTCTTTATTATTGTTGCGATTATCGCCTTCATTCAACTCCGCGCAACAAATCAAAAGGAGGTTGAGCATTAATGAGGTCAAAGCGTAATATAATAAACTGTTTGATTTATGTATTGCTTTTTCTTTTGGCGGTTATTTTCCTTGCGCCGATTTTTATAATTCTGCTCAACTCCGTAAAAAGCAATTTTTACATTTCTGAATCCCCTTTTACTTTTCCTACTGACGAAACATTTACCGGTATCCAAAATTTCATAAAAGGCTTTACTCAATCCGATTTTGCTAAGGCATTTTTTAATTCGGCATTCATAACCGTTTTTTCGGTTGCAGGCATTGTTCTTCTCACCTCAATGACTGCATGGTATATCATAAGAATAAAAAACAAATTCACCAAAATAATATATTATCTTTTTGTTTTCAGCATGATTGTACCTTTCCAGATGGTAATGTATACAATGACTTATTATGCTTTTGAACTTAACCTCAATAACCGTTTGGGTATAATTCTTATTTATCTTGGTTTTGGCGCAGGACTATCTGTTTTTATGTTCAGCGGATTTATAAAAAGCATACCTACAGAAATCGAAGAAGCCGCAACCATTGACGGCTGCAGCCCCATAAAAACCTTTTTTCTTATTGTATTCCCTATCCTTAAACCGACGGCGATAACAGTTGCCATTCTTAATGCAATGTGGATATGGAACGATTATCTGCTGCCCTATCTTGTTCTCGGTTCAGGTGAAAACAGAACTCTGCCCGTTGCCGTTCAGATGGCTCTGACAGGCGGCTACGGAAACAAAGATATGGGTGCACTCATGGCAATGCTTGTGCTGGCAATTCTGCCGATTATCATATTCTATCTTTTCTGCCAGAAATATATTATCAAAGGCGTTGTGGCAGGCGCTGTTAAGGGGTAAACAATGGCAAAAATTAAATTCAACAATATTGTAAAATCCTTTGATAACGGAAAATTCACGGTTATACCCAATCTTTCTTTTGAAATTGAAGACAAGGAATTTGTTGTGCTTGTGGGGCCCAGCGGCTGCGGAAAATCAACAACACTCAGAATGATTGCCGGACTTGAGGACATTACAGCAGGCGAACTTTATATAGATGAGAAAAAAGTTAACGATATCCCGCCGAAAGACAGGGATATAGCCATGGTTTTTCAGAGTTACGCCCTGTATCCTCACATGACGGTATATAAAAACATGGCATTTGCACTTAAACTCAAAAAAATGCCGAAAGAAGAAATTGACAAAAAGGTAAAATGGGCTGCAAAAATCCTTGATATTGAGCCTTATCTTGACAGAAAACCGCGGGCACTTTCAGGCGGTCAGCGGCAGAGAGTTGCGCTTGGCAGAGCAATGGTCAGAAATCCGAAAGTTTTTTTGCTTGATGAACCGCTCTCAAATCTTGATGCAAAACTGAGAACTGAGATGCGCAGTCAAATAACCTCTCTGCACAAAAGGCTGCAAACAACTTTTGTTTATGTAACACATGATCAAACCGAAGCCATGACAATGGCAGACCGAATTGTTGTTATGGATAAAGGTGTTATACAGCAATTTGATACGCCGCAAAAACTCTACAATGAACCTGCAAACATGTTTGTTGCAGGCTTTATCGGTTCACCTCAGATGAATTTTATCAATGCAGCCGTGGCAGATGATAAGGGCATAAAAATAAGGTTTTCGGGATATGAATTCGATGCACCGAAAACTAAAATTGAACCTCTGAAAAATTATATCGGCAAAGAAATAGTCCTTGGTATACGCCCCGAACATTTTACTGCAGGCAATAAAGATAAAAACACATGTGAGATGACTGTTAAAACAGAAATTGCGGAAATGACCGGCAGTGAAACAAATATCTATTTTGACCTCAGCGGAAAACGATGCATTGCACGCATAAATACTGAAAAGAAAATCGCTGACGGTGATTGTGTAAAACTACTTTTCAGCAACGAATCGGCTTATTTTTTTGATAAAGAAACAACTCAGGTCATCGGATAAAAAAACACTCTCCGCAACCCGGAATAAGGCAACGGAGGGTGTTTAAACATAACATAGTGCTGAAATTGTCAGACTTCAAATCTTTTACAAAGCCAATTCATGCAAAGATCGACCCAGCATTTGAGATGTGCATTATATTCTTCCTCTGCTTTGGAGTATACGGTATGGTCAGCAAGAGAATATCCGTGGTATCCCTTTTCAAAAATATGAATTTCAAAAGGCACTCCTGCTTCTTCAAGCGCTGCGGCATAAGCGATTGAGTTCTTTATTGGAACTACACCGTCCTCACGGACAGCAGCAATGAAGGTTGCGGGAGTTTTTTCATCAACTTCCTTTTCAAGTGACGGAACGGGAAATGCAAGAATTTTGCCGATTGATTCAAGTATGCAAGGATAAATAAGAATGCTTGCATTCGGGCGGATTTTACCCATTGTTGATAATGCTGCGCAGAGATGACCGCCTGCGGAGAAACCGATTGCTGCAATTTTCTCTTTATTGACACCCCACTCGGCAGCATTGTCATGAATGATCTCCATTGCCTCCTCAGCATCTGCAAAAGGCATTGAGAAGTCCTTATCTTTTCCGATTGAATAACGCAGCACAAACGCAGCGTAACCCTTCGCCGCAAAGGCAAGAGCAACGGGTTCAGCCTCTCTGTCCGAACAAAAACTGTATCCTCCGCCGGGAATAACAAGCACACCCGGGCGCACCGCCATTCTGGGCATTTCTTTTGATGCATCGGGCAGATATACGTTCAGCGTTACACCTTCATTTTTTAATTTCAATTCAAAAATTTTCATTTCTTACCTCAATCCAAATCGGGCGGCTTTATGCCGCCCGAAATATTTTAGTAACTGATTTTAAGAGTCTTGATTTCAAAAGGTTTAAACACAAGTTCAGTTGAATCAAGTTCGCTCTGAACTTCTTCAAGCATATTTGTGATTTCAACCTTCTTTGCGCCTGCGAAGAACTCAACAGGGCAGGTTGTGTATGTACCTTCTGCTTCATAAAGACGGGCAATAAATGCCTTTTCACCGTCTTCACAGGGCTTGATAACCTCAACAATTACGTTATCAGCCTTGGGAAGAACAAGTGCTGTTGCCTCAAAATCACCCTTACCTGCAACAACGGGAACATTAAGTTCATATGCAGGCTTGATTACTGTATCGGCAGAGAAACCGCCAACATGGGGAAGGAATGAATAAACCGTTCTGTGAAGTCCCAGATCACCGTTATAGTCGGGTCTTGTGCCGCCTTTGTGGAGTGAAAGACGCATATTGCCGCCCTCAACACTGATTGCATACTTGCTGTCATTGAGAATTGCAACACCGCAACGGGTTTCCGAAAGGTCCGTATACTTATGGTTAACAACCTCAAACTTAGCCTTTTCAACCGAATTGTTGCGTGTGGTAGGTCTGAGAACATTACCGTACTGAATTTCAAAACGTGCAAAATCATTCTGAACTGAAGTATCAAACGCTGTTTTAAGGAAGCGGTGATTATCCTGCCAATCCATAAGAGTATCAAAGCGGATTTCAGCACTGTCTGCAAAATAAATAACATCCTGAGTAACGGTTGATTTCTTTGAAACGCTGTATTTGCTTCTGATAACAACCGCTGCCGCACCCTGTGAAACAACCTCACGGCTGATAAGAGCGGAGTGGTCAGCATACTTACATTCAAGGTCAGCATCAATATCCCAGTTATCCCATGAAGTGGGAAGGTCCTCAGCAATAATAAATGTGTTAAGAGGATATTCGCCACCGCAAAGTTCTCTGTTCATTCTCTTATCAAAGAATGATGAAATATAACCCTTGGCATCAAACGTAATATCAGCAAAAGGAGTTGACATCTTGTTGCCGTCAACTTTGATTTCACTCTCTGAAGATGCAGCACCTTTCACAAGGTTAATCTTAACGGTTGAGAAAGCAGGAACCGTAATTCCGCTGATGATAAGGATGTTTTTACCGTCAAGGTTTGTATATGCCTGCTGCTTGCAGTCGCAATCAGCAACAAGACCGGCTTCACACTCAAGGAAAATGGGGTCACATCTGTCAAATGAAAGGGTGTTTGTAACTGTTACAACTTCGCCTTCGCCTCTGACAGCCTGAGAAGTGAGTTCCTTTGCAGTTTCGATAACCCAGCCTGTTTCTTCAAGTGAAAGAATATGAGCATCAGGGATACAAGTACCGGGAAGAATATCGTGGAACTGGTTTATGAGAAGTTTTTCATAAAGAGGATGAGTTTTTTCGTCAGTTGCAGCAACGCCTGCTTTGATTGCACCGTCAACGGTGAAATATTCAAGGTCACGAAGAGCAAGTTCTGCCTTTCTGTTATTTCTCTTTATGTTATGCTGGTTTGTGAGAGTACCTCTGTGAAGTTCAAGATAAAGTTCGCCAACATATGTGTTGGGGTTCTTAACTGTTGCTTCAAGATCTTTCATGAAATCGCCAACGAACACATGCTCCGACTTACAACAGCCGTTCAAATCAGCAACACGTCTTGTTTCTTCAATCATTTCAAACTGCGGTCCGCCGCCGCCGTCACCGTAACCGTAAGCAAGAAGACGCTTGTTTGTAACATTTCTTTCTTTTATCGAAGAACCGTTGGGGTCTGTTGTTATATTATAAATATCCTCGGGTGCAGGCCACAAATGGGTTTTATTGAAATGGGTAAATACCTTTGTGCCGTCAATTCCCTGCCAATAGAAAGCATCATAGGGGAACACATTTGTATCGTTCCAGTCAATCTTTGTTGTGCAGAAATAATCAACCGAGCAGCCTTTCATAATCTGAGGAATTGCTGCGCTGTAACCGAATGTATCGGGAAGCCAGAAGCAGTTTGAAGTATAGTTAAAATACTTTCTTGTGAATCTCTGACCCCAGAGGAACTGACGAATCATTGATTCGCCTGAAGTTATGTTACAGTCGCACTCAACCCATACGCCGCCGTTTGGCTCATATCTGCCTTCTGCAACGCTCTTCTGAATTCTCTTGAAAAGTGAGGGATAATGCTTAAGAAGCATATCCGAGTGGCATGCCGAACTCTGAACGAACTTGTATTCGGGATACTGCTCCATAAGTGAGAGTTGGTTCGAATATGTTCTTGCACACTTTTTGATTGTTTCGGGAACAGGCCAGAGCCATGCGGTATCCATATGTGAGTGACCTATAAGACCTACACGGGGTGCTTCGGGACCTGTCTTCACTGCGAGCACTTCCTTGAGGAAAGGATGCGCAGCCTTGAGTGCTGCTCTGAAACTTTCATCATCGGTATCATCATATGAATAGAGAAGGCGCTTGTGAGCCTCATAAAGTCCGTTAACAACTTCTCCCCTGCGGAAAGATGATTCATCAAGAACCATTGCAAGTTCATTAACAGCCATTAAATCAAAATAGAAATCATTGATATCGTAATCTTTCAAGCAGATATCTATGCCGTTAAAGGTGTAGTTATAGTCAAGAAGAGGATTATTTTCAAGAGGACCGCAGCCCTTGTGAGGATGACCTGCATAAACTTCAAGTGCAATTTCAATCTTTTCGCCCGCTTTTGCGTTCTTTTTAAGAAGATCGCAATAATGGTTACCGTGACCTGTGAAAACGATTTTTGTTGCAAATGTGCCGTAAGGTTCGCCGTTAACCCAAAGAAGAGTTTCATAGCCCTGTGTGTGAGGTCTGATAAAAATGTCCTTACCGTCAAGTTCTTCCGGAACAATAAACTCTGTCTTGAACCAGCAGAAAGACCTTGCTGCACCCCAGACCCAACCCTTTTCAACGGGAGCAAAAAGAGAATCATCGGGAATCTCATAGAGCCTTTCGGGTGTCTGATAAGCAGATACACCGCAGGTCTCGGCTACCTTTGTGAAAAGCAGCGGATCAAGCAGTTTCTCAAACCTGTCGAGTTTACCCAGCATACGCTGAATCTGTTTTTCTGTAAGCATAAATAATACATCCTTTCCATAGGAATTTTATTTGGGTTTATTCATCGGACAGACTTTCATACATATGCCGCAAACAGCACCTCTGCCTATCTTCTGAAATTTTGTTTTCATATATTGGCTGCATGCCTCGGGGTCAAAAATCTCTTCCCTCGGTGTACCGGGTGTCCAATCTCCGCCCTTGATTGCATGGGCAGGACACGCTTTAACGCAAATATCACAGCCCGAGCACACGCTTTCTGCAAGTTTGTTGTCACATTCAAACGGACAATCCGTAAAAAGCGTGCCAAGGCGCACAAAACTGCCGTATTCGTTATGAAGAAAAAGAGAATTTCTGCCTATTGAGCCAAGCCCGGCAAGACATGCGCCTTTCTTATGAGAATAACGAGCCATATAATTCCAGCCATCTTTATTAATGCTTTGCGAAGCGGCAACGGTTATATACTTATAACCCTTGCGCTGCAGAAACATGCCTGCCTGCAGAAGCATTGAATCAATAAACGCATTGACATTGCGGTAATGGTTGAAATAAGTGTGCGTCGGTTCATCTTCAATTTCGTCAATTATGCTGTCTGAAAGGCGTGCAACGATGCTGACACCGTAAGGCAAGCATTCTTCGCCGTCCTCAACTTTAAAAAAGCCGACATCCGCAACGCCCTTTTCAAGCAAAAATTCTTTCAGTTCCTGCTGAATGCCCATCATTTCGCCACCTTCGTTTCAAAGCAAAGCCAGCCGCCGCTCTCATGGCGTGCAATAACTTCAAGGCCGTTTGCAGCAAAAGCAGCAAGGACATCATTCTCTCTCGGCTCAATAATGCCCGAGGTAATGAAAACCGCATCGGGATTCATATAATTCTTAACATCTTCGCAAAGACCGATGATGATATCCGCAACTATATTGGCGGCGATAATATCATATTTACCGGTAACCTTATCTGTTGTTGAACCCTGAAGAACAGTAAATTCAGGCTCATCAAAGCCGTTGGTTTTTCCGTTTTCTTTAGCAGTTTTTACAGCAAGTGCATCAATATCGACACCCACCGCACTGTCTGCGCCGAGAAGCAGACATGCAACGGAAAGAATACCGCTGCCGCAACCGATATCAAGCACGGTTTTGCCTTTGTTGGCATACTTTTCAAGAGTTTCAAGGCAGAGTCTTGTTGTGTCATGAGTACCGGAACCGAACGCAAGACCCGGTTCAAGATGAAGTACGGCACGGTTGCCTGCATCAAACTCCTGCTCCCATATGGGGCGAATAAGAAGCCTTTCGCCTACGGGCATAGGCTTGAAATACTTCTTCCAGTTATTTTCCCAATCGGCATTTTTGCACACTGCTTCATCAATTTCGCTCTTAATTCCTTCAGCGGCAAGCCTTTCGGTAAGGAAAGAAACAGCCTCTGCCGGATTCTCTTCAGGTGAAATATAGATATGTACAATGCCTTTGGTTCTGTCCTTTGCGAGCAAGTCTTCATCAATCAGGTCAATCCTTGCAATCTCCCATGCTTCCTGCTCAAGGGTACGGTAATCCTCAATATAAATGCCGTAAGGCACTGCCATATGAGCGATATCCCCTGCCCTGTCAACATCATCTGCGTTGACTGTTATTTTAATTTCGGTCCAATCCATTTTTATCTCCAATTAATATTTATTGTGAACATCTTCAGCAAAGCAAAGGCAGTCCTTAACCTCAATAACCGTTCCGTCATCAAGAACAGCCTTGCCGTTCATCCTGCCGAAAACCTGATGTTGGTCCGTGATGATAAATTTTATATCTATCTTTGCCGCTCTGTCAAGAATGGGAGTAAACTCCATTTCAAATCTGCCGTCACTTGAAGTGAATGTCCACGGGTCCATATATCCGCTCTTGGGAATATTGAAAATTATGTCATCGAGTTTATGGCACTTGCCGTCATAGAAAAGCATGTTTTCACTTGCTGCTGAAGTATCACCGAAGCCGTAGCCGATATTGAAGCCGAACGCATGGCCGTCAATATCCATATTGCCCGAACCCCAATACCATGTATTATCATAAGTCCAGACACCTCTGCCCCAGTCAAGAGTGCCAAAATCCGTTGCGGGGTCAAAAACATAATCTTTTCCGTCAAAAGTTGCCTTGCCGCTCGCTCTCATGCAGTTGATTTTCTGATTATAATAGAAAGCGGTTTTCTTTTCTTTCCACGGAGTTGCAATAACCATTGTATCCATGGGAGGCTGTTCAAGGGTTATATCGCATGAAAAATCTTTACCGTCGCAGAACTTTTTGAAGTTGCAGACGATTCTGCGCTTGCCCTGTGAAACTTGAAATTCCATATCAAGACGTTTATCGTGATAAACGGTGTTACCCGTTTCGCTTGTGGGCGGAAGTTTGAATTTACCCATGGGGAAAGCATTGAGAATTGTTTCCGTATGTTCCCACGGTTTTGAAAAATCGAGAAGACTCACTGACTGCAAACCGATATAGCCGTCATCCGAAAGAGTAAACGCAACACCGAAATTATTCTTTTCGGAAATAACAAGATAGTAATCCCATTCCTTGATTCTGAACTTTGGTGCTTTAATCGCATTGCGGTCATAAACCTGATAAAGTTGTTTTGACCAACCGGGTTCTCTGAGGCTTCCGTCCTCTTTAAGCAAGGGCTGAACTTTTGTTACTTCATGGTTTCTCATAAGTTTATCCTCCTCAACAATTATTCTTCAATTAAAACTACCTCGCCGCTGACCGACTTGCCGTGATTGTAAAGATTACGGTTTTCAAGCGCCCACTGGCGGGGAGTAAATGCACCTTCGTCAACAGCCTCAACAGCCGAATGCATTTCATAAAGCCTTGCATCCATAAGGTCAAGTTGCGAAAGAAGTTCCGCTTCAATAAACATCGGCAGTTTTGCTGCGCCGAATTCAGGCGTGCCGTGATGCGAAATAAGCATATGTTCAACAAGGGTAAGAGTTTCTTCGCTTATACCAAGTTCCCTGCCGATTCTGTCAACACACATTGCACCCATGACAAGGTGACCCAAAAGATTGCCTTTAACGGTATATTCGGCAGCAATACCGGTTACTGATGCCTGCATCTCTTCAATTTTTGCAATATCGTGAAGAATTGCGCCCGAACAAAGCAAATCATAGTTTACAAAACGGTAAATTGAGCAAACACATTTTGCAAGTCTGAGGATTGAAAGCGTATGCATCAGAAGTCCGCTGCGCACCGCATGATGAAGATTCTTTGCTGCGGGCCAGTAAAGCAATTTTTCTCTGTATTCAGAAACGACGGCTCTTACAAGTGTTTTAAGTTCCTCATCATTGAAGGAATCAATCACTTTTTCTATCTCCGCAAGCATAATTTCGCCTGTAAGACATGCAGAAGGAACATAATCCTCTATAGCAACATCATCCTCTGGCATAACAGGGCGGATGCGTTCAACTCTGAATTGAATGACATCATTAAAAGGCACATAACTGCCTCTTACTTTCACAAAATCAAAAACCTTGAACTGATTTGAGGGAGTTTCCTTATAATCCCAGAGTTTTGCGCTGATTTCGCCGCTGTTATCGGCAAGTACAAGATCAAGATACGGAACACCTTTTGCGGTTAACTTTTTTTCAACTGTTTTAATAAGGCAAAAGCCCTCATGTGAATTTGAACCTGTGAGCGGTGTGAAATTCATTTTAATCACCTTTCGCAGTTTAATTTATATACACCGCTATTGTAACATAATATTTATAAAAATACAAACTATAAATTTATTTATTTTATATTGACAAATCCGATACGGTGACTATAATAAAATTAAATATAGTTCTCGGGGCGGGGTGAGATTCCCCACCGGTGGTAAAGTCCACGACCCATCTTACGATGGCTGATGCGGTGAGATTCCGCAACCGACGGTTAAAGTCCGGATGAAAGAGAATGCTGATGTAATATTTGCATTTACGCCCTGCTTTTTCAGCAGGGCATTTTTGTTTTTTATCAGCACTCCGAGCATAAGGAGAATGATTTATGAAAAACCAAAACAAAATTATCCGTACCGCAATCATGGCAATGCTTACGACGCTTTCAATCGTGCTTGTTTACACAGTTCATCTGCCGCTTATTCCTGCCGCACCGTTTCTTGAATATGACCCTGCAGACATACCGGTTTTAATCGGCGCAATGATGCTCGGCCCTGTTTCCGGCATCGTAATTCTGCTTGCCGTTTGCATTATTCAGGCACTTACAGTCAGTGCATCAAGCGGAATAATCGGATTTTTTATGCATTTTATCGCTTCATCTGTGCTTGTGCTTGTCGCATCATTAATATACTATCGCAAAAAAACTCCCGTAAGCCTTTTAATCGGACTTATTGCCGGTTCAATTGCGATGACAGCGGTTATGATTCCTCTGAATCTTGTTTTTACGGGTATTTTCCTCGGTGCAGGCACGCAAACGGTTATCGGAATGCTTATACCGGCAATCATTCCGTTCAATCTCTTTAAAGCAGGCATAAACTCCGCCGTCACTTTTGCCGTTTTTACACCGATTTCACATGTTCTCAAAAAGTACATAAAGAGTGATAAAAAATGATTGTTCATCCTATTCCGCCTCTTTATAATTCCGAGTCAAAAACGCTCATTCTTGGTTCTTTTCCCTCGGTTAAATCAAGAGAAGCGGCATTCTTTTACGGCCATCCTCAGAACAGATTCTGGGCTGTTATTGCCGCTGTATTGCAAAAAGATAAACCGCAGACGGTTGATGAAAAGAAGGAACTTATTCTTTCAAACAATCTTGCACTTTGGGATGTTATTGCGCAGTGCGAAATTGAAGGCAGTGCAGACAGCACCATAAAAGATGTAAAGGCAAATGACCTGGGTGTTATCATAAGCAACAGTTGCATTGACAGAATTATTGTCAACGGAAAAACGGCAGAAAAATACTACAATAAGTACACTTTACCGAAAACAGGGATAAAAGCAATATGCCTGCCGTCAACAAGCCCCGCAAACGCTGCATGGAGTTTGGAAAAACTTGTTGAGGCATGGAAAATAATAAGATAAAAAGGCTTGCATTCTAAGCAAGCCTTTTTTGTTTCAGATTATAATATTATCAAGCACAGCAACCGCTTCGGCATACTCATTATCCGAATTGAATTTCGGCAGTTTTTTCAGAATAGGTGCATAAAATTTTTGCTCACTTTCCTCTTCTTTTAACTGCTGTTCTTTTTGATACTCAGTATATTTTTCTTTTAAACTATAGAGAAATTTATCTTTGCCGTATACTTTAAAGCGCTCCATACCCAGTTCGTAACCGAGAGTTTCAAGTTGTTCAAGTGCATCTGCGCCGAACTCATCAAGCATTTCTCTGAATGTTGCGCATTCAAAATAGAACTGCCTGCCGGAAAGATATCCAAACGCTTTTCTTGTATCAAGATATCCCATTTTAAGGCGTTTTTCATACATCTCATCGCTGAAATCAAACGCTGCGCCGAGGTCATCAATCTCAAATGGTCTTATATAGATAAACTCCGCATTGGTCATATCGCTTTTATGTCCGATCCCTTTCATTGAAGAAATATCAACAACAATTATTCGGTTGAATCCGTTCTTGCGCAACAAACCTATTGGTGCATTATCATAGACACCGCCGTCAAGATAGCGCTCTCCTTCAGGGCCGATTTTACTTACTCCCGGTACTTTGGACGAAGCAAGAAGATAATCCACAAGTTCGCCATCGGGAATTTTATCCAAAAATATTTCAAGCGGAGCAAACTCAGACAAACTGAATGTTACCATACCGAATTTTACATTTGACTCACGCACTTTTTTCTCATCTATAAACTGCAAAAGCAGTTCTTTTGTGGGCGATGCATCAATGCCTCCGTTACGCACAATTTCTTTAAACAGCACCGTTGCATTTCTTAAACTGAAAAGGTTTTCAGGGTCTTTTAAATCTTTGGCGATTCTTACACCCCTGTCAACCGAAGCACACTGCCATAACTGCTCCGCTTCTTCATAGCAATCCGCAGCAATAAGCGCACCGTTTATCGAACCGATTGATACGCCTGCAACAGCAGAAAAGTTAACGCCGAGTTCTCTCATTGCTTTCCACGCGCCGAGTTGATATACGCCTTTTGCCCCTCCTCCTGCAAGCACAAGGCCGTATTCTTTCATTTTCTCATCTCCTTACCGATTATGTTTTAATTTTAACATATTAACATGTAACAGTAAATATCCTAAATGTAACATTTGATGCTCAAAAATTCATTGACAACAAACCGCTGAAGATATATCATTAAATCAGTTAACTACAGAAAGGAAAACTTATTATGAAACTTCCCGTTTGCGTTGAAAAAAGAATGGACGAGTATTGTTCCGCAATCGAAAAACACAGCCCAAAACTTGCAAAACTTTACAGAAACTGTTACCCCAACACACTTGAAACTGCCACTGAAATCATGGACGACGGCTCGGTTTTTGTTCTCACGGGCGATATCCCCGCAATGTGGCTGAGGGATTCAACCGCAGAGGTATCTCACTACATTCCCCTTGCGGCGGGAAATGAAGATATAAGGGAAATCATAAAGGGTGTTATTAAAAGGCAGAGAATGTATATCAGCATGGAGCCTTATGCAAACGCATACAAAAAAGAGCCCAATGACCACAGAGAATTTGATGATTCACCGCTGAATCATCCTATTGTGTGGGAAAGAAAATATGAGATTGACTCCCTCTGCTACCCTATCCGACTTGCATATCTTTACTGGAAAGCAACGGGTGACAGCAGCATACTCGGCAAAGATTTCCTTGAAAGCACAAAAACAACGGTTGCACTCTGGAAAACGGAACAACACCATTTTGAAAAATCCCCATACCGTTTCACAAGAAAAAGATGCCCTTATCAGGACACCCTGCATAACGGCGGAATGGGCGAACCCGTTGAATACACGGGCATGACATGGTCGGGTTTCAGACCAAGCGATGATGCCTGCAGATACGGCTATCTTGTTGCATCAAATATGTTTGCGGTTGTTGTTCTGGGTTATCTCGACGAGATGCTCAAAGCCGCATATCCCGATGAAAAATCACTGATTGAAGAATGCAACACCCTTAAAGAAGAAATAAAAGACGGTATAGCAAAGTATGCTGTAATTGATACCGAAAACCACGGCAAAATCTATGCTTGTGAAGTTAACGGCAAGGGCGATTATTTCCTTTTTGACGATGCAAACGTTCCCAGCCTGCTTTCCGCACCTTATCTCGGTTTCTGCGGATATGACGATGAAATTTACCGCAACACACGCAGTTTTATTCTGAGCAAAGACAACCCCTACTATTATGAAGGCAAGTTTGCAAAAGGCGTAGGCAGCCCTCACACTCCGAAAGGATATATCTGGCACATAGCCCTTTCAATGCAGGGTCTTACAAGCAATGACCCCGAAGAAATAAGAGAAATACTGCATATGCTTGAAACAACGGATGCCGACACAGGCTATATGCACGAAGGCTTTGATGCAAACAACCCGAAAAAATTCACAAGAAGTTGGTTCAGTTGGTCCTGCGCTCTATTTGCGGAACTTGTTGAAAAAGCAGTTGACGAGGAGATAATCTAATGCTGACAATGAATCTTTACTATCAGATGAAGCCGGGCAAAAAGCAAGAATTTGCCGAAAAGATTTATGCGCTCGGCATTCCGCAGGCAACGCAAAAAGAAGAAGGCTGCATTGCCTATAATTTCTATGTTTCTCCCGATAAAGACGAAATCCTGCTCATTGAAAAGTGGAAAAACGCAGATTGCCTCCCCTCTCACACTAAGCAGGAACATTTCAAAAAACTTATTTCTCTAAAAGATGAATATGTAATTTCAACTTCATGCGAGAAATTCGAATGATTTTTTAAAAAAATTCAAAAAAAGGCTTGAAAAAAGCAAAACATTATGGTATTATAACATGCGTTCGGTATGAGCGCATGTTAATATGCTGCTATGGCTCAGGTGGTAGAGCACATCCTTGGTAAGGATGAGGTCGGCGGTTCGAGTCCGCCTAGCAGCTCCAGAAAAAACCTCTTTTGCGATGCAAAAGGGGTTTTTTCAGCTAAATAAATCTCTTTCGGGATTTGTGAAATATCCTTCGGATGTGAAATATTGCAAGCAATGTGAAATGTCTGCGGACGTTGGTGGATTTATTTCATTTCACTTTCTGCTTCGGCAGAAAATTTCACAATGATTGAATAATCATTATTTCACATTTTGCCTTTGCAAAATATTTCACTAAAACACATAATTGACAATAAAAATGTGGTGTCAATATGGCTGAATCAAAACTTCGCAATTTATCAACCTGTTTTGCTGTTGATGTCATTAAAGTGTGCGGAAATATTAAGGGGCACTATTCTCTTGTCAACCAGTTAGAACGTTCTGCAACATCAATCGGCGCAAATATACACGAAGCAAACTATGCTCACAGCAAAGCAGATTTTATTGCCAAACTTCAGATAGCATTAAAAGAATGTTATGAAACAGAATATTGGTTGGAATTGTTTGTTAAATCAGAAATTCTTGACCGTGAAAAAGTTGCCGAACTATACTCCCAGTGCGGCACGATAAGAAGAATCCTTATCGCTTCCATCAACACCGCTAAAGAAAAAATTAAAATAATATAGTTACAATTTCCTCACCCTTGGAACTTATGGTTTCAAGGGGTTTTTCTTTGTTCAGGCAAGAGCAAGATTGCAGATGTGTATTTTTGTGAAAACACTTGAAAAAGCATATTTATGTTGCTATAATTAAATTACCACACTATAATTTAATATCATTTTCCGATATAAGGGGTAAGTGTTTTTGTCTTTGGTAAAAACGCGAACTTCTATATTTCTATGCCCTTTTATCGGATATGAAATTATAGTGTGGTAGCTAAACGGAGTTTGTGTTTTTCGTGTGTGCATAACTTCGGTTAGCACACACTTTTTTATTTTTGGAGAGTAAAACAGTGTCAGTTTGTTTTGAGGAGGCGAAAAAACAAATCTCCATAAGTTATTACAAAACTTTTTAAGAGGTGTTTTTATGAAGAAAAAAATTGCTAATGCTGTTCAGTTGATTTTATTAATCGTATCATTTATTATCTTGAATTTAAGAACAATAACAGTAATGGGCAACGGCGTATGGAGTCAGCCTTATGAGACTTCTGCCATTAGTCTTATAGAAAGATTCCCGATGTTTTCCATCCCTATGTATATATTATTCTTGCTCTGTGCAGTTATGTGCGTTATTTCCATCGTTTCCAAAAGTACATACAAAGACGGCAAAGCCCACGGTGCAGTTGCAATATTGCTTTTTATCATTACAGTATTTAATCTTATTACTTGCACACAAGGCGGAGAAGACCTTAATATTGTTTCATCAGAGAATTTTCCCGGAATAATCCTTATCGGATTGCTTTTTGCAGTAATTGTTGTTGCGTTTGCAAAGCGCTCATCATTTATCGCAGATTCTAAAGAATCACAGCAGACCGTTGTTAACAACATTCAGGAAACCTCAAACGCTGATGAATTGAAAAAGTATAAAGACTTGCTCGACAACGGTGCGATAACACAAGAAGAGTTTGAAAACAAGAAGAAAGAACTTTTAGGTTTATAAAATCAACAGGAAACGGATTCATTCTCCGTTTCCTGTTTTTTATCTGTTGATTTTCTTTTTTAATTGTTTTATACTGTTATTGATTTATAGGTGAGGTCTGCACAGATGCAAGCCAAGACTTCTATACAAGTAAAAATGAGGTTATTTTCATATGAAAACCGAACTTAATATAATCGCTCACATCCACACCGATTTTACATCAAAATTCGGTATTCCGAGGCAGAGCGGTCTTGTTGACGAACTTGAGGCGACAATCGTTTTTGAGCCCGAATACCGCAACCCCGATGCTCTCAGAGGAATCGAAGAATATTCACACATATGGCTGCTGTGGCAATTTTCAGAATGCATGGACAAGGAATGGTCGCCAACTGTAAGACCTCCAAGGCTTGGCGGCAACAAGAGAATGGGCGTTTTTGCAACACGCTCCCCTTTCAGACCGAATCCTATAGGTCTTTCAAGCGTTAAACTGCTCGGCGTTGAAAAAACGGAAAACCACGGTTACATTCTCCGTGTATCAGGTGCAGATTTGCTTGACGGCACTCCGATTTACGATATCAAACCCTATCTGCCCTATGTTGACTCGCATCCCGAGGCAAGCAACGGCTTTGCACTCGATGAAAAAGAAGGCAGACTTTATGTTGACTTCCCCGATAATCTTTTAGAAATAATACCAACCGAAAAACAAGCGGCGCTGAAAGCCGTGCTTGCGCAAGACCCGAGACCGCAGTATCAGGATAACCCCGAACGGATTTACGGCATTGAGTTTGCAGGCTTTGATGTAAGATTCACGGTAGAAAAAGAAACATTAAAAGTTGTTGAAATCATCAATATGAAATAAAAAAAAGATTCTTCACCGCAAAGTGAAGAATCTTTATTTTTTACGGTTGCGGAACGATGGGATGGTCTTCGCTTATATGTTCAACAGTTATAAAATTATTCCTTGCGGCATATGCCCATTTCATGCCGAAAGCCTTGCATGCGCCGTCAACAGGCATATAAAGTTGGTCAGCGTTACCTCTGAAAACTTTTGCGCCGAGGTTGATTTCGCCGTTATTGGTGAGCGCAATATCGCTGCCCTCGGCGAAAGTCGCTTCTCTGCCGTAAATTTTCAGCGTAACTTTTCCTTTTTCTCTGATATCTTCACCGCCTGCAAATCTTATCAAAGTTGCAAAAGCGATATACCATTCACCGTCTTTGTTAACTGCAGGCGTTGACATATTGCAAAGCCCCAAATCCGTGCCTTTGTAATAAACCCTTGTTCTGCCCTCACCAAAAACAGGAGCAACTCTGTAAGGTCTGATTTCATCTTTTTCCTTATCAATAACGCATTCATCAAAAATTCTGCCGTCATCAAGTTCAGAGATAAGAGTAACTTTATCGCCGTCGACCTCAACAAGAGTATATGCGGCAACATTTTCCTCCTGCGGATAGAACGATGCGTGCCATACTTTATCCGTAGTTTTTGTTCCGGGCGGATTGAAGTTTGCATTACCGAGTTCATAATGAACAGTACCCTGTGAAGGTCTGTCAAAAATCTCCTCGTTTTTTATCGGGAATGAGCGTGAGAAATTATGCTCATGACCTGAGAAAAGAACATCAAGCATTTCCATCGACTCGCGCATCATGGGGTAAGTATCATCATTTGCAAGGTTTGGACCTGCATAATAAACAGGGAAATGATGGGCGCCGAACTTCCATGTTTTGCCGCATTCGGCTATATCTTTTTTTGCCCATTCATTCATAAGTTCTGGCTCATTTACACCGAAAACATTAAAATGAGCGTTACCGTAATTGAACGAATAGATTTCGGTCTGCCAGCCCTCGGGGCCGTTCTTTGGGTATGAATATTCAAGTTGAGTGTTGAAAAATTCCGCCGGTTCAGCATAGTATCTGTTCACTTCATTGGGAAAATACTGTTCAAAGCCTCTGTTATCGTGGTTGCCGCAACTCATCATATAAGGCAGATGCTCCATGATACCCTGCATGCCCTCAAACATCGCATTCCACTGAATCTCATGCTGACCGCAGTTTGTGTTATCGCCTGCAGTAAGAATAAACTTAACATCGGGATGCTTTTTCAGCACATCTTTGAGAAACTTGTTAAGGGTTGAATAATCGGGGTTATAGTGGTCATTATCTTTCTGGTGGTCTGAAATTGCGATGAATTTAAACTTTGTGAGATTTTCCTCTTCTGTATCAAACCAATATTCTTCGCTGCGGTTTTCCGCACTGCCGCAGGTGTAATAATAGCGAGTACCTGCTTTGAGGTCTGACGGAGTTGCCCAGAAGATATTGCTTGTATTGACATCACTTTTAAAGGGTTTGACTATTGCATCAATGCGCTTTTTCTCTCCGTCCTTTTCGTAATATTCAACATAGCCTTCAGTCACATCAAGGCTCGAACGCCATGTTACTGTCATTGAAGTTTTTGCATCGCCCGAAATGCTGACCATAATGTGATCTGGTCTTTCGGTTGCAAGCCTTAAATTGGGTTGTCTTTCCATAATTATTTCACCTTAATTTTAAAAAGTCTTGCGCCGTGAGGATTAACTTCAGCAGAGAATTTGCCGCTTGTAACTGCATGTTCTTCGTGCTTCCACATATCCCAAACACTGTACTCAATGCCGCCGATTGTGACATCGGTAACATCAAAAACAATTTCTCTCACCTCATCATCGGTATTGAAAAGCGCAACATATTTGCAGTTTTCACCCTTTGAAGTCCAGATAATTTCACCCTTGCCATCGTCGGTTTCCTCTCGCTTGAACTGCCTTGCTCCGCTTGAGTT
Source organism: Oscillospiraceae bacterium (assembly GCA_015065965.1). Taxonomy (GTDB): domain Bacteria; phylum Bacillota; class Clostridia; order Oscillospirales; family Acutalibacteraceae; genus CAG-177. Next base: position 74,111 of record SVPH01000008.1, read on the forward strand.
TTTGAGCATATCAATAAGTTCTCTGTTTTGAAGAAGAGAAAGAGTGAACTCATCGTTCTCACGCATCTCTCCGCCCATCATAAGCGGTGAACGGAAGATTCCCCAAAGAGTCATCATTGTTATCTGCTCATCGTGAGTAAAGCGGGTATATCTGTTCTTATATTTCGGGTCTTTTTCTGTAAGTTGAAGTCTGCCGAGCGGAAGCATATCACAATCAGGCCATGCACCGGGCTGAACATATTCCTGCCATGCATAGCAGCGTTCAAACATTGCATAAAGTTTGCTCCACTCGTCCCAGAAATCGCCCGTCATACGCCAGAGATTTGCATTTGCCGCAAGATGTTCATGCTCCCATACGGGTGCAGGACCGGGAGAAAGGCTGAGGACCATATCCCTGCCGCAGTTATCAATTGCTTTTCTGAGCATTTCAATTTCACGGCGTGCCGAATACGGATTATCCTTCAAGAACTCGGTATTTGCAATATCGTCGCATTTTATGTAGTCAACATCCCATGAAGCATAGAGTTTAAACAGCGAATCATAATACTCCTGAGCACCCTTTGCATCAGGATTTACGCCATACATATCGGCATTCCATGGGCAGATTGAATACTGCTGCGCAATATCTCTTGCCGTAATACCTTCTGTTATTGTGTTGGTGTTCTGATGAACAGCCTGACGGGGAATGCCTCTCATTATATGAATACCGAATTTAAGGCCGAGCGAGTGAACATAGTCTGCAATGGGCTTAAATCCCTTACCGCCTGCCGACGAAGGAAATCTTTCGGGTGAAGGAATAAGGCGTGAATATTCATCCATATAAAGAGGAACAAAATTATGATAAGCATAGCCATCTGCGGTTGGCTCTGACCACTGGATGTCACACACTACATATTCCCAGCCGTAATCCTTGAGATTTTTTGCCATATAATCCGCATTTGCGAGAAGTTGTTCTTCATTAACCGCCGCACCGTAGCAGTCCCAACTGTTCCAACCCATGGGTGGTGTAAGTGCAAATTTCTTGTGCATAAATTAACTTTCCTTTCGGTAAATTCTTATTTCAAATTCTATTTCCGTGCTAAACTCTTGAATGCTTTCAATTTTTTGCTGGTCTGTCTTACCTGTTTTATAGTAATAAGGTGTCATTTTAAAAAGGTTTTGTATATCCTCATTGGATTCAAGCCATATTTTACCCTTTGTCTGAGTTGTATTTATCAGTTTAAAGCCGCTGATTTCAGCATCGGGAACATCGTTGAGATAAGGTTTTTCATATATTGCCGCCTTCAGACCGTAAAGATGGTTTTCAAGAGGAATAACTCTGAACATCAAGCCACCGTTTTTCAGCACACGGCTGAATTCGGCATCCGCCTCGGGAGAAAAAATATTGAAAAGCGCGTCAAAACTCCCATCAGCAAACGGCAAATCAAAAAGGCTTGCAACGGCAAGCGGAATTGAGCATTTGCGCTTTGATGCAAATTCAAGAGCATCTTTTGAAATATCAACACCGTAAAACTCAACGCTTTTACCTTTTGGGGCAAGATTCTGCTTTATCTCGGACGAATAATAGCATTCGCCGCAGCCGGCATCAAGTACGCAATCACCGCTTTTCAGGTATTTATCACACAATCCGCAAAGACTTTCAAGCAAAGCACCATAATAGCCTTTGCTGAGAAAATCGCGCCTCGCTCTTATCATCAGGCGGTCATCTCCGTGCCTTTTTGCCGAAGATTTTTGCGACTGCAATAAATTGACATAACCGAATTTTGACTTATCAAAGCAGTGACCTTTTTCACATTTATAAAGTCGTTCTTCCTCACAGAGAACGCTTTTGCATACGGGACAGACAAACAAACTCATTTCTTTACCCTGTATTTTTCAATTTTTCTCATCATTGACCTGCCGACATCACGCATAAATCTTTCACACGCAGGCAAAAGATCATCAGGGAAATCCGCCATAAAATTATCCGCTTCATATGTAAAGTTGCCCTGATAATCAATCTCTCCGAGCGCACGGAGAATATCGTCCCAATCCATATCAAGGATATAAGGAAGTGTATGGGAATCGTTAACATTATCGTTGTCATGTATATGCAGGCAGCCAAGCCTTGAGCCCATCTGCCTTATCATATTACCTGCGGAGTCGCCTACAAGTCCGCAATGACCGAGGTCAAGACATGCCGTAAAATTCTTTTTGTTAAGTGAATCAACATAATAGTTAAATTCATCAGCAACGCTGCAAACATTCGGCACCGCTTTGCCAAGTTCTTTATCCCATCCCCACATATTTTCAAGAGCAATTTTTACGCCGTAGTCCGCTGCATACGGCTCCAATTTACTGTAAAGTTCCATGTTCTTTTCATATTGGTTTTCTTTGAACTGAACGGGATGAACAACACATATTTTAGCATCAAGCATACCTGCAACTTCAAGTGCTCTTTTGATTTTTTCAAATATATCTGCATTATATGCTTCATCGCCATCTTTTGCGGAAGGGAACGGAGCATGAGCCTGCTCAAAAGTTACACCGTAAAAATCTGCAATTTCAAGCAGTCTTTTTATATGAGCCTTATATCCTGCTGTATTAAGCACACAGTCATCGTCTTTCATCATAAACATTGAATAATCAATGCCGTCAAAACCGCTGTCGCAGATGATACGCACTGCCGCTTCATCACCCAGACGCTTGGAAATCATTTCTGTTTGGTTAACAAGTTTCATATCCGTCACCTTCAAAATTACTAAAATATAGCCTAATTATAACAGGTAAACCTGAAATCTACAAGTGTTATCTGCAGTTTTGCCAAACAGATTTATTAACAATTTATTAATTGACATTTGCAGAAAAATTTTGTAAAGTTAAGATATATATTTTGTTGGGGAGAGAAAAATATATGGCAAAAGCAGAATACAGAAGTGCTGTACGTTCCAAAAATCTTATTAAAAAAGCAGTTGCCAAATTGATTCATGAAAAAGAAATCGCAAAAATCACGGTTTCTGATATAATAAGAGAAGCGGATATCAGCCGCGGAACCTTCTACGCTCACTATTCGGACGTAGGCAGCGTGCTTGAACAAATTGAAAACGAAGAACTAAAAAACCTTATGGGGTACGTTGACCATTTCGGGCTTGAAAATGTTGTCTGCAATATTTTTGATCTTATCAAGCAGATTTGTGACTACCTTTCCAAAGACAAGGAATATTACAGAATGCTTGCGCAATCAAATGTACTCAACAACTTTCTGTGGCGGCTGGTTGAAGTCTATTATGAAAGACTTCTTGAAATTGTTTATTCTCAACAGAAAAAAGTCGATAAGAATGAGGCAAATGCGTATCTGATATATGTTACTTCAGGCGCAAAATCAACCGTTCTTTCGTGGCTTAATGATGAAATAGATTTAACAACCGAGGAAGTTGCAAATATAGTAAGCAAACTCGTTAAACTCAACACAAAATATTATATCTGAATGAGCAAACCAAACGGCAGGATTTCAAGCAATGAAATCCTGCCGTTATTTTATAATCCTAATGCCCCGAGAAGCCCGTAAGAAAAAACAGACATTATGAGATTTGCAATAAGCACACCCAGCGCAATTATCGGAAATGAGATTTTTATTCTCATATCAAGAAGCGCCGCAATCAAAGAGCCTGTCCAGCCGCCGGTACCCGGTAACGGAACAGCAACAAAAGTCAGCAAAGCCCACTTGCTTCCCTTTTGAATTTTTTCACTTTTTCTCATAGAACTTGATTCAAGTTTTTTAACGAGTTTTGCGATTGTTTTAAATTTCTTGAGAAACTCGAAAATTCTTCTTATAAACAAAAGAATAAAAGGAATTGGAAGAATATTGCCGAAATAGCAAATTACAAAAGCCCTAAAAAGTTCAACATCGAGCAATTTTGCCGCAATCATTCCGCCCCTGAGTTCAACAACAGGAAGCATTGAAATCACAAAAATTATAAGTTCCTCAGGAATTTTATCTTTAAACAAATTCACAAGAAAATCTGCAATCGTTTCTGCCATTGTTTCTGCCATTGTTTGTCCTCTCTGAAAACTCTTTATACAATATTCTGTTCTGCAAGAAAATCATGAGCACTCTGAAGAATATTCCTGTCATTGATAAACCTCAGAGTATCCATAGCCTTATCAAAATTGAGCCAGATATAGTCCTCTATTTCCTCACGCTGAATGGTTGTCTGCGTATCCTTTGTTTTGGCAAGGAAAATCGTTACGGATTTTTCAACTCTGCCCTGAATCGTATACTCCGATTTTGAAGCAAACTGAGGCAAAATCTGAATGTGTATGCCTGTTTCCTCAAGCACTTCACGGATAGCCGTCTGCTCCGGAGTTTCACCTTTTTCAATATGTCCCTTCGGGAATCCCCAATGGGTGCTGCGTCTGTTCTTAATAAGAAGATACCTTAATTCGCCGTTGATTCTTCTGTAAACAACCGCACCGCATGAACGCTCATAAAGGCATTCCAGTTTGTATTCTCTGCCCTTTTCGGCAAATGCTATTGCATCCTCAATCTGATAGGAAATAAAACGCATGCTTTTCGGAGCAACAATATAAACCGTAGGACTGCCGTCACTGCGTTTTATTGCCGCAATCACTCTGCCGTCAAAAGTTCTGACAGGGTGATTAATACCCATGATGTAAGCGCCGTGAGACATGCTGTCATATCTCTTCTTTCCCTCAATTGCGCCGAAATTAAGTTGGTAGATGAAACCGAACTGTCTGTTTACGGAGCGGATAGGGTTAGTCACCCTTACTCTGACATATTTGCCGAGCATAATACCACACCTTTCAAAAAGCAAGCCTGAACGAAAGCCATTCTTGCCCAGATTAAATACTGATTTATTATACTAAATATTCGCTTATAAAACAATACCTTTACAGAAAATTTTTTAAAAATATATTTGTATATAATTATATCTTGATTTACACCGATACTGTGTGGTAAACTATACTGGTATAAATGTTTTTGAAAGCGGTGAAGTAATGAAAAGAATTCTTGTTGCCGACGATGAAGCAAGAATCAGACGCCTTGTCTGCGACTTTCTTAAGAACGCAGGTTATGAACCGATTGAGGCTGTTGACGGTAAAGATGCAATTGAAAAATTTACTTTATCCGGCAAAATAGACCTTGTCATCTGCGACATTATGATGCCGGAAGCAGACGGCTGGGAGGTTTGCCAGAAAATAAGAGAAACCAGTTCAGTGCCTGTTTTGATGCTCACTGCAAGAAGCCAGGAATTTGATGAACTCCGTTCGTTTGAAAGCGGTGCTGACGATTTTGTTACAAAACCGTTCAGCCCGGTAGTTCTTGTAAAAAGAGTTGAGGCTTTGCTCAAAAGGTCTCAGCCGAGCGTTTCGGCATCTGACAAAAAAGAAATTATTACCGTCGGCAGTCTTGTTATTAATATCCCTGCCCATAAAATTACTCTTGACGGTACTGCTCTTGAACTTACGGTTAAAGAACACAACATACTTGTTAAACTTGCAGGAAGCATAGGCAGAATTTTTTCAAGAGAACAACTGCTTGACAGCATTTGGGGCGTTGACTTTATCGGCGACCCGAGAACCGTTGATTCTCATGTTGCAAGGTTAAGAACAAAACTCGGCACATGGGGCGAAAAACATCTTAAAACCGTATACGGCGTAGGCTACAAGATTGAAAAATAACTGAACTGAGGTGCAAATAGTTTGAAAGGCTTTTTCTCTAAAATCAAAATAAGCAAAATAAGAGCAAAACTGTTTGCAACAGTTTTTGCTGCTCTTGTTGTTCTGTTTGCTTTGATTATGATATTCAGTTCACCGATGCTTTTTAAAACATTTGCTTTTCAAACGTACCGTGACCTGAGCGATATTGCAGACAGCATAAATGCATGCA
>SVPH01000040.1 GCA_015065965.1 Oscillospiraceae bacterium
AGAAAAAAACAAGGAACTTGGCAGACTCCCGAAAAAGGATGATTTTGATGTGGTGACTTTATCACGCATCAAAGCCTTTTTAGGTCCGTGGCCGAGAGCTTTGGAGACGGCAGGGTTGAAAGAACCCTCCAAAAATAAAAAGAAGAAAAAACAACAGACAGTTTTCAAAAAGGAGACAAACGGCAATGACTAAAAAAATTATCAGTATATTTATCATTCTTGCGATGATTTTAACCGCAATACCCTTAACAATATCTGCTAGCGAACCTGATACAGTTTATATTTCAATCAGCGATGACAGTCAGTTTGTAACCGACAGCAACGGCACTCCGATGGCATTTTATCCCGTGACCCTTGATGAACTTGCAGAGATTGATCTCAGCGATTATTATCTTGACGGATATGCATACGATGCAGACGGTGACAATGTTCCCGAGCTCACCGCACTTCACCTTTATATTTATGTTCACGAAATAATACTCGGACTTGATTGGTCGGATGTTAACGTCAGCGGAAGTGCAGGAAGTATTTATTTTGCAGGCGGGCTTTTCGGTTTCTCCGATGAAAATCTCCGATATGATCTTAACGGTGCATATCCCGCAGTTGACGGTTGGGGTCTGACCGCAGACCAGATCGTCCTTAACAACGGTGACTTTCTGAATATTGCGCACTACACAAGCTGGGCGTTCTGGGGTGACAGCACAACAGGATTCCATTACTTTACCGATTCACAAGGAAATCTCAATCATACATATAACACTTCCGTTAATGAAGAACTTGAGCTTGGTTTGGTTCGCAGTTATTCAGATTGGATGAACGGCGGAGCTGCGGCATTTGACCCTGAAATCGGTTATACCGTTTATTACGGAACTGCTTACGGTGTACCTTCGGGCAGCACCCTAACCGATGATAACGGGCTTGTAACAATCGCCTTCCCATCTGCCGGAACATGGTATGTGTGGACTGACGGCGGTTATGGTATGGAGAACCCTGCAGATATTGTTTCCGCACCTGCGTTTGCAACCGTAAAGGTAATAAAGGCTGAAGCTGAACCGATTGATGTTTTTGTAACTGTAGCCGACAAAGGCGAAGTAGTGATGGCAAACGAGGTTGTTACTGTAACCGACCTTGATAAGAGCGGCGATTTTAATGTTGATGAAGTTCTGTTTGCAGCTCACGAAGATGCTTATGACGAAGGTGCCCAAGCAGGTTACGCTTCCGAAATGACTCCTTATGGTCTGAGCATCACTAAGCTTTGGGGCGATGACAGCGGAAATTACGGCTATTGGCTTAATGATGCTTCTTGCTGGAGCCTTGCAGATACAGTAAACGCAGGTGATTCAGTTGTCGCATTCGTTTATCAGAATACTGAAGTCTGGGATTCATATTCCAGATTTTCACAGGACAGTTATACCGCTATGGCTGAAACTTCTGCCATTGTGACTCTTGAAAAAGCGGGATATGATGCAAACTGGAATACCGTGTTTGACGCACATAAAGGTGCAACACTGAAAATCTATGACAGCGCATTTAATGAAATAGCATCAGAAGCATATAAAGTTACCGATAACGGTGACGGAACATACTCCGTAATTGTAAAGGACATCGGCGAATATACCGTTGCCGCTTATGACAATGCAACACCCATCGTTCCCGCACTTTGCATGCTTACCGTTACAGAAAACCCCGATTTAGTATATGCCGATGCTGTTGAAGAACTGATTTCAGCTATCGGCTCGGTAACAATTTTCAACTATAAGAATATTTATTCTGCCCGTGAAGCATACGATGCACTCACCGATTCACAGAAAACGCTTGTTGAAAACTATTCCATTCTCACCGATGCAGAAAATTCTTTCGCAACCTTGCTTGCAGATGCTTCGGATGCAGACCACAGGGCAATTTATGAAGCAACGGGTACATACATAAATTCTCTCGGCACGCCTTTCGTTGGTTCTGTCGGCGGCGAATGGATGGTAATCGATCTTACCCGTTCAGGCTACGACTGCCCCGAAGGATATTATGAAAACGTTGTTGATTATGTAAATGAAAATATCAATGATAAAGAGCAGCTCCACAGAGCAAAGTCAACAGATAATTCACGAGTTATTCTCGCTCTTACCTCGGCAGGCTATGATGTAACCGATGTTGACGGTCATAATCTTCTTATGGGTCTGACCGATATGACATATCTGAAAAAGCAGGGCATCAACGGTCCTATATGGGCATTGATTGCATTTGACAGCCACGGCTATGAAATTCCCGTTAATGCAGATGCAACCGAGCAAGCTACCCGTGAAAAGATTATTGCTTATATTCTTGAAAAACAGTTTGAGGACGGCGGTTGGGCACTTTCGGGCAAAGTCGCAGACCCCGATATGACAGGAATGGCAATTCAGTCACTTGCTCCGTATTACGAAACAAATACCGAAGTCAAAGCAGCGATTGACAAAGCAATTATCTGCCTTTCAGAAAAACAGTATGATAACGGCGGATTCGGTTCAATCGACGGTATTTGCAGCGAATCCTGCGCACAGGTTATCGTTGCGTTAACTGCGCTCGGCATCAATCCCGAAACTGATCCCCGATTTGCAAAGAACGGTGTTTCCGTTGTTGATGCAATGTGTCTGTTTGCTGTTGAAGGCGGCGGATTTGCACATATTCCCGATGCAGGCATAAACGGTATGGCAACAGAGCAGGCACAGTATGCTCTGGCATCATATTTCCGTTTCCTTGACGGCAAAACATCACTTTATGATATGAGCGATGTTGATATTTACACAAAAGATGAAAAAGCAGCCGATGCAGTTGAAGCAATAATTTCCGCAATCGGTACAGTTACCGCAGAAAGCAAGGACGCTATCGAAGAAGCAAGAGCTGCTTATGATGCACTTACAGACGAACAGAAAACGCTTGTTGAAAACTATGATACTCTCACATCTGCCGAAACAGCACTTGCAAAGATTGAAAATGATATCAAGGCTGCAGACGATGTTGAAGCAATGATTTCCGCTATCGGTACAGTTACCGCAGAAAGTAAGGGTGCTATCGAAGAAGCAAGAGCTGCTTATGATGCACTTACAGACGAACAGAAAACGCTTGTTGAAAACTATGATACTCTCACATCTGCCGAAACAGCACTTGCGAAGATTGAAAATAACACCAAGGCTGCGGACGATGTTGAAGCAATGATTTCCGCTATCGGTACCGTTACAACAGAAAGCAAGTCAGCTATTGAAGAAGCAAGAGCTGCTTATGATGCACTTACAGACGAACAGAAAGCACTTGTTGAAAACTATGATACTCTCACATCTGCCGAAACAGCGCTTGCAAAAATTGAAAATGATATCAAGGCTGCAGACGATGTTGAAGCTATGATTTCCGCAATCGGCACAGTTACCGCAGAAAGCAAATCGGCTATCGAAGAAGCAAGAGCCGCTTATGATGCACTTACCGACGAACAGAAAGCACTTATTGAAAATTATGATGTTCTCACGTCTGCAGAAACAACATACAGCGAACTTACTGCCGAAAAAGAACTCAGCTTCTTTGAGAAGCTTATCAATTGGATTGTCAATGCATTCAATTGGGTAATCACACTTTTCCAAAACATTTTCTCATTCTGATAACTCCAAAAGTCGGCTGTTGCTAAAAACAACAGCCGACGCAACTCCCTAATTTTGAAAATAATTTGTTATATAGCAATGTATATAGACCGTCAGGAGGCAATTTTATGAAAAAGAAGAAAATAGCAAATATAGTGATGGTTGCCGTCATTATTGCTATTGCGGCAGCCGGCATTCTGGGTGTCGGTCATATCAAAGGCTGGTTTGACAAATCCGATGAAAACACCGCTGTTCTGACGGATTTCCGTGGCATCATAACCTTGCAGCGTGACGGAGTTGCCTATGCAACAACTGATGAAACTGTTCTTCGCACAGGAGATAAAATCACCTGTGACCCCGGAGCAACTGTCAGAATTGCTTTGGGCGAAAACTATATTGCTCTCGGTCAGAATGCCGTTGCAGAAATCATAAATCCCGTTTCCGACGAGTTTGCCCTTAAAGTTAATGTAGGCGAAGCTTTTGTTAACACAAACAATTCTGTTTCACTTGAATTTGCAGATAAGCAGACTGAAATCAGCAATGCGGTTGCAACCCTGAGTGTCCGCAAAGGTGCACAAAGTATCAGCGTTTATCAAGGCTCTGTCGGTGAAGCAACCGAGGGTCAGATGCTTGAATGGATTGGCGATAAGGAATCCGTACGAAATTTCTCTGTTAAAAGCCTCAATGATTTCAACATTTCACAAATACGAAAAGCCAACGGAACAAAAACTCTCGTTTTCTCAAATGATGATCTGGATAAACTCGAAAATGAACGATGGGAACAGATGCACGGTTCAACCGAAACAACAACAGTCAGCAATTCAACAGAAACCGTAACATCAACTCATACCGAAAAAACGACTAAAAAAGAAACAACATCTTCAACCACGGAAAAGAAAGAGCCTACGGCAACAATTGCCGAAACAACCACAAAACCGACAACATCCAAAACACAGACAACCACAGAAAAAACAACAAAAAAGAGACCGACAACAACAAGGCGTGATTACTCTGTTTACATAACCGAATCAACAGCTGTTACTGAAACAACGTCTGAGACAAATAATGAAAGAACAACAAGACCCAAAGCTACAACTACAACCAAACCCACAACCGCAGAACCGACCACAACCAATCCGGTAACCACAACTAAACCTGAAACTACAAAACCGACCACAACAAAACCTGTTGAAACAACAAAAGAAAAGCTTACCTGCACGATAACCATACGCTGTGATACAATTCTCAATAATATGGATAATCTCGACCCGGCAAAAGCACCGTATGTTCCCGATGACGGAGTCATTCTCAGGGAAGTAACGGTTGAATTTGAAGAAGGCGAAACAGTATTTGATGTTCTGAACAGAGTTTGCAGACAGTATAACATTCCGATTGAGTACAGTTGGACACCTATGTATGACAGCTATTATATTGAAGGAATCAATAATCTTTATGAATTTGACTGCGGCAGCGAATCGGGATGGATGTATAAAGTTAACGGATGGTTCCCGAATTACGGCTGTTCAAGCTATTATTTAACGGGCGGTGAAAAAATCGTCTGGTGCTACACCTGTAACGGACTTGGTGAAGATGTTGGTGCAGAACGATGGGAATAATATGAAAGATGACGCATTCTCAAAACTTCATCCTGCGGTGAATCTGCTGTTTTTTATCGGAGCAATCTGCTTCGGTGTTCTTCTGCAGCACCCTGTTTATCTGCTTGCAGGCATATTTGCAAGCGGAGTGTATTATTTTTTTCTGAATGGCAGAAAAGGAATAAAAAATATACTTCTGATGATACCGCTTTTCATGTTCGTAACTTTTTTTAATCCTGTTGTAAATACTCGGGGTATGACGGTTCTTTTCACATATCTTGACAGACCGTATACCCTTGAAGCACTCATTTACGGCGTTGTCGTTGCGGCAACATTTGTGCTTATGCTTCTGTGGTTCGGATGCTACGGAAAAGTGTTGACGGGCGATAAGTTCACCTGCCTTTTCGGAAATCTTGCGCCGTCGTTATCATTGCTTCTTGTTATGGTGTTCCGTATGATACCGAATCTTTTGCAGAAAGCAAAACAGATAATTGGTGTCAGAAGTTCAATCGGCAAAGGAACAGCAGAAAAATCATCAATAAAAGATAAACTGAATTCGGGAATGACGGTTATCGGTGTTCTCACATCGTGGGCACTTGAAGGAAGCATCACAACAAGCGATTCAATGCGTTCAAGAGGCTACGGCACGACAAAACGGACAAGCTTTATGGTTTACCGTATGACGAAAACTGATTGGGTTCTGACATTAATTATGCTTTTATTGCTCGGAATTGTTGTCTTCTTTGCTGCAAACGGCGGAATGAACGCCGAATTTCTTCCCGAAAGAAACATCACACCGATAAACGGTTTTAATGTAATCGGATTTATCGCGTATCTCGGATATCTTATGATTCCAACAATATTAAACGTTAAGGAGGTTATACAATGGAACATTTCAGAATCGAAAATCTGAGTTTTTATTATCCGACCTCAAAAGATAAAAAATCACTTGATAATGTGTCGCTCAAAATAGAAAAAGGTGAATATATCGTTCTCTGCGGAAAATCGGGAAGCGGCAAAACGACTCTTCTCAGACATCTTAAAACCGTTCTCACTCCCCACGGAAAAAGAGCGGGTGAAATTTTTTTCAACGGTGTTGCTTTGAATGATGTTGACAACCGTGAGCAGTCATCAAAAATCGGATATGTTATGCAGAATCCCGATGATCAGATTGTGACGGATAAAGTATGGCACGAGCTTGCATTCGGTCTTGAAAGTCTCGGTTGTGACCAGAAAACCATGCGTTCAAGAGTTGCCGAAATGGCCTGTTACTTCGGTATTCAGGATTGGTTTCACAGAGATGTTGCGGTTCTTTCGGGCGGTCAGAAGCAGCTTCTCAACCTTGCATCAATTATGGCAATGCAGCCTGAAGTTCTTATTCTCGATGAACCGACAAGTCAGCTCGATCCCATTGCCGCATCAGATTTTCTCAATACGGTTCGAAAAATCAACACCGAACTCGGCACAACCGTTATCATAACAGAGCACCGTCTTGAGGATATTTTTCCCTATGCCGACAGAGCAATTGTTATGGATTCGGGCAGAATCATCGCTGATGATACACCGAGAAACATCGGCAAATTATTGTTTGAACAGAATAATCCTATGTTTACGGCAATGCCGACTCCCGTTCGTGTTTTCTATAATGCAGACGGCGACGGTGATTGCCCTCTGACAGTCAGAGAAGGCAGAGCGTGGCTGAATAAAGAGTTTGAAATCAAACCTCAAATCGCCGAAATCCCTTGCGAAAATATCGATGATGACATCGAAAATCCTGCATTGTCGCTCAAAGAATTATGGTTCAGATATGAAAAAGACACCCCCGATATTCTCAGAGGTGTCAGCCTTGAAATTCCTGCGAGCAGTATAACCGCAATAGTCGGCGGCAACGGTGCAGGTAAATCCACAACATTAAAGGCGATTTGCGGAATCTGCAAACCTTACAGAGGCAAAATCAAGGTTTTCGGCAAAGCTGTTAATAAATTCAAATCGTGCGAGCTTTTCAAAAACTGCGTTTCAATGCTTCCTCAAGACCCCAAAAGTCTTTTTGTAAAAAGCAAAGTATCTGACGAACTCGCAGAAATGACAAAGGATAAAAACAAGATAAATGAAGTTACGGAAACTTGTCAGATAACGGAACTGATGAATAATCACCCCTATGATTTGTCGGGCGGTGAACAGCAAAGAGTTGCGCTTGCAAAAGTGCTTCTCACCGAACCGAAAATACTTCTTCTTGATGAGCCAACAAAGGGAATGGACAGTTTTTTCAAAGAAACATTCGCAACGGTTCTCAACAATCTCAAAAATCAAGGCATGACAATTCTTATAGTGTCGCACGATGTTGAATTCTGTGCAAAATATGCTGACAGAGTGAGCATGTTCTTTGACGGTCAGATACTTACAACCGAAACTCCGCAGAACTTCTTCGGTAGCAACAGTTTCTACACAACAGCGGCAAACCGTATGAGCAAACACATATTTAAAAATGCCGTTACCGCAGAAAATGTTGTTGAGCTTTACCGCAAAAACAAGGGAGGAACAGTATGAAAAAATCAAACGTTGCAATGCTGATTGTGTTTCTTGCTTTAATTCCTTTAACTTTGTTTCTCGGAGATAAACTTCCCGGAAAAGGCTACTACATAACAGGTGTTCTTATCATAATTGAACTTTCGGTTCCGTTTTTTATGGCATTCGAAAGAAGAAAACCGCAGGCAAGAGAGCTTGTTATATTGGCTGTTATGATTACTCTTGCCGTTATAGGGCGTGTCGCAATTCCCATTCCGCATTTTAAAGCGGCGTTTGCGATAATTATGCTTACGGGCATTGCCTTCGGCCCCGAAGCGGGATTTATTGTCGGAGCAATAACAGCATTTGCAAGCAATTTCTTTTACGGTCAGGGAGCATATATGCCGTGGCAGATGATGGCTTACGGTGCAGGCGGAATGCTCGCAGGCTTTGTGTTCATTAAGAATAAAATCCCGAAAAAGCCGTGGATTATGGCAATATTCGGATTCCTTGCAGTTGTTATCTGGATAGGACCTCTGCTTGACACTTCACATATCTTCATTATGATGCCCGAAATCAATATTTCAACAATAACAGCATCTCTCGCATCGGGATTCCCCGTGAATGTAAGTCAAGGGCTTTGCACCGCACTTATGATGCTTGTTTTCGGAAAACCGCTTCTTGAAAAACTCGACAGAGTGAAGCAGAAATACGGAATGCTGGAGGATGAACATGGGATTTGAGCTTTGTCATCCTGCGGTTAACCTGATTTATTTTGTATCGGTAATGTACGGCACGCTCTGTTTCAGGCATCCCGTTTTTCTCGCCATCTCGTTTCTGAGTGCTGTTGCATACAGCATTAAACGAAACGGTATGAAAGCGGTTATTTTTGATGCTGTGTTGTTGCCGTTAACAGGTGCATTTGCTCTTTATTACAGCACATATAACCACTTCGGAGTTACCGTTATTGAGCAGAATCTTATCGGCAACAGCATCACGCTTGAATCGCTGTTTTACGGCGCGGTGATCGGTCTTACGGTTTCGGGCGCAATGATATGGTTTTCCTGCGTTTATTCCGTGTTCACATCGGATAAAGTGGTTTATCTTTTCGGTAAAGCAAGTCCCAAGCTTTCGCTTTTCCTTTCTATTCTTCTGAGAATGGTGCCGAGAATTAAATACGAGGCAAAGAAAATAAACACCGCACAGCGAGGAATCGGCAGAGGTATAAATCAAGGGAATATTTTTTCACGTATTCGAAACTGCATTCGTATTTTTTCAATAATGATAACATGGATAATCGATTCTCTTTCTCTGCAATCCGACTCAATGCAAAGCCGCGGCAGTCTGCTTCGCGGAAGAAAAGCGTTTTCAATTTATCGGTTTGATAACCGTGACCGTGCTTATGTTATCGCTATGTTTGCAAGTATAACCGTAACCCTGATGGGCATAACGCTCAATCAGACAGATATTGTTTACGATCCGAAAATAATTGTTACCCCGATAACACCAATGTCTTTTGTTTTTTATTTCGGATATGCCGTCCTGTGCCTTATGCCTCTTGGACTGGAACTTTACACAGAATACAGATTCAAAAAAACGAGAAAACACTTATAAAAGAATAAGGCCGCTTGAACAATTGTTGTTCAGGCGGTATTTACATACGAAAAGTAAAACAAAAGAAACTTCAAGTGTGAAAAGTAGACAAATAGCCGTTCTGAAACCTTTGATATATAAGGGATTTGAAGTGCGGTAATTGAAGGGTGCGTATAGTTTAACCTGTACCCCCGATTTTGCATTTTATGCGTTACAAAGGCGAGATTTTAAGTTGTAAATTCTATTTGAATTAGCAAAAAGATAGCCGACAACACCACTTCAAATGATGTTGTCGGCTGAAATTTTATCTCATATCAGATAATGGCGTGTAATCTGTATTGTTTCGCAGGTATTCTTCCATCTTTCCGCTTAACAGTAATCTGACATAGCTCGTCGGTTCATTATAGATGAGATAATCAAGTTCAGATGTTTCGTACATATTGTTAGCATATTCATCTTCAACTGCATCGCAGTCGATTGATACCATTGAGCCGTCGGTGAGTTTGACTTCAACACAAGTTGTATCGATGTTGAACTCACAAGATTTAATACAATTCATATAGATAATCTCCTTGGTTACTATTAAAATTATAATACCGCCTGTATTCCTGTTAGGAATCAGACGGTGTTTTCCGTTTGCACCGTGAAACCGTCAGCTAACATTGATAAGTTCACAATAGTTCCTTATCACTATTAACCCAACGGTTTCAGAAGCTACTTTTCATACGCTTTTCATTTAATAAAATGTATGAAATATCCGAACGGAATTAATCGAAAAAATTTTTGAAAAATCACATAAAACCAAAAAGCACACTGCTTTACCCAATCAGGTATTACTGTGTGCTTTATGAATATAGCTGATTTTCAGTTTTTTAACGCTGTAATCGGAACAACAAAAACACCGTCAGGTCTGATATACGCTGCATTGGACATACCGCAGATTACACAAAGTACAGACGGTGCAATACCGCCGTTTGCTGCAATTGAGTCACGAAGAGATACCAGGTCTGAAGCGGCTTTATCAATTTGATTCGCACCGAGTTTAATTTCAAATGCACACCATTTGCCGTTTTCAAGTTCGATAACTGCATCTATTTCTTTGTTGTTATAATCCTGGTAATGGTAAACACTTGCACCGAAAGATTCTGCATAAATCTTTAGGTCACGTTCAACAAGAGCCTCAAATAAAAATCCGAAAGTTTCAAGATCTCCAATAAGTCTTTCAGGCGTTGCTTTGAGCAACGCACACGCCAAAGCAGGATCACAGAAGTGACGTTTTTCGGCCTGCTTTACACGAACTGATGAACGGATATTTGTTGAGAACGGCAATTGATTATCCAGAAGAAACAGGCGATTAAATACATCCAGATAAGTTGTTACTGTATCCGAATCGATTGTTTCATCGCCAATCTCTTTAATGTCATCAAGAAGTTTTTTGTTTGTTGCTGTAGTGCTTTCGTTTCTTGCGAGAGAACGGAGCAACAAACGCATTTTAGAAATATCGTATTTTTTGCCGTCAATTCTTTGTGAATCATCATCAAGAATGGCATCCAGATATGATTGGGGCAGAAGGGATGCGTTCTCTATGGGAACATTCAGATTTCCTGGCCAGCCGCCTCGAACCACAAAACTGGCAAGATTACGCAAATCAACTTCACCTGTAAGAGACGGAGTGATCTTACCGTTGCAAAGCTCCTGCAAAGAAACCTCACCGCTTGAATCACCGGATTCATAAAGCGACATTGTTCTCATACGAAGCTTGCCGATTCTTCCTGCGCCGCTGTGCAGCACACCTTTTCTCTTGGGTGTGGATGAACCCGTAAGAATAAACTGTCCTTTTTTTGCTCTTTGGTCTACGGTATAACGCACTGCATCCCATATGGAAGTTACTTCTTGCCATTCATCAATAAGCCTTGGAGTTTCACCTTCAAGAACAAGTGACGGAGACATTTCAGCCAAAGCTCTGTTCTGAAAATTATTCGCAGGATTACCTATCAAAAATTCGCTGTTACTGTGATAAGAAGAAGTCCATGTTTTGCCGCACCATTTAGGACCTTCAATGCACACGGCACCGAAAGTTGCAAGATATTTTTTTACCGTTTCATCAATAACTCGCGGCTTGTATTCAGATTTATCTGCTGTTTTTTTCATAGCCGATACCTCCTTATGCAGTTATTATGCCACATTATTTCGGATTTTTCAATACCGTTCGGTAAGATTTTTAATTTCTGTTCGGTGAGATTTTGTAATTTAGTTCGGTGTGATTATGAAATCTCATTCGGTAAAATATATGATGAGTGCCGTATTTTCTGCTTTATTATACTTTTTGAGAAAACAATATCGGCAAATCAAAAATAAAAATGTGGAAAAAGTAACCGTAAAATCGAGGCAACATGTCATACTATACGTACCCTTCGGTTACCGTACTCATAAGTCCATATATATCAACGCTTTCAGAAGCTACTTTTTCCACTTTTGAAAAGATGAATTAATACAATAGAAACACAAAACCGAGAGCACAGGTCATACTATACGTCCCCTTAAGTTGCGGGGTCTCAGAACCGTTGATATACAAGGGTTTCAGAGTCCCTATTTTTCTAATTTTTGAAGTGTTAATGCTATATTGAAATATTATACGATTCGTGTTAGAATACAATCATAAAAACAGAAAGAAGAGATGAAATGGATTTGTTTTTTGATTCGCTTTTAAGTTTTGACCTCAGCGTATTCCAATGGATTCAGAGCATACAGAACGGTTTCCTTGATGCTTTTATGGTCGGAGTCACAACCCTCGGCAATGCGGGTGCAATTTTTATTGTTCTCGGTTTTGTACTTTTATTCACCAAAAAATACCGAAAGGCAGGTCTTGCCGTGCTTGTCGCTCTTACCGTAATGCTTCTTTGCAGCGACCTTTTCCTCAAAGAGTTTTTTGCAAGACCAAGACCGTTCAATCTCTTTGAGTCAGATCCCGAAAAATATGCCGTATGGGGTACGGAATACGTTTTCCCTGAGCTTGTTTATAAACCCTCAAGCTATTCGTTCCCGTCGGGACACACCGCATCGGCATTTGCCGCGGCAACCGCTCTTCTTTGGCACAGCAGGAAGTGGGGCATTCCCACAATGATTTTTGCGGCAATTATGGGATTTTCTAGAATCTATGTTCAGGTGCATTACTGCACAGATGTATTCGGCGGAATTATCGCAGGCGCAATCTGCGGACTTATCGCGGTGCTGATTGTGAAATTCCTTTTCCCCGTTGTTGATAAAGGACTTGATAAGCTCTTTGCAAAACTCAGAAAATCAAACAAATAAACATCAAGCCGTCCGAGAAATCGGACGGCTGTTATACTTCATTGACGGTTAACTGCTTGATTTTCAATCTGCTTTTTGATAAGATGTATTTTATAAATAAAACTATACGGAGAGATATTAAGATGAAGTCAGTTATTGCGTTCATTACCGCCATCGTTACTTTTTTCAGCGGTTATTTTTCGGATATCGTTGACACTATATTTTTCCCCGAATCACCGCAGACAGAATCCGTTGAATTTGCAAAAAACTTAGGCAACGGCTGGAATCTCGGAAACACTCTTGAAGCCTGCGAAATGGGTTCAGCCGAAAAAATGGGTCTTGAAAGCGAAATCTACTGGGGCAATCCGTATACAACCAAAGAAATGATAGAAGCCGTAAAAGAGGCGGGCTTCGGCACGGTCAGAATTCCGATAACCTGGGCACAGCACCTCGATGAGAATTATGTGATTGACGAAGAGTGGCTTGCCCGTGTAAAGCAGATTGTCGACTGGGTGCTCGGGTGTGAAATGTACGCCATAATAAATATCCATCACGATGACACATTTTGGCTTATTACCGACAAAGCGCACGAAGAAAACGCAACAGCGATTATTACCGCCATCTGGTCGCAGGTGAGCGAGTATTTCAAAGACTATGACGAACGCCTCATCTTCGAAACGATGAACGAGCCGAGAGTAGTTGGATGCGATAC
>SVPH01000041.1 GCA_015065965.1 Oscillospiraceae bacterium
CAATTACCGGCGCAGAAGCTATTGCCGCTTTCTTGGCAACAGCATTTATCATTCCGAAACTTAATAATAATCATCCGAATTTTTAATCGCTAAATTCCAATTTGTCGAACTAATTATTGAAACAAAAATCAAATACATTTCATCAAACCGTTTCACTTTTTGTGAAGCGGTTTTCTTATGCACAAAATCGAAAGGAGACGTGAATATGAAATATGGTAAAAACATAGCAAAATAAGAGCCGAAAATAATCGGATAATCCCGAAGGGCGCACTTCTATACATATCTTTCAGAAATGTATATGTGCTGAGCGTGAAGACATCCAAACTCTATACGGTTTTGAAGGGCATATTTTCACTGATACTGCGTCAGAAAAGTTTGCAATGCGGCAGCATTCCTTCACTTTTCTTCCTTGTCTCAAGCAAAAATCTGCTCCTCCAAAACTTAAATATATAAACGCATTTAGTTTGAATATCTTCACGCCGCTCCGCTAATGAAAAATCAAAGATTTTAAACAAGGGTTTTACCCTTGCGCTGCACTGCAGCTATCCCAATAAATTATCCCGTTGTTTCATTTGAAGCAACGGGTTTTTTGTAGCCAAAAACAGAAAAGGAGATTTTATGAGTAAATCAAAAGAAGAATTAATTGAAGAAAAAATAAAAAACGAAAAGGAATTTGAAATCCTTGAACATCAGAAACAGCGACTTGAGAATCGCATCGAATATCTCACCAAAGGCGACAGAGCAAAACGCACTCACCGTCTTTGTGAAAAAGGCGGTGCAATTGAAAGTGTTTGTCCTGAAACAAAGAATATGACTTCTGCGGAATTTTATCAGCTTACCGAATTCATTTTCGATCTGCCCGAAGTGAAAATGTATATGGAAAGGTTTGAGTCGTAATGTCACTTTTTCATTTCCATGTAACCCAAATAAAACGAAGTGCGGGTCAGAGTGCCGTTGCTTGTGCCGCCTACCGTGCAGGCGAAAAATTAAAAAGCGAATATTACGGCGAAGTCAGCGACTATACCCGTAAAGGCGGAGTTGTTGAATCGGGAATTATGTTGCCCGAGTATGTTCCGCAAAATCTTTCAGACAGAGAAACTCTGTGGAATGAAGTTGAGAAAATCGAAAAAGGTAAAAAGGCTCAGCTTGCATATAGTTTTGATTTCGCATTGCAGAATGAATTTACGATGGATGAAAATATAGAGCTTGCCAAAAAATTCATAAAAGAACAGTTTGTCGAAAGAGGAATGATTGCAGATTATGCAATTCATTCTCCCGAAACGAACGGCATTGCAAATCCTCACGTTCATGTGTTGTGTCCGATAAGACCGATTGAGGAAAACGGTGAATGGGGCAACAAACAAAAGCGAGTTTATGAGCTTGATAGAAACGGTGACAGAGTAACCGATCATAACGGAAATTACTTCTTTTCTGCCGTACCGACAACCGATTGGGGCAAACCCGAAACTCTTGAACATTGGCGTTCGGAATGGGCAAGGATGTGCAACGAAAAGTTTGAAGAAAAACAACTTGCAGAAAGAATAGATTATCGCAGTTATGAGCGACAAGGTGTTGATAAAATCCCGACTGTTCACGAAGGTGTTGCTGTCCGTCAGATGGAAAGCAAAGGCATAAAAACCGATAAGGGCGATAAGAACAGATTGATAAAATCCACAAACGCTCTGTTTTCTGAAATCAAAGAGAAAATCAAAAATCTCATAAACTGGATTGAAGAAATTAAAGCAGAACTCGAGAAATTCAATCAACCCGAAACAACGCTTATTGATATTCTGAATACATATCTCGATATGAGAAAAGAAGGCAGAAGTGATTGGAGTAAATCGGCACAGACAAAAGGTTCTGTTGCCGACCTGAAGAAAATATCGCAGGCAATTATGATTCTGCAAAACCGTAACATCTGCACTCTTGATGAGCTGAACGAAATTCTGAATCCGATTGACGAAATGAGAAAATCAATCAAGTCAGACGAAAAGAAAATCAAACGTCTGAAACAGCACATTTCAAAGATTGAAGATTATGAAAAACACAAACCGATTTATGACAAATACAAATCAATACGATTTGAAAAATTGAAGGAAAAGTATTATTCAGAACACGAATCCGAAATCGAGAAATACAAAGCTGCTGTTCGATATATGAAAGCAAATTCTGAATGTAAACCGAGTGCAAAAGCAGATATTAAATCAGAAATATCTGCATTAACAGAACATCAGAAATCATTAACCGCCAACCTATCCATCCATCAATCCGAACTCCGTGAGATTGAAGAAATCAGATACATAGTGAACCAAGCAATGGAACATAAAGAAAACGAAAAGCCGTCTGTTCTCAAACGCCTCGAAGAAGCGAAGAAAATGACGGCACAGAACAACCGTTCCGCTTACAAAAAGCAGGAACAGAATATTGAATAATGAAAGGAAGATTTTTATGAAAGAAAATATTTACGAACCCACTGAATACAATTATGACCCCTACGATTTATGCGAATGCTACGAACCTATTGTCGAACCTCCCGAATCCTTCATAGAAGAATGCCGAGAGTATCTGTTGAACAAACTGAAAATTTACCGCCGTACCGATGAACATAAAATCGGCCACACAACCTATATTGTCAGTTGTGAATGCGACGGCAAAGAAAAGTTAGAAAACAAGGTCAAGCGAATCATTTTTGACGACAGAAAGGAGAAACTTGATGACATTTTCTGATAATTGTGATATACTTGATTCAAGCACTATGAAACTGTCAGCTGACTCAACCGAAAAGGAGGACAACACTATGAGTCAGCAAAAAATCACTATTCTATATTGCCGCCTCAGTAATGAGGATGCATTAGATGGCGAGTCAAACTCCATACAGAATCAAAGGGATCTTTTAACAAAATATGCAGCAGATCACGGACTGATTAACACAAAGATTTTGGTTGATGACGGTTACACCGGAACCAATTTCAACAGACCTGCTATCAAAGAAGCATTTGAAATGATAGAACAAGGTCTTGTCAGCACATTCATCGTCAAAGATATGAGCCGATTCGGCAGAGATTATCTTCAGGTCGGTCAATATACAGAGTTGTATTTTCCGAGCAAAAACATCCGTTTCATTGCAATTAACGACGGTGTTGACAGCGAAAAGGGAGATAACGATTTTACTCCGTTCAGAAATCTGTTCAATGATTTTTACGCAAAGGACACAAGCAAGAAAGTCAGAGCCGTATTTAAAGCAAAAGGAATGAGCGGAAAGCATTTGGGAAAACCGCCGTTCGGATATAAAAACGATCCGGACAATCCCGGACATTGGATTATTGATAAAGAAGCTGCTCCAACCGTTAAAATGATTTTTGATTTAACTATTGCGGGTAATGGTCCCGGTAAAGTTTCAAGAATACTTGAAAAAGAAAAAGTTTTAACACCAAGGTCACTTTATGCAAAGCAAAAAGGAAAACCGCTTCCTGAAAACCCTTACTTTTGGGATGACAGTTCTGTTGTCGGAATACTTGAACGAATGGAATATACGGGATGCGTATGTAATTTCAAAACCTATTCAAAGTCATACAAACTCAAAAAGAGAATTCCGAACAGTATTGAGGATATGTATATAGTTCCCGATACGCAGGAAGCGATTGTTTCAAAGGAACAATGGGATATCGTTCAAGAGTTGAGACAAAACCGAAGACGTTTAACAAAAGCGGGAAGACAATCCTTGTTTTCGGGTTTGGTTTATTGTGCCGACTGCGGAAAGAAAATGAGATTTATGACATATCAAGGTTGTTCTGAGGCACAAGACCGATATGTTTGTTCGGAATATGATGGTGGCAGAGGAACTTGCAGCTGCCACTTTATACGTGAAGCAGTTTTAAAAGAGATTGTTACAATCCATTTACGAAAAGTATTAAACTATGTTCGTTGTGATGCAGAAAGTTTCAAAGAAGAATGGTTAGGCAAAAAATCAAAAGAATTGAACGAAAGCCTCCGAGATGAACAAAAAAAGCTCACACAAGCCAAGAAAAGGCTTTCCGACCTTGATATTCTTATTTCAAGTATTTATGAAGATTCCGTTCTCGGTAATCTGAGCAAAGAGCGATATTCAAAAATGGCTCGAACCTATGAAAAAGAGCAGGAATCATTGAAAGAAGAAATATCCCGTATTGAGGAATCTTTGAAAACAACGGAAGAAGAAACCAGCAATCTCACCCGCTTTATGAACCTTGTTGAAAAGTATGTTGACATTCCCGAACTGACACAACAGATTACTAATGAATTTATACATAAGATTATTGTTCACGAAGCTGATAAGTCAACGGGGAAACGAGTTCAGAAAATACAAATATTCTTTAACTTTGTAGACGAAATATTCATTCCGCCGGAATGGGATATACCTGAACTCCGAGATAATAAAGTCAACATTAAGAAAACCTATGTTCAGAATGATTTTTTAGTTTCATAACAGCTTAAAACATAAAAAAAGAAAAACATACGGCGTGACTTCACAGCCACACCGTATGTTATTGAAAATAGTTCCTTTAGACCTGAAAGCCTTGATATATAAGGGATTGTGAATACCGTAACCGAGGGGTGCGTATAGTTTGACCTGTTACCCCGATTGTGCGGTTACTTTATCGACTGATACAAAATCTTATAACTGCCGTCATCACAAATTCCTACATGAGCTAAACGGCAATTTTTTTCTGTTTTTTCAACAAGATTGATTATTACTAAGCGTTCTTTCCGGGTATCTTCCTTGGTGCGGTTGTACTCCGAAACCAAATATGCCAGTTCCGATTCGTTTTTTATGCTCAGATCTACAGAGTAATACCACATTCCGCTTTGGAGAATAGTATCAATATTGTAACCGTAAAGCAATGCCATTGCAACAGAAATCCAGTCGGGCTTAAACAGCAGTTCATCGGGCTCAGGCTTACGTACTACCGCAACCTGAGAAGAAGTCCAGTTACCCTCGGGCAAAGAATCAAGTATATCTTCGTCAACATTCCCGGTATAAATCTGACCGTTGTTTTTGCCGTATGCAATCAATTCTCCTGCAGTAAGATTATTGTTGATGAGTTGGTACATAGAATAAAACATTCCATCCAGACTGTTGATGCCGTTTTTTCGTACTAGTCTGTCAAGATGATCCGCAATATCCGACGAAAACAGATAAATCTCTGTGTCAACAAAATTATTAAGCGTAAATTCCGCAACGATTTCAAGATGGTTTGCACTATCGATTTCACGAACAATTCTGTGATAATCCTCTGTTACTGTATCCCCTGAAAACTCATATTCCGTTCCGTCGGCTTTAATCCAAAGCCTGTGAACTTCCGCACAACCGTTCAGCATCAGACCTCCGAGCTTTGCAAAGCGGTGTACAATCTTTTTTACCGTACTTTCATATACCGTTGTGTTTTCAATGTGATAATATTCTTTTATTTTTTCTTTCATAAAAATTTTTCTCCTTTCAATATTCAATAAAAAAGAAACCGCTTTTCAGCGATTTCTTCTGAGTTATATCAATAATTTAATCTTTAAATTCTATATCTGTTTTATACAAAGCCTTATTCTAATTTTTAAAACAAAACTTCAGGTTTAAAAACTAAATCATTTTAAAAATATGATACATATAATTGCTTCAAATAAACTTTAGAGTATTTTAGAGTACTTTAGAGTAACAAATTGTAAAAATAAAGTCATATTATGAATCTTTTAAGTTAAACCATATAATCCTGAACTTTCAGCAATTTCTTCTGTGCTATTCTGCAATATTCCGTATCATCGGCAATTTTATCTCAAATCTGCCAGCGGAGTGTAATCCGTATTATCCAGAAGATGTTCTTTCAGCTTTCCGCTGAGCAATAGTTTCACATATTTCACCGGGTCGTTATAAACAAGATAATCAAGTTCTGAGCGTTCATACATATTGTCGGCATATTCATCCTCAACTGCAATGCAATCAATTCCCACCACAGACCCGTCTGTCAGAGTGACCTCAACGCACGCAGTATCCATATTAAACCAACAACTTCTGATAATTTTCTTCATTTTAGCACATCCCTTATTTTTAATGATAACACAAAACAAACAGAAACTCTGATTTTTACCCTTTGCGGGTTGATACGGTTGAAAGAATCAATTTAGTGATATGTACTAAATAATTCCCATCCGTTTTGACAAATCAAGCATATTTACGCAGAAAATATCGGACTGTCCCAATGTCATCATTAACGGGTCGCCTTCACGGATACGCATGGTGCGGCGGATTTCCTTGGGGATAACGACTCTTCCGAGGTCGTCGATTCTTCTGACAATACCTGTGGCTTTCATTTTATATCTTTCTCCTTGTTTGTTGTAGGGAAAACCTGTGTTTTCTTGCGGGCGAAAACAGTTCGCCCCTACAATTACACCGAAAACCGTTTCCTACGTTAAATTTTTGTTGCCCTGTTATTGTTTGTCAGAATTTGCGGTTTTATACTGAAGAATAATTTCAAAAACCACCCAAAAAGTAAATATTTTTTATTTTATGTTAAACCAAACTTGCTTTTGAGTTGTATTATATATGAGAGGAATTATATATTACGGTATTTTACCGACACTTCAAAAATTACTGTTGAAAACTTTGACTCTGCCAAAACCGGCAAACAAACCATTACTGTTAAATACGACAATTTATCATGCTGTTTTGATGTTACCGTAAGTTTTGCCTGGTGGCAGTGGATTATCAGAATTTTACTGCTCGGTTTCCTTTGGTATTAAGATCTTTTGTTCTATATTTTAATGAAATTTTAATGAAAAAACTGCCTCACCTTTTTCGGTGAGGCAGTTCCTTTATTGTTCTGTTTTATGTGTTTTCGGGCTGAAACGGTTTTATACATTTCAGCATATAACTTTATATGCAACCAACATTGCGACAGTTACTTTACCTTGGGATTTATAGTTAATATGTAATCGTGAAATCTTTTACGAAAGTCAGACCTGCAGAACCTCTATGAGTGCCGAACAAATTAACTTTCATATCAAGAATCAGAGGTGTGCTGTAGATTGCGTGTGTAACTCTGCCTGTTGCTTTATCAATTGTTACTCTTACTTCGCATTTATTGTATTCTGTTGAAAATTCTTCAACAAACGATACTTTTTCCGCAACCTCGTGAGCCTCAATTATATCGCACACCGAGCCTACGCCTTCACCCGTAACGGGATTTTTTTCTGTTTTAAGAAGAATATAAATTTCATATTCATCTCCGTTATCGGTGCAGACTGCTTTTTCAACATCCTTTGCTTTGAGTCTGCTTACATAATCCTGCCCGGGAACGATATAATTCTCTCGGATATCCTCTTTTGTATCATATACTATGGGCTCGGTATCATCTTTCATGAAAGTTTTCATGAGGCTTCTTGCTGCGGATTCTATTGCATCGGGAACTACAAGTTTGTCCTCATCAACAATTCGATTTTCGTAATTTTTGGTAACCTTTACTGCCTCTTTTTTGATTCTGTTTGCACTCTTGTTAAAAAGTTCAACGATTTCCTCCGTTGTGGAAGGAGAAGCAGATGAAGAGGAGGTTGTTTCCGATTCTTCGGCAGCGGCAGTTGTTGTTTCGGTTACAGATTCACTCTGTACCTGAGTATTTTCGCTGTGTGTTGTATCAGATATTTTTTCTGTTTGGTCATAAACAGTTTCAGTCGATGTATTGACGGGCTTCGTTGTTTCGGTTTCTTTTTTTGATGTGCATCCCGAAACAACAAGCATTGACAACGCAAGAATTACAGATATACCTGCCGCAAAAAATGATTTTTTCTTCATTCCAGGTTTCCTCTCTGTTTTTTATAATATTATTCCGGATATATCAGTAGCATAGCATATTATTAAAATTTTATCAATATTTCAACAAGATAAACCTGATTTTTTCAATCATTACTTGATAGCAAACACCACATATGATATACTTTTATGTTGTTATTATTTCCTCTCAGACAGCAGAAAGGGCGTTTGAAATGAAAAGATTTATAAGCATTTTTATGATTCTGGCAATTCTTGTTATGATTCCGTGCGAGGTTGCCGTTGCGGCAGATACCGCTGTTGATTCAACTGAGAGCGCTACCGATACAGGACTTGTGCTTTTACCCGAAAAAACAATACAGACAACAGAAATCCGAACCCGCAAAAAGGTTGACGGTCTGCGTATGTATGTTGATGAAGAAAACCCCTTGTTTATGATAAGGAACTGTCCCATCTGGGGCGGGCCGCAGACGGGCGAAGCATTTGCAAGTTACGCAATCAAAACCTATTATGCTCTGCCCGAGGATATCAGAAATTTTGCGGTTATCTATATTGATGAGGGCACAACCGATATGACCCCAGCAAGGCAACTTGAATTCTGGGACGAACTTCTCACCGTTACCGATGCCGCAAATGTGCCCATAGTATGTCAGTCCGAATGCTTCTGCACAAACAAAACCCGTGATCCGTTCACTCAGGAGGAACTTTCCGCTGTTTTTAAAGAACATCCCTCGCTTATCGGTTTTGTTCAGGTTGAACTTTCAACAAACGGCGTTACCGATGAAAAACTTGCCTATGACGAGGTTACTGAGGATAACGGAGTTAACAACAATATTCTTGCAAGGCTTAAATCCTGCATAAAAGCCTGTGCAGAAAACGGCGGACTTTTCATCTGGCAGGATATGGAATATATCTACCGAAAAAAACTCAATTATGTTAACCATATTCTCAAAGACAGGGAACTTTATGACCTTCTCAAGAGCAATACGGAAAACATAATTATTATGGATAAACATAACGGCCACGGCAGGCACTTTGCATCGCAGGCAAATATTCTCGGCTGCTGGCTTGACGATGTTTGCGGCAACTGGGGCGTAAACCTTGAGAATTTCCTGTGGTATGAAGAAGGCTTTATTGAATATGATGATGTGGGTGTTAAACCCAATGAACCTGACCCGATTACTACGGTAAAATATCCGCCCGCTCTTTTCGGAATAGACATGATAGCCGATATGGTTGCCGGTGCAACAGTTTACGCAATTGAAGGCACATTCAGCCGAGGCGGACTCTATCACTTTGTTGACGGCGAAGTTGTTTTAACCCCGACATTCTATGATGTCCTTTATCCGTTTTATCAGTTAGCCCTCAACGGCGCCGTACCTGATAAAGAGCAGGTTAAAGAAAAAATCAAAGTTGCCTATAAAATGACATCGCCCACATCCTATGCCCTCAGCGGTAACGATGCACACATTCTTCAAGGGCTTTACTGCGACACCTTCTCCTTTATTGAAGAAAAAATAGATATTACCCCTTATTTTGACTGCACAAAGGATTGGGTGCCCTCAACGGGAAGATATTATCTGATGCCTATTCTGCCCATTTATTCAGACCCCGAAGAGGTTTTGCCGAACAGTTATATACTCAACGATTTCAAATATTTCTTAAATCTTCTGTTTATTAATCCCATAAAAACAAGGTTCTTTAATAAACATTACGAGGAAACCTATAAGGGTGACGGTGTGCTGTTTGATATTAACGATTATATTTATATCTTCAACAGCAACGAAAACAAAACAATCGACAGTGAGCAGAGCGTAAGTTACACCCTGCCAAAGAGTAAAAAAGATATTAAAGCAACCTTTGTTGCCCATACATATGCGGTTGTAAAAGAAACCGAAGAAAAGATTGAAATTGATTTATGCAATCTCCGCCTTGACACCGATGCGGTATGCGCAGGGCTTGAAAATGAGGACCAGTTCATGCGAGCCTATGCTGCGGGCGGCAAAATGAGCGATCCGAAGAATTTCAGAACATCTGTTATTGAACTTTCAGGCTTTGAAACACAGCCTGCAACAATTATCGGCACTGGTTCAAACGGCGCAAAAGGCAGAGCAGTCTGGCACGAGGATACAAAAACCCTCACACTCACCGTAATCTCAAACGGTGATGTAAAAATTACGGTAGAATAAAAAATTAAGGGGCTGCCTGACAAATACAGTCAGGCAGCCCCGTTATCATGCTGTTTTATGTGTTTTCGGGCTGAAAAGGCTTTGTGTAGTTCAGCATAAAAATGATTATGTATGCAACCCACATGGGAATGCTTTCAATTCCGCCGCTCTTACCAAAAAGAAGAAGCAGCACAACCATAAGAACAAGCGTTAACGCAAGAACAATAAGCATGATAAGATGCTTTGTGCTCTTCTGCATGGATTTATAAAGCAGAAAAGCGATTATTGCCGCTGCAAAGAATGCTGCAAAAAGAAGAGCGGTTGACCAGTGCGCCGCCATCTGGAGAGGCTTTCCGTCCTCTGGTTCAACAGACGGAATGTTTACGCAGGCAAAAATGCAGATAAATCCGAGATAAGTGCAGATATTGCCGAATTTTGCGAGTTTTTCCGTTTTGAAGTTATTTAACTTGTAAAGATACTGCAGATTGAGATAAAGCGAAACGCCGGAGAAAACTGCCCACCATATAAAAAGACGGGGATGGGTTTTGCCGATAACGCTTGCGGTTTTTGCAAGATCGGGATTATCAATAAATCCGTAAACCGTAAAGAAAATGAAACCTGCAATAAGCCACGCCATGCAGAAGTTTCTGTTATCGGTCAGAACATCAATAAAATTAAGAAAACCCTGTTTTATTGTTGGCTTTTGCGCAAGTTCTGCCTGTTTTTTAAGTTTTGACGCTTTTGACATAAAAAAATCTCCTTTTTATAATTTTATTTCAATTTTTTCTTTCGCATTTTCAAAAACCGTTTCAAATATTTTTTCGGTTGAGTTGCCGCTGCAGGCGGACATGAATTCCTCTTTGAAGCGGCGGACTTTTTCAATGTTGAAATCCGTTTCAATCCTTCTGATTTCGCCGATTATTCCCTCGGTATCGGTAACAATTTCACCCGGCACAAAAGTTTCATAGTCAAAATAAAAACTGCGTGCATCCTCATAGTCAGCAAGGTCATAAGCAAAGAAAATCATCGGTCTTTCAAGCAGCGCATACTCAAAAATAAGCGATGAATAATCGGTTATGACCGTATCTGCTGCACAGAGCGCGGTTTCAATGTTGACACCGTCCGATACATTAAAAACAAAACTGTCTTTTCCGTCTGCTTTGAACGCCTTTGCGGTAAGAGGATGCTGTTTTATCAAAAGAATATACTCTTCAGCGAGTTCGCTGCGCATTCTTTCTATGTCAAGCATATTCTGCATGTATGATGTGCTGATGCTGTTGCCCCTGAAAGTCGGTGCATAAAGAATAATCTTTCTGCTGCCGATTTGAGGAAATTTTTCAATAATTTTTTCTCTGCACGAAGCAACAAAACCGCTGTCAAAATAAATATCGGTTCTCGGTGCGCCGAGCGGCATAACAATATCCTCGCCGCAGCCAAAGGCTTCCGCATAGGCAAAACTGACCTTCGGCGATGAAACGCAGACATGAGTATATGTATTGTGAACAGGAAATTTATCAAGTTCCTTTTTGCTTGCGCCCCATTTCTTTTCAGCGGTTGAATAACCCCATTTTTTGAATGCGCCGCAGCCGTGCCAGAGTTGAACAATGCTCTGACCGTCACGGGGTTTGTTTGCATAGGCAGGGAAAAAATAATCCGTCAGAAACAGCGCTTTTGCATTGCCGTAAGCCTTAAAAAATTCTTTGCCGTAAAAAAATTTTTTAACTTCGTTTATCAGTTTGTTTTTGCTGAATGTTGCGCCCTCTGCTTTATCAATAACAATGCAATTATAACCCTTTGACTCGAGGTACTCCTTCATGACCGCAAGGTTATCGGGCATCTGCTTATAGACATGCGAATACGCAAGAACAACCTTCTTTTCGTCAATCGGTGAGCGCGAATATTTTTTGTAGTAATAAGGCCAGAGTTTATAATAGAGGAATTTGCGCTTGAAAAGATTGTAGTAATTGCGCACAACTGCTTTTATATCCATTCTTTCACCTCTGAAAAATCACATCACGAATTCATAAATAACAAGGAAATGCGCAAGGCTTGCAAGCATAACAAAAACATGAAAAACAACGTGCAGGGCAGGTCTTTTTATGCCCAATCCGCAAAAAGCCGCTCCGATAAGATAGAGTATACATCCCTGCAAAAGTCCGAAAAATGCTTCATTGCTTATTTCATCCAGCAGCGGCACCGCGCTGCAAAGCATTATAACGCACGAAATGATGTAAACGGCAACAGTAACTTTTCTCATTTTTTCAAAAAAGAAGATTTTTGACACCGCACCGAACACGGCGCAGAACCATGCAAGGAAAAGTACAAGCAGGCTGTAAGGCACACTGACATCAAAAAGCGTAACCATTGCGCACGGCGTTGCCGTTCCCGCTATCAGAACGGGGACGGTTGA
Organism: Oscillospiraceae bacterium; assembly: GCA_015065965.1. GTDB lineage: Bacteria > Bacillota > Clostridia > Oscillospirales > Acutalibacteraceae > CAG-177. The sequence goes on from SVPH01000041.1 coordinate 12,371, forward strand.
ATGGTCAATAAGGCGCGCAATACGTTTTGCCTCGCCGCTTTTCAAGCCGTGATAAACGGCGGAAACGGTATAAACCGCAATGAGAGATACCCCGTAAATAACTGCCGAAGCCGTTGACCGCAGACCCTCTGCCTTCAGCACCATGAATATAAGCGCCGCAACCGATGCAGCCGCACCGACGGCATGGGTAAGGCAGTTAAAAAAATCAACCCGTTTTGAATATTCAATTAATTTTACATTATTTAAAACCATATTAAACACTCCGTTTTAATTATAACATATATAGCCTTTTTTGCAACAAATAAATATTGACACTGCTGTTTAAAAGGAGTATCCTAAAGAAAAAACCCGGAGGAAGTAAATATGTCTGATTTATACAGTTCAATCTGCATCTCATCAGTCAAGGCGTCGGCGTTGAAACTTGCAGGAATTGAAATTCCTGAAAATATTGAAAATCCCAACCCCGTCATAACTGCTCTTGCTGAGAAAAAACTCGGTTCAAAGTCCGTTGACAGAATTGTTATTTATAACCCCGATGCGGTTGCGCTCTGGATTTATCAAAAATACACCGAGATGTTCACAAAAGCGGCTCTCTGCTCCGATATTGCCCTGCCCATGCTCTCCGTTATGCCGAGCGTAACACCTGTTTGCTTTGCATCCATGTATTCGGGAGTTATGCCCGATATCCACGGCATAAAGAAATATGAAAAACCCGTTTTGAGCGTTAACACGATTTTTGACAGTTATATAAAAGCAGGCAAAAAAGCG
>SVPH01000009.1 GCA_015065965.1 Oscillospiraceae bacterium
CTCATTATGTGCATTTACATATTTCAGAAACAAGTCTTTTTCTTCGCCTTTTAACGTTGAATCAAGAACTTTTTCATTTTCAACAAGTACATTCAGCTTCGATTTTAATTTTGCAGCAAGTTCGGGACTGAATTCCTGCGGTTCAATGTTACCGTAATAGAATTCTTTGATGAATCCTGACATTTTGAAAACCTCCGTAAAGATTATTTCTGCAGTATGTTTTAATCGTAAATCAGCTCAACGTGGACGATCTCTTCGGCACGGTTGCGAATGTTATTCATTCGGGCAACCCATAACATCTGGTCTTTGATTTTCAGCCTTTCGTTTACACCTTCGGCTTTTGCCATCTGCTCAATGAGTCGGTCAAGCCTTTTGTTTGCCTGCTCATTCACATCGGCAAGGTGACTGTTCAGTTTGCAACGGAGAACGAGTCTGTTGTAAAGTGCCGGGCGATGCTCTTTGAGGTAGGCGAGACGTTTTCTGCCCCACATTCCGATAGGACGTTTATCGGGTTCGGGAAGAGTTATGTTCGGGATATAATAATCACCGACGAGTGTGTATGCGAGACCTGTTTTTTCATCAATAATAAATTTTTTCATTATAAATTACCTCCTGTGTATTCCATTCTGTTTTGCGTTTTCGCTTGATTTTGCTCTCCGTTCATCGGAGTAGGGAGCAGTCAGTCGGAAACCAAATCTGCCTTTTTCAATTTCAAATCTTAATCCGCCTTGTTCATCGTCGTCGAACTGTCGGCAATAGTCGGGATATTTCTCCGCATATTCCGTAAGACGGTTTTTAAGGTTGGTGTTGTGAGTGTAAATTTCTACGAGCGGACTTTCTTCATTGAAGTAGATTTCCGTGTGTTTCTGACGTTTCTTCAAACCTGTTTTCATAAATGCCTTCTTTCTGTGAAAATAGTATGGTTTTTGTAATTTTTCTTCGGCTCTACAGCCGTAAAAGTGAGGTCGTTATCCGATAGAAACAGTCCAAATGATGCAGAGTTCATTTGAACTGCTGCTATTCGGATTTTTGCATTTTTTACAGCTCTTGCAAATTCTTCAAAATTATGTAACCTTTATCTGTTCTGAATTGTTATAATAGTGAAAGGACCTTTCAAGCGGTGGTGATTTAATGGATGGTAACGATTTTGAGCGAGTATTCAAAAGAAATAACAAACGGTTGCTATTTTTGTGTCAGCAAGATTAACATTTCGGGCGGTGACTCGGTCAACGCCGTCATTTCTTGCCATATATAATTTTTCTCCTTTCTGCGATTTGTGTATACAATGCAAGCCACAGGGGTTTCACTTCTGCGGAAGTGTAATAACCCACTATAACACTTTCATCCGTACCGTCTGCAAAGTGCCGTGGGCTGTCTGCGGACAGAGGGCAGGTTTGCGGCTCTTGCGAGAGCCTTGACGAATTTGAACCCTGAAAATAATTGTTGCAAATTCGTGAACCGCTCAAAATTTCTGCTGCAATTTTTTACGGTTCCGTGACGGTTGTGACAGTTGTGACGGTTGTTTTACTACCGCCAATTTAACCGTCACAACCGTCACAACTGTCACGCTTCAGAAGAAATCAATTCAAAATTGATTCTTCTTCCGTCGTGAATACGGTTGCTTTCATATCGTATTCCGAAATCATTTTCAAGATTTGTTGCTACGATATTCAATTTTTTTGTCACGATATTTGGGGGAATATCGAGTTTTAAAATTTCAACAAGCTCTGATGCCGTTCCGCTCCATTTCGGATTTTCGTTTGTGATGAAATCTGCAATTTTCAGAACGATTGGGTCGGGTGGAGATTTCCATAATTCTGTTTCGGCATGGTCCAGATCCCAGAAAAGTTTTTCCTGATTTCTGACAAGATAAAGTTTCTGATCGCATTGGTCTCTGCCAACAATATCGAGGGTTGCAGTGCTGTCCGTTCGCTTTTCTTTTTGAAGAATAAAAGCTCCGTCAGCGCAACCGAGAATGCCTGTTGTTCCCGATATCATATCGAATTTATCCGATGCTTGTTGCTTTCTTGTGTGATGCACAATCAGCAAACAAATCTCTTTTTGGTCAGCGAATTTTTTAAGATTTCCTACACATTCATAATCGTTGGCGTAACTGTAAGTATCGTTTCCGCCTTGCCTTATTTTTTGCAAAGTATCGATTATAATTATCCGAGTGTTCGGATGCTTATCAATAAATTCTTCGAGCTGATCTTCAAGACCTTCACCAAGTTTTTTTGAGGTGATAGCAAAGTGTAAATTTGCAGTTCCGTCAACGCCGAACATTCTGCACATTCGTTTTTGCAAACGTCTGTGGTCATCTTCGAGAGCGAGATAAAGAACGGTGCTTTGCTTCACTTCGTAATCCCAGAGCTTCTGTCCCGTTGCAATATGATATGCAAGCTGTGCAACGAAAAAGGATTTACCGACTTTCGGTGCACCTGCGAGGATATAGGTTCCGGGATAAATAAGATTCTCAACGATAGCGGGTTTATCACGGTAAACCTCGTCGAAAAGTTCTTCGAGATTTACCGTGGGCAGAAAATTTTTGCTCGATTGCTGCGTGAGCTGACTGCCTAACAACCGCAAGCGTTCTTTTTTGGCTTGGGTCTTGATTTCAGTGTTATCAAATGTTATACTGTTAATACATATTTGTGGTGACTGTTCACCGTCTGCGTCAACGGACGGATTCTGAACAGTCATTTTTTCATTTGCGGAGAACATATTATGCCTCCTTTAGTGAGTCAATTGCTGATGTAATTCTTGATAATAAATCAAGCAAATCGACATCAACATTCCGACCCGCCTCGATGCGTTTCAGCTCAGAAATCACAGCTGAAAGTTCGTCTTTGATAGCTTTGTATGTTCTCGAGGTCGGTTGGATTATAATCTGATTGCTCAGCAGAGCCTCGGTAATATAATCCTGTTTCGTCATACCCGAAATCTTTACAAGTGAGTTTAACAGCTTGCCTTCTTCGGGAGAAACTCGGAATGAAACGTTGACACTTCGGAATCTTCCGTAGTAGTCTAAATTCTTTTCTGACATTGTTTTCACATCCTTTCTAAATCTAATTTTTCGGCAATCTCTTTTTGTTTTGTCGGGAACAGGTGAGCATATCGGTATGTGATATCGATACTCTCATGACCGACTCGGTCGGCGATTGCCAATGCCGTGAATCCCATATCAATGAGAAGAGAAACATGACTGTGTCTTAAATCATGAATACGGATTCTTTTAACGCCAGCAAGTTGTGAGCCTCTGTCCATTTCATGGTGCATATAGCCTTTGCTGACATCAAAGAGTCTGTCTTGTGGAGTGATTCCATATAGACTGTTTGCAAATTCCTTGATTTCTTCACAGAGAAAATCGGGCATCTGAATTGTACGGATGCTCTTTGGTGTTTTGGGGTCGGTCAGAACATCTTTCCCTTCAATTTTTTGATATGACTTGTTGATGCGTATTGTTTTCTTTTCGAAATCAACATCATCGAGAGTCAGGGCAAGCAGTTCTCCGATTCTCAGACCGCACCAATATAAAACTTCGAAAGCATAAAATGATGCAGGCTTGTCCATTATCGCTTCTGAAAATTTCAGATACTCTTCTTTTGTCCAGAAGAGCATTTCTTTAGATTTTTCTTTCCCCATATTGCCTGCTTTTGCAGCAGGGTTGCTGGGTAATTCATAAAATCTGACAGCGTGATTGAAGATGGCGCTGAGCTGATTATGAATTGTTTTCAGATAAGTGGGGGAATAGGGTTTACCTTTTTCATCACGGTATGCAATCATTTCATTCTGCCACGCAATGATATCGGAAACTTTGATTGCGCTCATTTTCTTGTTCTTGAAATACGGTGTTATTTTATTATCAATAACATTGTTTTTCATAAGCCAGGTGTTGAGCTTTAATCTGTCCTTCAAATCATCTTTGTAGATTTCCACAAAAGACTTAAAGGTTATGTTCATATCTCCCTTTTTCTGGCTGAGAAATTTTATTTCCCATTCCTGAGACTCTTTCTTTGTTTTGAAACCTCTTTTGACTTTTCGGTTTCTTTCGCCGGTCCATGATGTGTAATAAAACGAACAAAACCATGTGCCGTTCTTTTTGTCTTTGTACGATGGCATTTTTTATTCTCCTTTCTGCTGTTCTGCGTTCATGCCGTAAAACTGTTCTTCAAAGTACTTTCGGCTTATTCTGCCTCGAACAACTCTGTAGCCTTTTTCAGCGAGAGATTTGTTCATTTCTCTGATAAGCTTGTAGGCATATGACGATGATACACCGAGTTCTTCGATGATTTCTTCAACTGAAATCATATAACCTGTTGACATTTGGTTCACCTCCTATTATAATAACCTCAAAGCGAACATATGTTTGCTTTACGCTTTGATTATAGCATCCGTTGTCAAAAATGCAACGGTTTTGCACGATATATTTTGGAGCGATTTAGATTTTCAAAAAGACCACAAAGAGGCATTTTCTAAAAGGGGGACGTAAATGGGAAAAATTTATACAGAATACAAATCATCAAAATATGATGAATATTTAAAAGCAAGAACACCTCAAAATGGGTTAGCACTTAATGTGTATAGTAATCGAGTAGATATAAACTGTGAAAGTCAATCTGTATCGATAAATACAGATTCTTATAATGATTATGTTGACAAAGATTATCAGACTTATGATTCAGATTCTGGTTTTGATTTTTTTCTAAATTTAAATGATTTAATGGTTTATATATTTAAAGATGTTGTTTCGGATAAAAATGATTATGCAAAAATTTATGTTGACAGGCAAAAACATAAGGCTGATTATGATAAAATCAATTTTCGCTTTTTGGATGATGAACTCATTAAATTAATCTTTTATTCGGAAGAGCCTGACGTTGTTCCGGATTTAATAAACTTTTTGTTTGGGTCATCTATAAAGTTTGATTTAGGTGTTGGAATTTTCGATTTTATATACGCAGATTTTGACACACCGTTGAAATATCTGATAAATACTTTTGAGTCGTTTTTATGTGATGATATATTTATGCTTGAAAATCACTATGTTTTTAATGAAAAGCAAAAGAAATATGAGCTGTTGTTAGATTATGATAAAACTGTTGCGATGATTAGTCCGCTAATGTATGCATCTGTTTACTCGGGAATTTGTCCTCCAAGATTTGATTTCACCCAAGATGTTCTTGAGCAGATAAAATGGTATGGTAATTACCTGATAACCTTGCAAAATGAATATCGTGAGATGATAAAATTTTGTTATGATGAAGATTATTACCCTGAATTCTTTTTAGGTGCATCACCTAAAGCCAGATATTATCTGTATAGAGCAATTAAAGGATTACCAAATAAAAGTTACAGAACGGTAGAAATGAGTTCAAATAGTTTTTGTGATGATTACATCAAATTATTAGATGATACATATAGATATCAGGATTTTGATATGAACAAATACAGAATTGAAGATTTTGATTTTGCAAAAGATTCGGAAATTGATTTGGTTGGTATGGTGTCAACGCTGTCATCATATCGCAACATTACAGAAAATTATGTTTTTTCTAAAGTTGATGAGATTCTTGAACTCGAATTCAGCAAAATGATAAATAGTAACATTAAAATCAAAAAATGTAAAAGATGCGGTAAATACTTCAGACTCAAAGGAAATTATAATACGGATTATTGTGGTTACATTGCTGAAGGTGAGACGAGAAATTGCCGTGAGATTGCTGCGGCAGAAAAGTATAAAGAGAAAAATGCCGATAACAAGGCGTTACAGATTTATAACAAGTATTACAAGCGATATCACGCTCGCCTCAAAGTCAAACAGATTAAAGAACCGGATTTTTATAGCTGGAAGTATAAAACTCTGATTATGCGTGTCGAGTGCGAAGACGGAAACATCACACCGGAGGAATATGAAGCCTGGAATGAAGAATATTTCCCGAATCGAACTAAAAAGTGAAAAACAAAATTAAAAAACCTCTTGTATGAATTAAGCGTTCATACAAGAGGTTTTTCCTCGTTATTATGAATATTTTGGGGAATTTTCAGCCTTATTCTCGTGAATCGTATCAAATCAGTATCGGATTTGATTTTTAAGTCTCAAAAACGGCTATAAATAAGGGTTTCACGCCCTTACTGTATTATTCCCACTCTATTGTTCCGATCGGCTTGGGAGTGAGATCGAGGAGAACGCGGTTGATGCCGTCTACCTCAGCGGTAATTCTGTCTGTGATCTTATGAAGAACTGAGTAGGGGATTTCTTCGATTGTTGCAGTCATAGCATCTTTTGTGTTTACTGCGCGGATTATTGCGGGCCAACCTTCATAACGCTTGCTGTCTTTTACACCAACACTCTTCATGTCGGGAACAGCAATAAAATATTGCCATACTTTTTCTGCAAGACCGCAGTTGTCAAATTCCTCACGGAGAATTGCATCGGCTTCGCGCAGTGCATGAAGTCTGTCACGAGTGATAGCACCGAGGCAGCGTACACCGAGTCCGGGACCGGGGAACGGCTGACGGTAAACCATAGCGTGGGGAAGACCAAGTGCTTCGCCTACAACTCTTACTTCATCTTTATAAAGGAGTTTTACGGGTTCAACAAGTTCAAATTCCATGCCTTCGGGAAGACCGCCAACATTGTGGTGAGCCTTAACGCCGTCAGACTCAAGAATATCGGGATAAATTGTGCCCTGAGCAAGGAATGAAATTCCTTCAAGTTTCTGTGCTTCTTCGTTGAAAACTTCAATGAATTCATTGCCGATGATTTTGCGCTTCTTTTCAGGTTCGCTTACGCCTGCAAGGAGGTTAAGGAATCTGTCTGTTGCATCAATATAAATAAGGTTTGCATCAAGTTCTTTGCCGAAAATATCAATAACCTGTTCGCTTTCGCCTTTGCGCATAAGTCCGTGGTTAACATGAACGCAAACAAGTTGTTTGCCGATTGCTTTTATAAGAAGAGCGGCAACAACGGATGAATCAACACCGCCTGAAAGGGCAAGAAGAACTTTTTTATCGCCAACTTGTGCTCTGACTTCGTTAACCTGTTCTTCAATGAATGCGTTTGCAAGTTCGGGTGTTGTTATGCGTGCCATTGATTCGGGTCTGACATTTGTGCTCATTTTACATCCTCCGTTCTGTTATCAGTTTGTATAGTTATCAAAATAGCCCTGAACAAGAACTACGGGTGTACCCTTGTCACCTGAGCCGCTTGTAAGGTCGCAAAGTGAACCGATAAGGTCTGTGAACTGGCGGGGAGTGGTACCCTGTGATGACATATCGCCTACAAGGCTGCTGCCGTCTTTTGCTTCGATTTTCTTTGATATTGCATCTTTAAGAGCATCGCCGCTGAGATCCTTGAAATCGTTATCGGCAAGATATTTGAGTTTGAGTTCATTGGGAGTACCTTTGAGTCCGTCTGTATAAGCAGGGGATACGCAAGGATCGGCGAGTTCCCAGATTTTGCCCTGAGGGTCTTTGAAAGCGCCGTCACCGTAAACCATAACTTCAATTTGTTTGCCGCTTGCCTGCTTAAGAAGTTCCTGAGTTTTATTTACAAAAGGATTACAATCTCTGGGGAAGAGTTTTATTGTATCTTCTGTTGATTTATTTGAACCGAGAAGACCGAAAGACTCATTGCAACCGCTGCCGTTGACAGGAGCGGTAAGAATATCATCAAGTCCGCAAACGATTTTTGCGCCTGCAGCCTTGAGAAGACGCTTCGTTCTTGCTCTTGTGTGTATATCGCATGTGAGAACACAGTCTGCATAATCAAGAATGCTCTTTGCCTGATTTGCAAAGATTATTTCGCATTCGGCACCTGCATCTTTAACGATCTGTGAGTAGTAGTCAACATAATCAACGCCGGTGAACTCGTGTTTGTTTTCTCCGAAAAGTTCACGGTATTTTTCGAGGGTGAGAATGTCGCTGTAAGGATTGATGCCTGCATCATCAAGTTGATCATATGTCAAAAGATGATTTCCGACTTCGTCGCTGGGATAACTGAGCATAAGAACAACTTTCTTTGCACCCATTGCAATACCCTTAAGGCAGATTGCAAAACGGTTTCTTGAAAGAATCGGGAAGATAACACCGATTGTTTCACCGCCGAGTTTTGCTTTAACATCTTTGGCGATTGCATCAACGCTTGCATAGTTACCCTGGCTTCTTGCAACGATTGATTCTGTTACGGCAACAACGTCTTTGTCGCGGAGTTCAAAGCCGTCGCACTTTGCTGCTTCAATTACACTGTCACAAACAATCTGTGCAAGATCGTCGCCCTCACGGATGATGGGACAACGGATACCTCTTGAAATTGTGCCTGTTTTTCTTTCCATTAAAAGACCCCCTAAATCTGTTGCGAAGATTTTAAAAAATTCACATTCTGTATTTTATCACTATATAAATCAGAAATCAAGAGCGATATAATATATTATTGACCGATATATGAAAAAACTTTTGTGCTTTTTGCCGTAAAATGGCATGATTTTAAAAGTTGAAAATGCAGGAAAATTTTTTGGTGTTGCAATATTTGCGGTGAATTGTTTGAATTTTCACCATAAAACGGATGTAAAATTGAAATAAAATATGTTTACGAAAAAAATATGCAAGTTGACAAAGAATAAATTTCATTATATAGATTTTGCTTAAAATGTTTGGTTTTGTTTGTTCGGGGGTGTGTGCAACAAAAAACGGAACAGCATGCAACTGTTCCGTTATAATTAAATTTGTGATGCATTGTATGCGGCACCGAGCAGGTTTGCATCGTTGCCCATTTTTGCTTTGACAATTTTTACATTGCGGTAACTTTGCATCAATTCTTTTTGAAGGCGGTTGTTAATTTCTTCGGTTATATAGGTTTCGTTCATTATTCCGCCGCCGAGCACAACAATCGGAGGGTTGAAAATATAAATAAGACCTTTCAGTCCTACGATTATTTCATCAATCCATCCGTCAATCAAATAACGGATTTCAGGGTTTTGAAAATTATCAAAGATCTCTCTGCCGTTCATTTTTTTATGCAATTTTTCTTCAACGGATTTTACAAGAGCCGTTGCGGAAGCGTATACTTCATAGCAGCCGATACCGCCGCAGGTACATTTTTTACCGTTTGCATGAGTTACCATATGACCGAATTCACCTGCAGAAAATGAACTGCCTGTGAAAAGTTTGCCGTTAAGGAAGATTGCACCGCCTATTCCCGTGCCGTAAGTCAGACATATGAAATTCGGATATCCTTTTGCGGCGCCGAAAAAAGCCTCGCCGATTGCGGCGGAATTGACATCGTTTTCAACCGCTGCAGGAATGCCGGTTTCGGTTTCAATGATTTCTTTGATTTTTGTACCTGTATAACCGGGTATGCTGTCGGTTGCAAAAATAATTTCACCTTTGAAACTGTCAACCTGACCTGCAGTTGAGATGCCGATTCTGTCTATATCGTTGTGTTCTTTTATTATTTCAACAATACGGTCAACAATCTTTCTGCCGCCTTCATGCGCATTTGTCGGAATAGACTTTTTCTCGGTTAAATTAAAGCCTTCATCGCAAAAGGCATATTTTATTTCTGTTCCGCCAATGTCAAAGGCAAGGATTTTCATTTGCTTTCCTCCAACGCTTTGACAAATCGTTTTGTAATGTCCATGGGTCTTGTGATTGCAGTGCCTACAACTGCTGCATGTGCACCGCAGTTGAACGCTTCAACAAGTTGTTCCGGCACCCAGATACCGCCTTCAGCAATAACAGTTGCACCGAGTTCTTCTTTGTATCTTCTCATAAGAGTGAAGTCAGGAAGGGGAGTGCCTTTGGTATATGGCGTGTAGCCGCTCATGGTTGTACCGATAAGATCACAGCCGAGTTCAAGCGCAAGTTTACCCTCTTCAAAGCATGATGTATCTGCCATGAAAAGTTGATTGGGATATTTTGCGCGGATTTCTTTGAAGAAATCTTCAAATGATATACCGCCGGGTCTTAAACGGTTTGTGGCATCAACCGCAATAATATCACAGCCTATTTCTGCAAGAGCATCTACCTCTTCCATTGTCGGTGTAATATAAACGTCGCTGTCGGGGTAATCTTTTTTGATGATGCCGATTATCGGCAGGTCTACTCTTTCTCTGATAGCCAGAATGTCAACAACAGTATTTGCTCTTATTCCGACGGCACCGCCGAGGGATGCAGCATAAGCCATTTTGCTCATTATGTAACTGTCATATAATGGCTCTGTTGACAGGGCTTGGCAGGAAACTATGAGACCGCCTTTGATTTGTTCGAGTATTTGAGTGTTATTTTTCTTTTCCATATCAAAGATTATAACATGTTTTTTTACATAATTCAATTGATTTTTATAAAAACCTTGTTTGTCTGCAATTTTTGTGCTAATATATATTTGGATATTGAAAGAATTCTTTTATGTGTATCGGAGGCAAACTATGACAGAACCTAAAACATATGTGAGGATGAGAGGTATCCTTAACGGACTTTTCAGAGTTCTTTTCAGACCTACAATAATAGGTAATGAAAATATTCCTTTAGACGGGCGAGTCGTTATCGCGGGAAACCATACTCATTTTATGGACTGTATTTCCGTTGCTGCGTCTACCAAAAGATGTGTTCATTTCCTTGCCAAAAGTGAACTTATGAAACCGCCTCTTAAATGGTTCTTTGCTCCGTTTGGCATTATACCCGTTCACAGGGGACAAAAAGATAAAGCGGCTCTTTCAAGCGCAATAGAGGTTCTTGAAGACGATAAAGTTATCGGCATTTTCCCTGAAGGAAAAGTAAATGAAGCAAGAGGAACTCTTTTGCCTTTTAAATTTGGTGCAGTCAGAATGGCTCAGGTAACCGGTTCAAAAGTTGTTCCCTTTGTTATTACAGGCAGATATAAATTTTTAAGAAAAAGCATTAAGATTCAGTTCTTTGAGCCGGTAACAATTACCGATAATCTTGAAGAGTCCAATCAAATGCTTTGGAATATTGTTCATGATGCGCTTGAAAACGAAAAAACAAACAACGAAAGCAAATAAGTTTACAAATTGTTCATAAAATAAATATCACATTTTGTAGTTTTTAGGTGTTTTATATATAATAAGAGGTTTATTGTAACCTCTTAGGAAGGAGAGTTGCTTGTGTGTGCGGTAACTGCTCAATATAATGATGAAAGACGCCACATAGAGTATGCGGTTGAAAAATATAGTCAGATGCTGTTCCGTATTTGTTACAGTATTTTAGATAACAAGCACGATGCAGAGGATGCGTTGCAGGAAACGTTCCTCAAATATATGACCAAGGCTCCTTTGTTTGAAGATTCCGAGCATGAAAAGGCATGGCTTATAAAAGTTGCAACCAATATCAGCAAAAATATGTGCCGTTTTAATAATCGGCACGCTACCGAAAATCTTGAAGAACTCCGCAGCATAGGTGTCAGCGATGATGACAGGGATATTTTTGAACTGATAATGCGTCTGCCGTCTAAATATAAAATTGTACTTGATCTTTATTATATAGAAGGCTATAAAGCAAACGAAATCGCAAAGATAACCGGTGCATCACCCGTAACGGTTAGGAAACGTTTGCAATACGGTCGCAAATTGCTGAAATCGGAACTTGAAAGGAATGATATGAAATGATGAAGCCAAACAATCAACTCGGTGAATATACCAGAGTTATGAGTTGCGTTGATATTGATGAAACGGTGAAGTGCAAAATCATTGAAAATTGCGCCCGATACAGCACTATGAAAAAAATTAAAGGCGGAAAATACAAAATTATTGCTGTTAAAAAAGAGCAAACAGCAGAGAAAATTTAAAAAGAATCAGTTTTCTGGCGGAGCAGTTTTGCTCCGCCTTTTTTATTTATGGAGGCTTTAGTGTCAAAAATAAAGCCTGTTTTTTGGTAATTATTACTAAACGGAGGACAAAAGAATGAAAGAACCCCTGCTTTACCGCATTGTGAGAAGGCCTCTTGGCTTTTGCTTCAAAGCAATTTATAAGCCTTCGGTAATCGGTAAAAAAAATATTCCTGAAAACGGCAGGATAATCCTTGCAGGTAATCACACAAATTATTTTGACTGTATACTTGTCGGTACAGCAACGAAAAGATGCGTGCATTATCTTGCAAAAGACGAACTGATGAAAGGCCCTTTAAAGTACATATTTAAAGGAATGGGCATTATTCCCGTTAACCGCAGACAAAAGGATAAAGCCGCTCTTGAAAATGCTGAAAATATTCTTAAGGATGAAAAGGTAATCGGCATTTTCCCTGAGGGAACGATAAACAGAACGGAAGATATAATTATGCCCTTTAAATTCGGAGCAGTCAAAATGGCAAAAGATACCGATACGGCAATTGTTCCGTTTGTTATCACAGGTAAGTACAAACCTTTCAAAAGAAGCGTAAAAATCAGATTTTTTGAACATGTTGAAGTGTCTGATAATCTTGAAGAGTCAAATAATAATCTTATGAACATAGTTGCCTCGGAGTTGGCAAAGGAAGGAGTAAAATCATGAAGAAACCTGAAGATAAAGAATTTGGATATAAATTCTTAACACCTTTTATGCGTCCGCTTTTCCGCTTTTTCTATTCACCCAAAATTATCGGTGCGGAAAAAATACCCAAAGATGCTGCAATTGTTATTGCAGGTAACCACAAGCATGTATATGACCAGTGCCTTACTATAATGGCAACCAAAAGAGTTATTCACTATATGGCAAAGAAAGAATACTTTGAGGGTAAACTTGCTCCATTTTTCAGAGCAGTCGGATGTATTCCTGTTGACCGTTCAAGGCGCGATTTTTCAAGTGCTAAGTCAGCAATGAAGGTGCTTAAAGATGGGGGTGCAATAGGTATTTTCCCCGAGGGCACACGAAACAAAACCGATAAATTCCTTCTCCGTTTTAAAACGGGTGCGGTTTCCATGGCTAAGAAATCGGATGCATACATAGTTCCTTTCGGGCTTACAGGTGATTATAAATTCCGCAGCAAGAACCTTACAGTCCGCTATGGCGAGCCGTTTAAGGTTGACGATATGACTGTAGAAGAGGCAAATGATAAACTCTACCATGAGGTTGAGAGACTTATGCAAGAAAACCTTAAGGCAGAAAAGACAGCGTGATTTTGGGAGAAAAAAGAAAATGAGAATTGGTATGGATGTCGGTTCAACAACTCTTAAATGTGTTGCAATCGATAATGATAATAATATTGTTTTTAAAGCATATGAGCGCCATTATTCAAAGATTGCGGAAAAAAGCGCCGAAATGCTTTCGCAGATAATTAAGGAAAATCCGGGGTTCAAAAAATCTTCTCTTACGGTTTCGGGTTCGGCAGGTATGGGTTTTGCCAATGCTCTCGGTCTTGAATTTGTTCAGGAAGTTTATGCTACAAGAGTAAGTGTTTCAAAACTTTTGCCCGGCACAGATGCCGTTATCGAACTCGGCGGCGAGGATGCAAAAATTCTTTTCTTTACGAACGGTGTAGAAGTAAGAATGAACGGTTCATGTGCAGGCGGTACAGGCGCGTTCATTGACCAGATGGCATCGTTGCTCGGTGTTGACCCGACGGAGATGAACACTCTTTCACAAAGCCACGAAAAGATTTATTCGATTGCATCAAGATGCGGTGTTTTTGCTAAATCCGATATTCAACCCCTTCTTAATCAGGGTGCAAGGAAAAGCGATGTTGCCGCAAGTATTTTTACTGCTGTTGTTAATCAGACCGTTTCCGGTCTTTCTCAAGGCAGAAAGATTGAGGGTAATGTTGTTTATCTCGGCGGCCCGCTTTATTTTCTTTCAGAACTTCGCAAGGCTTTTGATAAAGGTCTTGGTGTTGAAGGTAAGTGCCCCGAAAACGGACTTTATTTCGTTGCTCTCGGTGCTGCATATTCATCAAGCGGCAATGAACTTGATATGGTTGAGGTAACCGAAAAGATAAGAAATGCAAAAGAGAGCGGCGAGTATCTTGGTGCAACGCCTCTTTTTACTTCTGAAAAAGAATATGAAGAATTTACAAAGCGTCATGCAGCAAATACGGTTGAAACCAACTGTAAAATTTCAAGCGGAGAAAAAGTTTACATAGGTATTGATGCAGGCTCAACAACAGTTAAAGCCGCTGTAATTAACAAAAACGGTGAAATTGTTATGAGCAGATATATGTCAAATAACGGTGACCCTGTATCCCTTATAAAGGATTTTCTTGTTGATTTCTATAAAGAATTTCCTGATGCAGTTGTTGCATCAAGTGCGGTTACCGGATATGGCGAGGATATTATTAAAAATGCGTTTGCGGTTGATATCGGTATTGTTGAAACTGTTGCTCACTTTACCGCTGCAAAGAAATTTAAGCCTGATGTTGATTTCATAATTGATATCGGCGGTCAGGATATAAAATGTTTTAAAATAAGAAATAATGCAATTGATAATATATTCCTTAATGAAGCATGTTCTTCGGGATGCGGATCATTCCTTCAGACTTTTGCTGCTGCATGGGGATATGAAATTGATGAATTCTCAAAACTCGGCATTTATGCAGACAAGCCTGTTGACCTTGGTTCACGCTGCACTGTTTTCATGAATTCATCTGTAAAACAGGCGCAGAAAGACGGCGCATCAATAGAAAATATTTCTGCAGGTCTTTCAATAAGCGTTGTTAAGAACGCTCTTTACAAGGTTATCCGTGCAACAAGTGCGGATGAACTCGGTGAAAATATTGTTGTTCAGGGCGGAACATTCCTTAATGATGCTGTTCTGCGCGCATTTGAGCAGGAAATCGGCAGAAATGTTGTAAGACCCGCAATTTCAGGTATCATGGGCGCTTACGGTGCTGCTTTATATTCAATGGAAAGAGCACCCGAAAAGAGCACAATTATTTCCGCAAAGGAACTTGAGAGTTTTGAACATAAGGTTAAGGCTGTAACATGCGGCAAGTGCAGCAACAATTGCCGTCTTACGGTTAACACATTCTCATCAGGCAGAAGTTTTATCGGCGGCAACAGATGCAGTAAGCCTATTGCAAAAACAAATGCCGTTACCGGCAAGAATATGTTCGATTATAAACGCGAACTTCTTTCAGAGTATCAGCCCGTTAAAGGAACAAGACCGCAGATTGGTCTGCCTATGGGTCTTAATATGTTTGAACTCCTGCCTTTCTGGCACACATTCTTTACGCAACTCGGTTTCGGAATAGCACTTTCCGAAAAATCGTCAAGAGAACTTTATGTTTCGGGTCAGCACACAATTCCGTCTGATACTGTTTGTTACCCTGCAAAACTTCTCCACGGCCACATTGAATCTCTTCTTAAGCAAGGCGTAAAAGATATTTTCTATCCTTGTATGACCTATAACCTTGATGAAGACCTCGGTGACAACCATTATAACTGTCCCGTAGTTGCCTATTACCCTGAAGTTATCCGTTCTAATGTTGGTGAACTCAAAAAAATAAACTTCATGAGTGATTATGTCGGACTTCACAGGCGTAAGGATTTCGTTAAGAAAATGCACGCAATTCTTTGTAACTACTACGAAGGCATAAGCGTTAATGATGTTAAGATTGCATCTGATAAGGCATATGATGAATACTATTCTTTCATGAACAAGATTCACGTTAAGGGAATGGAATTCATGAAAGAGGCAAAAGAGAAAGATATGCCTGTTATTGTTCTCTGCGGCAGACCCTATCACCTTGATGAAGAAATTAATCACGGTATTGATAAACTTATCTGTGAATGCGGTGCTACCGTAATAACAGAAGACAGCGTAAGTCCTCTTGAAAATAAGTTCCCCACAACCGTTCTTAATCAGTGGACATACCATTCAAGGCTTTATGCTGCCGCAAAATATGTTGCAAAGCAGAATGATAAAGATTTAAATGTTGTTCAACTTGTTTCTTTCGGCTGCGGTGTTGATGCTATCACAACCGACGAAATGAGAACAATCCTTGAAAAAGACGGTAAGATTTATACTCAGATTAAGATAGATGAAATTTCAAACCCCGGTGCAGTTAAGATCAGACTCAGAAGTCTGTTTGCGGCAACGGGCAGATAAGGAGGTAAGAGTTATGAGTAAAAAAGTTACGGACAGAGTTGAATTTACAAAAGATATGATGGATTACACAATTCTTGCACCCAACATGCTTGATATTCATTTCCGTCTTCTTATCAATATTTTCGGTCAGTACGGTTATAAAACAGAACTTTTGCAGAATGACGGCAGAACAGTTGTTGACGAAGGTCTTAAATATGTTCATAACGATACATGTTACCCTGCACTGCTTGTTATCGGTCAACTTATAGATGCTCTTAATACCGGAAAATATGATCCTGATAAAACCGCTCTTATGATTACTCAGTCTGGTGGCGGCTGCAGAGCATCAAACTATATTCATTTGCTCAGAAAAGCGCTTAAAAAAGCAGGCTATCCTCAGATTCCTGTTATTTCACTTAATCTTTCGGGTCTTGAGAAAAACAGCGGCTTCAAAATCCGTCTTTCAATGGCGCTTAAGATGCTTTCAGCCGTTATTTACGGTGACCTCATAATGCTTCTTAAAAATCAGGTTGAGCCTTATGAAGTCAATGAGGGCGATGCAAAAAGACTGACCCAGAAATGGATTGACGATATCAGCGCAGACCTTAAAAAGGGTAGGGGATATTCGTTTTTTGAAATTAAGAAAACTCTGCCCAAAATCACAAAAACTTTTGCAGAAATCCCTGTTAAGGATATAAAGAAAACAAAGGTAGGCGTAGTTGGTGAAATTTATGTTAAGTATTCACCGCTTGCGAATAACCATCTTGAAGAATTCCTTTTCAGTCAGGATTGCGAAGTTATGGTTCCCGGTCTGCTTGGATTCATTAATTTTAAAGTTGATAACAGACTTGAGGATATCAAACTTTACGGCGGAAATCCGTTTAAGAAAATTGCAATGAGAATTGCAATGTGGTATCTTGCAAAAATCGAAAAAAATCTCAACGATGCAGCAGCAGCCTACGGTAAATTTACCGTTCCTGCTCCTTATGCTCATATCAAAGAAAAGTGCACCAAAATTATCGGTGCAGGCTGCAAAATGGGCGAAGGCTGGCTCCTTACGGCAGAGATGATGGAACTTATCGAAAGCGGTTACGGTAACATTGTTTGTGCACAGCCCTTCGGATGCTTGCCTAACCATATCGTAGGCAAGGGTATGATAAGAAAACTTAAGGAAATGTATCCGCAGTCAAACATCGTTCCTATCGACTATGATCCCGGCGCAACAAGAGTTAATCAGGAAAACAGAATCCGCCTTATGCTTGCAGTTGCAAAAGAGAATGCTGCCACAGCAGAAAAATAAAAAATTATCCCCGATGCTTTTGCATCGGGGAATTTTTTTGATTATTCTTCAATTCTGAGTGAATATGTTTCGCCGCTCACGATTTCTGTCATATCAATACCTGCGGATGCATATGCATCGCCGACGTAAAATGCCCAGTAGTTTCCGGTCGTTTCGTATTCAGCAAATATACCGTTAACTGTTTTTACATAAAGACCGTAATCGCCTTCTTCACCTTCAATGATTCCGAGTTCCTGGAGTGCTTCGCCGACAATTGTTTTATCCGTATTGATTTTAAACGGAGTTATATGTCCTTCTGCATCGTGGACCTGGAATATAAATGTTTTTTCACCCTGACCAAGTTCAGGCATTGATGTCATTTCAACAGGAGCAGCCGTTGTTGTTGGTGTATCCGGCTTGCTTTTGCATGAGCACAAAACAAATGCCGAAGCAATAATAACTGCAATAACAGTAATCATTAAACGTGTTTTTTTCAATCTGAACACTTCCTTTCAGTTAATTTATATCACACAAACGTTTTTTATGCAACATAAAAATAATACGGGGTGAATAATATTTGTTGAAAGAGAGTTGGTTATGTGGTTTTGAAAATAAAAAAATCATTCCTTTTTATTATAGCAGTGGTATGTATGTTGCTTGCTTTAATGACAATTCCTTTCAAAACGGTTCCGGTTTTGTCAGAACAAAAAAGCATTGAGTTGCCTGTTGTAATGTATCATCAACTAACAAAGTCCGAGTCCCGTGCAGGCAGATACATTCTGACAGTTGAACAGTTCGAAAAGGATCTTATTTATCTGAAAAATGAAGGATATAAAACTGTTACTGTTAGACAATTGCTTGATTTTTCAATGGGTAAAATCAGCCTGCCGGAAAAATCAGTGATGCTCACCTTTGATGACGGTTGTGAAACACTGTATTCATATGCTCTTCCTCTTCTTGAAAAATACGGTTTTACAGCCGTAGGTTTTGTTGTCGGAGCGTATACGGACAGTTACAGCAAAATAAATGACCATAATCTTAATTATTCAAACCTAACATGGAGTGAAATTAATGAACTTTGCAACAGCGGAGTGATTGATATTCAGAGTCACACATATGATTTGCATAAGAATACAGATGACCGCTCGGGTATAAAAAAGAAAAAAAGTGAAACTTTGGAGCAGTACAGTGAATTTTTAACTGCAGATGCGGTAAAAATGAAAGAGAAGATGTATGAGAACACAGGTAAAATACCGATCGCTATAGCATATCCGTTCGGAAGTTACAGCAAGGAATCTGCGGAGATTCTAAAAAGGTGCGGCATAGAAATGGCATTTACCTGTGAAGAAAAAATAAACATAATAAAAAAAGCCGAGTCCGAATGGCTGTTCGGGCTCGGCAGATATAACAGACCTGAGGGTATCAGTTCAGAAAGTTTCTTCGAAAAAATGGGAATAAGTTAGTTTTAACTTAAGCGAGAATCTTTTCAATTGCGGCGATTTCAACGCAAAGGCAAAGAATCTCAACCGCTTTGCAGAGTTCGTCCCTTGACGGGAAGGTGGGGGCAATGCGGATATTTTTATCTTCGGGGTCTTTACCGTAGGGGTAGGTTGCTCCTGCACCTGTAAGTGTTACGCCTGCCTCTTTGCAAAGTGCAACAGTTCTTTTTGCACAGCCTTCATAAACATCAAGGCTGATGAAATATCCTCCGTTTGGTACAGTCCATTCAGCAATACCTTTGCCGGCAAGTTTGTTGTCAAAAGCAGAAAGAACAGCATCAAACTTGGGCTTGAGAATCTCTGCATGGCGGAGCATATGTGCCTCAATACCGGCGAGGTTTTTAAGGTAGTTTGTGTGTCGGAGTTGATTTATCTTATCATAACCGATTGTTTGGATTGTCATTCTGCTTTTAATTGTTGCAATATTAGCATCAGAAGCGGCAAGAACCGATACACCTGCACCGGGGAAAGTAACTTTTGAGGTTGAAGTAACTTCAATAAAATAGTCCTCAGTGCCGTTTCCTTTTGCTGCATCAAAAATGTTAAGAAGAACATCGTGTTCACTGTTTATATGATGAACGCAGTAAGCATTATCCCATATAACTCTGAAATCCTTTGCGGCAGGCTTGAGAGAAGCAAAACGGCGAACGGTTTCATCTGAGTAAGTATAACCTGTGGGATTTGAATACATGGGAACACAAATTATACCCTTGACTTTTTCATCTTTAATGAGTTCGTCAATCATGTCCATATCAGGGCCTTCGGATGTTGTAGGAATGTTAATCATTTCTATTCCGAAATGCTCAAGAATTGAAAAATGTCTGTCATAACCGGGAACAGGGCAAAGAAATTTTATTCCTTCCTGTTTGCACCAAGGTTCGTCACCTGCACCGAAAATCATGCATTGTGCAATATAGTCATACATAATGGTGAGGCTTGCATTTCCGAAGACAATTGTGTTTTCGGGCTTTACACCGAGAACTTCCGCAAACATCTGCTTGCACTCGGGGATACCGTCAAGGATACCGTAGTTACGAACATCAAAGCCGTTTGATGCCTTGTAATCGCCGAGATAAACAGGGCTGAGCATTTCATTAGTTAATTCAAGTTGATCTGCACCGGGCTTACCTCTTGACATATCAAGTTTAAGACCCATTGCTTTATATGAGTTATATTCTTCCGTGAGAACAGCCAATCTTTCAGAAAGTTGCTCACGGGATAAATTCTTAATATCCATTTCAAAACCTCCGAAAATATGCTTAACGGCTTATATTGTATATTATACGGAAGATTTTTGCAAGTGTTATTTTTGAATCCTGCAAAAATTTGTTGTTATGCACATAAAAAGCATTAAATAATGCATTGAAGTGATGTATTTATATGCAAAAAGGGCAGCCTACTAAGGCTGCCCTTTGATTGTATGCTATCAAATAAGTGAGTTATAAAGAGCGGTGATTTCCTCAACGCTTGTATCTCTGGGATTGCCGGGGCGGCAAGCATCGTCAAATGCTGACTGTGCAAGGAAGGGGATGTCTTCAGCCTTAACAATCTCTTTAAGGTCTGCAGGGATGCCGACATCAATTGAGAGTTGCTTAACAGCATCGATAGCAGCCTTTCTTGCTTCTTCAATGCTCATTGCATCTGTTCCTTCAACACCCATTGCCTTTGCGATATCTCTGTATTTATCACCTGTTGCAGGTGCGTTATATTCCATAACTGTGGGGAGAATGATAGCGTTTGCAACGCCGTGAGGTGTATCGTAAAGTGCACCGAGGGGATGTGCCATTGAGTGAACAATACCAAGGCCTACGTTTGAGAAGCCCATGCCTGCAACATACTGACCGAGAGCCATACCTTCTCTGCCTTCGTCGGTGTTTGCAACAGCGCCTCTGAGGCTCTTTGCAATGATTTCAATAGCCTTGATGTGGAACATATCGCTGAGTTCCCATGCGCCTTTGGTGATGTAGCCTTCAATAGCATGTGTAAGAGCATCCATGCCTGTTGCGGCGGTAAGTGAAGCCGGCATAGTTGACATCATATCAGGGTCAACAACTGCTACAACGGGGATATCGTGTACATCAACGCAAACCATCTTTCTGTTGTTCTGAGCGTCTGTGATAACATAGTTAATTGTAACTTCTGCTGCTGTACCTGCTGTTGTGGGAACAGCGATGATGGGAACGCACTTGTTCTTTGTGGGAGCAACGCCTTCGAGCGAGCGAACATCAGCGAATTCGGGATTAGCGATGATAATGCCTACTGCCTTTGCGGTATCCATTGATGAACCGCCGCCGACAGCGATAATGCAATCTGCGCCGCTTGCCTTGAATGCTTCAACGCCTGCCTGGACATTTTCGATTGTGGGGTTAGCCTGAATTGTGCTGAAAACATCGTAAGCGATGTCAGCGCCTTTAAGAATATTGAAAACTTTGTCTGCAACGCCGAATTTGATGAGGTCGGGGTCACAGCAAACAAGAGCCTTTGCAAAGCCTCTTGCATTAAATTCATCAGCAATGGCAGCGATTGCGCCTTTGCCGTGATATGAAGTTTCGTTAAGTACAAATCTGTTTGCCATTTTTAGTTCCTCCTGTTAATTAAAGATTAAGGAAATCTCTTCTGTAAACATCTTCAAGTTTGAATGCTTTAACGATTTCCACAAGATCGGGATCTGTAATAGTGTTAACTCTGGGAAGGTGAGCAGTCATCATGTAAAGTTGAGCCGCTTTTTCGACGGTTTCAATAAGACCGAATGCTTCATCAAGGTCTTTACCGCAGCCGTAAATGCCGTGCTGACCCCAGATAACGAGTCTGAATTCCTTCATTTTCTCTGCTGTTGCGATGCCGATTTCATTTGTACCGCAAACCATCCAAGGAAGAACACCGATACCGTCAGGGAAAACAACCATGCACTCTGTGCACATTTCCCAAAGTGAATGTGTGAATTTCTTTTCGCTCAATTCATGAACATATGTCATTGCGAGTGTGTTTGTTGGGTGGCTGTGCATGATAACTCTGTTTTCAGGGTTTTTACTGAGTCTTGAAATATGGCTCATAAGGTGAGCGGGAAGTTCCGATGTGGGTCTGCCGCCGTCATTGTAGCCCCAAAGGAGTTCAGCGGTTGTACCGTTTTCAGCGATTTTAATAATGCCGAGGTTGTTTTCGGGATCATCTTCAACATTCTTGAAGTATTTTCCTGTGCCTGTAACAATGAAAATCTTGCCGATAAGAACACTTGCATCAAAACCCATTTCAATTGTTCTTATGGGATTGTTGATATCAAGATATTCAGCAACTTCATCATTTTCAAGCATCATGCTGATGTTTCCGCCGTTTCTTTCGTCCCAGCCCATGCGATACATGTTTGCTGTGGCTTTACACATGCCTTTTACAAAAGGTGCATCCATTATGTTTTTCATTTTCTGTTCACCAAAACCTTTTCTTCATATTCTTTAATACTGTTAAGATAACAGTTTTCAGTTCCTTGTCTTTCTAAAAACTCTGTCCATACATCACCCATGGGCAGTGTTTTCATTTCCTCGCTGAGTATCATGAGTTCAGTGAAGTTTGCGCTGTCCTGTAAATCTTTCATTTCCTTTGAAGGCTGAAGCAGAGCAAAAAGAAGCGCTTTTTGTACGTTTCTTACACCTGTAACCCATGCACTGATGCGGTTGATTGATGCATCGAAATAGTCGGTTGCGATGAAAACTCTGTCAAGCGCATCGTTTCTGACAATTTCTTTTGCAATTTCTTTGGTTTCATCATCAAGGATAACAACATGATCGCTGTCCCAACGGACACCTCTTGTAATGTGCAGAGCGATTTTGTCACTGAAAGCAAGCATTGATGGGATTTTGTCTGAAACAAGTTCAGTGGGATGGTAGTGGCCGTTATCCATCAGGGGAGTAATGCCTTTCTGTATTGAATAACTAAGGCAGAATTCAGCCGATCCTACAGTATATGATTCAAGACCTATGCCGAAAACTTTTGATTCAAGTGTGATGTAAACCATGCTTTTATCATAGGGAGTTTCAAGAATTTCATCGAGTGATTTCTTGAAACGCAGACGAGGAGTAAGGCGGTCTGCAGGGATATCCTTATATCCGTCGGGAATCCATATGTTCATAACGCAGGGAATACCGGTTTCTTTTGCAAAATAATCTGAAAGTTCAACGCAGCGCTTGCCGTGTTCAACCCAGAATTTGCGTACGTTTTCATCGGGTGATGAAAGAGTCAGCCCGTCTTTAACCATGGGATGAGAGAAGAATGTGGGGTTAAAGTCAATACCGATTTTTCTTTCTTTTGCAAATTCAACCCATTTTTTGAAGTGTTCAGGTTTAAGAGCGTCACGGTCGGCCTTTTCACTGTCAAAAATTGCATAACTTGCGTGAAGGTTAAGTTTCTTTTTGCCGGGAATAAGGCTGAATGCCTTGTCGATATCAGCCATGAGTTCTTCGGGATTCCTTGCTTTTCCGGGGTAATTGCCTGTTGTCTGAATACCGCCGGAAAGTGCATCGTCGCTGTCAAAACCGCCAACATCATCGCCCTGCCAGCAATGAACAGAAACGGTAATATCGCCGAGTTTATTTAACGCTTCTTCGGTATCAATACCGAACTTTGCGTAAATCTCTTTTGCGCTTTCGTATCGAGTCATATGTATCCTCCGTGTTTTGAATAATCATATTTATTTAATAATACTACTCTTTTAATTTTGTGTCAACGGATTTGTTCTGATTTTATTCAAAAATCGTATGAGATAACTGCAACTAAATATTTACTTGATTTTTCAAATTATATATTGTATTATAAACAAAATGTGCTTGAATGTGAGGGTTGATATGAGCGAAAACACATTAACCGCAAACCGAAGCCAAAAATGGGATATATTAAAATTTATTTTAATTTTTCTTGTTGTTCTGGGACATGCTGCCGATTATTATACGGGAACGCATGAGCATATGCGAAGCCTTATTTTTTACATTTATGTTTTCCATATGCCTGTTTTTGTTTTCGTGTCGGGTTTGTTTGCCAAAAGAACGGTTGACGAGAAGCGTTTTGATAAAATGCTGGGATATATAGTTATTTATTTGGTTTTGAAAATTTATATTTTCATATTTAAATATTTTCTTGGCAGAAATCCTGTTTTTAATGTTTTTGTTGAAAGCGGTATGCCTTGGTTTATGCTTGCATTGTTTGCTTTTAATTTAATCACCATTGCCTTGAAAAAAGCACCACGAACGGTTGTAATAATAATCAGTATTTTACTTGCCTGTGCAATAGGTTATTTTCCTTCAGTCCGTGATTTTTTGGCACTATCAAGAATAATAGTTTTTTATCCGTTTTTCTATTTAGGTTATTGTTTTGACAGAAGTAAAATTGAGCACTTTTGCAACGGTAAAACTAAAAAGATAGTTGCTGCAATAATTCTTGCAGTGTTTGCAATATTTGTTTTTGTGCAAGGTGATGATATATATAGTCTCCGTTATCTTTTAACAGGAAGAAATCCGTATAATACACTGGGTAAATTTGAAACTGCAGGATTTTTGTTAAGGCTTTTATATTATCTTGTTGTTACAATTATCGGCGCTTGCGTTATAATTGTTTCACCAAGTAAGACGCCGTTTGGATTATGTGCAAAATTTGGGCAGAGAACTCTTGCGGTTTACGGATTACATTATGGCGGATTGTATCTGATTTATGATATATTGCAACTTAAGCCTTTTCTTAATGAAACAATAGGACGTTACAGCGAATGGAGTGTAGTTCCGGTATCTGTTATTATTACGCTGTTTTTTTCTGTTGATTTCTTCAATAAAGGTCTTACATTTCTTTTAAATTTGCCGAGTAATCTGTTAAAAAGAAAAAAATAACAAATTGATTTAAACCGGTCTGCTTTAGGGCAGATCGGTTTCTTTCATCGAGGTATATGCTATTGACATAAATTATCAGTAATGTTAAAATAAAAATAATTTAAATTATGATATAGTTTAGGTGTTGTTTTGATGTTTAAATATCGTATATCGGTTATCGTTCCAATTTATAATGTAGAGAAATATATTGAGAACTGTCTTAAATCTCTTGTTGAACAAACAATTAATAAAGATGATTTGGAAGTTCTTCTTATTAATGACGGCTCACCTGACAACAGCGAAGCCATATGCCGCCAATACGCTGAAAAATATCCGTTTTTTAAATTGTTTTCTAAAGAGAACGAAGGCTTATCAAAAACCCGAAATTTCGGTATAGAGCATGCACAGGGTAAGTATTTTGTCTTTTTAGATCCCGATGATGAACTTACTAAAGAGTCGCTTCAAAATCTTGCTGATTTTTTTGATAAGTATGAAGATGAAATTGATATTATTACATATAAAATAGTCCCTGTTTATAATGGCAAACAAAGTGAAAGCCTTCATTACAGATATAAATATCTTACAAGAGAAGGTATTTATGATCTGACAAAACCTGAAAATGTTTATGTTACACAAACTAATGTAAACATATGTGTCAAAAATCAGGGAAAGGATAATATTCTTTTTGATACAACAGAGAATTTCCGTCATGAAGATCAAAAGTATAATATTGATATTGTCAGAAAGAAAATGAAAATAGGGTACTGTACTGGAGCAAAGTACCTTTATACAAAGAATCCCACAAGTTTTACAAATACAATCTTTTATTCTTACTATATTTTTGAAACAACAATGGATTTTTGGGAAGAACTTTTTGCGTCGTATCCTGACAGAGTTCCTCCTTATATACAGGCAATGTATGTCAATGATATTAATTGGAAATCCAAAACAGATATTCTTCTTCCCTATCACTATGAAAAAGATGAGTTTAACAGAGCGGTCGACAGGATATGTAACCTTTTGAAACGTGTTGATGATGAAGTTATTATAAAGCATCCTAAGGTTGAAGTACCGCACAGATATTTTATGATAGGCTTAAAGGATAAATCTGCACTGGATGTAAAAGCCGGTTGCTGCGGCGTTTCTCTTTTTAAGGAAGATAAACCTCTTTTCTATGAAGGAACAATACCGCTTACAGTCTGCCGATTTAAGGTTGACAGTGAAAAGGTTTATATCGACGCATTTGCGCGTTCACCCATTTTTTCGTTTTGTGAAAAACCTAAAGTTTACATGCATCTTTCGGGAACAAATTCAACTGAAACAGTTGAACTTGATCTTGAAAATTCTGCATGGGACTATTACCATGCCAAAATAAAGACCAATAAATTCTGGAGAATCCGTTTTAATTGGGATTATAAAAAATACGGAGGAATATATTTTACCGTTATTATTGGTGGCGAAAGAATCCCTGTTCGTCTTGAATTTATTATGAACACGCCCTTCAGCAGCGGTGTTTCGCGTAATTCAATATTCAGATTTGGATATGAATTCACACAAAAACAAAACGGTTTTGATTGTGTTAAATCATCTTCTGCTGCTGAAAAAGCGTATAATAATAATTTCGAAAAGTCCCTAATGCTTACAAAACCGAGAACATTTTTGTACCGTAAACTTTGTGCAAATAAAATTTCTTCGGAAAGACGTATATGGCTTTATTATGACTGCAAAAATGTTTTTAAGGATAACGGATATTATCAGTTTATCCATGATTTTGAAATTGATGACGGTGTGGAAAGATACTATGTTGTCAATGACAGCATGGACAGAAGTTCACTTTTTACATCTGCACAAAAAAAGCACATTATAAAATTCGGTTCAATCAAGCACAAAAAACTTTTCCTTGCATCAGAAAAAATTATAACCGCATTTGCTGAGTATAATAATTACAATCCGTTTATAAGCGGCGTGTGGAAATACTATACCGATGTTTTTAAAGCAGAGATTATTTATCTTCAGCATGGTGTTTTGCATGCGTTCTTGCCGTGGAAATATTCCAATGACCGCTTGAATGCGATTGACAGAGAGGTTATTTCAACAACATTTGAAGCAAGAAATATGGTAGAAAATTACGGTTTCCGTGAGTGTGATTTGATTCCCTCAGGTATGCCAAGGTATGACTTTATGGACGTGGATTCCGTAGTAAGTGAAAACAAGATTCTGTTTGCACCCACATGGCGTAAATATCTTATAGGTGTTGATTCGTCGGGCGGATTCTTTGCATCGCCTGATAAGTTTAAAAACAGCGTTTTCTTTAAAGAAACTTATGATTTCCTTCACAGCGAAGAACTTGAAAAATGCCTTGAAGAAAACGATTGGTATCTTGATTTTAAACTTCATCCCATTTTTGCGGATTATGCTCCGTTGTATGAACTTGAATCAAAAAGAATACGCGTTGCGGAAAAAACTGTTGATGAAAAGAGTTATAAGATTTTCATAACCGATTTTTCATCTTTCTGTTTCGATTTTGTTTATCTTAAGATAACAATGATGTATTTTGTACCCGATAATGAAATGTTCAGAGCAGGAATGAATGATTACCGTAAACTTGATCTTCCGCTTGAAGAAGGTTTCGGTCCGTTGGCTCTCAATGCAAATCAGGCAGTGGAGGATTTATGTTCTCTTATAAGCAGAGGAGGAGAACCTGAGCCGGTTTATCAGCAGAGAATGGATGGTTTCTTTATTAATAAAGATAAAAACTGCCGTGACAGAATATACAACGCAATCAAATAAAATCAGCAGGCTGTATCGATTAAGATACAGCCTGCAATTTTTATTGTTTATTCATTTTCTTTTCGCTTATTATTCCTGCAAAGCATACAGCAGCGGCACCTATGCAGACAGCAAGCATGATTATGAATACGGTGTTCCATCCGCTGTTTTGTGCAACCGCACCAAGTGTGTATGAAGTGGTAGTGCTTCCGATATAACAGAAGGTGTTGAGCAGTCCTGCGGCAAAACCTGCGTTAAGCATTCTGCGGTAATCAAGTGCAAACATACTTGTAATAACGTTGTTTATCATCGACATTCCGCACGCAACACAGATAAAGCAAACCATTATTGCTGTAATGCTGTGAATTTTCAGCGAAAGGAGTATACCACCGCAAAGCAAAGCGGAGAATATATAAAAAATAAGATTCATGCAAGCGTGAGACGGTATCTTTTCATGAACTTTCTTAGCAATAGCCGCACCCATTGTTGAAACCATCGGCAACAGCAGCGTAAGCAATATTGAAAATGACTGGGATACTCCGAATTCTTCATAGAGGACTGACGGTACCCATGTGTTTACACCGTCTTTGATAAAACCGTTTGCAATGCCTGCAAATGCTGCCAAGAAAAGTGCAAGTAAAACTGGTTTGCCCATCTTGATTTTTTCGTCTTTGTTTTTTTCAATTTGAGCAATCTTTTCGGGTGCTTTGCCAAAGAGTGTAAGCCATATCGCTGCGCTGGCAGTCAGAACAACAGCGGCAACATAGAACACAGTCTGCCAGTTACCGAATTTAACGGATACGGAAGAAATACCGTAAGCAATAAGTGTACCGACGGCAACCGTTGTGCTCATTGCAAGAATTGCCTTGGGTAATTTTTTATCCGAAACATAATCAGAAAGTGTTTTTATAAGTGTACTCCATAGAACAGACTGAACAATTCCGTTTCCGAGCCAAATGAATTTCATTATTGATATGTCATTGGAAACAGGCATAAGCAGGTTGAAAACTGCAGAGCACATCAGCGAGAGAAAAATCATTATTTTTGCGTTGTATTTTTTTGAGAGTATGCCGTTTACAAGTTGACCGGCACCATACGCAAAGAAGAAAAAGGAACTGACAAGCCCTGCGTCCGCTTTCGTAACGCCCAAATCAGAAACTATTGCTACAATTGAAGCGTTGAAATTCAGCCTGCCTACATACGCTGCAGTATAAGCAAGCCAGCAGATGAATATGATTTTATTTTCTTTTTTTTCGATTTGTTTATCCATGTTTTTTGTTTTTTCTCCGTAAGTATAGGCTTACCATTGTGTAACGGTAAGCCTGTTTTTTATACAAGCGGTATGGTGAAATTATAATCTGTATACCAAACACTTGCCGAGTAACTTCTTGAGCGGATTTCTACTCTGTCTTCATAAACTTCAAACTGGCAGCCCGTGCCGTTTGAAACGCGTCCTCTGGGGGACATATACATATACTGAGGAAGATTTATGCTGTGGAATGAGCCGTCGCTTTCAACTGTTACATATCCATTGAATTTTTCCTGGCTTTCATTTGAAAGACCGTTATGAATGTGTCCGTTAATATAGAAAACATTATTATACTTTTTAAGTATTGCTTCTACCGCTGCGGACTGATCACCGATACCGCCGTCATCGGGTTCCATATCGTCATCACCCCATGTTACGGGCAGCCCGTGAGATTGGTTAAGAGGCCAGTGACAGATAACAAATATTGGAAGATTATCGGCAGCAGCCTTTGCCATTTCTGATTCAAACCATTGAAGTTGTGCGTCACTGAGATACATTGAAGTTCTGTCCGCTTCACTTGCGAGAACAATAAATGTATATCCGTTTACTTTGGTTGAATAATATTCGTTTTCAATTTTTCTGCCTGTAATTTGTTCGCTGTATTTGATGAAATAATCTTTTGCAAGGTTATATCCTTCATCTTCTGTCCATGTGTCATGGTTGCCCTGAGCGAGAATAATGTTTTCAGCAGGGTCATATCCCTCAAATGCTTTAACAAGCATTTCCCACTCTTCAATGCGACCGTGGTCAGTAATATCACCTGAACAAACAAGAGCATCCAAACGGGAATCGGCATTTTCCATGTCATAAAGTCCGAAACCAAGCATGAAAGCACGCAGACTGTCTGTCATATGTATGTCTGATATTGCAGCAAAATTGAGTTTGCAGTTTGCGGGGTCAATAGGTTCGTTCTTTGCTGTGAAGTTGCCGAAAACGGGAAAGGCGAAAAGGTTGATTGCGGAGAGTAAAACAGAAAGAAATGCCTTAATAAATCCAATCATAATTTAACCTCTTTTCTTTATTTGGCTGCAACGGCGGCAGACATATTACCTGCGGCATCATATGCAACTATTTCATAAACATCTTCGGCTTTTCCGCCGGCATCGGATAAACTAAGGTTTGTTGAACCGTAGCACATTTCAACTCTGCCAAGGAATTCGCCGTTTTTCGTTATGCGGTAATACGCAATGCCGAAATTATCGCCGGATTCATTCCATGTAAGTTCAATGCCGCCATCTGTTTCTGTTTTTGTGAAATCAGGAACTGCAGAAGGAGCAACTGATTCGAGTACATAGCCGTTTTTTACATAATCAAGATATGTTTCAATATAAAAAGATTCAACTGCTTCAGGGCTGAAATAATGGTTGTATGAGAATGTAATTATGTTTTCGGCATATCGGGAAGCCACTTCCATTTGCCAAATAAATCTGTCAAGAGTGGATGTGATTACCTGCGTATTTTCTGTTGCAGGTCTTGTGAAAATGCCGTCAAGCGCAGTGTCGGCAAAAGCAAGGCTGAAATTCTCGCAGTTTGCCCAGAGTTTTACATCTGCATTTGCTGTTTTAACTGCGGCGGCATACATTTTCCAATTGCGCTCAAGGTTTTTCTCCGATGTCCAAAGAGCGCCTACTGCATCCTGAGGTGCAAAAATATCACCGTCTCTGAAATTAACTTTGTCAAATAAACGGACAAGGTTTGTAAGAGTTGTCAAAGGTCCTGCAGAGAGATACTCAGCATAAAACGGGCTGAGCAGAAGGGGGAGAGAAGGATTGAGAACGGTTATTCTGTCAAGTATTTTATTAAGTCCGTCTGCCATGCCGCCAATGTTTATCTGGCAGGTAAGTACATTATTGAATTCAGGGGTAAAATACCAACCGTAAAAGTTTTCTTTATATTTGCTGTAATATTTGTTATAGATTTCCTCAGTCATATCTGCAGCAATACTACACATTTCGCTGTATTGGTTTGTTAATGCGCCCTGAGTCCAAAAATCGTCAAACATTGCAAGCCCAACGAAAACTTTTATATCTGTTCCCGTGCAGTTACGAAGTGCCGCTTCAATAACATCGGGGTATCTTTGAGCATCTGCAAATGCAGCAAGTTCAGTTTCATAATAAACAGTCCAGCTGCCGCCTGATGCTTTGTTTGCAACATCCTGCAAAATCAGATACTTAACACCGGCGTTCTGCATATTTTCAATCTCTTTTTGCCACTGTTCATCGCTCCATGTACTGCTTAGCCATGATTGAAGAAAGGTGCCGTTGAATTCAGGCGAACATTTTTGTTCGGGTGTTTCGGAAAAAGGAGTTATTGAAATAACAAATGTAAGAATTGCTGATATTAAACTTTTAAAAAATGATAACATGTGTGTACCTCCGTTTTAAGCACATTATATCATAATATTAAGATTTTGTATAGTGAAGCGGTTTATTGAAATAAGCCTTTCTTTTTCATCTGCTTTTTCACAATAAAGAACAGTGCAAACTGAGCAAAGAAAGTAACGGCCCAAGAAACGGGGTATGCCCAATAAAGGAACATGAGTTCGTGGTTCAGCGGAAGAATAAAATAAACCCAGAAGAGCCTTATACCGCATGAACCAAGCAATGATATAATCATGGGCTCAAAAGACTTACCCATACCTCTTATCTGACATGCAGCAACATCCATCAGTGAGCAGAAGAAATAAAACGGCATAATCATTTTCAATCTTTCTGCACCGATTGCAATAACGCCTGCCTCGTCGGAGAAAAGACCGACAATCTGATTGCCGAATATTCTGCCGAGCCAGCCCATAGCAAGACCTACAATTAAAGTTATAATAAGACAATAGCGGTAAACTTTGCTGATGTTTTCATATTTTTTTGCACCCATATTCTGAGAGGTAAAATTCATGGTTGTCTGGGCAACAGCGTTTGTGCATGTATAAACATATGAATCAAAGTTTGAACCTGCTGCAATGCCTGCCATGGCTACCGAACCGAATGAATTTACCGTTGACTGAATGATAACGTTTGAAACGGAAAACAGTGAGTTCTGAATTCCTGCAGGTATACCGAGTCGAACAATGCTTTTGACTTCTTCTTTATAGATTTTAAGTTTTTTAAAAATGAGGCGGCATGCATTAGGCATTTTAGCCAGATAAATAATTATAAGTATTGCTGAGAGATACTGCGAAACAATTGTTGCTATTGCAACACCGCTGACACCCATTTTAAAAACAAGTATAAGCACAAGGTTGAGAACAACATTAACAATACCTGAGAAAGTCAGAATATAAAGCGGTCTTTTTGTGTCGCCCGTTGCTCTTACTATTGATGCGCCGAAGTTATATGCAAGAAGCCCCGGTGAACCGAGAAAATATATTTTCAGATAGAGTGTTGCAAGGTCAATTACATCATCGGGAACATCCATGAGTTTAAGCATTTTTGATGAAAAGAAGAAGCCTACGGTTCCGATAAAAATGCCGCATATAACGCTCATGAACATTGCGGTGTGAACGCATTCGTGGACTGCTTTTTCGTCTGATTCGCCGATGTGTCTTGCAACCATAACGCCGGAACCCATTGACAGACCGAGAAACACATTAAGAAACAGATTGACAAGTGAGCCTGTTGAGCCAACTGCCGCAAGTGCCTGGCTGCCGACAAATCTGCCGACAACAATAACGTCAGCCGAATTATATGCAAGTTGTAAAAGACCTGTCAGCATAAGCGGAACCGAAAAAATAAGTATCTTTTTCAGAAAAGGCCCGCTCGTCATGTCAAGAGAATATCTTTTTTCCATTTTATTACTTCCTCATGTTAATCCAGTTCCCTGAGTGCATCGGGGAAAGGAGTTATGCTTCGCCTGAGAATGCCATGCATGTATGCAATTGCTATGCCGTAATTAGTCATAGGTATTCCGCAGTCGGCGGCATAGCCTGTTCTTGACTGCATTTCCCGGGCATTAAGCATACATCCTCCGCAATGAATAATAAGCGAATACTGCGATAAATCCTCGGGGAATTCATTGCCGCTTGTGAAATTAAATTCAATGTTTTTATTTGTATAGTTTCTGACCCAGTTCGGCATTTTAACAGTTCCGATATCATTGCATTGCCTGTGATGGGTGCAGCCCTCTGAAATCAGAATTTTGTCGCCGTCTTTGAGTTTGTCAAGTTGTGCAGCGCCGTGAACTGCAGCATTGAGGTCTCCTTTATAACGAACAAAAAGAATTGAGAACGAGGTCAGTGCAATATCATCGGGAGTGTCCTTTGAAACCTGAGCAAAAGCCTGGGAATCGGTAATTACAAGTTTCGGCTTTTTGCCAAGAGAAGAAAGTGTATCTTTAAGTTCCGTATCACGGCAGACGACTGCTGTTGCGCCGTTTTCGATAACCTCGCGGATTACTTGTTGCTGGGGCAGAATAAGCCTGCCTTTAGGCGCAGATTCGTCAATTGGCACTACCAGCACAACAAGATCGCTCGGCTCAATAAGGTCAGCAACTATGCGCTTGTTGTTTTCTGCCGATTTAGCCTTGCGTGCAATTAAATCCTTAAGTTTGTTGATGTTTGTGCCGTTTTGTGCGCTGACATATATTTCACCTTCGTCTGCATCGGGAATGCGGTTGAGCAGGTCGGTTTTGTTATATGCAATAATATATGGTGTCTTTTTGGATTTGAAAAGTGAAATAAGACTGTTATCCGAATCCTGCAGTCCTATTTTACTGTCAACAACAAGAACGGCGATGTCTGTGTAATTCAGTGCTTGTTTTGCTCTTTTTACGCGCATCTCGCCAAGTTCACCTTCATCGTCAATTCCCGGTGTGTCAATAATGACGACGGGACCGAGAGGTAGAAGTTCCATCGCTTTTTTTACGGGGTCAGTTGTTGTTCCTTTAACATCAGAAACAAGCGAAAGGTTCTGACCCGTAACTGCGTTCACAAGGCTCGATTTGCCTGCATTGCGTTTGCCGAAAAAGCCGATGTGAATTCTTTCGGCGGAAACTGTGCTGTTAAGGCTCACAAAATCACCTCTGTTTTATCAGAATCTGAAATCTCTGCGGTTTGAGTTTTTGATATCTTCAATGTTTTTCTCGGCAATGGCGCGAACCTTTTCACCGGGAATTTTTTTAAGTTCGTTTTTGATTAATTCAAAGCCGATTTTCTTTGTTTCTTCGCTTGCATAGTCAACGAGGTATTCGGTCAGAGTCATGAGTGCGTTCGGATGGCAGCAGTTGAGAATTTGTCCGTTTTTGCACAGGGCCATAAATCTGTCACCTGTTCTGCCTTCGCGGTAACATGCGGTGCAGAAAGAGGGAATGTGCTTAAGTTCCATCAGCCAGCGCACAACTTCATCAAGCGTTCTCTGGTCAGAAACATCAAACTGTTCTGAGTCATGGGGTCTTTCTTCTTCCGTATATCCGCCGACAGATGTTCTTGATGCACCGCTTATCTGCGAAATACCAAGCCTGAGTGCTTTTCCTCTGACTTCTTCGGACTCTCTTGTTGAAATAATCATGCCTGTATAAGGAACGGAAATTCTGATACAAGCAATAAGTTTTTCAAAAAGTTCATTTGATATGCCGTTATCGAAAGCATCGGGGTCAATATCGTCTGCTCTTTTAAGGCGAGGAACGCTGATGGTATGAGGACCTACGCCGTGAACCGCTTCAAGATGTTCTGCGTGCATAAGCAGACCGACAAACTCATATTTGTAAAGTTCAAGACCGAAAAGCACGCCGAGACCTACATCGTCAATGCCGCCCTGCATTGCTCTGTCCATAGCCTCTGTGTGATAGTCGTAGTCATGTTTCGGGCCTGTGGGATGCAGTTTAAGATAACTTTCTTTATGATAGGTTTCCTGAAAAAGGATGTATGTGCCTATTCCTGCATCTTTAAGTTTGCGGTAATTTTCAACCGTTGTTGCGGCAATGTTAACATTTACCCTGCGTATTGCGCCGTTTTTATGATTGATGCTGTAAATTGTGTTAATACATTCAAGAATATATTCGATAGGATTGTTAACGGGGTCTTCGCCTGCTTCAATTGCAAGGCGCTTATGACCCATGTCCTGAAGAGCAATAACTTCTTTTGCAACTTCTTCCTGAGTAAGTTTTTTGCGGGCAATGTGTTTGTTCTTAAAATGATACGGGCAGTAAAGGCAGCCGTTAACGCAGTAATTTGAAAGATAGAGAGGTGCAAACATAACAATTCTGTTGCCGTAGAATGCCTGCTTAATTTCTTCTGCGAGTTTAAACATTTCATCAATTTTTTCCGGGATTTCGCAAGCAAGGAGAACAGCGGCATCTCTGTGTGAAAGACCTGCGCAGGATGTTCCGCTTGCAGTTCTCTTAGGGCGTGCCTTTTCAAGAATACTGTCGATAAGTTCAACATTGTTTTTGTTTTGTTCTGCGTATTCGAGTGTTGCAAGAATTTCTTCGTTGTTGATAAATTCTTCCGCTTTGAGTGATTTGGGATTATAAATTGCCATTTTCTTTATTTCCTTTCTTAGAGTCAGAAAATCTTTCTCTTCAGATTTTTATATTTTTTTGAAATCGCCTTTTAAAGTAACGATTTTATAACCTATTGATTCCATGCGTTGCTTTAACTCAGCAACATTGGCGGCAGATTCCGCACCGCCTGATAATTTGTTGTTATACAGTTCATATTTGCTCCGCAATTCAAACGGAGAAAGATTAGGCATAACAACATTAGCGCCTGAAAGAATACCTTTTTCTCTGCCGTAAGGGTCAATAGAGCCGAGTGCTGTTGTTGACGGCAGAAGAATTGAAGGTGAAATAAGCCTGACTATTGAGAGCAGGTAGCAGGTGAGTTCAACCGTTCCTGCTTTTTCGGATGCGAAACATGTGCTTTTATGAGGAACAAACGGACCTATTCCGCACATTTCAGGCTTGAACTGCTCGATGAATTTTAAATCTTTTGCAAGTGTTGCTGCAGTCTGATAAGGTGAGCCTACCATAAATCCGCAGCCTGTCTGAAATCCGATTTTTTTCAGATTGTTCAGGCATTCCATGCGGTTTTTAAATGACATTTCCTGCGGATGAAGTTTCTGATAGTGTTCCTTATCTGCCGTTTCATGGCGGAGAAGATATCTGTCTGCTCCTGCATCATACAGTTTTTTATAACTTTCATAACTTCTTTCGCCAAGAGAAAGCGTTACGGCACAATCAGGATATTTTTGCTTTATTTCAGAAACAACAGAACAAACAACTTCATCGCTGAAGTATGCATCTTCGCCGCCCTGCAAAACAAAGGTGCGGAAACCGAGCGGATAGCCCTCGTCACAACATGATAAAATCTGCTCAGCGGTCAGCCTGTATCGTTCGCAGGAGTTGTTGCTTGCCCGTATACCGCAATAATAACAGTTGTTTTTACAGATGTTGCTTATTTCAATCAAGCCGCGAATATATACATCTGTTCCGTAAATTTTCTTTCTTACCTGAATGGCTTTTTCAGCAAGCAAACGGGCAGATTCTTCGTTTCTGTTGGTTATCAGATATTCATACTCGTCAATGGTGAGAGAATGGTTTTTTTCAAGTTTGTTAATTAAATTAATCATTGAATATTTTGTTTGAATACGCGGTTTTAACGCTTATTCCGTCAAGTTTTCCTATCTTGCCTGAAAGTTCCGAGATAGTGTCCTGCGGAGCATCGACGGCAAGGCTTACAATGTTTATGTTTCTTTCGCGGTAGGGCAAACCCATTCTGCCTACTATACATTCGCCGTATTCATGGAGCAGAGCATTGAGTTTATCAACCGATTCCGTGTTTTCAATAATAACGCCGATAACGGCAATTCTATTTTCCATTTTTATCACCTCAAAAAGAAAACTGTGCCCTGAAAAAGGCACAGTTATGCACAAAAATTATTATGCTTGGTTGAGTATATCAACAATTGAAACTGCACCTTTCATTCGGAAGAATCCTTGTGTCAGGAGTATATATAAATTATATATCATTTTATATATGAGTGTCAATGTGCATAATATACTAAATTACACAAGAAATCCCGCGATAAGTGAAGCAACACATGCGGAAACGGCAACAACAGTAAGCGGAAGTTTAAAATATGCGAGAACTATTGCAACAATCGTGCCGACTGCAGCAGTAACAGGGTTATCTGTTGAATAAAAAATTGCAGGGAAGGTCATCGCGCTGAGAACGGCATAGGGAATGTAATAGAGCACACTTTGCAGAAATCTTGATTTGATTTTGCGTTTGAAAAGCGTAAACGGAATCATTCTGATAAGATAGGTTATTCCTGCCATAACTGCAATATAAAGTACCATCATCATTCTGCATCATCCTCCTTCGCAAGTTCAATCGGGAAGAGCAGTGCACCTATAACGGCGGCAAGAACAGCGCTTATTATAATTGCAAAGCCTGAGGAAAGAGCAGGAAATGCGTATTTACAAATAACGCTGAATACAGCAGCGAAACAGATAACAACAAGGTCTTTTCTGCTTGCTCTTGCAGCAGGAACAATTATCGCAATAAACATTCCGTAAAGCAGAATTCCCATTGCTGCCGTGAGCGTTTGCGGCAAACCGAGACCGGCAATTGCGCCTGCAGCCGTTCCGCCTGTCCATCCGAGTGCAGAAATAAGTATAAGCCCGTACATATATGAAGGCACAAGTTTTTCTTTTTGAGAGGAGGCAACGGCAAATATTTCATCCGTTATGCCAAAAGAAGCAATCATTCTATGGGCAGTGGTAAATTTGTCAGAGAGTTTCTGAGAAAGTGAAAGACCCATTAGTGAATATCGCAGATTAATAACAAACTGTGTAAGCGCCATTTCAATCAGTGTTCCGCCGGCGGCGATTATGCCGACACCTGCTGCCTGACCTGCAGATGTGAGGTTTGTTATTGAGATTATAACAGCCTGTAATGCTGTGAGACCTGACTGAACAGCCATTATTCCGAATCCGAAAGATACGGAAAAATAACCCAATGCTATCGGTATTCCGTGTGACAGGCCTTTTGTGAACGGTGATTTCACTTTGAGTACTTCCTTTCATTTTGATGATTACCAAAATGTAATTCTAACACCGAAGAATTATAATTTCAATATTTTTTTATTAAAAAATCCGACCGAATCATAAAGAAACGGTCGGATTTGATTTTTGTTTGATTATTTAATTTCTTCTGCAATTTCTGCAAAGCCCTTCATCATTGAGGAGCCTGCATATTTGCCGAGAGAAATCATTTCCTGATAATGGTCGCCGAGAAGTGACATTGAATAGTCATTATCGGGAACAACATAACCGATAGCATCGTTCATAAGACCGAAGCAGATGGTGTCTTCGCCAAAGAGTTCATAGATTGTTGCATAGCCGAAGTCTTTGCCTGAGAATGAACCGTCAGCAGTGAGTGAACCGCCGCCGCAAACAAGATCCTGAACAATTTCACCGGGAAGGAAAGCAACCTTAACGTCGCCCATTTCCATGTAACCGATTTCAGCAAAGATATAGTAACTCAGACCTTCCTTGCAAACTGTGTAGTTAACAAGATTGAGTTTACCAACAAGTTGGATAAGGGGATTTGTAACCTTAATCTTAACTTCTTTGTTGATAATGTTGAGATTGGGTTCAAGAACGATTTCCTTAGCGGGTTTATCATCCCAGTTTTCATACCAGAGAGTGTAGTGTTCACCGCCGATTTTCTTTTCTTCTTCAATCTTTGCTTTTTCAGCATCAGTAAGACTTGCTTCTACTTCAGCCTTTGATTTTGTAAGATTGAGTGCCATATAAGCGATTTCTTCGCCATAGCGAAGGGTTTCTTCATATCTGCGTTTTGTGGGTACGCCGTCGCCGGCAGGGCCTCTGCCTTCATAGATACCGGCAATAGCACCGTTGAAGAACATGAAGTTATAGCCTTTTTCTTCAATCTTTTTACCGAGATAATAAATATAGTCACCCGAAAGGTCTCTGCCGTTGTCTTCTTCGTTAACGGGAAGACCTGCAACGTCGGGGTGAGCAGCAATGTTAACGATCATTGTGGGATCAATAGATTTATCATCGGGAGTGAAAACAAATCTTGAAAGTTCATCAATAAGTGAGGTTGACTGGCTTCTGTTTTTGTTGTTAAAATATGAGTTTTCATCATCGCCGATTTCTTTAACTGCATATGTCATTGTGCCGGGAACCATATCGTTAACTGCTTCCTTCATGGCGTTTGCAACGGTGTCATAAACAAATTCCATGTAATCGGCATTTGCGCCTCTTTCCTTTTCAACAAAAGGAACATAGGAAAGAGCGAGGTTCTTAAAGAGTTTGGGGAAAAGATTTGTCCAAAGACCCTGTGTGTCAATACAACTGTGAGTGTGAGTTGATGAAACATTTATGCTGTTGAATTCAACGCCGAGATCCATTGCTTCAACACGCTTGCGGATTTCTTTGATATCGCCGTTTGAGAAACCGATGCAGTCGATATTTGCAAAGAGAGCAACGCCTCTGTTTGAACCGTCCTCAACAGCAATAACTCTTACCTGCATATCGTCGATGATTTCTTCAATCTCGTTTACCATACCGTTGTTGGGATCAATGAAACCGCCAAGATAATAACCTGATTTTGTTCCGTTTTTAACGGATTCTCTGAGATCATCGGGAATAAGAGATGCTTTTGCGTGGCCTAACTTCCACTGAGCGTTGGGTGCTGCTTCGTCTGCCCAATCTTCTGTGCCTTCGTAGAAGTTTTCAACTACTCTGTCTTTAACCTTAACAAAATTTTTGCTGTCGGGAACTATAGCGTTGATTGCACCTACAAGTGTTGTGAAGATAACTTCAACAATACCGAGACCAACATTTTCAAGTGTTTTGCCTATGTCTGCTGCAGCGGCTGTGCCCATTGTTGATGCACTGCCGAAGAGAAGAGAAAACACAAGAAGAATGCTTACAATTTTTGAAGTGATTTTTTTCATGATTGATTTCTCCTTGTCCTTTATTACCTTTTCACGGTAATTTAATCTTTAATATTTTAACATTAAATTTACAAACTGTAAAGAGTTTTTTTACGCAAACACCAAAATTTATCAACTCAAATCAAATATAGAAGTAAATATGTCCAAAAATCCATTTCAAGGTTGAAAAATGGACGCCGATAGAGTATAATGTTTGTAAATATATTCGGAAGGATGAAACAGGTTTGAAAAGGCAAAAGCGCGTTGCCGCTATACATGATATTTCCGGTATCGGCAAATGCTCGCTTACTGCTGCAATACCGATTATTTCCGCTGCAGGAGTTGAGGCAGCAGCAATGCCGACTGCGGTACTCTCCACCCATACAGGAAACATTCAAGGCTTTACATACCGCGATTTAACAAGTGACATTCAGCCTGTTGCAAACCATTGGAAATCTCTCGGCATTACTTTTGACGGTATATACAGCGGTTTTCTCGGTTCAACAGAGCAGGTTGATATTGTTTGTTCGTTTATTGATGAGTTTAAGGATGAGCAAACTGTTGTAATTGTTGATCCCGCAATGGCTGACAGCGGCAGAATGTATACAACTTTTGATGATTCCTTCGCAAAAGAAATGATTTTGCTTTGTAAAAAGGCGGATATAATCGTTCCGAATCTGACTGAAGCGGCATTTTTACTTGATGAGGAATATGTAGAGCCGCCTTAC
Source organism: Oscillospiraceae bacterium (assembly GCA_015065965.1). Classification (GTDB taxonomy): domain Bacteria; phylum Bacillota; class Clostridia; order Oscillospirales; family Acutalibacteraceae; genus CAG-177. Next base: position 40,336 of record SVPH01000009.1, read on the forward strand.
ACTAAAGAATACATTGAGGGATTGATGCAGCGCCTTTTTGCAGTACTCGGAGTTCCGATGATTGTGTTGACGGGTGTTTCGTTTGAAAATGATAAAATAGGATGTGCTGTTTGTGAAAATGGCGGAGAAGTTTTTTACCGCTTTTCTGAAAAATATTCCGGAATTTATTACGGTACTGGTGATATTTTTGCATCGGCTCTTACCGGTGCATTCCTTAAGGGTAAGTCAATATATGAGAGTGCGGAAATTGCTCTTGAATTTACATGTTCGGCTATAAAAAGAACTTTTGATGCGCAGACAGATACCCGTTTGGGTGTTAATTTTGAGCAGGGTCTCGGCGACTATATAAAATGTTTGGGAGGTCATTAAAATGAGTTTGGCAGACAAAATATTTATTGATACATGCAAAGATATCCTTCAGAACGGTTTCTGGGATACTGAACTTGATGTCAGACCCAGGTGGGAGGACGGAACTCCTGCACATACCGTTAAAAAGTTTGGGGTAGTTAACCGATATGACCTGAGCAAAGAATTCCCTGCTCAGACAATAAGAAAAACTTTTATAAGAAGTGCTGTTGACGAACTTCTTTGGATTTGGCAGAAGAAGTCAAACAATATCAATGACCTTGGCAGCCATGTATGGGATTCCTGGGCTGATGAAAACGGAAGTATCGGTAAAGCATACGGCTATCAGTTGGGTGTCAAACACCATTACAGAGAAGGGGATATGGATCAGGTTGACAGGGTTATTTATGATTTGAAACATAACCCTCAGAGCAGAAGAATCCTTACCAATATATATGTTCATCAGGATTTGAATGAAATGGCACTTTACCCTTGTGCATACAGCATGACATTTAATACATCGGGTAATAAACTTAATGCAATCCTTAATCAGCGTTCGCAGGATATGCTTGCGGCAAACTGTTGGAATGTTTGTCAGTATGCTGCGCTTGTTCATATGCTTGCACAGGTTAGCGGTCTTGAAGCAGGTGAGTTTGTTCACGTTATTGCCGATGCTCATATCTATGACCGTCATATTCCCATCATTGAGGAACTTATCAGCAGAGAGCCTTACGATGCTCCTGATTTTGTTATGGATAAGAGCATAACGGATTTTTATCAGTTTACAAAGAACAGTTTTTCACTTGAAAATTATAAATATCATGATTTCAGCGAGAAAATTCCCGTTGCAATCTGAAGTGAGGTTAAGCAATGAAAGCCATCGTTAATGTTGATAATAACTGGGCAATAGGTTTGGGCGATTCTCTTATAAATCATATACCTGCCGATATGAAGTTTTTTAAAGAAAAGACAACAGGCAATGTTGTTGTTATGGGGCGTTCTACTTTTATGACCTTTCCCGGTCCTAAGGCTCTTCCCAACAGAGTCAATATTGTTCTTACAACGGATAAAGGCTGGAGTGCGCCTGATGTTATCGTTTGCCATTCAACAGACGAACTTTTTACGCAACTTGAAAGATATGATACAAACACTGTTTATGTCATAGGCGGTTCTTCCGTTTATGAGCAACTTCTGCCTTTTTGTGATACTGCCTATGTAACAAAGGTTGATACTGCAAAACCTGCCGATAAATATTTTCCGAATCTTGATAATGATTCCGACTGGGAAATAGTATGTCAGGGTGAAGAACAGGAGCATAAAGAAGTTAAATTCAGATTTAATACATATAGGAAGAAATAAAGGCGGAATTATGCCCGCCGCAGCCGGACCGCAGCGGGTTTACCTTGCATTGGTCCGGCTTTTTTGAAAGGAGTGAAGGCGAATGGATGCAGTTCAGTATAAATGCCCGAATTGCGGAGGCGGTTTGAAATTTGATGCTGCAAAGCAGGATTTTATCTGTGAGTACTGTGATTCTGTTTTTAAGGAAGAAGATTTTTTTGCAAAAGATGAAACTCTTGAAAACGAAAGCCCTGAGCAGAAGGCTGTTGAACAGCAGGAGTATGAAAACGCTGTTCTTTATGTTTGCCCGAGTTGCGGTGCACAGGTTATAACCGATGAAACAACTGCTGCCACAACATGTTACTATTGCTCCAATCCGGTTGTGCTTTCGGGAAGGCTCAGCGGAGAATTAAAGCCTGATATGATAATTCCGTTCAAAATTGATAAGAAAAGTGCTGTTCAGAAGTTTAAAGATATGTGCAGTAAAAAGAAATTTTTGCCAAAGAATTTTGTCTCTGAATCAAGGCTTGAAGAGATAAAAGGAATTTACTTCCCTTATTGGTATGTTGATTGCGAAACAAGCGGCAGCATAAATGCAACATCACGTCAGGTCAAAACATGGGTTGTCGGTGATGTTCAGCACACTGAAACCACCGTTCGCAGTCATTTCAGAGCGGGCGATATGATGGTTCGTAATATGCCCGAATCTGCGCTGAGAGGCAAGGATAAAGACATAATGCGATATGTCTGTCCGTTTAACGGTGCTGATTTTGTACCTTTCTCGATGTCATATCTGTCGGGATATTTTGCAGAAAAAAGGAATATCGAAACAAATGAAATTGCATCGGGAGTTACCCAGAAAATCAAACATTTTTCCGAGGAAAAACTTGAAAAATCAATTGATGCCGTGAATGTAACATTGAAAGACAGTTCAATAAATGTAGGCGAACTCAGATGGAGTTACAATCTTCTTCCGGTATGGGTTCTCAACTATAAACATAAAGATAAAAATTATATATATGCACTCAACGGTCAGACAGGTAAGGTGTACGGTGAATTGCCTGTGTGCGGCAAAAAACTCGCAATGCTTTTTGCAGGAGTTGCGGCAGGTGTATCTGTAATACTAACAGTTGCAGGGGGGCTTTTGTTTTGAAAAAGATAATTTCAATTACCCTTGCGCTTTTCTTCGTTTTATCTTTTGCGGTTTTGGCATATGCTTACGATAACTTTGTTGACGATTCGGCAATGCTTTTTTCGTCAGATGAAACATCTGAAATTACTGATTGCGTTGAATCTTTTTCTTTAGAAACAGGTTACTCTCTTGCTGTTGTGACAACGGATGATTCAATGGGCAAATCTTCCGATGAATATGCCGATGATTATCTTGATGACCTTATTGATAATCAGTGTTGGTCAGAGGACAGCATGCTTTTTCTGATTGATATGGATAACCGTGAGATTTATATTTCAACAACGGGAAGTGCAATGGATTCGTATGACAGTTTTCAGATTGATAATATAATTGACAGTGGATATTCGGAACTTGTTCAGGGGAATTATGCCCGCGCTGTTATACTTATGACCGAAACGGCTGAGGGTATATATAACGAATCGAACGATGAAAATTATGATAATATATACGGTTATATAGGTTCATATGAAGATTACGGATATAACGAATATGACTATGATTATTATGATTATGTTGATAACAACCGCAGCGGATTTTCTGTTGACTTTACCGATATATTAGTTTATATCATTGTCGGTATCGGTGCAGCGGGAATAACTGTTCTGATTGTTAAAAGCAAATATAAAAACCACGGCAAGGATGATATGTTCGATACAGATGATATTTCACTTGATATTACAGGTTCAACCGATAATGTAATCAGCAGAAATGTTGTAACAACAAGAATTCCGAAGAATAATAATCACGGCAAGCACGGCGGAGGTTTCTCCGGCGGCGGTTCGGTTCATCGCTCCTCAGGCGGCAGAATGCACGGCGGCGGAGGAAGAAAATTTTAATTGTAACGGAGACAAAAAATGAAAAGAAAAGTCGGTTATGCAGTAGTTGGACTCGGCGTAGGTATGAGACACGCAGATGCGGCTGCAAAATCAGAAAATGCAAACCTTATAGCGGTTTGCGATTTGAAACAGGAAAAACTTGATAAGATAAAAGAAAAGTATCCCGAAACGCTTACATATACCGATTTTGATGAGATGCTTTGAACCCGGATATTGATGCGGTCAGTATTGCTGTTCCGAGCGGTATGCACGCAGATTTTGCGGTAAAAGCAATGAAGGCTGGCAAAAATGTTCTTATAGAAAAACCGATTGATATTACCGTTGAAGCCGCTCTTAGAATTGAAGAAACAAGAAAAGAAACGGGAATGAAAGCAGGCGTTGTTCATCAGAACAGATATAATCCCGATATGTTTCCCATGAGAGATGCGGTTATAAGCGGTAAAATAGGCAAGGTTCTTTTCGGTGACTTTGCCGTTAAGTGGCACAGAACACAGGAGTATTATGATAACGGCGGCTGGCGAGGAACCTGGGCGATGGATGGCGGAGGTTCGCTTATGAACCAGGCTGTTCATACAGTTGATCTTATGCAATGGCTTATGAACAGTGAGGTTGAAAGTGTTACGTCGCAGATGGCAGTTTATAACCATAAGATTGAAACTGAAGACTTTACCGCCTCGCTTATCAGATTTAAGTCGGGTGCAGTTGCAACATTTATCAGTACAACATGTGCTTATCCGGGTATTTGTACCGATATAAAGATATACGGCACAAACGGTTCTATGGAGGCTGATCAGGACAAACTTAAACTTTGGAAGTTTGCTGATGCTCCAGAAGATGAAGAAGCGGAAATGCTTGAAAAATATGCAGGTAACGGTTCGGCAGCGGCTCTTGATCCTACGCTATGCATCGGTCACAACTATGTTGTTGAAGATATGATAAATGCTGTTCTTGAGGACAGAGACCCTTCAATTGTTCCCATGGAAGCGATAAAAAGCGTGCGTATTGTAAACGCTGTCTATGAGTCCGCCAAAACAGGAAAAACAGTTTATTTTGAATGAGGTGAAATATATGGGAAATATTTGGCATGACATAAATCCTAAGAGAATTACTTCCGAGGATTTCATGGCGGTAATTGAAATCACAAAAGGCAGCAAAAAAAAGTATGAACTTGATAAAGAAACGGGATTCCTTATGCTTGACCGTATTCTTTACACATCAACCCATTACCCTGCAAACTACGGTTTCATCCCCAGAACTTACGGCGATGACGGCGACCCTCTTGACGTAGTTGTTATCTGCAGCGAAGTAATTGATCCGATGACACTTGTAAGATGCTATCCGATTGGTGTTATAGCGATGAAAGACAGCGGTAAACTTGATGAAAAAATCATTTCAATATCTTTTAACGACCCAAACTATAATTGTTATAAAGATATCAGTGAACTTCCAAAACATGTTTTTGATGAAATGACTCATTTCTTTTCAGTTTATAAAAATCTTGAGGATAAAGAAACGGTTGTTGATGAAGTTCGCAACAGAGAAGCGGCAATTGAAATTATCAGCAAGAGTATAAATAACTATATTACAGAATTTTGCCGATAATTTTTAATTTTTGTCTTTACTTTTTAAGAAGTTTATTGTAAAATACATTTTATATACTCGGCTGGCTTTTCCGGCAGCCGAAATTTCCAGAAGGAGTGAACAAAATGGCTATTTATTGTCAGGAGCCCTCAAGAACATTCAGCGAATATCTTCTTATTCCGGGCTACACCTCAAGGGAATGCATCCCCGCAAACGTTAATCTTAAAACACCTCTTGTTAAGTTCAGAAAGGGCGAAGAAGAATGCCCCCTGAGCCTTAACATTCCTCTTGTTTCTGCAATCATGCAGTCAGTTTCAAATGATACACTGGCAATTGCTCTTGCAAAAGAAGGCGGCATTTCATTTATCTACGGCTCACAGTCAATTGAAGATGAAGCGGCTATGGTTGCCAGAGTTAAGAATTATAAAGCAGGTTTTGTAATCAGTGATTCAAACCTTAAGCCTGATTCAACCCTTGCAGAAGTTCTTGATATTAAAGAACTTACAGGTCACAGCACAATGGCTGTTACCGATAACGGCAGCCCCAACGGCAAACTTCTCGGTGTTGTTACAGGCAGAGATTACAGAGTCAGCAGAATGGATCTTTCAACACCCGTTTCCTCATTCATGACTCCTTTGGAAAAACTTATCACCGCTCCGGAAACAACAACATTAAAGGAAGCAAACGATATTATCTGGGATAATAAACTCAATTCACTTCCAATTGTTGATAAAAACGGCAATCTTCTTTATTTTGTATTCCGTAAGGACTATTCACAGCACAAGGATAATCCTCAGGAACTTCTTGATTCAAACAAGAGTTACATTGTTGGTGCAGGCGTTAACACTCTTGACTATGAGAAACGCATTCCCGCTCTTGTTGAAGCAGGCGCAGATGTTCTTTGCATCGACTCATCAGAAGGCTATACCGTATGGCAGGAGCAGACCCTTGCATTCGTTCGTGAAAAATACGGCGATAAGGTTAAAATCGGTGCAGGTAATGTTGTTGACCGTGATGGCTTCATGTTCCTTGCAAAGGCAGGTGCTGACTTTGTTAAGGTAGGTATCGGCGGCGGTTCAATCTGTATCACCCGTGAAACAAAAGGTATCGGCAGAGGACAGGCGACTGCTCTTATTGAAGTTGCTGCAGCAAGAGATGAATATTATGCAGAAACAGGTATCTATGTCCCCATTTGCTCAGACGGCGGTATCGTTCATGACTATCATATGACACTTGCTCTTGCAATGGGTGCAGACTTCCTCATGCTTGGCAGATACTTTGCTCGTTTTGACGAAAGCCCCACAAATAAACTCATGATTAACGGCGCTTATGTTAAAGAGTATTGGGGTGAAGGCTCCAACAGAGCAAGAAACTGGCAGAGATATGACCTTGGCGGTAAGGCTAAACTCAGTTTTGAAGAAGGCGTTGACTCATATGTTACCTATGCCGGTTCGTTGAGCGATAACGTAGCAAAGAGTCTTTATAAAGTTAAGTCAACAATGTGTAACTGCGGTGTTCTTACAATTCCCGATCTTCAGAAGAACGCAAAACTTACTGTTGTTTCCGCAACAAGTATTGTTGAGGGCGGTTACCACGATGTTACTCTTAAGACATCGGCAACATCAGGCAGATAACTTAGAATTATGTTTTAAAAACGGTATAGTTACGGCTATGCCGTTTTTTTGCTTTTGTAGTTGACATTAAAGAAATGAGTTACATATCAATTTGATGATTTAAATCTGTTTTTTTAACTTGATTTATTGTTAAACTTTTTGTTTAAAATTTTTATACATTCTCAGCATTCAAAAAATCTTGACAAAAAGGCGAAGTGTGATATAATATTTAAAAATGAAAAATGTTTTTTAGGAACCAGCTGTCTGCAGAGGATGTTGGTTCCTTTATGTTTTTTTGCGGGAAAACATATTGCTTATAATAACTAAGAAAAACTCAAAAAGGAGAAGCGTTATGGAAGTACAACTTCAGGAACTTATTGAGCAGATTAAAAAAGATGGTGTGGATGCGGCTGAAATACAGGCAGAATCGATACTTAAATCTGCAAGAGCCGAGGCGGAAAAAATTATATCTGATGCTCAGAACCATGCAGATAAGATTATTGCCGAAGCCAAAAGTGAAAACGCAAAAATTGTAAAATCCGGCGAGGATGCCATCCGACAGGCTGGACGTAATTTGCTTATCTCATTCAGAGAAAGTGTTGCAAGAGAACTTCGTGTTATAGTTAGCGAAAATGTTAATGCAATGTATTCATCAAATGAGTTCTCCAAACTTATTGTAAAGGTTGTGGAATGCTGGGCAGGCAATCCCGATGCAGAAGATATCTCTGTAGTTCTTAACAGTGAAGATGTGAAACTTCTTGAAGAGTCTCTTCTTACAGAACTTAATTTAAAAATGATTAAAGGCATTACTCTTAAGGCGAATGATGATTTCGACGGAGGATTCCGAATTTCTTTAAATAACGGTTCGGTTTATTATGATTATTCCGTTGAGGCTGTTACTGATATGTTGTCAAATTATCTCAGCCCAAAGGTTGCTGCTCTTTTGAAAGAGGCTGAATAATTATGGCTGAATATTATCTTATATCTCAATTGCCGTCGCTTGACGGAATTAATGAAAACACTCCTCTTCCCGTAACATCGGAGAGGTTTGAGGAACTTTGTATGCGATTTCTCGGAAAAAAAGCGCAGTGTGAATTGCAGAAATTATCTCTTGTACCTCCGAGAAATCCGGATAAATCATCATCTGCATTGATTGAAAAATGGAATGATGGTGAACGCAATCTTCGACTTGCGCTTGCTAAGTTTCGTGCAGAAAAAATGAACAAAAACTTTAATTCTGATAATCAGTCTTTCTCTGTCGGACTTTTGCAGGCTGTGCGTACAGCAGTTGAAATTGAAAGTCCTATTGAGGCGGAAAAATTTCTCAATCAATATCGTCTTGATTTTCTTGAATCGCTCAGACCGTCGGATTCTTTTTCGGAGGAATTTGTGTTCTATTACGGGCTTAAACTAAAACTCATTGAGCGTATAAGAAAATTTGATGCAGAAAGCGGAAAATCCGCTTACAAAAATATCTATAACTCCATTATGAATGATGACAGATCGGAGGTTATACAATGACTGAAAACAAAGGCAAGGTAGTAAGTGTTAACGGTAACCTTGTATCCGTAAAGTTTGAAGGCAATGTTTCAATGAATGAAATTTGCTATGTTAATGTTGATAATACAAAACTCAAAAGTGAGGTTATCCGTATTCGCGGAGATATTGCACAGATTCAGGTATATGAAATGACAGGCGGTATAAAATGCGGCGATGATGTGGAGTTCACCGGTGATATGCTCTCCGCTCAACTTGGTCCGGGCTTGCTTGGTCAGGTTTATGACGGACTTCAGAATCCGCTTCCTGTTTTGGCGGAACAAGCCGGTTGGTTTCTGGAGCGCGGAATTTATGCTGGCGGATTGAATTCAGAGAAAAAATGGGAATTTACACCCACTGCCAATATCGGTGATACTTTGCGTGCCGGCGAATATATCGGAACAGTCCCTGAAGGTCCGTTTACACACAAAATTTTTGTTCCCTTTTATCTTCTCGGTAACTACACATTAAAGTCAATAGCAGAGAAAGGCGAATATACCGTTAATGAAACCGTTGCGGTTATAACCGATGAACGAGGCAGAGAAATTTCGCTTACTATGTCATTCAAGTGGCCTGTAAAACGTGCGGTAAAATGCTACAGTGAAAGACTTGCACCGATTGAAACAATGGAAACAAAGGTACGCCTTATAGACTCATTTTTCCCTGTCGCAAAGGGCGGAACTTACTGCACACCCGGTCCTTTCGGCGCAGGAAAAACAGTTTTACAACACACTACATCAAAGTATGCAGACGTTGATATCGTTATCATTGCTGCATGTGGCGAGCGCGCAGGTGAGGTTGTTGAAACTTTAACCGAATTTCCCGAACTTACCGATCCGAAAACAGGACGTTCGCTTATGGAACGTACCATAATTATTTGTAATACATCCTCCATGCCTGTTGCATCCCGAGAAGCATCGGTTTACACCTCGGTAACTCTTGCCGAGTATTACCGTCAGATGGGTCTTAATGTTCTTCTTCTTGCCGATTCAACATCACGCTGGGCGCAAGCGCTTCGTGAGATGTCAGGCAGACTTGAGGAAATTCCCGGTGAAGAAGCGTTCCCTGCGTATCTTGAATCATATATTGCTGCTTTCTATGAAAGAGCAGGTTATGTCCGTTTGCCGGACGGAAGCAAAGGCTCGGTTACAATCGGCGGTACAGTTTCTCCTGCCGGCGGTAACTTTGAAGAACCCGTAACTCAAGCAACGCTCAAGGTTGTTGGTGCTTTCCACGGTTTGTCCCGTGAACGTTCGGATGCCAGAAAATATCCTGCAATTGACCCGCTTATTTCGTGGTCAAAATATAAGACTGTTACAGATTCGGCAAAATCTGTTTTCTGTAAAAATATACTTCTTTACGGCGATGAAATCGGCTCAATGATGAAAGTTGTCGGTGAAGAAGGAACAAGTCTTGAGGATTATATTGTTTATCTTAAATCGGAAATGCTTGATTCCGTATATCTTCAGCAGAATTCTTTTGATTTGATTGATGCTAACTGTACAACAGCACGTCAACGCTATGTTACTGACAAACTGATACATGTTTTGGGCAGTGAATATGCACTTGACAATAAAGATGATGCAAGAATCTTCTTTAACCGCATGCGTCAGAAATTCATCGACTGGAATTATACTGAATTTGAAAGCGATGCTTTTGCAAAGACAGAGTCTGAAATAGATTCAATTTATGCAGACGGTCACGGCAAAATAAGCCGTGAAGCGGAAGCGTTGTTAAAGGGTGGTGTGTGATAATGAATAAAGTTTTTAACAGGATTGAATCCATCACAGGTAACGTTATCACCGTTAAAGCAGAAGGTGTGCGATACAATGAACTTGCACAGATAAACACAAGATTCGGCAAATCGCTTGCTCAAGTTAATAAAATCGACGGCGATATTGTTTCACTTCAGGTTTTTGCAGGTGGTCAGGGTGTTTCAACAGGCGATGAAGTTCGTTTTTTGGGCCGTGAAATGCGTGTTTCATTCAGTGAAGATCTTCTGGGAAGAATTTTTAACGGTTCGGGTGAACCGAGGGATAAGGGTCCCGCCCTTACAGAAAACATGAAACCTATCGGCGGACCATCCGTAAATCCCACAAAGCGTATTTTGGCAAACCGCATGATGAGAACAAACATTCCGATGATTGATATGTTTAACACTCTTGTTGTTTCACAGAAACTTCCCATATTCTCCATTTCGGGCGAACCCTATAACCAACTTCTTGCACGAATTGCCCTTCAGGCTGAAGCGGATGTTATCGTGCTTGGCGGCATGGGTCTTAAATATGACGATTTTCTCTATTTTAAGGAAGAACTTTCAAATGGCGGTGCTTTAAGTAAAACAGTTATGTTTATTCATACCGCATCAGATCCTACTGTTGAGTGCATGATGATTCCCGATATGGCTCTGGCTGTTGCGGAGCAGTTTGCATTGCAGAATAAGGATGTTCTTGTTCTTCTTACCGATATGACCAACTTTGCAGATGCAATGAAAGAAATTGCCATCACTCAGGAACAGGTGCCGTCAAACCGAGGCTATCCCGGCGACCTTTATTCGCAACTTGCATCACGCTATGAAAAGGCAGTTGACTTTGCAGATTCGGGATCTGTAACCGTTCTTGCAGTTACAACAATGCCCGGTGATGATGTAACTCACCCTGTTCCTGATAATACAGGTTATATTACAGAAGGACAGTATTATCTTAAAGGCGGTCGTATCGAGCCTTTTGGTTCGCTTTCGCGACTTAAGCAGAATGTAAACGGCAAAACCCGTAAGGACCACCGAGCGCTCATGGATGCAATGATCCGCATGTATTCTTCTTATAAAGAAACATTAGAAAAGAAGAACATGGGTTTTGCAATGACACGCTGGGATGATAAACTGCTCAAATACGGTCAGTTTTTTGAAAACAAACTCATGGATTTGTCGGTCAATCTTTCTCTTGAAGAAGCGCTTGACCTCGGATGGGAAATTCTTGCAGAGTGTTTTGAAAAGGATGAAACCGGAATCAAATCCGACCTTACAGACGAGTTCTGGCCCGTCAGATAAGGAGGATTGAAGTGGCAAAAATCAAACTGACTAAGAATGAGTTAAAGATACAGAAGGATGCCCTCAAAATGTATCGGAGATATTTGCCTACTCTGACACTCAAAAAACAGCAACTCCAGGCTGAAATTCGTACCATTGAATTAAAAGCCGATGCGGTAAGAAAAGAGAGGGAAGACCTTGAAAAAGGTTTTGACTCATGGATTGCCGTTTTCAGCGAAACGGATGCTTTCCCCGACGGAATAATTACTGTAACAAATATCCGAAAAGGTTCCGGTAATATTGCGGGCGTAACGATTCCGGTCTATGAAGGTGCGGATTTCGCACGAGGAGACTATGATTTATATGAAACACCGCTTTGGGTTGATATAGCCGCAAATCATATGGAAAAAGCGATGTCGCTTGACCTTGAAGCAGAAGTGTTGGATGAGCAGGTCAGACTTCTTGAACAGGAACTTCGCGCAACCTCACAGAGAGTTAACCTGTTTGAAAAGGTTAAAATTCCCGAAACAGAGGAAAATATCAAAAAAATATCAATTTATATGGCGGATCAGCAGGTAAGTGCCGTTGTCCGCTCAAAGATTTCAAAACGCAAAATTGCGGCACGCAATGAAACATCTTCGGAAACGGAGGTGTACTCACTGTGATTGTGCCTATGAAAAAAGTTTCTCTTATAATGAGAGAAGATAAAAAAACCGAAACACTCAAAAAACTTCGTAAACTCGGTATTCTTCACATTGAATCTGTTGAAGGTTCAGGCAAAAAACTTGACGAACTCAAAGAAAAATCAGCCTTGCTTGAAGGTGCGCTTTTCAGTATTTCGGAAAAGAAAAATAAAAAAATAAAGCAAGAAAACATTGATGCTTCAAATGCAATTACCGTTTCAAAAGAAATCGCTGATCTTGAGGATGAGAAAAAACTCTGTTCAGTTGAAAAAATCGCTCTCACCGCAGAACTTGACAGACTTTCGGGCTGGGGAGAAATTGATCCCGAAATGTTTTGCGTTTTGGCTGAAAAAGGCGTTGATATTTCGCTTTATGAAATGCCGAAATCTGAATATGAAAATTTGGGTGAAAGCATAAAAACTTTGTCTTTTGAAAAAACAAAATCTTCCGTAAAATTCCTGCTTATTAAATCGGACCTTGAAGGTGAAAACGAGGTGATTGATTTATTGAAGGCATACAGGATTGATATGCCTGCAGCATCAATTACCCAAATGAGGCAGAAAATTGAAGACTTGAATAATCGAATCAAAGAGATTGATGAAAAAATTTCTTCATTTTCAGGCTGTGCTGAAAGTATTAAAAAAGCAATCAAGGCCTGTGAAAAAGAGATTGAGTTTGAGATTTATGCAACCGGTATGGCAAACGAAAGTCTGTCTGAAAACGGAAAATCAGTTTCTTACTTCGTTGGGTATGTTGAAGAAGAAAATCTTGAATGTCTAAAAAAGACGGCAAAAGAGAACTCGTGGGGTCTTCTTGTTGAAGAACCTACAGAAGAAGATAATGTACCTACCAAACTGAAAAACAATAGGTTTGTAAGTCTTATATATCCGCTTACTGACTTCCTCGGCACAGTTCCCGGTTATTTTGAATATGATATCTCGGGTTGGTTCCTTGGATTTATTCTCATTTTCTTCGGAATTATCTTTGGCGACGGAGGTTACGGTCTGCTGATTTGTGCAGTAACGGGAATTATGATTGCAAAATCGTTTGCAACAAAAAAGAAAGTTTCTCCCGCATTTCTGCTTATCGGACTTTTCGGTTTGTCAACTATTCTTTGGGGAACTCTGACCTGCACATGGTTTGGTCTTTCCCCCGAACAATTGCCTGAATGGCTTCAAAAACTTTCGATACCCGTTATTTCTAATGTCTATGCCGACAGAATATGGTATCCGCCGTGGACAAACGGTGAATACGGACTTACAACTGCACAGAATCTGCAGATATTCTGCTTCTCACTGGCTCTTGTTCAACTTACTGTGGCTCATATCAAGGTTGCTGTACGGAACAAAAAATCAATCAAAATTCTCGGTGATATCGGTTCAATAATGCAACTGGTCGGTATTTTTTATGTAGTGCTCAGTTTTGTTGTAAATGCTGAAGTGTTCAGTTTCGGACTGGTGATAGGCGGTGTTCCTGTCGGTACGGTTGCTCTTGTGCTTGTTATTGCGGGCTTTGTTTTGAGTTTCGTATTTTCAAACTACGAGGGAAATATCGTTAAATCAATACTTTCGAGTCTCAAAAACATTGTTTCTGTTTTGCTTGGTGTTGTAAATGTATTTTCCGACATAGTTTCGTATATACGTCTTTGGGCTGTCGGTCTTGCAGGTGCGGCAATATCCGCAACAGTCAACGAACTTGCAGGTCCGTTACTCGGCAACTTTATGTTTATGATTATTGCGGTTGTGCTTCTTGTGTTCGGCCACGGACTTAATATGATACTTAATGTTTTGTCGGTTATTGTTCACGGAATAAGACTCAACACATTGGAGTTTTCATCGCATCTTGATATGTCCTGGAGCGGACATAAATTCAAACCCTTTGAAGAACAAATTGAAAATTAAGGAGAATTATTATGAATTTAGGATTATTAGCAACAGCGTTGGCAATGGGTATTGCCGCAACAGGTTCTGCAATCGGTATCGGTATTGCGGGTCAGGCATCAATCGGCGCATGGAAAAAGTGTTATATGAGCAATAAAGCGGCACCGTTCATTCTTACCGTTTTTGCAGGTGCACCTCTTACCCAAACAATCTACGGTTTCCTTCTTATGCAGCAGATGAGTTCATCTGACGCAGACCCTGCATTCCTTTTCGGTCTCGGAATTGCATCGGGCGTTGCTATGGCAGTTTCGGCTGTTGTTCAAGGCAAAGCCGGTGCAGCCGGTGCAGACGCTCTTGCTGAAACAGGTAAAGGCTTTTCGCAGTATATTACAGTTGTTGGTCTTTGTGAAACAGTCGCACTCTTCGCCCTTGTTTTCAGCATGGTTGCTCTCGGATAAGTAATTTAATATAAAAAGATAAACCAGGTGCATCGGGAATAACCCTGTTGCACCTGGTTTTTATTGTGATAAAAATCTAAAGTAAAATCTAATGATTTATTATAATATTAAAGTCCTGTTTTTTCGTTAATATACTTTCTTGCCATGCAAGCGTATTCATAGGGATTGGCCTTTGCAGGATCTTGTTCTGCTTCAACAACAACCCAGCCTTCGTATCCTGCTTCGTCAAGAATATCAAATACGGGTGTGAAATCAAAGTCGCCGTCACCGGGAACTGTGAATGCACCTGCTCTTACACAGTCAAGGAAACTCCAGCCCTTTTCTTTACCCTCGTTGATTACATCCTGACGGATGCTCTTGAGGTGAACATGTTTAACACGGTTAACATATTTTTTGAGAACACCGATTGCATCTTCGCCGGAGAATGAAAGGTGACCGGTATCATAAAGGAGATAAACAAGGTCAGGATCGGTGATTTCCATGAGTTTGTCAATTTCTTCCTCTGTCTGAACGCCTGTTCCCATATGATGATGAACGGTGAAATACATGCCTTTTTCTTTTGCAAGTCTGCCCATTTCGTTAAAGCCTTTTGCAATAAGTGCCCACTGTTCATCAGTGTAAACAGGTTTGTCTCCAAATATGCTCAGAGCCTTGCCTTGAATGGAGTTGCCCTGTTCGGATGCACCGATAACCTTTGCGCCGAGTGCATGAAGAAAATCTCTGTGCTTGATAAAAGCCTCGATTGTTGCCTCGTAACCGTCTGAAAGAAGAAGTGATGAAAACCATGCATTGCAGATTCTTAAACCTCTTACATCGAGTTTGTGCTTGAGTGTTTCAACATCCTTGGGGTATTTATTGCCGATTTCGCTGCCTTTAAAGCCGCTGAGTGCCATTTCACTTACGCACTGCTCAAAGGTGTTTTCTGCACCAAGGTCAGGCAGATCGTCATTTGTCCAAGCGATAGGTGCTATCGCAAGGCTTACTTTTTCTTTGTTAAGCATATATTTTGCCTCCGATATCAATAAAGTCTTGCTTTTTCTATGTTTGCCTGCATATCTTCATATGCAGCCTGAACAGTTTCACTGGTTGATACCTCGGCAACGCCGACTCTCCACCAAGCGTCATAACCGTCACTCATGCTGCCGTGAACAACTTTGATGTCAAACAAGCAGGGGACAGTCTGTTCTTTTGAATCCTTGATTGCTTCACGAAGTTCAGCAACATTTGTAACTCTGTATGCTTTGCAGCCGTAACCCTCTGCTATCTTTGCAAAGTCAATGGGAACGATTGCACCGTCAAGCATACCTGTAAGGGGATTCCTTGCCTGGAATCTTGTGCCGAATGTATCGGTGCCCTGATTGTTCTGAAGGTTTTCAATGCATCCCCAGCCTGAGTTATCAAAAAGCATAACATTAATCTTAGTGCCTTCCATAACTGCGGTGTAAAGTTCACTGTGAAGCATTAGGAAACTGCCGTCACCAACCATAGTGTAAACTTCTCTGTCAGGCTCCGCAAGTTTTGCGCCGAGAGCGCCGCAGATTTCATAACCCATGCAGGAAAAACCGTATTCCATGTGATATGTTTTGGGAACTGATGAACGCCAGAGTCGCTGCATGCAACCGGGGAGACTTCCCGATGAACCGATGGCAATAGATTTTTTATCTATTAATCTGTTAATTTCGCCGAGAGCCCTTGTCTGTGAAAGACCTTCTTTAAGGTGAACACTGTAGCAGCGATCAACCTCAGCGATGTATTCTTCTTTGATTTGTGCAAGTTCGCTGCTGTCCCAATTTGAATAGTATTCTTTAACTGAAAGTGCTCCCATTATGTCAAGTAATGCGGTTTTTGCATCGGCAATTACTGCGGTTGCGTCCATTTTAAATGCATCAAATGAACACACATTAATTGAAAGCATTTTTACGTTTGGATTGTGAAATCCCCATTTTGATGCGGTTGTGAAGTCTGTGAGGCGTGTGCCGACTGCGATAACAAGATCAGCCTGCTTTGCAACAGCGTTTGCTGCGGGACCGCCTGTTACACCGATACCACCCATGTTAAGCGGTAAATCCCAGCGGATATTGCCTTTACCTGCTTGTGTTTCGCCAATGGGAATGTTAAATTTCTCGGCGAAGAACTGTGCGGTTTCCCATGCTTCGGAATATGTAACGCCGCCGCCTACAACAAGAAGCGGTTTTTCACTGCGCATGATAGCGTTAACTGCTGCGTCAATTTCACGCTGAGTAGGTGAGCGTCTGTCAAGATACCATACTCTCTTTTTAAGAAAATAATCGGGGTAATCAAATGCTTCGCCCTCAACATCCTGAGGCATTGCAAGGCAAACTGCGCCTGTCTCGGCAGGATCCGTAAGTACACGCATAGCATTAAGGCAGGCAGTCATAAGCTGTTCGGGTCTTGATATTCTGTCCCAATATCTGCAAACAGCCTTGAATGCGTCGTTAGCGGTAACGGTGTAGTTTGTGGGCTGTTCAATTTGCTGAAGAACAGGATCGGGCTGGCGGCACGCAAAGGTGTCACCGGGAAGAAGGAGCAGGGGAATGCGGTTAGCGGTTGCAGTACCTGCTGCAGTTACCATGTTAAGTGCACCGGGACCGATTGACGATGTACATGCAATAATCTGACGGCGGTTTTTCTGCTTTGCAAATGCAATTGCGGCGTGTGCCATGCCTTGCTCGTTATGACCCTGATAGAATTTAAGATTATGGCCGCCCTGTTCAAGTGCCTGACCGATGCCTACAACGCAGCCGTGGCCGAAAATGCCGAAAATTCCGTCAACAAATTTTGTTTCAACTCCGTCAAAACTGATATACTGATTATCAAGGAATTTGACAAGAGCCTGTGACATAGTGAGTTTCATATATTTTCTCCTTATATCTTATTTAATCGGCGGCCACATATCCGCCTCTTTTTCGCTGTCTGTTACCCAAAGATGTTCGTCAACAAAAGTAGGTGTAATGTAAGGATTACCGTCAAGATGCCTGATTACCCAAAGGTACCAGAGTGCATAACCGGGTGCTGTGGTTTGAGGATGGGTTTCAAGTTCGGTAATGAAAACAGTTGAATTTTGATGCGTTTTTACAACATCCTCACCGAGTTCTGCAAAGCCGTAGCCGTTTTCGGGAAGAAATTTATAAAAATAAATTTCAGGCTGAGGATGCCAGTGAGGAGGATAACTTGACCATTTTCCCGGGAAACCGATAACCTCGCCGACAACAAGGTTTGAATACGGTGCGTTTGAGTAGTCAAACACAGTGCGGACTATTCTTGTTGACGCTTCTCTCATCGTGCCGGCGCCTCTGTTTTCATTTCTGCATTCCTCGGGAGTATAAAGTTTTGAGGGGAAAGTGCGTTCGTTTTCTGTTCTTTGAATAACTATTTCAACATCTCCTGCTGCCTTGAATGTTACTTTTACATCATTTGCAACATGAAGCACCCAAGGACAGTAATCAAAACAATTGGGTCTGTTAACACTTACACTGTTGTTTTCCCATTCAAATGTCATTTCACCGCTGATGAGGAGATATGCCCTTTCAAGATGCTGTTCTTCGCTGAAAACATCGCCCGCTTTGAGTTTAAGGATGCCGAAATCCATAAGGCTGTTATGAATTTTATCATCAATTGTTGTGATTTCATGATAGCCGTAATCATAATTCTGCGGACCTCTTATATGTTTCATATTTCATCCTTTCTGAGGCAAAATAACCTCATAATGATTTGATTTATATATATTTATCTTAATTATATACTATATATAGTGACTTTTCAAGCAATTTAAATTAAATAGAATTGAGAAAATGTGAAAATTTTTTTGAAAAAGGTATTGACAATATCAAACAAATGATATATTATATTGGAGTTGCAAAAAGCAACACAACTGAATATGATCCATTAGCTCAGTCGGTAGAGCACTTGACTTTTAATCAAGGTGTCCGGAGTTCGAATCTCCGATGGATCACCAAGAAAAGCAGTACGCAACAGCGTGCTGCTTTTGTTTATTGTTCGGAGATTCGAGCGACATAGTCCGTGTGCGGCGGTACGCCTTGGCGGAGCCGCACGGACAAAAAAACGAACTCACGACAGTGAAACTGTCGGGTCTCCGATGGATCACCAAGAAAAGCAGTACGCAACAGCGTGCTGCTTTTGTTTATTGTTCGGAGATTTGAACATAAACCTATATATTGAAAAGATCGATAACAAATGAAAACATAGAAATTTTCTATTGTCTTAACTCCCATTATTTGTTAAACTAATAATGATAATGTGCAGGAGGTTTTATTATGGAAAAAATAAGAATTGGTGTGTTCGGTGCAGGCAGAGGAATTGAAGTTGCAAAAAATTTTTTGCTTCTTGATTGCGATATAGTTGCACTTTGCGATTTTAATAAAAAAAGAGCAGATGAAGGCATACAAAAACTCGGAATTGATGTTCCGGTGTTTGAAAATTTTGATGAATTTATTGACCGAGATATGGACGCAGTTATTCTTGCAAACTATTTCCATGAACACGCACCTTATGCAATAAAATGTTTTGAAAAAGGTATACACGTTTTCTCTGAGTGTATCAGTAACGGCACTATGGCAGAGGGTGTAGAACTTATCCGAGCCTATGAGAAGAGTAATTCAATTTATATGCTTGCGGAAAACTATCCGCAGATGATTTTTAACCGTGAGATGAAAAGAGTATGCGATAACGGCACACTGGGTAAAATTATTTATGCGGAGGGTGAATACAATCATCCTTATGCTCCTGATGATGCAGAATTCAATAAGAACTATGTTTATTTTGTTAATCACTGGAGAAATCTTCTTCCTCGTTCATATTATATTACCCATTCTCTTGCTCCTCTTATGTGGTCAACGGGTGCAACTCCCGTAAAAGTAAGTGCAACACCTGTTTTTTCTCCTATAATTGAAAATGCAACCGCAAGACGTGTCGGTGACAGAGCAGCGATTATAATCACAACTAACGATGATGATTCTGTATTCAGAATCACGGGATGCGGAGCCTTTGGTGCCCATCATAACTCATACCGACTTTGCGGTGAAAACGGTCAGATTGAAAATCTCCGCGGCATGGGTGAAAAGGTTATGCTTCGTTACAGCGACTGGGCTATACCGGATGGCATGGAAGAAGTTAATCTTTATGACCCCGAATGGAACGATAATGATGAAGAATTAATAAATCAAAGCGGACATGGCGGCGGTGATTATATAATCGCTCGTATGTTTCTTGATTGTATAAGAGAAGGTAAACAGCCTGAACATCCATTTGATATCTATTCGGCTGTAACAATGTCATCTGTTGCAATTCTTGCTCACCGCTCAATTTTAAACGGCGGAGCGCCTTATGATATACCTGATTTCAAAAATGAAGAATGCCGCAAGGAATATGAGGATGACAGACAGTCTCCTTTCTATGGTACTGACGGAACCGAACCAAACATTCCGTGCTGCTCAAACCCCGATTATAGACCTACAGAAGAGCAGATTAACAGAATGATTGAAGTGTTAAACAGTTAATTTTTATATTCCTTGACGAAAACTCAAAAATAAACGGCTCGCACCTGAAAGGCACGAACCGAATTGTTATTTACCGAAATGCAGAGGGCGGAATACTGCTGAGAACTGCAGCGCACGAAGTTTATCATTTCATTGAGCAGTGGTCACCCGAAAGCGCAAAGCAACTGCGCGACTATACACTCAAAGCGCTCGGCGAGAGCGGAGTTGACATTGAAAAGGCGCTTGAAAAATATCAAAGGCAGGGCTATGAAACCAGAGAAGCGCAGGAATCGGATTTTGTTGCAGATTCAATGTTTGACGTTTTCACAAACAAGAAGTTCATAATGCAACTTGCGAAAGAGAACCTGCCGCTTATGCAGAGAATATCGAAAAGATTGACGGCGGTAACGGATATAATCAGAGGCAGGCTTGAAGCACTCGGCGTAAGAAAAGGCTCTGACGGAGCGGAACTCAAGCCCGAAATCAAGGCGCTGAAGGATGAGGCAGAGAAACTTGACAATATCCGAAATCTGTTTATGGAAGGTTATAAGCAGGCGAGCGAGACCTTTAAGGCGCAGAATTCTCAGAAAGATGCAGGTAACGGGCAAAAAAATAACGCCGATGTGGCGGTGAAATACAGTGTGAAAGAAAACGAGTTTGACATAACATTTAAGGATATCGAAGAACTTCGCAAAATCCCCAAAAAGAGCGTAACCGAATTGACAAGTGAAGAAGTAACAATTACCCAAAAATGGGCAAGGAAATTTTATAAAGAAATAGGCAAAAAATCACCGTTCTTTCGTGCTTGGTTTGGTGATTGGAGAGAAAATGATAAACAAAAATTAACAAAGGTAATTGTAAACACAAAAAAGATAGATGTTTCGGACGTTCCAAGAACGGGCACGAAAAATCTTGATACAGGATGGGATATTAGTGTTTCGGGTAAAGGTATAGATAAAACGGCGAACGCTCACGGAAAATGGTCACTTGAATATCATTCTCTTTCAACAATCAACTCGATGTTGGAAAATGCCGTTTTGCTTGAAACGGTTGTTGTAGGAAACCCAAGCAAAAAACTTGGACAAAACGTTGCTTTTCTGCATCATATGTATGTTCCTATTGTTGCTGATGGTAAGGATATGGTGGCAAAATTATATGTCACTGAGGAAATTGGAAACGAGCATAAGTTTTATCTTATAAAAACAGAAGCAGTTTCTGCCAAATCCAGACGTGACAGCGATAAAGCCTCACGTCAACTTTCCTCGGATAAAACTGCTTCTATAAATACAGTAGCAGATTTGTTTGCTTTTGTCAAGGAAAGAACTGCGGATTTTGAGAGTGATAGTGACAATCCGATTTTGTTTAAACCTAAAAAAGTTGGAATACTTACAAATTCTGATGGTACACCGCAGATTGTTTATCATGGAAGCCCTCAAAAATTCACTGTTTTTGAGTATAGTAAAATGAATACAAACGGAAATGCTCACGGCAGAGGATTTTATTTTACAGAAGATAAAACGATGGCGGAAGGCTATCAAAGAGAAGGGGGACAACTCCTTGAAGGGTATCTTAATATAAAAAATCCTATGTCAGAAGAAAAAGTGACAATAAAGAAACCCGACCTTGTAAAATTGATAAAGGCAACTTGTGAAGCGGAAGCAAAAGAAATGGTTGATGACGGAGAATATGATAATGTATCTGATGCGTTACCAGACACATGGATATCCAATTATGTTTACACTTACGGAATGAGCCTTAATGAGGCGTACAGAGAGGTTGCAGATATAATTTATTCATCCGCCGAGAGCGATGTTGAAATTATTGCTGAAATAACAAATGTTACTGATACAGGAAACGTTCTTGAAAATGTGCATAAAACAACGGGTTATGACGGCGTAATTTACACTAACGAACGAGGAACACACGAATATGTTGCCTTAACAAGCAATCAATTCAAATCCGTTGATAATATCGGCACTTTTGACGGAAATAACCCCGATATCAACTACTCCACCAAAGACACAAGCCCGATACAGGCGCATTATGCGGAAGTGCTTCGTGAAAACAACAACCTTCGGCAGATTATATCCGCGCTTGACGAGATGAATTACAGCAGCGCAAGGAAAGAATTCACGCTTAACAGCAGGGATATTTTCGGCATTGCAAGCAAACTGATAAAGCAGACTTCAAGCAAATATGACAAGAAAACCCTTGCCGATGAACTGACGGTTCTTTATGATTACATGGCGAACAACAAGGGAACGGCAGACAGCGAAGAAATCCTTATGAGGTTCATATTTCAGTCAATTATTTTGCTGATTTGTTTTGTAAAGAATTCAATATAGTTGTCAAATCTTTCAATTTTTTCGTCACCATCCATGGCGGAAATAAGGCGCAATGCTCTTTGCGTTTCATTTATGGCTTTGTCTTTTTCTCCTTTGTCGATATAAAATTCAGCGATTTTCCACATCATTTGCAAAAGAATTTCAAATGATATCCACTTTTGTTTTTCTGCAGCATTATATTTCGGCTCGCCTGTTAATATGAAAGCCATTTCGGATAGTTTTGTAAAATAAATTTCGGGAATTTGTTCAAGAGCAGATTTCGCACCTTCGGCATCGCCTTTAGCATTGTATGCATAGGCAAGAAATCGCAGTGCATCATATCTGACCTCATGGTTGCTGGTTTTGTCAATTAATTTTGATGCAAGAGAGATTGTTTCATCCGGATTCTTACTGTAATTCATAACATAGAGCATATTGTTGAGAAGAATATCGTTATCAGGGTATTTTTTGAGCCCTTCTTCAAGAATTTTTTTGCCATCTTCGGGATTCGTTTCTCTGAGTTTATATGATTCATAAACTAATTGTTCGATTTCCTTATCTTTTTCACTTGAGTCAAATGATAAAAGTTCATCGGTTGAGATTCCGAAATACTGTGCAATAACCGGCACTAAGGTTATGTCCGGCAGAGCGATATCGTTTTCCCATTTGCTTACAGCCTGAAAGGATACACCGATTCTTTCCGCAAGTTGTTCCTGAGTTATTTTTTGCTTTTTACGCAAGGATTTAATTTTGTTTCCTATTTTTAATTCCATAGCAGTGCTCCTGTTTTATATGTTAAAAATGCTCTTTACAATTTGAGTATATGGTATTTTGTTTTAATAATCAATAACTGCACAAACGACATTGTTCAACCTGCAGTTGAAAACAAAAAAATTGGGCGGTTTCTGACCGCCCAACAAATTAATAATACCATAATTAAAACATAAAAGTCAATATATTTCATATAAATTATGTGCATGTTAAACAAATTTCTGTGAAATATACAAAGCAAAAGCGATAACTTTGTACAATATTCCGTCTTGAAAACATCAAAAATCTATGCTATATTATAGTCAAGGAAAGGGTGATACCGATGAACAGGTAAAAACCTGAAGATTAATGAGATAAACAAAACAAATCTCAAAAATCTTCGCCGCAATCTTAATTAAAATAAATCAGAAAAAGTAAAATCAGAAATACTTTAAAACTGAATTACAGAATTAAGATTGGACTATACTGCAGAAAGAGAGGTTATCCAAAGATGTTAGATATCAAGAGTTCACAGAAATAACCCTTGGCTGAATGTGTAAAGAAACATCAGTCAAGGGTTATTTCATTTTATGTGTTTAATTTTAACAAAAACACTTGATTTTTATTTTGAGATGTAATATAATCTTTCAAGCGACGGGGTATAGCGCAGATGGTAGCGCGCTTGGTTCGGGACCAAGAGGCCGTGGGTTCAAATCCCGCTACTCCGACCAAAAGGCAGGCAACTCCGGCGTTGCTTGCCTTTTTTAGTTACTAAATTATAAACGGAGGGCTGAATATGCTCAGAAAAAGGCAGGTTCATCTTGATTTTCATACTAACGGTACTTTGCCCGTAGGCAAAAATTTTTCAAAGCAGCAGTTTCAGGGTGCTTTAAAGGCGGGTCATGTTGATTCGATAACGGTGTTTTCAAAATGTCACCACGGTTGGTCGTATCATCCTACTGAAGTTAATGAAATGCATCCCTGCCTTGACTTCGATTTGCTTGGCGCACAACTTGAAGCATGCAAGGAAATAGATGTCAATGCTCCTGTTTATATTTCAGCAGGTTTTGATGAGAAAGAATTTGTTAAACGACCTGAATGGCGTTATGTTTGTTCTTTGGATGCGGAACAACAGAAAGAATATGAAGAGGAAGTTCATTTTCATCTTCTTTGCTTTAATACCGGTTATCTTGATTTCTTATGTTCGCAAATAGAAGAAGTTATGCAAAAATATAACCCTTGCGGAATATTTCTTGATATTGTTTCTCCTAAAGTCTGCTATTGTGATAAATGTGTCAACGATATGAAAAAACTCGGACTTGATATAAGCAATGAAGAAGACCGTCAGAAGTTTGCCCTTATTGTGTTTGATAAGTATACCGAGGCGACTAATGCCGCTGTAAGAAAATACAGTGATACCGCAACGATATTCCATAATGGAGGACATATCCCGAAAGGCGATTACAGATTTATTGACTGCAACACGCATCTTGAACTTGAAAGTTTGCCTACAGGCGGATGGGGATATGACCATTTTCCGCTTTCCGCTGCGTATGTTCGTTCGCTTAAAGACACTGAATTTCTCGGCATGACTGGTAAGTTCCACCATAGTTGGGGCGAATTCGGAGGCTTCAAACATCCTAATGCACTTATTTATGAAACATCTCTCAGCATTGCAAACGGAGCAGGCTGTTCTGTCGGCGATCAGATGCATCCGCTTTCAGAACTCAATATGGCAACCTATAATCTTATCGGTAAAGCATATTCGTTGGTTGAGGAAAAAGAGCCTTGGCTTAACGGCGCTGTTAATGTTGCAGACATTGCTGTTTTGAGTGCAGAAGCAGTTACCGGAAAGCGCGATTCAAATGCTGATATAGGTGCCAACAGAATGCTGCTTGAGAATAATCTTTTATATAATTTTATTGATTCAACAATGGATTTTTCGAAATATAAACTTCTGATTTTACCTGATGTTGGCGGTTACGGTGAAGAAATTGTTGGAAAAATAAAAGAATATGCGGCAGGCGGCGGTAAGGTTATAGCAAGTGCAGAAGCGCTGATTAAAGACGGAAAATTCATTCTTGATATCGGTGCGGAGTACAAGGGCAAAAACGAGTTTAACCCGACTTATCTTGTTCCTGGTTATGAAACAGTCAGCGGCACTACTGAATATGTTATGCGTTGTGATTCACATAAGTTTGAAGTGAATGACTGCGAAATTGAAGCATATATGCAAAATCCGTATTTTAACAGAACGGCTGAACATTTCTGTTCTCATATGCACGCACCCAATAATCCTGAGGAAAACTTCCCCGGCGCGATAATCAAGGGCAATGTTGCTTATATAGGTTGGGATATTTTTACGGCATATGCGAATCACGGTCATCTCTGCTTCAAAGAATTGTTTACACATGTTATCAATAAACTGATTGGTAATGATATTACTGTTTTTGCTGATGTTCCGGATAAAGCAGTTGTAACATTTACAAGGCAGGAGAAAGAAAAAAGGAATATCCTTCACCTTCTTTTCTCTCACACAACCGTCAGAGGCAAAAACACCGAGGTTATTGAAGATACCGTCCCGCTTTATAACGTAAAGTGCAGCGTGAAATGCAAAAATAAGCCGTCAAAGATTGCTCTTGTTCCATCGGGTGATGTGCTTGATTTTGCGTATGCGGATGGAAAAGCAGAGTTTATTGTTCCAAAAGTAAATATTCATCAGATGGTTGAAATAAATGATTGATATATTAATGAAAAAAGGAAGCAAGTTTTTCTTGCTTCCTTTTTATGTTAATAATTGTTTTTTACAGCAGTATCAACCGCTTTGAGAAGTGAATCTTCATGCGTTGATGGTAAGTCACAGTTGTAGTGCCAGATCATAACTCCGCCGTAACCGTTTTTGATTGCGTATTCTGTTTTCATTTCAATATCTTCAGGTGTGTTGAACCAAAAGTCTTTGCCTGTATTTTCACAATGATACCAGCCGTTTTCGTCAATTGAATCATAGCATCCGTTATAGCCATACCAGTATGTGGACATATCAGTCGGTCGGGAATAGAAAGGAAGACCTACATTGACTTTTTCGAGAGGCATTCCGTAAAGACCAACTTTCTGAACGAGGTCAACGGTGCCTTCATATGTTGCATGTCTGCCTTCGCTGTCAACAAAGTCGTAAACCATAAGTTCAAATGTGTCAATTGCTTTAATAGCGGCTGTTGAAAATTTTATATTCCAATCATTGCCTGCAACGCCCAATGTATAATCACCGAGTTTTTTGTCAAGTGAAACAAGGAAGTTGTTGTAATAATGCCATGCTTTGAGTGAAAGGGGATACTCATAGTCAAAATGAACACCGTCAAAATTATATTCATCAAGTATTTTTATAATGTTGTCTTCCAAAACACCGCTTGTAAAGGCTTTGTTGTGCTCATCACTTTGAGCCTCCATCTGTTCTTCCCATACATCAGAATCTGTGTTGCCCCACGGACCGAGTAGATTAAGAGTTATGTTTACATCCCTTTTGCCGATAGCCTTACGAATATTTGAAAGAGCGGTTTCGAGTTTTGCCTTGTCATAAACTATTTCGCCTTTGTTATTGAACGATGCGCATTCAAAAAGAATGACATCGGTAACAATATCAAAGTCCTCGGAATATAAACTGTCTTCTGATTGAACATAGTCGCCTCTTATGTATGTGGTAACTTTAAAATCATCAACCTTCTTATCATAGTTGTTTCCACCGATACCGAGAAAACTTGATATGATTGTTGTAAGTGCTGTGAAAAATGCAATTATTCTTTCAATAAAAACCATAATTTTAAGTCCTTTACTTAATTATTTGTTATGTGTTGAGCATAATGAAAGATATTTTTCTTCAAGTTCTTCATAATGCGTATAGTAATCAGCCTGAGCAATAAGGTTTGCGGCATCAGAGTACGGCTTGGTGACTCTTTTATAAATTGACTCAGCCTTAAGATATTCTCGCAGTTCTTTTTTTACCTTAATACTGTCTATGAATCCCGCTGTTTCCCTATTGATAATTTCTTCTTTAATCGAATCATCGGGTGTTATTATGCTTTCAATGCCGTGTTTTTTCAGCAATGCAGCAGACTCTTTTTTTATTCGTGCATTTTTTATTGCATCGGAACGTATTGCTTTTTCTGTTTCGGTGGATTTAGGCAGTTTCTTTGCAGATTTCAGTTCGTCTGCAGCATTCTCATAATAATATGTTGCTTCTCTTGAAATGTCATTTTTAGCCTGTTCAAGTTTTGCAATTCCCGCAGCAGAAGAAAACTTATTAAGATCATGCATGATGATTGATGCTCTTTCAATTGCAAGATTGGTTTCTTTAATATTTCGTATTTCTTCCTTGGCTTTTTTGATTGCTTCGGCACGGATCTGCTTTTCTTCATCATCTCTGTGAGGTAGTTTTTTAGCTTCTTTGAGAACGGATTTATCAATGCTGATTTTTTCTTTGCCGAAGAGTTCTTTTGCCTGAAGAATTATTCCCATTGCATCTTCAAGTTCATTGTCATCAAGAGCATTCATAGCGTAGTTTTCAAACATTGCGCGGATTTTAAGAACATCAACATATGCTCTGTGTTTGTTTTCTGTTAGATCATAGAAACAGAAGGGAATAAGATTTAAAAGCGCACCGAGTGCAGAACAAAGAATAAGTACTTCAAAAAGATTGTTTCGTATTGTATCGTCGTAAAGAACATTATAATCCTCAAGAAGACCCATCTTTTCGTAAACAGCAGGGTAAACCATTCCGGTGAAGAAACTGATTACAGTTCCGATCATTCCGAGAGGACCGAAAAGACCGTCGACCCTGACTCCTGTTTTCCATTGGTGGTAATCTCTCATATCAGCACTTATATTATGCTGAACAATGTTCCAGAAGGTATTAATAAATGTGTTAAAATACCAAAGCACACAAATAAGTATAAGATTTTTGTATGTAAAGTAGAGAACAATCAATACGGCAATATTTATTGAGTTTGCGGTAATAAGGAGATTACGTTTACCCATTACTTTTATTGCAAGGGGTGCAAGAAGCATTGACCAAAGTGCGGCATTGCCGATAACAGTGTTTGCAACACCGAGATATGACTGATACTCGCCGTTAAACGCATATACAAAAGACCATCCGAGAACAACACCGTAACCTGATTCAAGGAAAACGACCCAGTTTGCTGATTGAACAATCCAGTAATATTTGTTTTTTGCAACCTCGCGTATCGCATCAAACATTCTGACAGGTTCCGGTTTCTTTTTCGGAAGAATAAGTCTTTCTTTAACTTTGTGGAAGAATACAGTGCTTATAATAAGTCCGATAATTGTAAATACAGGGTAGATTATTCTGTAAGTCCAGATGTTGTTAAGGCCCCAAGTCCATCCTGCTATCATCGGAATAAACAGATTTGTAATTGTGGGAGCAAGAGAGTAAATTACCTGAGATATACTCATTACGGTTGCTCTTTCCTGAGCGTTGGGGGTTATAATTTGCTGGAAGTATGTATAACTTTCATTGTAAAACGAAAGGAACATATTCAGCAGAAAATACATAAACCAGACAACCACAGCCTTGGTTATATATTCCATGTTTTCATACGGCAGCCAAACAAATATAAGCGAAATAAGAACTATCGGAAAACCGGTGCGCTGAATGAAAGGCAGGAATTTGCCGCCTTTGAGATTATGGTTATCATAATACCAACTGCGGAAAATGCCTATGGGAATTCCTATAAGGTTTGCAATGGTAAGCATAATCTGCAAATCCATGGGCCTCAGACCGATGCTTGCACCTACAAGGAAGTTTGAAGCATTAAGACCGATTGCGCCCGGTAAAAGTGTTGTCCAATAAACGCCGAAACCTGCACCGCTCAGGCTTGCAATTTCTTTATAAGGTATGTAGTTACCTTTAGGCGGAACGGACCAATATTCTTTTGCTGTTCGGATTGTATTTTTTATTTTCGGAACAACAGTTGTTTTTATACCCATATGTATGCCTCCTCATTTGTGCTGTTTAAAAATTTCTATCAATAACCATTTGCTTATATTCAAGGAATTCAAATCCTAATCTTTCATAAAGGCGTTTTGCACCGTCGTTTTCATCACCGACTTCAAGGCGGATTCTTTTTATTTTACCACAGAGTTCTTCTGAAAGAAATGAAAAGAATTTACTGCCGATTCCATGATTCCTGAATGCTTCATCAATATAAAGTTCTTCAATCCACGCTGCCATTCCGCCGACTTCCGTTTCAAATTTCATTGAGACAATTGCATATCCCGCAGGTTTACCGTCGCTTTCAATCATAATCCCTTTGATAAGTTCGGGCATATCAATTGCTGCATAGAAACTTGACATCATTATCTCATCAGACGGAAAGTGGAGCACAGCAGGCGGCGCGTAAAACTTTTTTACCATTCTGAAAAATTCTGTTCTGTCATCAGGTGTAAAATATCTGAAATTAATCGTCATATTTATTCCTCGTCAAGTTTAATATTATTTGTATAAATATATTCAATAAGGTATTCTTTGGTTGCTTCTATATCAAGCACTTCAACCCATTGACCATTAACGGTTTTGGGTGACATATGTTCATCAATGGGAACACGGTTTTGTTCAATATCGAAAAATAAAATACCAACACCTGCTTTATAGGCAAGGGCAGTGATTTCACCCGCAGACATGTCTGTCTGAATAAGTGGGAAAACATCCTGCATTGTTTCTATAAGTTTGGGTACACCTGCTGTTTTGGCCTGATTAATCAGAGCGGTTATAACCTTTCTTTGACGGTATGTTCTCATATAATCGCTGTCAAGTTTTCTGATTCTGCAGTATACAAGCGCTTCTTCGCCGTTAAGGTGAACACTTTCGCCGTAGTCAACAGTCTGACGAGTGGTATTGTTAATGAATTTTGCTTCTTTTTTTGTTACTTCAACCGTTACACCGCCGAGACTGTCAATAATGTTGGTAAACATCTCAAAATCAACCATAACAAAATGGTCAATATCAACTCCGAAATTGTATTCGATTGTGTCAACGACAAGTTGCGGTCCTCCGTAGGTGCATGCAGCGTTAAGTTTTGCTTTCTTGCCTTTTGACGGAATTTCAACCCAACTGTCACGCAGGAATGATGTAAGTTTAATTTTTCCGTGAGCATAGTCAACAGAAATGAGAATCATTGAGTCAGAACGTGATGATGATTCCGCACTGCCGTCAACGCCGAGCAGAAGTATGTTTGACACAAACGGACTGCTTTTAAGTTCGGATGATGATATATACTCATTTTTATCAAGGTCATCACGGGTGTAACCCGATGCTGCGGCAAAGAAAAAAATGAATGATGATGTAAAAACAAGAACGACTGCAAGAAAAGCAGCAAGCGTTCTGATAAGTTTATGCTTTTTTTTCTTTTTTCTTTTCTTGGGAGGTTTATTATTTTCAGGCGGAAGTTGTTCAGGTGTAAAGTCATCGGGAAGCGTTACAACAAAATCGCCTGAGTTTCGTCTTTTGTTTGAAATATATATATCTTCCATTGGCTTGTCCTTTCACTGTTTTAAAATATTTTATATTATTTTCAGTCTTTATACAATACTTTAAATGTAAATATTTTTAATATTATTGCTAAATTATTTGACTTTTTGAGAAAGGTGTTTTAAAATAGTACGGAGCATATGTGCTGAGTAAGTTGGGCAGTCGCGGGCAGCATTGCTGCGTGAGGAAAGTCCGAGCTTCACAGAGCAGGATAACGGCTAACGGCCGCCGAGGGTGACCTTAGGGAAAGTGCAACAGAGATATACCGCCTGTTTTTCAGGTAAGGGTGGAAAGGCGAGGTAAGAGCTCACCGGGGCACGGGAGACTGTGCTGCCATGTAAACCCTATCCGAAGCAACACCGACCGGAGGAGGAACTTTGTTCCGGCGTTTGCTCGACGATACTCCGAAGGGTGGCTAAAGCCTTGCGGCAACGTAAGGCATAGACAGATGATTGCCTTAAATGACAGAACTCGGCTTACAGATTTACTCGGCACATGCTTATTTTAGTTTTGTTCAGGTTGCTATGGATGAGTTGGTAACAGTATCGGGTGTTGTGGAATACATAACATACCAGAATATTGAAAACGGATACACTGTGCTTGAATTTTCGAGCGACGGTGAACTTTTTACTGCAACAGGTAATGTCAGCGATCTTTATATCGGTGAAAAAGTTGCTTTTACCGGCAGATGGATTGTTCATCCTACTTTCGGGAAACAACTGAAAATTGAACTTTGTCAAAGAGAAATGCCTGAAACGGCGGCAGATATGCTTTCGTATCTTTCGTCAGGAATTATAAAAGGAATAAAAGAAAAAACAGCGCAGAAAATTGTTGAAAGATTTGGAGAAGATACTTTTTTTATAATAGAAAACCATCCGGAAAGGCTTGCTGAAATCCGAGGAATTTCAAAAGAAAGAGCAAGAGAAATTTCAACTGAGTTCTCACGCAGAGCAGCGGAACGTGAAGCGCTTATTTCACTTGAAAAATATGGTATGACAACAGCGGAGTGCCTTCGTGTTTTTAAGGTTTTCGGTTCGCGTTCGGTTGAAACCGTTGAGCGGAATCCTTATCTTCTGTGCTCCGAAGGAATAGGAATAACTTTTGAAAAAGCATGTGCGATAGCAGATTGTTTGCCTGTTCCGCCTGCGGATGAATACAGAATTTCCGCAGGAATAATTTATGTCGTGCGCCATAATCTTTATAACGGTCATACCTGCTTGCCAAGAGAAAAACTTATTCCGCCTTGCTGTGATTTGCTCGGAACATCTGCAGAATATATTGAAAATGAACTTGATAAACTGATTGAGCAAAAACAACTGGTCAGTGAAAATTTAAGTTCAAGGGATTTCATTTTTTTACCTGATATATATAATTCCGAAAAAAGAGCCGCAAGTACCGTTCTGTTTATGAAGCATTTTGCGCCGAAGTGTTTTGATAATATTGATGAACAAATTGACAAAACCGAATTAATCAGCGGTGTTTTATATAACGAACAGCAACGTTTAGCAATTAAACTTGCTGTTGAAAAGGGTATACTTATTCTGACAGGCGGACCGGGTACAGGCAAAACAACAACATTGAGAGGTATTCTGAAAGTTTTTGAAAATCAAGGCCTTGAGGTTGCTCTTGCCGCACCAACAGGCAGGGCGGCAAAAAGAATGAGTGAGTTGACCGGCAGAGAAGCACAGACAATTCACCGCTTGCTTGAAGTTGAATGGGACAGGCATGACAGACCGGTATTTCAGCGCAACAAACGTAACCCTCTCAGCGCTGGTGCGGTTATAATTGACGAACTTTCAATGGTTGATATAGTTCTTTTTTCAAGCCTGCTCGATGCGCTTCCAATTGGCTGCAGACTTGTTATGGTCGGCGACTCGGATCAACTTCCGCCTGTAGGTGCCGGTAATGTTCTGCATGATATGATTAATTCAAAGGCTTTGCCTGTTGTTGAACTTAAAGAAGTTTTCCGCCAGGCAATGGAAAGCCTTATTGTTACAAATGCCCATAAAATTGTTAAAGGTGAATTGCCTGAGATTGCTGTTACAGATAAGGACTTCTTCTTCCTTGAAAGGAATATTCCTTTTTCTGCTTCAAAAACAGTTGCTGAATTATGTTCCGAAAGGCTGCCTAAAGCATACGGTTATTCACCTGCGGAAGACATTCAGGTGCTTTGTCCGTCAAGGAAAGGTGAGGCAGGAACAGTTAATATAAATAAACTTTTGCAAAAAGCGCTTAATCCTCCTGCAAAGCATAAACGTGAGCATCTGTTTGGTCAACGGATTTTTCGTGAGGGCGATAAACTTATGCAGGTGAAAAATAACTACAATATTCCCTGGACAGGTTCTGATAAAGAGGGTCTGGGAGTTTTTAACGGCGATATCGGTATACTTGAGAAAATTGACGAAGGCGCACATACTCTTTATATTAAATTTGATGACAGGGTTGCCGAATATCCTTTTGAAGGCAGCAATGAACTTGAACATGCTTATGCTGTAACAGTACATAAGAGTCAGGGAAATGAGTTTGAAGCGGTTGTTATGCCTGTGGTCGGAGTTGTTGATCAACTTGCGTACCGTAATCTGCTTTACACAGCGGTTACAAGGGCAAAAAAACTTATGATTCTTGTCGGCTCAAAAAATACTGTTGAACGTATGGTTAACAACAACAGTAAAGCAAAACGGTATTCTGCGCTTAAAAGTTTTATTATGTTGGGTGATAGTCAGTGAAACGCATTTTAAATGCATTCATAAAAGCGTTTTTTCCTCAGCGGTGTGCATACTGCGGCAGAGTTATATCTCAAACAAAACTTATGTGTGATGAGTGTAAAGAGTCTCTTCCGAGGATTAACGGAGAAATATGCAGAAAATGCGGTGCTGAAAAGAAAGAGTGCTGTTGCCGAAATGCAGAAAAATACTTTGAAGGTATTACAGCACCGTTTTATTTTTCAGGAAAAGTCAGAAGCGGTATTCATTCGTTTAAATTCAGAAATGCTCCGGATAATGCAGAGGCATATGCTTATGAAATGTCCGAAGCAATAAAAGAAAGGTTTAGCGGTATTGAATTTGATTTTATAACCGAAGTACCCATGACCCAGACAAGCATTTTAAAACGAGGATACAATCAGTGTGCTTTACTTGCAAAGCAAATCAGCAATAATCTTGGTATAGAATATAAAAACGATGTTCTTATTAAACTTTATGAAACCGAAAAACAACACAATTTGAAGCATTTTCTCAGGAAGGGAAACCTTACAGGTGTTTTTGATGTTTGTAACCCTGTACTTGTTGAGAATAAAACCATACTTCTGTGTGATGATATTTCAACAACCGGCGAAACGCTTAATGAATGTGCAAAAATGCTTTGGCTTTACGGTGCAAAGGAAATATACTGTGTTTCGGTTGCTTTGACACATAACAAGAAAAAATAATATTTATTACATTATATATAAGGTGGTGAAATTATGCTTGGTGCAAATATCGGAATTGACCTCGGAACAACCTCAATAGTTGCTTTTGTTGAAGGTAAGGGTATTGTCATGTCAGAACCGTGTGCTGCTGCTTATGAGAAAAAAAGCGGTAAACTGATTGCCGTCGGTAAACGCGCATGGGATATGATTGGTAAAAATCCCGATTCAATTCGTGTCGTCAAACCCATGGAGCATGGTGTTGTTTCCGATTTTACGGCAACAAGGCATATTCTCCGCTATATTCTTTCGAAAATATGTAAAAACATGATTTTCAAACCGAATGTAATTGTTTGCGTTCCTTCAATGGCAACAAGTCTTGAAAAAAGAACTATACTTGATATTGTTACTTCAGCAGGTGCTGCTAAAGCATGTCTTATTGAAGAACCGCTTGCCGCTGCACTCGGTGCAGGGCTGAAAAACAACAGACCCATGGGTGCAATGATTGTTGATATAGGTGGCGGTACAACCGATATTGCAGTTATTACGATGGGCTGTATTTCTGTTTCTCGTTCAATCAAAGTCGCAGGTAATGCTCTTGATGAAGCGATTTCCCGTCAGATAAGGCGTGAAAGAGATGTTATAATCGGTGATAAAACAGCGGAAATATTAAAAAAACAGATAGGCTACTCTTTTTTGCGTGATGTGGAACTCGGTATGACTGTTAAAGGTAAGCATTTTATTACAAATCTTCCCGTCAGCATAGAAGTTAGTTCAACAGAGGTCTATCTTGCAATGCGACCTCATCTTGAAGCAATTGCGGAAGCGGTGCGTTCTGTTCTTGAACTGACTCCGCCCGAACTTTCTGCCGATATATGTGAATCCGGAATTTGCTTAACAGGTGGAGGTGCTCTTCTTAAAGGTATAGATAAATTAATTGAAAAGAAAACGGGCATCAAAACTTCTGTTGCTCATGACGCACTCAATTGTGTTGCCGTCGGAACAGGTGAGGCGCTTTCACATATTGATATTCTGAGTCAAAACGGTTATGTTTTCAAAGCGAGAGATGAAATCGGCGGACTTGAACCGGAATTAACTGAATAAATCTTTTTAAACCGTCCAAGAATGTTATCAAAACATAAAGGACGGTTTGTTTTATGAAAAGAATTCATATTATTGAAGCTTCTGTTGCAATTGGTCTTGTTGTTTCACTTATCACCTCATTTGTAGGATTCGGAATGGGCTGTAAAGATATAAGAGAAAATGTTGTAAGACTTCATATTCTGGCAAATTCAGATTCTGAGAAAGATCAGCAAGTAAAACTTATTGTCAGGGATGCTCTGCTCAGTTGCGGTTCTGAGTTGTTTTCAGGAAATGCGGATGTGAATAATGCTAAAGAGATTTTAGCGAAACAAAATACTGAACTAACAGAGATTGCAAATCAAACACTTGCTGATAACGGATTTGACTATACAGCAAAGATTTGCTTGACTGAAGAGTATTTCACAACACGTTTTTATAATGATTTCACTTTACCTGCAGGTGATTATTTGGCACTCAAGGTAATTCTCGGAGAAGGAAAAGGTCATAATTGGTGGTGTGTTATGTTTCCTCCGCTTTGTTTGCCTGCTGCAAGCGAAAACGAAGGTATAGATATCGTTTTAGGTGAAAACGGATCAGAAATAGTACAAAATTATACGAAATATGAAGTTAAATTTAAGTTTATAGAAATATATGAGAGCATAAAAAACAGAATTAAGGTAATAAATAATCATAAGTATTCATAATATTGTGATGTTGCACAAAATCTTGAAACCAACTTTATAGAAATTAGCCAAAGTAGTAAAGATGTAAAAAAATCAAAAAAATTTCAAAAAAAGTGTTGACTTTGAGGTTTGGTTGTGATATATTAGTCAAGCACTCACAAAACGAGTGCAAACGCACCTTGAAAATTAAACAACGATTGATAGAAAAACCCTTGAAGATTAATTTGAGTATGTACTTCAAGTACAGCAGTAATTCTCGGCAAGAACGAGAAAAAGAGATGTCAGTGATGGCATCATGAGCGATTAATGCTCTAAGAATGATTTGAGCACCTTCGGGTGTTTAGATAAAATTTTTAGAGAGTTTGATCCTGGCTCAGGATGAACGCTGGCGGCGTGCCTAACACATGCAAGTCGAACGGAACTTTTACGGA
>SVPH01000042.1 GCA_015065965.1 Oscillospiraceae bacterium
TTCTGAAAGCAATATCATCCCAATGTGCAATAAGCGATAACATTTGCCGTTCTATGGTTTCAATAGTGTAGTTGCAAAAATCATTTGAAACGCCAAAAGTTTTAAGTTTAGGAAGCAATATTTTATTGAGATAACAAGCAATCATAATTTACACATCCTATACTATGATGGTATTTAGTCCATTTGGATATATTATGATTATATCATAGAAATTTTAGCTATGCAATATCAATAAAGTTTCATATAAAAGCAAACTCTGTTTGACAATTTCAACAAACAAATTCTGGCTTGACAATAACTTTATAAAGTGTTATCAATTCCCTCTAAAAATAAAACAACAAAGGAATAATGAGAAAGGACATTGCACGATTACTTTCGCGCAATGTCCTCTTTTTGATATGGATCAGCTTTATGATTATTTATCGGGCAAAAATCGCTCATAAAAAACACCCGATAAGACCCACGCAAAAAGCCGGGAGGCCTTGATACTAAAGGCTTCCCGGCTTTCGTGATTTTCAGAATAAGGACCAAATAAGGACCATTTGCGGTTTTTTAGAGAAATGAAAAAAGCTGAAACCGTTGTATATCAACGATTTCAGCCTTCTTTAAGATGGTCCGAGTGGCGAGACTTGAACTCACGGCCTCTTGACCCCCAGTCAAGCGCGCTCCCAACTGCGCCACACCCGGATATTTAAATTTTGTTGAGATTTCTCAACTCAACGAATGCTATTATATCACAGAAACCGAAAATGTCAAGACTTATTTTAAATTTTATTTAAATATTTTTATCTTTATCTTCAGCGTATCGCCTGCTATCCGTAAAGGGACAGCAGGCAACTTATTTTTGGTTTTATTTATAATAGTTTTATTCTGAAATTCTCCATTTTTCTTTTGGGTTTGGCATAGGCTCTGCGACGATTTCTTCTTCGTCAGATGAATCTTCTGCTCTTTCAATAACACCATAACCTTCCGAAATTACCAGTGTTCCATCTTCGTTTCGTATTGCCGTGTCATGATAATTCAGATAAGTTTTTTCCTCTGCAAGATATTCTTTAAGAATTTCTTTTGCTGCCTCGGGATTTGCTTTAGACGGATCGAGAGGGAGCCTGAACATTGCTTTGAAACCTCTGTATGTTTCAACAAAAACAAACTCGCCGCTATCCTTCATGTCAATTATATCAAGGTTTGGAATAAACCCTTCATAAACGGCAAGGTAAACATTTCTGTCTGCAAAAATTTCAAGATTTTCGCATTCATAAAGATAATAAAGAATTCCGTTTTCTTCGATTCCGCTTGCATTTGTGTTCAGTGACCATGTGTTGATTTTCCACGCAGGGTAACCTTCAATAATTACCGACATTCCAAGCGGATTGCCGTTTATTAACGAAAGCGCAGAACCGTCTGCAGAAGCAACGGAAACAACAAAGTAACTGCAGTCGGACTTTATTCCTTTGCTTTGAAATCTTTCTCCTTTAACTACTCCCAGAAAACTTACCGAATATCCTTTATCGGTTACGGTCTCGGCAGAATAACTCTGATGTTCAAAGGAATCAGCGGCATAATTTTCACCGAGTTTCTGCGCGACATCACGCGCCGACAGTAAATTTGAAACAGCGAATGCACTAACGGACAAAACCACTATAACAAACACTGCGGCAATTAAGATTTTAACAGACTTTTTCATAACTGTTCTTTCCTTTCTTTCCGCCGCCGATTCAAGCAACTCAATTGTTTCTTTTTCGAAGTTTTTGCTGAAACAAACACTGCTTATTTGCTGTTTATACTTTTCTTTAAAATTCATCCGCAATCTCTCCTTTCAGCAAATTTCTTGCCCGCGCAAGCCGTGTTCCTACAGTTGCAGACGGAAGTTTTAAAACGGCGGCAATTTCTTTGATTGAGTATCCCTCAAAATAATAAAGATGAATAACCGTACGGTATCGTTCCGGAAGCGACATAACCACGGCTAAAAGTTCGGATTTTTCGTCCAAACAAGGAATTTCTTCGGTTACAGGCAGGTTGTTTCTGGCAGCAGACTTAAGCATGTTTTTGGATATGTTAATTGTAACTCTCAAAAGCCATGCCTTTTCATGCTCATAATTTTTGAATTGAGGTCTCTTTTGAACAAGTCTGAGGAACGCATCCTGAACGGCATCTTCTGCATCATCCGTTGATTTCAAGACGGAATATGCCGCTCTGAGCATAGAATCGCTGTAAGTTTTAACAAGCCGAACCATGTATTCATCGGTACCAAACGAACACATTGAAAAACCTCCTTTCACATATAAAACAATTTAACACTGTGAAATTTTTCAAAAAATTTAAAAATACATATTTCAAATCTGTTTTTTGATAAAAATTATATTTTTGAAAACAAGGCAAGTCAATCAATTTAATATTGAAAACAGACAAATTATGTGTTATCATCTTTTTGTTAATAAATTCTCGGAGGTTTAATATGCTTTCTAATTTAATGCATGAAAAATTATTTTATATTCTGATGGTTCTCGGCACGGTTGCTCTTTGCGGCGTTCTTTTGAAGATATTCAAGAACAAACTCCCCAAAGATCAAGGCAGAGAATTTGCTTTTAACGGCAAACTTTCGGCAGGAAAAGTAAGAGGCGCAGGCATAATTTTTGTTTGTGCATTCATTGTTGCGGCACTGCTTTTTGTTCCTGTTTCGCTCGAATACATTTTTTATTACATACTCATATTTCTCGGTATGCTCTCAGGCTACCTTGATGACAGAGCAGAAAAGCCCTGGGGTGAATATAAAAAGGGCGCAATCGACCTTGTAATTTCCGCCCTCACTGCCGCAAATTTTGTTTATTTTAATCAGGATTTAACAGGCATCGGTTTCTTCGGAATGAGCCTTGACATTCATCCCATTCTTTTTGGCGTGATTGCAACAGTGCTTGTATGGATGCTCATAAATGCGGTTAACTGCTGCGACGGCATAGACGGATTCTGTGGCAGCCTTACCACGGTTTCACTTGTTTCAGTTATGGCTGCAGGCAAAATTCTCGGTATGGACAGCAAGATGAATACTCTTATAATCCTCATGATTCTTGTGCTTCTCCCCTACCTTTGGAAAAACGCAGAACCCAGCACAATGATGATGGGCGATGCAGGTTCAAGAGCACTCGGACTTTTCCTTTGCATCTGCGTGCTCAAGAGCGGCAATATTCTTCTTGTTATACCCCTTTGCTTTATGCTTTGCCTTGACGGACTGCTCGGCATCGCAAAAGTTTCTCTTATCAGATTCCTTAAAATTAATGCTTTTAAAAATATC
The DNA here is from genome assembly GCA_015065965.1 of Oscillospiraceae bacterium. Lineage (GTDB taxonomy): Bacteria > Bacillota > Clostridia > Oscillospirales > Acutalibacteraceae > CAG-177. Next base: position 3,290 of record SVPH01000042.1, read on the forward strand.
CGCACTCCCCTGCATGACCATTTCAGAAAGAACAAAGGCTGGTCAAACACTCAGGTTATCTTCAGATTCTGCATGATTCAGGCGATTATTTCTGCGGTAACAGTTGTTTCGATGAAATAATTATAATGAGGAATAGAAATGAATACAGAATGGAACGAAATTAATACTCAGGAAGATATTGATCATTTAATGGGTTTGTATCATCACTTTCATGACTCTTGTTTAAAAGAATTAAAATATGTATCAGGCATGCATGTTGACGCAGACAAAAGCATGGCTGCCATTAACAGTAAAAGACAAGTTCATATTGTTATACAAGGACAAAGGGAGCCTTCTGTGATTGAAATGGTCTTTGACAAAGTAATACATGTGGGATTAAAACCTGCCAACGAATATAGTGATGGTATTATTTATGAAGCATACATCGCAAAAGAAGACGGATATTTCATATGGTTTGATAGTGCATGCTTTAATGATGATTACAGAGAACTTTATAATTTTAACGATGTTACATTTATTAAATCAGAAAAAATCAAGTGGCGAATCAACGAAAACTATATTGGTGAAGATGAGATATTCACCATAAGCAATTAATAAACGAAAAAACAGCAGGTGCAAATCGTACCTGCTGTTTATCTTTTCAGAACAATTCTTTTTCAATCACTTTAATGATATCCGAAGCACTTAAGGCCGTGTTTTTGAGAGCATTCTCCTTAAATGGTGACTCAATTCCCGCACCCTCAACAAGTTCGCCGAGGGATATGCTGCCTGTCTTCTTTAAGAAGTCAACATATTTTTCAATTGCATCGTTAAAATCCGATCTTGAAAGAGAAAGAAAACCGAGCGCAACGCACTGCGCAATGCAATAATCTATATAATAGAACGGACTTTCGTAAATATGCATCTGATACTGCCAGCGCGTGCCGAGTTCAAGATAGGGAATCCCCTCAAACGAAAGATACGGTCTGTATTTTTCTTCAAGTTTCAGATACTCGTATTTTCTTTCATCCGGTGTCAGGTCAGGATTTTCATAGACAACATGCTGAAATTCATCAACAATAACACCGTAAGGAATAAATGAAAGCGCATCAACTATGTGTTTATAACGGTATTTATCCGCATTATTTCCAAAGAAATCATCCATATATTTATGGCAAAGAAATTCCATGCTCATGCTATGACACTCGTGAGTTTCCATACCCGTCGGATAGTCGGGCTCGGCGAATTTGAACATATAATCCGCAGCAAGTGCGTGACCGAATTCGTGGGTGATAACATCAATATCACCGCTTGTGCCGTTGAAGTTTGCAAGGATAAACGGCTGTTTGTACTTTGCAAATGTGGTGCAGTAGCCACCGCCGAATTTGCCGTCACGGGCTTCAACATCAAAGGCTTCCGCATCGAGCATTCTCTGCATAAAATCACCGATTTCGGGCTTCATATCGTGATACATCTTGAGTGCGTTCTCAAAGATTGCAGGTGTGTCAATGACGGGTCTGGGCATCTCACCTGTAACGCTGATTGCATCGTCATAATACATTATCTTATCAAGACCAAGACGGTTGCGGATTCTCTCTTTTAACTCTGCAACGGCAGGAACAATATCCGTTTCAACACTCTTGCGGAATGCGGCAACCATTTTTTCATCGTAGTCTACCCTACCCATTCTGTAATAGCCAAGCTCAACAAAGTTTTTGTAGCCGAGTTTGCGGGCGATTTGAGTGCGGATTTTAACAAGACCGTCAAAGATTTCGTCAAATGTATCGGCGTTCGCTTCCATAGTTTTGCCGATAGCCTCTGCGGCTTTTCTGCGGACATCACGGCTGTCATCTTCTAATTTACCCCTCAATACGGAGAGGGGCATTGTTTCGCCCTCAAACTCAAACGCAAGCTCGCCCATAAACTTTGAGTAGCGTGTGACGAGTGCATTTTCAGCCTGCAAATCCTCAATTACTTCAGGTGAAAAAGTTTTGAGTGACATCTCAAAGCCCTTGAAAACTCTGGGATTTATGAGCTTTTCGGCTTCTGCTCTGTATGATGAATCAAGCATCGCCTTTTTATATTCATTCTCAATCTCGGAGAAAAGCGGCATTGCGTTATCGTAATAATCCATCTCCGAATTGTAGAATTCATCCCTTGTGTTGAGGGTGAATCGGCAGTTTGCAAGCGATGCGGCGGTGTCAACCTCTTCGCTGATTTTGTTATATTCATCCCTCGCCGACTTCAAATCCTCTGCGGATTTCGCCGCCTTGATTTTTGCAATTATCTTTTCAGCCTGCTCTTTGAACTCCTCTACGGTAATTCGCTGATACGGCATTTCGGAAACTTTCATTGTATCTCCCCTTTTGCTAATGTTTAACAGTTATAGTATACTATGGAAAGGTGCAGAAATACAACAATAATTTTGCTGTTCAGTGAAAGTATGTAAGATTGATTTAATATTTTTTGTTTCTGAATAGAAAAAACTCGGAATGTCACAACACTCCGAGTTATTTTCAGGTTTCATTATTAAGCAATGAACATTATTCACAGCAGAATTGCTGAAACCGATTTAATTTAGTTTACATTCAGCTTTTTGCGAACGAATTCACAGGCTTCGTTAATGTCGTTTTGGTTCGGACGGCCTAAAGTATGCCTGCAGTTTTCCATAGCGGCATTTGCCCATTCGTTATCCGGTTCTTGATTGAGAACGGTTTGCAATTTTTCAAGTGTTTCATCTGAAACCTGACCGGGACATAAATACAAGCCTCTGTAATCACAGTTGCTCGGCATAAAGGGTTCTAATCTGCGTTCAATCTCCTTAATGTGAACCTCCGTGGGTTTTAAGGAAGCGGTAACAAAAAACAATATGGTCTTATCTTCAAGTTCCTCAAGAATTTCCATAATTTTAAGCGGAATAGCATCTCGCTTCATTCCGAATCCGATCAGGTAAACATCCGCCTGCTTTGTTATTTCTTCACAGGAAAGATCTGTTACAAATGTATCTGTTTGAGGAAGACTGTCAGCAATACCGTGAGCAAGCTTTTCGGTGTTTCCCGAACCGCTTATATAAACAATTTCATATTTCATTTGAATAACTCCTTTATCGATATTCGCAGGTTCTGCTTACCGTTCTTCCATAACGCTCATATATGCAGGGCGAATGATTTTATCTGTGCATATCAGTTCTTCTATTCGGTGGGCACTCCAGCCCACAATGCGGGCGATGGCGAACATAGCGGTATATAACTCCTGCGGAATTCCCAGCATATCATATACAAATCCGCTGTAAAAATCCACATTGGGGCTGACGCCCTTGTAGATGCGTCTGTGCTGCGCAATAATTTCCGGAGCAAGCTCCTCGATATTGCGATATAATTCCAAATCATTTTCACGGCCTTTTTCCAGTGCGAGCTTTTCCACATAGCCTTTAAACACCCGTTCTCTCGGGTCAGACAGGGAGTAAACTGCGTGTCCCATACCGTAAACAAGCCCTTTTCTGTCAAAAGCATCTTTATTTACAATCTTCGTCAGATATGCAGCCACTTCATCCTTGTCGGAACAGTCGGAAATATGCTTTTTAATATCCGCCATCATTTCCATAACCTTGATGTTTGCACCGCCGTGCTTCGGACCTTTCAATGATGACATTGCCGCCGCCATTGTGGAATAGGTGTCTGAGCCCGACGATGTAATAACTCTTGTGGTAAAGGTTGAGTTGTTGCCTCCGCCGTGCTCCATATGAAGAATCAATGCGGTGTCAAGAACCTTCGCTTCGGTTTGGGTATATTTTTTGTCGGGACGCAGCATCATAAGAAAGTTCTCTGCCGTGGAAAGAGAAGGGTCGGGGCGGTGAATGAACATACTGTCCATATTATCGGAGTAATTATATGCGTGATATCCGTATACCGCAAGCAGCGGAAATTCTCCGATAAGCTGAATGCACTGCCGAAGAGAATTTCTGACGGAAGTATCGGCAATATGCTCATCATAAGATGCCAGAGTAAGAATGCTTCGGGTCATTGAATTCATAATATCTTTGCTCGGAGCCTTCATAATAACATCTCTTGTGAAGTTTGAAGGAAGTGTACGGCACTCGCCGATTAAATTCCTGAATTGACAAAGCTCCGATTCATCGGGAAGTTCGCCCATAAGCAGGAGGTAGGCAATCTTCTCATAACCGAGTTCATTTTCGCCAAGGCTGCTTAAAAGCTCTTCCACACGATATCCGCGATACCACAGCTCGCCGTCACAGGGAATCTTTTGACCGTCTTGTGTTTTTGATGAAACAATTTTTGAAATATTGGTAAGCCCTGCAAGAACGCCGTTACCGTTCTTGTCGCGAAGTCCTTTTTTAACACCGTATTCCTCGTAAAGATTTGGGTCTATCGCATCATTTTTCTGACACAAAATCTCTTTACCTGCAATATATTCAATTATTTCTGACTTTTTCAAATGCCGTTCATCTCCTTTACTGTAAATTCAGTATTTTTCATTTTTAAACCGTTTCCCACTTTTAGTTTTACTATTAGCAATCAGCCATATTTTACAGCATAAGATCACAAACGAGGCTGCTGATTTCAGCAGGATTATCCAATGTCATACCGCTGACAAGACGTGCCTGTGCAAAAAGTATCTTGCTGTATGTTGCCAATTTATCTTTATCGTTCTCGAACAGTTCCTTTAACTTTGCTGCGAGAGGATGATTAATGTTGATTTCCAAAACTATTTCTGCCTTGATATGCTGATCTTCCGTGCCGGGCATTTTATTCAAAACTTTCTCCATGCCCATTGAAACATTGCCTTCACTTGAAAGACTGACGGGATGATTTTGCAAAGTATTGGTAAAACGAACTTTTGAAACATTGTCACCGATACTTTCTTTCATAAACCAGAACATTTCTGCTGAGGCATCGTTTTCGGCTTTTATTTTTTCCTTTTCATCTTCGCTTGCAAGGTCAAGATTTTCCTCGCAGACATTCAGAAACTCTTTTTCATCATAGGTGCGAAGCATCTGCAGAGCAAACTCATCTATATCTTCGGTAAGATACAAAACCTCATAACCGTGACCGATTACCGATTCAACCTGCGGAAGCAATGAAATCTTTTCGACACTGTCGCCGTAAGCATAATAGATTTTTTCTTGTCCCTCTTTCATACGTGACACATACTCTTTAAGAGTTACATAATTGCCTTCTAAAGATGATTTGAAAAGTATCAGATCTTGGAGCGTATCCTTATTGGTACCGTAGCTTGAATAGATACCCCATTTAAGCTGTGCGCCAAATGCTTTAAAGAACTGCTCATATTTCTCACGTTCGTTTTCAAGCATCTTTTTAAGTTCGCCTGCTATCTTCTTTTCAAGTGCTTTGGCTATAATCTTCAGCTGTCTGTCCTGCTGCAGCATCTCACGTGATATGTTGAGAGAAAGGTCCGAACTGTCAACAAGACCTCTTACAAAGCTGAAATGGTCGGGCAGCAAATCCTTGCACTTTTCCATAATCAGCACACCTCTGGAATACAACTGCAAGCCTTTTTCAAAATCTTTGCTGTAATAATCAAACGGTGCGTGTGCAGGAATAAACATCAGTGCTTCGTAGTTGGAAGTGCCTTCTGCTTTCTGACGGATGACCTTGAGCGGTGCTTCGTAGTCAAAATATTTATCCTGATAAAACTGTGCATATTCTTCTTCCGTTACTTCCGATGCACTCTTTTTCCAAAGAGGAACCATGCTGTTAAGGGTTTCATCTTCTGTGACGGTTTCATATTTGTTTTCGGTGCCTTCCTTTAAATGGCTGTGAGAAACCTGCATGCGAATGGGATAACGTATATAATCACTGTATTTTTTTACAAGGCTGCGAAGTCTGTATTCTTCCAGATAGTCACTGTATTTTTCATCATCGGTGTCGGCTTTCAGACAAATAGTAATAACCGTGCCGGCAGTTTCTTTTTCGCAGGGGTTGATTGTATAACCGTCTGCACCGCTTGATTCCCAACAATATGCCTCATCGGAACCGTAAACACGGCTTTCAACCGTAATTCTGTCTGCAACCATAAAAGCAGAATAGAAACCAACACCAAACTGACCGATAATGTCAATCTGTTCGCCGTTCTTGTTTTCAGGGTCGTTTTTGAAATCAAATGAATCGCTTTTTGCAATAGTGCCCAGATTGTTTTCAAGTTCATCTTTTGACATACCGCAGCCGTTGTCGGCGATTGTCAATGAGCGAGCATTTTTGTCAACGCTCAAACGGATTTCATAGTCGCTGTGTGTCAGCTTTACCGTATCATCGGTCAGGGAGCGGAAATAGAGCTTATCAATCGCGTCGCTCGCATTGGAGATGAGTTCGCGAAGAAAAATATCTTTATGGGTATAGATGGAATTAACCATCATATCCAGCAGCTTTTTTGATTCGGTTTTAAATTGTTTCTTTGCCATGATTTGATTACCTCTTTATCTTTGATTATATAAAAATTAAAAAATAACTAAAAAATTTAGTTTTTTATATTGTGATATGTCCTGATATTTGTTGAAACTCTTTCAAGATAATTTTTAAGATTTTCTTTTTCCGAGTCCGAAAAGCCTTCAAACAGAATATTAAAAAATGAGTTTTGAGCCGCTTGGCTTTCTTCAAGAATGGTTTTCGCCTTGTCGCATACACTGAGGTGAATCGAGCGGTGATTGCCGTCGATAAATTCACCGGAAACAAGTCCTTTTTCGTGAAGTGATCTCACTGCCATGGATACCGCCGATTTTGTTAATCTCCGTCCTTTTACGACATCTGTAGCGGTGTTCAGTTCGGGATTACCTGCAAGGAAAAGCAAGGTTATCATTTCGGCGTGTGTCATTTCGTGTTTTAAGCAAACCGGAGTTAAAATTGATTGGTACAATTCTTTGCTCAAAAAGATATTTTCAAGAATATTATTCATAGAACCTCCTTATTAACGCAAAACAAACAGTTCACAAATGAACAGTTCAATTATAAACCGTTATATACACCGTGTCAAGTGTTTCTCCCATAATGTCACAGTTTTTTAACATATCAATGCACAAAACCCGAAATACATTGTATTCCGAGTTTTGACGTGTATTAATTAACTTTTTGTATAATGGTGTTTTGCTTCTCTTTCATTTTATCAGCAGGCAAATTCAGATTTTCTTTTATAAGTCTGTAAACGGCTGCTGCTGCGGGGACGCCTATCATCATTCCGCCGATGCCGAGCACTCCGCCGCCGACTGTAACTGCTGCAAGCACCCATATTCCCGGCAGACCGATTGATGAACCGACGACTTTGGGATAAATAAGGTTGCCTTCAATTTGCTGCAAAACAACGATGAATACAAGGAATATCACAGCTTTTATAGGCGACTCCATAAATATCAGAAACGCACCGACACCTGCTCCGATAAATGCACCGACAATAGGAATGAGTGCGGTAAATGCGATAAGCGCACCAATCATAGGGGCATAAGGCAGTCTGAGAATAAGCATACCGACCATACAGAGTGTGCCGAGAATAACCGCTTCGGTGCACTGACCGACAATAAAACGGTGAAAACAATCGTTTGCAACCGATAAAATATGAGTGATTTTTTCTGCAAAACGATGAGGAATATATCTGTCACTTACTCTTTTGATCTGTCCCGAAAGTCTGTTTTTATCAAGCAGCAGATACAAGGCAAAGATAAATCCGATAACCGCATTCGATACTCCTGAGAATACGGATGTGACCGCCGAAACAGCAACATCCATAACGCTGCCGAGACCTGTTGTTAAGGTCTTTACAATATCACCGATTTTTGATTTCCAGTCAATCACAGACAGAGAGTTGAACAAATCATCGGAAAGAATATTCATTTCTTTAAGTTTGTTTATGGCAAGTTCAATTGCACCTGGCAATTCGGCAACAAGCAATTTTATGCAGCTTGTCAGTTGGGGTGCAATAAGAACAATAACCAATGCAACGATTCCGATTATTGAAAAAATTGCAGCTGTCAAACAAACGGGTCTGCGGCTTTTTGCAACAGATTTTTTGCATGATTTCGGAAAATAATGACGTTCAAAAAAGCTCATCAATATGTTTATGATGTAAGCCATAACAAGTCCGATAAAAATCGGAGTTGCCGCAGAAATAACTGTTCCTATAATGCCCGAAATGTTGCTCCAATAATGAATTAAAAGAAAGAGTGCGAATACGACTGCACCGATTTTAAGCAAGGTTTTCCATTCAAGTTTTTTCATAAAGCACCTCTAAAAAATTATTTTTCAACGTGAAATACCGTCGCAACAAACGGCAGAGCTTCTTTGCTTCTGAGCTGGATATAGAAAAGCTCAAGTGCGTGGATGCTCGCAACGGTGCATATTACAGACATCCAGATTTCTCCGGGCATAAACTGCATTGCTATCGGTAAAACAAAAACCGAGCCGCCGAATATCTTGCCGAGCCAGGTGTGCGGCAGATAGAATTTTTTGAATCTTCGGTTTGAAATGAGTGCACAGATTCCGAACATAACTCCTGCAGTTATTATCCATATCAGAATCCATGAAGGAACAAGCTTTTTAGCAACCAGAATTTTTGTCAATGCGAGATATGTCATAACATCTCCGACGGTATCAAGCGTTGCACCGAGCGAGCTTGAGCTTCCCGTTTTTCTTGCAATAGGTCCGTCTACGAGATCGGTAAAGCCGCAGAAAACATAAACGGACAAAAACAAAGCGGAAATGTCCTTGCAGAAAAACAAGACTATCGCTCCTGCAACTCTGCTTAAACTGACGATGTTTGCTATATGTTTTTTCATAACGATTGCCCCTCTTTCTGACTTGTATATCTATAATTCTATTATTTTGCCGCAATTTTTCAACAGTTTTCAATAAAATTCAACAATTGTTGATATAGCAACAGAGCAGCATATGAAAAACAAATGCTGCTCTGTTCTGCGTTCATATTTCATCGTTACAATACAACCTCAAATCTTGCACCGCCGTTTTTGCCGTCTGTCACGGATATCTCTCCACCGCAGAGATTAAGAATATTTTTCACAAGAGCAAGCCCCAGACCGTTACCTTCGGCTTTGTGGGAGCTGTCGCTCTGATAGAATTTATTGAAAATATGCTTCTTTTCTTCGTCACTTATTCCGCAGCCTTCATCTTCTATGGTGAAGATTATTTTCTCATCTGTTCTTTTGAGACTCATTCTTACAAGTCCGTTTTCGGGGCTGAACTTGATTGCATTGTCGATAAGGTTATTCCACACATGGAACATCAGGCTTTCATCGCCCGTATATTCAATCTCATCCAAATCAACATCAAAGTCAATTTCCTTTGCACTCCATTTCGGTTCAAGAAGAACGATTGACTGCCTTATCTGCTCATCAAGACGGTAGGTTGTTTTCTTTGCCTGAATAGCCTTGTTATCAACCTTTGAAAGTAGAAGAATGTTGCTTACAAGCTCCGAAAGCCGTTTTGTGTTAAAAAGTATCTTTTCAATATATTCGTTTTCAACTTCATCT
>SVPH01000010.1 GCA_015065965.1 Oscillospiraceae bacterium
GGATCAAGGCATTTATGAGGGAATACACCGAAAAGTTTTTCTTTTAGAGGATATTTAGGAACACCGTAGTGGTAATAAAGGGCAGCCTGTGCACCCCAGCAGATATGAAAGGTTGAGTAAACGTTCTTTTTGCTCCACTCAAAGATTTCACAAAGTTCATCCCAATAGTCGACCTGCTCGAATTCGAGGTTTTCAACGGGTGCTCCCGTAACAATAAAACCGTCATACTTTTTATCACATATTTCATCAAATGTTTTATAGAATTTGAGCATATGTTCCTGCGAAATGTTTTTGGACTTGTGTGACTTAACCTGAAGAAGTTCAACTTCAACCTGAAGAGGCGAGTTGCTCAAAAGCCTGAGAAGTTGAGTTTCAGTTTCAATTTTTGTGGGCATAAGATTGAGAATGAGTATGTTCAGAGGGCGAATATCCTGCGAAACCGCTCTGTCCTCAGTCATTACGAATACGTTTTCACTTTCCAGTGCCTTATGAGCGGGCAACTCATTTGCTATTTTAATGGGCATTTAATCACCTTACTTTGTCTTACTATATTTTAAACCAGACGCTTGTTTGCGGTAAGCAATGCTTTTGAAACGGCTGTGGAAATTACAAATCCTGCAATTGCTTCAACAACTCCGTTAAGACCTACAAACCAAGCAAAGAAACCGATTATGTTTGATGCTGTGGATTGACCGTAGAGTGAGGCAAACACATCTGTCTGACCGAAAAGAAGTATAAAACCTCCTACGAAAAGAAGCGTGTTTATAAGAGGACAGCAGATGCTTGATACTGCGCAGGGAACAGAGTTGTTTTTACATTTTGCCGAAAGTCCCTTAAAAATAAGACCGGTCAGCCAACCTTCAAGAATTCTCGGCACAAAGCAGAGGATAAAGGTAAGAACAGGGCTGACATTAACAAGCATTGCGCCGAATGCGCTCATTCCCGAAACTGCCTGCCAGAAACTTGTCAGACCGAAAACCGTTCCGCATATTGCCCCGGCAGAAGGTCCGAGTACAATTGCGCCTATGGCAACGGGAATAATGTTCAGCGTTATTTCTATAACGCCGATTTTGATGTAGCCGATGCTTGTGAAGCCGAAAATCAACAGCAATGCAACAAGCACGGACAGTTGGGTCAAACGCAGTATGCGTTTTGTTTTTGCGGGTTTTGACATTATATATTCCTCCTTGCTGCTGCTCCCTTTATTAACGGGATATATTTACGCCATACGGCATCGAAATCTATCCTGTTGATATTGAGATGCAACGCAAAATTTAGCGAAATAGAATTAAATATATACTATTTTTTGTTTTTTTCATAAAGGACTTTAAGACCGTAGAGAATAAGGTCTCCGTTATATGTTATGTCGCGTTTGCAACTTTTAACAAGGTCTTTTGCAAGTCCGCCGGTAGCGACTGTGGTTAAAACCTTTTCACCCAGTTCATCTTCAAGTTTCTCGCAAAGACCGTCTATCATTGATGCATAGCCGAAAACAGTACCCGACTGCATTGAATCAACTGTGTTTTTGCCTATTGCTCTTTTAGGTGTTTTGAGACTTATGCTGGGAAGTTGCGATGTTCTTGCAGAAAGCGCATCAAGCGAAATTCCTATGCCCGGAGTGATTGTACAGCCGCAGAAAGCACCGTTTTTATCAATAACGCTGATTTTGCTTGCTGTGCCAAGGTCAATAACAAGGCAGGGCAGAGGATAAAGTGCAACAGCACCTACGCAGCCTGCAAGCAGGTCTGCGCCGAGTTGGGCAGGGTTGTCTATAAGTATGTTCATGCCTGTTTTGATGCCGGGGCCGAGAATCATCGGTTTGCATCCTGTTACTTTTTTTACCGCTTCGCTGACGGTTGATGAAAGTTCAGGCACAACGCTGCTGATTGCTGCACCTTCAAAACTGTTTTGAGGTGTATTATAAAGTGAAAAAATCTGCTTGAAGTCAACTGCATATTGGTCAGGCATTTTTGCTCTGTCTGTTGCAAGGCGTGAAACGAAGATAAGTTCATCATTATTGTAAACACCCATTGTTATGTTGGTGTTCCCGATATCAATTGTAAGAAGCATACTCTCACCTCTGCATTATATTCTGTTCTATTATACACTATATTTATTAATAATGCAATGCCTTGCTTTTATAAAATATTTATAATATAATTTATAAATAAAGGAAGTGATAGCCTGTGAAATGCTCAATCTGTCCGAGAAACTGTATGGCAGACAGAAGCGCAGAAAACGGCGCTTGCGGAGTCGGTGAAAAAATAAAGGTTGCAAGAGCGGCACCGCATTATTGGGAAGAACCTTGCCTGAGCGGTGAAAACGGTTCGGGTACCGTGTTTTTTTCGGGATGCAATCTCGGTTGTGTTTTTTGTCAGAATTACGATGTCAGCCATCGTGCATACGGCATGGAAGTTGATGAAAAACATCTGATGAAAATATTTGATGTGTTGATTGAAAAGGGTGTTCATAACCTCAATCTTGTAACGCCTACTCATTATGTTCCCATGCTTGCAAAGGTGCTGAGAGAATATAAATCACCCGTGCCGGTTGTTTATAATTCTTCCGGTTATGAAAAAGCGGAAACACTGAAACTGCTTGAAGGGCTTGTTGATATTTATTTGCCTGATATAAAATATTTTGACTCTGCACCTGCATTGAGATATTCAGGGGCGGAGAATTACTTTGAATATGCATCATCGGCAGTGCTTGAGATGCACCGTCAGGTCGGTACGGTTGAAACGGATGAAAACGGTCTTGCCAAAAAGGGAATTATAATCAGGCACATGGTTTTGCCCGGCAATATTTCTCAGGCGGTCAAGGTGTTTGAGTGGGTAAGAGATAATCTCCCTATAGAAACATATATAAGCGTTATGAGGCAGTATACGCCGTTCGGCAAGGCAAAGGAATTGCCGCCTGTCAACCGCAAACTGTCATCGCGTGAATATGCTATTGTGAAGGAAAAAATTCTTGCAATGGGTTTTGAAAATTGCTATTTTCAAAGCAAAGAATCAGCAATTGAAAGTTTTATTCCAAATTTTAATCTTGAAGGTGTTGACCTTTAATAAAAAATTTGGTAAATTGTAATAGTAATTTAATTAACGGAGGTTAAAATTATGAAAGGTTTCATGGCAGAATTTAAAAAATTTATTATGAGAGGCAATGTTGTTGACCTTGCAGTCGGCGTTATCATCGGCGGTGCATTTCAGGCAATCGTTAAATCACTTGTTGACGATATCGTAATGCCTGTTATCAGCCTTGCAACAAAGGGCCTTGATTTTGCAAACTGGTTTGTTGCTCTTGACGGTAATGAATATGCAACTCTTGAACTTGCAAAAGAAGCAGGCGCAGCAACAGTAAACATCGGCACATTTGTCAGCGCAATTCTCAATTTCCTTGTAATGGCATTTGTTATCTTCCTTCTTGTAAAGGGAATCAACAACGTTTCCGAAAAAGCAAAGAAAAAGGAAGAAGAAGCACCTGCAGCACCTACAACAAAAGAGTGCCCCTACTGCAAGAGTGAAATTGCAATCGAGGCAACAAGATGCCCCAACTGTACATCACAACTTTAATGTTAGACACAGCGCAAAGCATCATAGCGTGCTTTGCGCTGTTTTGATAAGGAGAACACAATGAAATTAGGATTTATCGGCACGGGTAACCTTGCAAGCGCAATTCTTAGAGGCGTTGTTGCAGCAGGTATCATTAAGCCCGAGGAAATATTAATTTACGATATAAACAGCGAAAAAGTCTGCCAACTTAAATCAGAACTTTCCGTTAATACCGCAAGCAGTGCAAATCAGGTTGCTGCAGAGTGCGATAACGTTGTTATAGCGGTTAAGCCAAAGGATTTTGCCTCTCTTGCAGGCGATATCAGCAATGAAGTCAAAGCAAGGGAATCTCTTGTTATTTCAACCGCAGCAGGAACAGGTGTTGAAAAAATAACAGCATATTTCGGGTTTGATGTAAAAGTTGCACGCATAATGCCTAATCTTAATGCTGCTGCAGGGGAGTCAATGACTGCACTGTGTTTTTCAGATACCGTAACACAGGCTGAAAAAGATTTTGCGGCAGATTTTTGTGCATGTTTCGGCAAGTATGTTGAACTTGAAGAAAAATATTTTTCTGCTTTTACTGCTCTTGCAGGGTCAGCACCTGCTTTTGCATTTATGTTTGCCGATGCACTTGCAACGGCAGGCATAAAATACGGTTTGCCGGCAAAAACTGCGCAGGATATTGCGGCTCAAATGCTTTTCGGCAGCGCAAAACTTATGATGGAAAGTCCGCTTTCTGCAGGTGAACTCATCAAAAATGTCTGTTCACCCGGCGGCACAACCATTGAAGGTGTTTGCAGCCTTAAAGAAACGGGATTTGAAAAGTCGGTTATAACGGCAATTGATAAAACTGTTGAAAAAGACTGTAAAATGAGTGCAGCAAAATAAAACGGAGGCAATAAAATGGAATTAATAGTTTTAAGTTCACTTGAAAAAGTTTTTTTTGATGAAAAACCGTCAGCAAGCGCAATAAACGGATTTTCAATGATGAAAAACGAACGATCTTCTTTTCAGATTGCTTTTTGTTCCGAAAAAGATTCTGCAGTAACATTTGAATTAGGCGGTGAACTTGCAAAATATGCAAGCGCGTTTCTGGTTAAGGATGTGCCTGTCGGCAGTGCATGCCTTGAAAATTCCGATGATTTTTATCTCCGAAAAACTTCAGGAAATTATCCCGATTACATTGTGCCCGTCAGCGGTGAAATAAAAATTGACGGCGGTAAATGGTACAGCATATGGGTTGAAGTTATGCCGAACGGCAACTGTACAGGTAAAAACGCGATGTCTTTCAAACTCTATGAAAACGGCAAGTGTGCAGGCAGCGGAGAAGTTGAAATTGAGGTTATTGATGCCCTTCTTCCCAAGCAGGAACTTATTTATACAAACTGGTTTCATTCAGATTGCCTTTGCAATTATTACGGTGTTGAGCCTTTCAGCGATGAATATTGGCGTATTTGCAAAAATTACATAAAAACAGCAGTTGAGCACGGTATGAACAGCATTCTTACTCCTGTTTTTACTCCTCCGCTTGATACAAAAGTCGGCGGTGAAAGAAGAACCGTTCAACTTGTAAAAGTACGCATCAGTGGCGGAAAATATTATTTTGATTTCTCAAATTTCAGAAAATGGGTTGCGCTTTGCAAAGAGTGCGGAATAGAATACTTTGAAATCAGCCATTTCTATACTCAGTGGGGAGCGAAACATGCTCCAAAGATTGTTGCTCTTGACAGAAAAGGCAGAGAGAAAAAGATTTTCGGTTGGTTTACAAGAACATCAAGCAAAGCCTATGATGAATTTCTTGCTCAATTTGCGGCAGCGTTTATCAAGGTTGTCGAAAAAGAAGGCATAAAGGATAAGTGCATGCTTCATGTTTCCGATGAACCTAATGAAAAGCAACTGAAAACATATGCCAAAAGAGCAGAACTTATTGCAAAAATCTTCCCCGGTTTTAAAGTTATTGATGCTCTTTCGGATTATGAATTCTATGAAAAAGGCGCTGTGAAAAATCCGATTCCGTGTGAGGATGACATAACTGATTTTGCAGGAAAAGTTCCGGAACTCTGGACATATTACTGTTGTTGTCAGGGTCATGCTTATCTCCCTAACCGCTTTGTTGCAATGCCGTCATTGCGTAACAGAGTTCTTGGTCTGCTCCTCTATAAATATGATGTAAAGGGCTTTTTGCATTGGGGTTATAACTTCTATAACAGCCAATACTCAATTAAAGCAATTGATCCCTATAAAATAACCGATGCCGGCGGAAGTTTTCCTTCAGGCGATTCATTTGTGGTTTATCCTGCTCCGGACGGAGATACATATGCTTCAATCCGCCTTAAGGTTTTCTATGACGGTTTTGAGGATATGATGGCGCTTAAACTGCTTGAGAGCAAAATCGGCAGGGATAAAGTGCTTGAACTTATTGATAAAGATTTATTTAAGCCTCTGACTTTTATGGAGTATCCACATGAAAATGATTGGCTTCTTGAATTCAGAGAAAATATTAACCGAATGATTAAGGAGAAATAAAATGTCCATAGTTTTTGACAGTGAAAAAAAGATTTTTAAACTTGATACGGCAACTTCAAGTTATGTTTTTGAAATTTACGAACAGAACTATCTTGTTCATCTTTATTACGGTGCCAAAATCCCTGATAATAACCTTACATCTTTCCGTTATACAGGCGGTTTCGCATCATTCAGCCCAATGAATATAAATGTTGATGACTGGCGTTTTTCTCCCGATATCAATCCTTTTGAGTATTCGGGCAATGGCGCAGGCGATTTCAGAACATCTGCAATTGCCATAAAAAATGCCGACGGCAATAATACAACCGATATGCGTTATGTTTCACATAAAATTTACTCGGGCAAGCCTGCAATAGAGGGCCTTCCCGCACTTTATGTTGAAAATGATGAAGATGCAACAACGCTTGAACTTCTTACCGAGGATGCCGTAACAGGCATTCAGGCAGTGCTTTTCTATACTGTTTTTGAAAAACTCGGGGCAATGACAAGAAGCGTTAAGGTTATCAATAATTCGGATAAAACCGTTGAGATTGAAAAGGTCATGAGTACATGCGTTGATTTCCATACACATGATTACGAAATGCTCAGCCTTTACGGCAGATGGGGTAAGGAAAGAGCGCTTGAAAGGCGTCCTCTTGCTCATGGCAGGCAACTTGTTTCAAGCAAAAGAGGTTCTTCAAGCCATCACCATAATCCGTTCGCCGCTCTTGTCGAAAAAGGTGCAACTGAAGATTACGGCAGTGCATACGGCTTTAACCTTGTGTACAGCAGCAACTTTGTTTTTGAAGCAGAGGTAAATCAGAATTCGGGTACAAGGGTTGTTATGGGTATCAATCCCGAAAATTTCGGCTGGCAACTCAAAGCAGGCGAAAGTTTCAGTGCCCCCGAAGTTGTTATGGTTTATTCTCCCGACGGCATCGGTGAAATGAGCCGTATCTTCCACAGACTTTACAGAAAACACCTTGTCAGAGGCAAGTGGAAAGATATCAAACGCCCCTTGCTTATTAATAACTGGGAAGCAACGGGCATGGAATTTACAGGAGAACAACTTGTAACATTTGCAGAGAGAGCAAAGGAACTCGGCATTGATATGCTTGTTATGGACGACGGTTGGTTCGGTGACAGAAATTCAGACCGCAGCGGTCTCGGTGACTGGCAGGTAAATGAAGAGAAACTCGGCGGAACACTTGCTGAATTTGTTGAAAAAATCAATGCTCTCGGCATAAAATTCGGTATATGGTATGAACCTGAAATGATTTCAAGGGACAGCAACCTTTACCGTGCCCATCCCGATTGGTGTCTTCATGTTCCGAACAGAGAAAAGTCAATCGGCCGTTTTCAGTATGTTCTTGACTATTCAAGACAGGATGTGCGTGATTACATTTTCGGCGAGATGTATAAGGTGCTTTCAACATGCAAAATTGACTACCTTAAATGGGATTTCAACCGCAATCTTTCCGAAGTCGGTTCTGCAATTCTACCTCCCGAACAGCAGAAAGAAGTTTTCCACCGTTATGTTCTCGGAACATATGATGTTATGGACAGGCTTACAAAGGCGTTTCCCGATATGCTGATTGAAAACTGTTCGGGTGGCGGCGGACGTTTTGACCCCGGAATGCTCTATTTTTCACCTCAGATCTGGACAAGTGACAACACAGACCCCATTGAGCGCCTTACAATTCAGTTCGGCACATCGCTTTGTTACCCTGCATCAACAATGGGTGCTCATGTTTCTGCCTGCAGAAGAACGGGTTATGATACAAAGGGAAATGTTGCTCTTTGGGGCTCGTTCGGTTATGAACTTGACCCGAATAAATTTACCGAGGAAGACAAGCGTATTGTAAAACGTCAAGTCAAGGAATACCACAAGTATTATGATGTAATCCATTTCGGCGACCTTTACAGGCTTGTTACACCTTTTGAAAACCCCTACAGAGTTGCATGGGAATTTGTTTCAGAAGATAAAAATGAAGCGCTTCTTACAAGTGTCATTATGAGAGAACCTGCTGACAGAGCATTCTACATAAAACTCAAAGGTCTTGACCCCGATAAATACTATATTGATGAAGATACAGATGAAGTTTATTCCGGCGCATTGCTTATGAACGCAGGACTTGCTTTTACCACGCTCAGAAACAGTGACGGCGAAAGTTTTGTTAAATATTTCAAAGCGGTTGATAATAACTGACAGGAGGAAAAAATATGAAGTTTTGTCCCAATTGCAGCACTCCTTTAGACGATAACGCAAAATACTGCACAACCTGCGGAGCGGTTTTTGAGCCCGTTGAACAGGCTGCACCTGCACAGGAAGTGAAGAAAACATCGTATTCCGGCAATGGCGATATTCCTTTTACATCCCATTTCACTCAGTCTGCTCAAAATCAGTCACAGACTCAGCCTTCTCCGCCTCCGGTTTCCGCAGAACCTTATGACCACACTGCAGAGTTTGATGCCAAGGATATTTCTGATAACAAGGTTATTGCCATGCTTCTTTATCTTATGGGCACGGTTGGCGTTCTTATTGCTCTGCTTTCGCAGAATAATTCGCCTTATGTTGCATTCCATCTCAGACAGGCATTGAAAATAATGGTTATCAACGCTCTTGTAACGCTTGTTACAGCCGTGTTCTGTTGGACATATATTGTACCTGCAGTCGGAGCAATTGCAATTGTTGTTATTACGGTTATCAAAATAATCTGCTTTGTGGATATTTGTAAGGGCAAATCAAAAGAGCCTCCCATTATCTGCAAACTTAATTTTTTGAAGTAATTTGAAAAGACCCTCGGATCACTCCGAGGGTCTTTTTCTGCTTATTTCTTCTTTATCAATTTAACTATTCCCGCAACAGCGGCAACTGCGCCTGCAACAACCGCAAATTCCTTAACTGCTGTTGTGACTTGTGAAACGCTTGTAGGAGCATATGAATAAAGTGCAAACTTTGCTTTATTATCAACACCTTTTCCGCAAAGTTCACCGAAAGTTGAGGTTCGTGTTTCATATGTTCCGTTTTCGTATATATCAAATACGCGTACACCTCTGTTATAGCCCGGTCCGTAAACGTTGAAACCTGCGCCCTGTGTATAACCGAGGTCAATGCCTTTATAATTTGAAACAAAACTGTTTATATGGTCATGACCGACATAAAGACCCAGCACTTCACCTTTTTCAAGGAATGCATCAACCTGACCGATGTTTTCAAACGGTGCGGCAGGGGATTCGCCCATGAAATCACGCAGACCGCTGTTATGAGGGTCAAGCGTGAAAAATTCGTTTTTGCGGTTGCCGTATGCTCTGACTGCACCTTTTGTGAAACGGCGCACCTTTTTTATTACATCAAAGTATTCGGGTGTGGGAATGTGCTGAAAAACAAGAGAGGGCAGGGGTGTTTCATATGAATCCCTTACCGTGCGGTACCATTCAAGTTGCTGAGCATTGATTCCGCTGTATCCGCCGTTTGGCGCTTTTGAATGGGTATCAAAAACGTAAACAAGGAATTTATTATCAATGCTAAGGCAAAAGGTGGCATTATCATCCTCTGATGCTGCATCGGCATATACAAACATGGGTGACTGTTTATAGAGTTCAAACTGTTCCGGTTTTTTTAATGCGGCCTCACCGTCATGATTACCGAAGGTCATTGTAAACGGTATTCCACGGTCTTCAAGCGGTCTGATAAGTTCTTTTATTGTTGATTCTGCGTTTGCCTTGCCTTTTTCTCCGAGAAAGAAAGAAGAGTAGCCTTTTATCTGGTCGCCCGTGAAAATTACGAGGTCAGGCTTTTCGGCATCGAGGGCAGCACAGATGAGTTTAATTGTATCCGGCGATACGGCAGGAATTTCCTGCGTATCTGCAATTTGCATTATTCTGAATTTACCGTTTTTGAAAGTTAGTTCTTTGTTTTGCATAGTAGTACCACCTGTTAAAAAACCGCCGAAGAGCAGGGCTTCGGCGGCAAAAAATTATTTGTTGGTAATATGGCTTTCAAAGCCGTATTTTGTGAGAAGTTTATGGATTCTGTCTTTGGGGTCAAGAAGACTGCTGACGGATTCGTCATGGTTGAGTGTATCAATAATGTATGAACAATATTTTGATACATCAACGCTTACATACCATTCTCTTGAAAGCAATTCTTTGGGAGAGTAGATGAGGTTTGTTGTGAAAACTTTATCAATAAGACCGTCTGCATAAGCCTGGTCAAAGGTTTCAAGACCGTTGCAGAAAAGACCGAACGAAGCACAGATAAATATTCTGTTTGCTTTGAGTTCCTTAAGTTTTGTTGCAACTTCAATCATTGAATCGCCTGATGAAATCATATCGTCAATGATGATAACGTCTTTGCCTTCAACATTTGTGCCGAGGAATTCATGGGCAACAATGGGATTTCTGCCGTCAATGATTACAGAATAATCGCGGCGCTTATAGAACATACCGAGGTCAAGACCGAGAACGCTTGAGAAATAGATACAACGGCTCATGCCGCCTTCGTCAGGTGAAATAACCATCATGTGGTTGTTGTCGATATTGAGATCAGGGATGTTCTTGCACATAGCCTTTATCATCTGATAAACGGGCTGAACATTTTCAAATCCGTTCTGAGGAATTGCATTCTGTACTCTGGGGTCATGAGCATCAAAAGTTATGATGTTCTCAACGCCGAGGTTGAGGCAAAGTTCACGCAGCATATCGGCGCAGTCGAGTGATTCTCTGCTTGAACGTCTGTGCTGTCTGCCTTCATAGAGCATGGGCATGATAACGTTGATTCTTCTTGCCTTGCCTGCAATTGCGCTGATTGCTCTTTTGAGGTTTGAGAAGTGGTCATCAGGACTCATGGGCACATAGCGTCCGTACATTTTGTATTCAACACCGTAGTTGAATGGATCGCAAAGAATAAACACATCAAAACCTCTGACGGTTTCGTTGATAACGCACTTGCCTTCACCTGTACCGAATCTGGGGAAAGAGGCTTTGATAATATAAGTATCTCTTTCATAGCCAACGAACGGGAGAGTCATTTTGTGTTCGCTTTCGCGCTCTTTTCTCCATGTAACAAGGTAGTTGTCAATTTTTTTTGCTACTTCTTCGCAACCGGGAAGCGCAATGATTCCGAGTTGACCGACGGGTATAGTTCTGAAATCTTCGTAATCGGGCATGTCCAAATCCTCCGCAAAATATTATATCAACATTATTCTACTATATTTTAATAAATTTTGAAAGACTATATCGAAAAATAAGCAAGAAAAAAATATACAATATTTTGTGCTTCTTTTGTTCAATTTGCCGATAGGCACAATATTTTGTAAATCATTTGGCAGAATTATACTTTTGAGCAAGGCTGTTTGCTGCGGAAATAACCGATGAAGCGGAACTGCCTCCTGCTGAAAGAAGTTCTTCATAATGTCTGTGGTATTTGCCGAAGATTTCTTCGCCGAGTCTGAATTCGCCTATTTCCATTGCCCAGAGGGAATCGGTTATAAACGGAGCAAAGTCATTGTCGGGGATAATATATCCGATTGCATCGTTGCACAGCCCCATAACAAGAACTGTCTTATCGGGGTCGGATATTCTGATTGCATCGGCAGTGGGAGAAAGTTCCCATGAAGTTCCGAGGTAAGCGTCTTCTGCTGTTACAACATTGCCGTAAACAAGTTGGGGGATAAGTTCACCAGGAACGGTTATCATTGCAATATTCGTGCCTATTTCAATGTAACCGACTTCCGTAACAAGCGAGTAGCCGCTGCTGCTCGAATTATCAAAAACAGTTGTAAATCCCAATAACTGTGATGCAGCGCCGAGTTGCATAAGACCTCTGTCAAGTTTAACGGTGCATTCATCCATATCAATATTAAGAACAGGTTCAACGGGAACAGCCTTTGACTGAGCATCGAGAATAAGTCTTGCAAACTCATAGCCGAGGGATTTGGCGGCAGTGTAATCCGATGCATTTGGATCGCCTTCTGCTTCGGCGGCAACTTTATCAAGAACGGATTTTGTTTCAACTCCGCCTTTTCTTACGGAGATAGGCGACTGTGCGCCCTGAATGAACATAAAGTTCATGCCGCTTTCATTGATACTTTTCTCAATGTAATGTGGAAAATCGGCAGAGAGTTTTTCTGTTGCTCTGTTAATTGTTGTGGGATGTGCGCCGAAATTTGAAAACACGGTTGCGTTTGATTCGGCGTTATCGGGAATAAATTTGAAGCATGCTATAGTGTGCTGAAATCCCTCAGTGTCATATCTTTTATTGGTAAGATATGCATATTCGTCATCTGAGTAAACACCTTTTTCATCATCTCTGCCTATTCCTGCAGTTTCAAAATAATAAAGGCTGCCTGTTTCCATGGCGAGGTAAGCATCCACGATTGCATCTGATGCTCCGTCAATCATTTTATCAATAAATTCATTATCTGTGCTTCTTACAGGAGCGATAAAAGGAAGAAAGGAGAACATGTTTGTAAACATTTTCAGAATAAGGTCAAGATTAAAACCCTGAGTGTCGATAACCGTATGGCAGTGAGTGCTGTTAATATTAATTGCAATGATATCATTTTTAATGTTCTTCGCTTCAAGTTTATTTTTAACTTCTGCCCTTATTTTTCTGATATCAGCATTATTTACCCCGAGACCGTCAACAGCCGCAAAAACTGCTGTGCCTCTGCCTGAACCATCATTGAGAGCAATTGCGTTAACTCCCTGATCATCGTAAACGGAGTTGATTTTTTGAGTGAAATAACCGCCTGTATAATATTCTTTTGAACCGTCAGCAAGGTTTTCAGGGACAATACTTGCTTTGCCGAAGCCAAGGCTCCATTTTGCACCTTCAGCAGGTTTATCAAGAAAAATTTCTGTTCCTTCATAGAAATTTTTGCTGTCACCTGCAAAATATTCATCAACGGTCTGATAATCCGGAGTGGGGAATAACCTTTCAGCAACCCAAAAAGCGCCGTTAATAATTGTATTCACAAAGTTCGATGCTGCAATGATTCTGCTGTTATCATTTACGGCATAGGCAGTTGTTGTAGAAAGCATGATAACTGCCGAAAGGATGATGGCGAGAGTGCTTTTGATTGCTTTTTTCATATTATCATCTCCTCAAAACATTTACACTTTAATTATTAACATAAAAATTCAGTTTTGTAAATAAAAACGGGCACAGTTTTTGCTGTGCCCGATAATTTATCCCATATATGTTCTGTCAACATTAATTACAGTGAAATATCTTTCGTTTTCCGATTTGATTTTAAGAGCAAGCAGTTCTTTGAATTCCTGTTCGCTGTAAGCCGCTTTTCTGGGCAGTACAACATCAAAAATCAAATTGGTATGAGTTGGTCCGTCAACAATTCTGAAATCATGGATTGTGGCATCACTGCAAATACCGACAACCGTTTTTGTGACCATGTCTTTTAATTCGTGAGTGCGTTCGTCATTGATAATAGGATCCATATGTATTGAAATTTCTATGCCGAGTTGCTCTTTTATTTGCCTTTCAATAAGGTCTATTGTGTCATGGCTGTGAAGAATATCAATATCTGCAGGCACTTCTGCATGAAGAGAACCGTAAACTTTTGAGTTGCCGTAACTGTGCAGAACAAGGTCATGAATTCCGACAACACCTTCCGCTGAAAGAACAAGTTTTTCAAGTTTTTCAACAATTTCTTTATCGGGTGCTTCGCCAAGCAGAGGACCCATTGTTCCTTTAATAATATCAATGCCGGCATAAAGAATAACGAGTGCTACGATAATACCCATAACCGCGTCAACGGGCCAATCCGTGAATTTTGATGCAACGAGTGCAATAAGAGAGCATGTGGTTGCGGCAATATCTCCGATGCTGTCAGTTACAACCGCATCAACTGTAACGGAGTTTATCATTTTGCCGATTTTTCTGTTGAAAAGAGCAAGCCATATTTTGCCGAAAATTGAAAAAACAAGAACAATTACCGCAGGAACGCTGAAAATAACCGTTTCAGGATTGCTGAATTTATTAATTGATGTTTTAATCAGTTCAACACCCATTATGATAATAAAAAATGCAAGTGTCAGCGCAGAAACATATTCAATTCTGCCGTGTCCGAACGGATGCTCATCGTCAGCAGGTTTGCCTGAGATTTTAAATCCGACAAGGCTTATTACAGATGAAATAGCGTCAAAAATATTGTTGGCGCCGTCAGCAATGATGGAAACACTCTTTGTTATTACGCCGAAAACCATTTTAAAAACGGAAAGAATAACATTAAGCAAAATACCTACAACACCGCTCAGAACGCCGAGTTTTAACCTGAAGGCTTCACTCTTTGTATCCTGATAATTTTTGATGAATAATTTAATTAGTAAGTTTGTCATAATTAATCCTTTTTAACATGAATATCAAGTTGTCCATAGGGGATGGGAATACCGTGTTTATCAAACGCATTTTTAACGCTTTCCTGCATGTAATAGTAAATATCCCAGTAATCGTTACTGTTACACCAAACAAGGCAGGCAATATTAACCGAACTTGCAGCATGTTCTTTAACCGCAATTAAAGGCTCGGGATTTGTGAGTATAAGATTATTTTCTTTGACAACGTCAAGCAAAACTTCTTTTGCTTTGGAAATATCCGCATCATATGAAACAGAAAAAACAAGATCAAGGCGGCGTCTGTTTTCGGCATTGTAATTGATTATGTTACTGCTTGTAATTGTTGAGTTGGGGATAATTACACGCTTGTTGTCAAGTGTTACAAGTACGGTATACATCATTTTGATTTCCTGAACTTTGCCGCTTACCGAACCAATATCAATGAAGTCGCCGCTCTTGAACGGATGGTTAACAAGAATCTGTATTCCGCTGGCAAACTGACTTATGCTTGCCTGCAGACCGATACCGGCAGTGACACCTGCAGCGCCGAGAGCGGTTATGAACGAGTTAACATCAATGTTAAGAGTTGAAAGAGCGGACAGCACAAAAACAAGGTTAATAACAAACATAACAATTGTTCTTATGAAAGAGTGTATTGACGAATCAACGCCTTTTGCGCGCATGGCTTTAACCACAAGTTTACCGATAAGTTTTGAAAGAATATAACCGATAACAACAATGATTGCCGCGGCGATAAATGACGGTGCTTTTGCGAGAATATATGCGGATATTCCTTCAAAATCTTTTTCTTTTATAAGGTCGGCAAGTGATTGTGAAGATGCATTGAGAAAGTTGTTCATGCGATTTTCTCCTTAAAATAAACTGGATTTTGCAAAAATATATTATACACGATTTGTATTGAATTTCAAGGGCTATAATTAAACTGATTAGAGCAAAAAGCAAAAAAACGGGATTAGTGGTTGACAAATCGGGGCAGATAAATTATAATAGTAACGCTGTATTGGTGAAAAAGGGTTATTATCCTTTCAAATCGGCAAAATGCCGGTGTGGCGAAATCGGCAGACGCAAGGGACTTAAAATCCCTCGGTGGCAACACCGTACCGGTTCAAGTCCGGTCACCGGCACCAGAATGCTTTCCGCTTGCGCATTGGAGGCATTAATTAATGAACGATGAATAATTAGAGTTTTTCGGCGCTATACATGATTTGTCAGCAAGAGAGACAGCAATTGTTATTATGTATATAATCGGAAACCTCAAAATTATTCATTGTTCATTTTTTTTTGCGCCAATGCAAACAAAATGAACAAAAGTTATTGAAGTTTCGGTAAAATTATGTTATTATTAGACAAACGATTTTGCAATCATGGGAGGCGAACGAGTGGCAGAGAATACAAACCTTGCTTATAATGAGCAGAACGAAGGAATAGCAATTGATTATGAAAAAGGTGTAAAAAATCCGCTTTTGATAAACCGCCGTTATGTCGGCCGCAGAGAGCGTATCGGTTATCTGCTCAATGATGTTTCGGGAAGTTTCAATATTGATAAATATAAAGACAGATTTATTTACGATATTGTTTTGCTTGATTTTGATTTCCTTGCAATTTTCGGCCTTTTTTCAGGTTTGTGGGATGTTCTTAACGATACTTTTATCGGTGTTATTGTAGACCGCACACGTACCCGATGGGGCAAATTCAAACCGTATATTTTGCTTGGTAAAATTCCTCTTACCCTTATCGGCCTCTGGTATTGGTTTATGCCTGTTTTGTTTTCGGACACAGCCGCAAACTATGCTCCGAAATTGATTTTTTATGCGATTTTCACTGTGATATGCGAAACTGCAGGAACTTTCACCGCTATTGCTGGAACAGGCTTTATGTCAACAATAACTCCCGACCCTCTTGAACGAACAAGCCTTATTACCATGGCAAAACTGTTTTCGGGTCTGGTTGGTGAAAAACTTCCGGAACTTGCATTCGGACTTTTGCTTGATCTTGTAAACAATCAGGTATTGCAGTGGAACAGAACAAACCTTTTCATCGGTTTTGGCATATTCACCGCTGTTGTGGGCTGTGCAATGTCATTCTATTTTATATGTGTAACAAAAGAAAGGGTATCACAGTCTATTGAAAAACCGAGTGTTATTCAGGGTCTTAAAGCAATTCTGAATAACAGACCCATTTTGCTTTATACTCTTTCGGAATTCCTTGCCGGCTTTGCTGTAAGCAAGAGCAGAATAAACTATTATATTGATGTTCTCGGCTCTGC
Source organism: Oscillospiraceae bacterium (assembly GCA_015065965.1). Classification (GTDB taxonomy): domain Bacteria; phylum Bacillota; class Clostridia; order Oscillospirales; family Acutalibacteraceae; genus CAG-177. The sequence continues at coordinate 16,705 of SVPH01000010.1, forward strand.
TACATATCAGACTATCGTAGGTATACCTGCCTCTCCCATTTCAACAATCAGTTATGCATTCATTGCTCCGCTTAGAAAAAAATTATCAACAAAGGCGATTTGGATACTTGAAGATGTATGGACAGACGCTTGCTGGATGATGGTGTTTGGTATAGGCTCAATCGGCGGAATGAAAAAAGGTCTGTATAAGAAAAAATGGGTTATGCTTCCGCTTATGGCAGTTGAAGAAATGCTCGAAATGTGCGTTTACGGTCTGCGAAACGTTATTCCCGATGAAATACTCAATGAAGCAATGGATTATTGTGAATGGAAAAACGGCTACCGTGCAGAAGCAATGACGGGCGTTGCCAGAGACCTTGTAAAAAAACTACAGGGCATTGCGATGGGTTCAATTCAGAATTTTATTATGAAACGAATCGGTTATGTTCAGGGTCTTTCAATCGGTACACAGGCAGACTCCACAAAATGGTGGATTTTTGCAATGGGAACGGGAATTCCCGTTATCACCGGTGCTCTTGGAATTATTCCGAAATTCTTCCATAATCTTAACGGCAAAAAACGAGATCAGATGTATCATGAACTTTTTGCACGGCGCGAGGCAATGCGCAACGCAGTTGAAAATGCAAAGGATGCCGAAGAAGTTGAAAGACTTGCAAAGGCACAGATCAATAAAGAATATTATTAAATAAAAAATGGCCGGAATCCTCGGGACAGGGGATTCCGGCTGCTTTATTTCAGATTAAGTTGATTAGTTATCCTTTTTCTTTTTTGCAAATATTATTGCCGCTGCAGCGGAAACTGCAAGAGTTGCGAGTGCTGCAATGCCCATTGCACCTGAACCTGTTGAGGGGATATCTGTGTTAATTTCAGACCATTTTGCCTCAAAGGTAAGATTTTTCTTAGGCATTTTATCGGGAATTTCGGGAGTCCAGCCTGCAAAACTATAACCTTTCTTTTTGGGCTCTGAAGGTACGGTAATTTTTGAACCTGCAGAAATATTATATGTCTTATAGACTTCTCCGTCGACCATATAAGTTACGGTATAGGTTTTGTTTACATTACCGATTACCGATGAAAGACCGATAATTGCGATGATTCCGCCGATAATTGAAAGACCGGTTATCGCTGCTGCACCAAGACCTGCAATAACACCGCCTGCAATAAGAGTTCCGCCGACAACGATTGTTACAAACTCTTTGTCAACTTCATACTGTGCTTCAAATACAAGGTCTTCTGCGGGCATTTCGTCGGGAATTTCAGGGCTCCAGCCTGTAAACTTATGGGCAAACTTTTTGGGATCTGTTTCAGGTACAGGGATTTTTTCGCCCTCTTTAACTTCAAATGCTTCGTAGGTCTTGCCGTCTGACATATATACTACATTGCCGTTTCTGAGCCATTTTGCAATGAATGTGATATCCTGTGAGGGCACTGTGCTGTATTCAAATACATTGTCGCCTTCAGCATTAAACCAGCCTGCAAAAGTATATCCCTCTTTAGTGGGGTCGTCAGGAATGGTTTCTTCCATGCTGGAACCGAAGGGCGCGGTTGCTTTATGGTATTCTGCCGAGTCAACGGTAAAAGTTACATTGATATCCTTGAGTTTCCATGAAGCGGATGCTTCAAGATCGTTTTCGGGCATTATCTCGGGCAGGGGATTCTGGTTTTTATCAATTACCCAACCGTTGAAAACGTGTCCTTCGGGTGCTGCAGGAGCATCGGGAGGAACAATTGTGTCGCCTACCTTATAAGTTTGTTCTTCTCCGTATTTTTCACCGTTAGAGAAATAAGTGATTTTAAATTCTTTGGTGCTTTCAACGGGAGTATAGGTAAGTTCAACAACATTTCCGTTGTGCATGGTATCTGTTCCTGCAAAGTCTTCATTTTTTGTAACGGAAACTTTTGCCGTTACCTCATAGCCTTCGGGTGCGGCAGGTACAGTATAACTGTCATAATAGATATTACCGCTCAATTCGGATTCTTTGTTGTTTTCATTATATCCGATAAATGACTTGCTGCCGTAATGCGAAGAGTCTGCATCCTTGACACCGTTGACGGTAATATAGAATAAACCGTCCGGGTCAGTGCCTGCAATTTTATCACCTTCGGTAAGGGTGCCTTCAAATGCGGTGCCGTCTGTGTTAAGCAAAGCACCGTCTTTTACCGTTACGCCGCTTTCTGCCGCAAAGCCCGAAAGAGGGGTTGCAGTCAGAATAAAAGCAATCGCAACAAACATTGCCGTTAATCCTTTGATTCTTTTTTTCATGAATTTTCCTCCGTTTTTATTCATTCATTTTGAAGGATACTTTTTGTATTGCGTGTAAAGCGGTGTCCCCGTCCGCTAAAATCTGTCAAAAAACACGCAGTATCCCCAAATGCAATGAAATTATACATTTTTTGCACCTGCCATTCAATTGCGTTACTGTTAAAATAGTGTGAACACAGGTAAAACTTTTTGTGTACGGAAAAAGAAATTCTGTGAAAAAGAACCGATATTTGTTCAAAGATTTACATTTAAGTTATTAAAAGGATTATTTGGTAGAAATAGGTTTTTCATCACCGTCAATAAGACGGGCAAAGTTTTGAGCATGCATTATTATTATCAGCACCGCCGATGATGCTGCAAACAGAAAGTTGAATTTCTTGTTAGTCTGGCTCAGAAAATAAGCAAGAAGCGGGTAAATAACAGCGCATATTCCCGATGAAAGGGAAGCAATTTTTGTTAAAAAAGCAACGACGGTAAAAACGGCGAGAAGTATAAGTGCAACAATCGGCATTATTCCCGCTGCAGCACCTGCTGCTGTTGCAACACCTTTACCGCCTTTAAATCTAAAGAAAACAGGGAAACAATGACCTGCTTGCGCAAAAAATCCTGCTGTAAGAACGCAAATATACGGAGCATCTGAAAAGTAAACAAGGCATCTTGCTGCTGTAACGGCAATTAATCCTTTGAAAAAATCGGCAAGAAAAACTGCAGCAGCCGCCTTTTTTCCTGCAGCACGCAGCATGTTTGTTGCGCCTGCGTTTCCGCTGCCGACGGAGCGTATGTCTGTTCCGAGAGTTCTTTTGGAAATAATAATTGCAGTGTTTATACTGCCGATAAGGTAAGCAAAAATAGCGCATAAAATTACATATATCATAAAAATCACCCGTTGGTTATTATATCCAACGGGTGGTTGCATTATTTATTTACTTTGCTGCGGATTTCTTCGATGCTCATTTCTGTTAGAGTACCTTTTTTAGCATGGAAACACTTTTGACCGAGTTCAAAAATATGAATATCATTTTTCAGTGAATCCGAATAAACATTTATAAATTCCGCGTCAGGCAGTGTTTCCGCAAGCCTTACGGGCTTTTGTTTGTCTTTGCAGTTGAAGCCGTCGATTCTGCCTGTTTTAGGGTTCATTCTTGTTGCGATGAGAGTATGCACCTTGTATTTCTCACAGATTGGTTTAAGAAAAAATTCAGGTGATGCAGAGCATACAACAACCGGTCTTTCTCTGTTTTGCGGTTCAAATATGGGGTAAATGTTTTTTTGCTGGTTATCCCAAAACTTTTTTGCCATTTTCTCACCGTCAACAAAACGCAAAAACGAGAAACATCTGCCTTTGAACTTGTCGCCGAAACCGAGAAAGAAAAGCAAAAGATTCAGCGCAAGCCAAGGTGTTATCAGTATAAGATACGGTCTGTGCAGGATGCAATAAAAGAGAAAAACTGTTTCAGAATCCTGCGGATAAACTGTTTTATCAAAGTCGTACAGGTCGAATTTTTTTTTAGACATTGAATGTCACCTTTTCACCGGTCAGTTCAACGGCTGTTTCTTTGCCGTTGACGATAACCGTGAAGCATCCTTTGCCTTCGAGGCTGTAATTTATTGCTTTACCGTTTTTCCACTCAATGTCAACAATAACATTGCCTTTTGCGAGCAGACCGCTAACTTTACCGTTTTGCCATTTTGAAGGAAGTGCAGGGAGAATATATATTCTGCCGCTGTGGCTTTGCATAAGCATTTCTGTTATACCGCTTACAAAACCGAAGTTACCGTCAATCTGGAAAGGCGGATGAGCGTCAAAGAGGTTTTCGTATGTTCCGCCGCCCTTTGTGTAATTTACACCGATGCTCTTAACCGGACGAAGTTGCATTTCAATGAGTTTGAGTGCGTGGTCGCCGTCAAAAAGTCTTGCCCAGAAGTTGATTTTCCAACCGAGGCTCCAGCCTGTGCCGTTATCGCCTCTGCGCTCAAGTGTTCTGCGGCATGCCTTCGCAAGTTCAGGTGTTCCGTCAACAGTTATAAGGCGTGCAGGATGAAGAGCGTAAAGATGAGAAACGTGTCTGTGGTGAATTTCTGTTTCGGGATAATCGTCGTCAAACTCAAGAAGTTGACCGTCACTGCCGAGTTTAAAATCAACCATTCTGGATATTGTTTCTTTAAGTTCGGCAGCAAAATCAGCATCAATTCCGAGAATGTTGCAACTCTTGATGCAGTTTTCAAACAGTTCCCTTGCAATTGACATTGACATTGTTGAATATTTTGCAACCGAGCAGTTTTTGCCTTCATATTCAAATGAGTTTTCGGGCGATGTTCCCGGGGCAAGTACGAGTTTACCGTTGTATTCGGTCATAATATCAAGATAGAATTCTGCCGCTTTTTTCATTATAGGGTAAGCGGTTTCTTTAAGATAATTGATATCGTTTGTGTATTCGTAATGCTCAAAAAGATGCTCGCAGAGCCAACCGGATGAACCGTGCCAGAATGCCCACTGAGCGCTGCCTGAAACGGGTGTTGAAAGACGCCACAAGTCAACATTGTGATGAGAAGTCCAGCCCTTTGCACCGTACTGACCTTTAGCGGCTGCTTCACCGCTGATGCTTAACTCTTTAACCATTTCAATAAGCGGATAGTTAAGTTCGGGCATGCGGCACATAAGAATGGGCCAATAGTTCATTTCGGTGTTGATGTTTACAGTGTAGTTTGAGTGCCATGGAGGAGTGAGTTTGTCATTCCAGATACCCTGAAGCGTAGAGGGCTGCGACCCGATTCTTGATGATGAAATGGCGAGATATCTGCCGTAGTTGTATGTAAGAGTTATAAGTGAGATGTCACTCTTATCCCTTTTGAAGGAAACAAGGCGTTTATTTGTAGGAATATTTTCTTTGCCTTCACCTATATCAAGTTTAACTCTTCCGTAAAGTTCGGTGTAATCCTCAATGTGAACATTCTTTTCTTTATTATAGTCGCATACCGCTTCGATTCTTTCCATGCAGGGTTTAATATATTCTTTGCCTTCAAGGAAAGGATGCTTGTTCCAACCGTTGAAACTTGTTTCGGCTGTGAAGAAAAGAACTGCTTCGGTTGCATCTGAAACAGAAATACGGTTTTCAACTGCTTTGAGAGTACCGTCTGTTATAACTTTTACAACAGCCCTGAAGTGCATGCCTCGCATTTCAGGCTCATCAAAATATGCTTTGTTGCTGGCATCGTTATCAATATTGTTTTCACCATGACATTCGCCGTCAAGGATAACTTTATTGTCCTGCACAAAACTGTTGCTGCGGAGTTTTGATGTAAGACCTATTGTAAAGTTCATTTTTCCGCCGTCAGCGGTAAGTTTTGCTGCGATGATCTTTGATGGGTATGATGCGAAATATTCTCTTTTATAGTTAATTCCGGCCTGTGTATATTCAACGCATGAAACAGCGTTTTCAAGGTCAAGACTTCTGCGGTAATTTTTGACTCTGCCTTTGGATTTGAACTCTATTTCAAGGTCGCCTAAAGGCATATATGCCTGGCTCCATGTGCTTTGAAATTTTGTTTCGATTTCTTCCTGTGCTTCATGAAGTTTACCTGCAAGAGCAAGATCTCGGGCTTTTTTAAATGCTTCCAGAGCACCTTCTTTAACCGTGTTTTTCGGTCTGCCGTTCCAGAGTTCATCGTGATTAAGGCTGAGAACCTCTTTTGAGGTTGAACCGTAAATCATTGCACCGAGTGTGCCGTTACCTATAGGCAGGCTTTGAGTCCATGCTTTTGCAGGGGAGTTATACCATAAAGTTGTTGAATATGACATAAAAAATCTCCTTTGTGGTTTATAAATTTAAACATCGTAATTATACACCAACACATTAATGCAGTCAACCGATAAAAATGAAAGATATCTTGCAAAAATGTAAAATTTACTTGCATTTTGAATTTGATTAGTGTAGAATATTTTCTGCATGTGAATTAAAAGAGGTATTGTTATGTCAGAGAATTTTCAGGCAAGAATAGAAGATGTTTACAGCAGCCTTTCAAAAGGTCATAAAAAAATTGCGGACTATATAAAAACAAACTATGAAAAGGCATCGTTTATGACTGCTGCAAGCCTTGGTAAGGCGGTTGGCGTAAGCGAGTCAACGGTTGTCCGCTTTGCTTCAAATGTAGGTTTTGACGGTTATCCTGAACTCCAAAAGCATTTGCAGGAAATGGTCAAAAGCCATCTCACAAGCGTTCAGCGCATGGAGGTTGCGGCAAGCCGTTTTGAGGGCGATGATTTTATTGAAAATGCCTTTGCTGCAGATATTGATATGATAAAGGCAACCCGTGACGGAGTTTCAAGGGAAGCATTTGAAAAGAGCGTTGAAGCGATTAACAAGGCAAGGAAGATATATATTCTCGGTGTACGCAGTTCCGCAGCCATTGCTAGTTTTGCCGCTTTTTATTTCAGATATCTTTGCGATAATGTAATTCTTATTGATACATCATCATCAAGCGAACTTTTTGAGCAGATGTTCCGTATCAACAGTGAGGATGTCTGTATTGCGATCAGTTTTCCGCGCTATTCAAATCAGACGGTAAAAGCGCTTTCTTTTGCAAAGGACAGGGGAGCAACAATAATTTCGATTACTGACGGAGAACTTTCTCCCATTGCATCTTTTGCAACGCATCTTCTTGTTGCAAAGAGCAACATGGTTTCGTTTGTTGATTCTCTCGTTGCACCGCTCAGCCTGATTAACGCCCTTATTGCCGCATGTGCAAGGCAGAAGAGCGATGATGTTTATAGCAATTTCAAAGCACTTGAAGAAATATGGGATGAATATCATGTTTACCGTACCGGCGGGGAGGATAAAAAATGAGAACTTCTTTGCTGGTTATAGGTGCAGGTGCCGCAGGGCTTATTGCGGCGGGCAGTGCCGCCAACGAGGGTGTTGAAACAATCATTCTTGAACGCAACGAGCGCCCTGCACGCAAGGTTATGATAACGGGCAAAGGCAGATGCAATGTTACGAATAATTGCGGTTCTTTGCAGGAACTTATTTCAAATGTTCCGCGCAACGGCAGATTTTTATACGGTGCGTTTTCCCGCTTTATGCCTTCTGATGTCATGGATTTTTTTGAGAACAGGGGCGTTGAACTCAAAACAGAAAGGGGCAACAGGGTGTTTCCCGTTTCGGACAATGCCGCAGATATAGTTGATGCACTCCATGGCTATGCTAAAAGCAGAGCAAGAATAATGCGCGGCAGAGCGGTTGAACTTTTGCTTTACGGCAGCAGAGTTATCGGCGTTAAAACAGAAGACGGCGAAGAGATTTTTGCCGAAAAAGTAATTATCGCAACAGGCGGTCTTTCTTATCCCGGTACAGGTTCAACGGGTGACGGATATAAACTTGCAATGCAGGCAGGGCATAATATTACGGATCTTGTTCCGTCACTTGTTCCGCTTGAAATACATGAGGGATTTTGCAGTGACCTTATGGGACTTTCTTTGCGAAACAGTGCAATCAAGGTTGTCGATACAGAAAGCGGTAAGACCGTTTATACCGATTTCGGCGAAATGCTTTTTACTCATTTCGGCGTTTCCGGACCGATGATTCTCAGTGCCTCGGCACATATGAGAAACATGAAAAGCGGAAAATATAAAATATATATCGACCTTAAGCCGGCGCTTACGGTTGAGCAACTTGACGCAAGAATTCTGCGTGATTTCTCAGAAAATACCAATAAGAATTTTATCAATGCGCTTAATTCATTATTGCCAAAAAAACTTGTGCCCGTAATAGTTAAACTCAGCAAAATCGGGCTTACAACCAAAGTTAATCAGATAACAAAAGAACAAAGACGCGCGCTTGCCGAACTGCTGAAAGGCATGTGCGTTACGGTAACGGGGTTCAGACCTGTTGCAGAGGCCATAGTCACATCAGGCGGCGTTGATGTTTCTCAGATAAATCCCAAAACAATGGAATCAAAACTGACGGAAGGTCTTTATTTTGCAGGCGAGGTTATTGATGCCGATGCCTACACGGGCGGTTTCAATCTTCAGATTGCCTTTTCAACAGGGCGTCTTGCGGGTTTGAGTGCTGCTGAAAAAATAAAAGAAAACAGGGAGTTTGATTATGAATAACAGTGTTATCAATGTTGCGATTGACGGACCTGCAGGCGCAGGCAAAAGCACAGTTTCCCGTGCAGCCGCAAAAGAAATCGGTTTTATTTATGTTGATACCGGTGCGCTTTACCGAGCAGTCGGTGTAAATGCATTGAGAAACGGTATTGATACCAAAGATAAGCCTGCGGTAGCGGCAAGCCTTGCTGATATCAGCGTTGATCTTGTATTTGAAAACGGTGAGCAGAAAGTGCTCCTCAACGGCGAAAATGTTTCTGTTGAAATCAGAACTCCTCCTGCTTCAATGGCAGCATCGGATGTTTCTGCCGTTCCCGAAGTGCGTGCATTTCTTTTTGATTTGCAGAGAGATATTGCAAAGAGAAACAATTGCATTATGGATGGCAGAGATATCGGTACGGTTGTTCTTCCCGATGCAAAAGTTAAAATTTTTCTTACAGCATCACCGGAAGAAAGAGCAACAAGAAGATATAAGGAACTTATTGAAAAAGGCACAGATGTAGAATATGAGAATGTGCTTGCAGAATTAATTCAGAGAGATTATAATGATTCTCATCGAGAAATTGCGCCGTTAAAACCTGCTGAAGACGGTGTTGTTTTTGATACAACGGGTCTTTCGCTTGAGGAATCCGTTAATGGAATCATAAAGATAATTAAGGAGAGTATATAATGAAAAAGTTTGACTATTCCAAAGTTAAAGAGGAAGATGAACTTTACGATAAACTTCGTCCGATCGGCGTTTCAGTTATAGATAAATTATTTAAAGTTAAGTATGTCGGAGTTGAGAATATTCCGCAGGATGGCGGATTTATTATTGCATCAAACCATGTTCACGCACTTGATCCGCTGATTATTGCATTGGGTGTTACAAAACGCCAAATGTATTTTATGGGAAAAAAGGAACTTTTTGATAAACCGATTGTCAGCAGTCTTCTTAAAAAAGTAAACGGTTTCCCTATTGTCAGAGGCGGTGCGGATAAAGAGGCACTAAGTTATGCCGAAAAAGTTGTATCCGAGGGTCATATTCTCGGAATCTTTCCTGAAGGAACACGTTCCAAGGATTTCAAACCTGCCAGAGCAAAATCGGGCGTTGCACTCATTGCAAAGCATTCAAAGGCGGATATTCTTCCGGTATCAATTTATAATTGCGATGAGATGAAATTCGGAACAAAGGTAACAGTAAGATTCGGAGAAGTTATTCCATACGAAAATCTCGGATTTACCGAAGACGGACCGAGAGAAGAAGTTAAGAACGGTGCAAAATATGTTATGTCTGAAATTGTAAAACTCTGGGAGATGGGACATTGCGAATAACTCTTGCAGAAACAGCCGGTTTTTGTTTCGGTGTAGACAGAGCCGTTGAAATGGCATATGAACTGGCAAAAAATGGCATTAAATCAGCGACGCTTGGTGAATTGATACATAATAATTTTGTTACTTCGGAACTTGAAGAAAAGGGAATCAGGCTTATTGATTCGCCTTCACAGGCTCAGTGCGGCGAAACCGTTATTATCAGGGCACACGGAGTTGCAAAAAGTGTTTATGACGAACTTAAAAAAGTAGGCGCTGAAGTTTGCGATGCAACATGCCCGTTTGTTAAAAAGATACACACAATTGTTGCGGAGAATTCCTCCGATGAAGTTCCTGTTTTAATTGCAGGTGACCCGAATCATCCTGAGGTTATTGGCATAAAAGGACATTGTAACGGAGAAGTGTATGTTTTTAACAGTGCTCATGAACTTGAAAAAACACTTAAAGAAAACAATTCTTTGTGCGAAAAAAGAATAATAATTGTTTCTCAAACCACATTTTCTCAAAAAGAATGGAAAAATTGCAGAGAAAAAATAAAAATATACTGTACAAATCCGAAAATTTTTGATACAATATGCAGTGCGACCCGTAAAAGGCAGGATGAAGCAGCCGAACTTTCAAAGAAAAGCGATATGATGATAATCATCGGCGGTCGTCACAGTTCAAACACCGTTAAACTTAAAGCGGTGTGCAGCGAAAACTGCGAAACACATTTGGTGGAAAGAGCCGACGAGCTCAGGACCATAGATTTTTCCAATTGCGCCGAAGTCGGCGTCACGGCAGGGGCATCAACCCCTTCCGTAATAATTAAGGAGGTACTTTTAGAAATGTCCGAAATCGTAAACGAAACCACAAATATGCAGGTAGAGGAGGTGCCTTCTGAAGCAGCAGTTATAACAGACGATATGGATTTTTCCGAAGCACTTGAGGCTTCTCTGAGCAGCATGAGCACAGATCAGAAAGTTAAGGGTATTGTTATGCGCATTACTCCTACTGAAATCCAGGTTGATATCGGCAGAAAGCATGCCGGTTATATCCCCATGGATGAATACAGTGCTGACCCCAATGCTGATGCAGCAAAGGAACTCAAGATCGGCGACGAAATTGATCTTATTATTATGAAGACAAACGATGCCGAAGGAACTGTTATGCTTTCAAAGAAGCGTTTTGATGCTCAGAATGCTTGGGTTGAAATCATTGCCGCTGAAGAAGACGGCAGAGTTCTTGAAGGCACAGTTGCAGAAGTTGTTAAGGGCGGCGTAAGAGTTGTTTCAAACGGCGTACGCGTATTTGTTCCTGCATCTCATGCAACTGAACGCAGAGATGAAAACCTTGAAGATCTTCTCAAGAAGACAGTTAAGTTCCGCATTATCGAAGTTAACAAGCAGCGCAGAAGAGCAGTAGGTTCAATCCGTTCAGTACTTAAGGAAGCAAAGAAGGAAGCAGCAGAGGCATTCTGGGCACAGGCAGCAGAAGGTCAGACATATCACGGCGTTGTTAAGTCAATGACAAACTACGGTGCATTTGTTGATATCGGCGGCATTGACGGTATGGTTCACATTTCAGAAATGTCATGGAAACGCATTAAGAATCCTTCAGAGATTTTTGAAATCGGTCAGGAAGTTGATGTATATATCAAGTCACTTGATGCTGAGAACAAGAAGATTTCTCTCGGCTACAGAAGAGACGAAGACAATCCCTGGGAGATCCTCAAGAAGAACTATCCCGAAGGATCAGTTGTTGAAGCAGAAGTTGTCGGCATGACAACATTCGGTGCTTTCGCAAAAGTTATCCCCGGTATTGACGGTCTTATTCACATCTCACAGATTGCTGACCGTCATATCAGCAAGCCTCAGGATGTTCTTAAGGTTGGCGAAACCGTAACTTGCAAAATCACTGCAATTGATTATGATAAGAAGCGCGTAAGCCTTTCAATCCGCGCTCTCATTGAGCCTGCTGAGGAAGTTGCTGAAGAAGCAACAGAAGCAGTAGAAGCAGCAGAAGAAGTTGTAGCAGAGGCTGCGGCAGAAGAAGCAGCTGAATAATTTTGTTTTTTGCCGCCCGCAGTTCTCTGTGGGCGGTTTTGTTTTGGAGTGATAGTTTATCAAAAAGGAAAAGATTCTTGGCCCTTTTTACTGTATTCTTGCTGCGGTTGTGTGGGGTCTATCGTTTGTTGCGCAGAGTGAAGGTGCAAGCATAGGCACATTTACTTTTAATGGTCTGCGCACTCTTCTTGGTGGAATAGTTCTTGTTCCGCTTGTTTTTCTCAGTTTTAAAAATGAAAATAAAAAGTTACCTCAGGGTGAAAAAAAGAAATTTCCGTTTAAGGATGTTATTATCGGCGGTGTTTGCTGCGGTATACCGCTTTTTGTCGGCGGCAACCTTCAGCAGCATGCATTTAACTATATTGATGTCGGCAAGGTCGGCTTTATAACGGCACTTTACATGGTGCTTGTTCCCGTCATCGGTATATTCCTTAAGCAGCGCGCCCGTTTCAACATATGGATAGGTGTTGCGCTTGGCGTTATCGGTCTTTATTTTCTCAGTATCCCTGCAGGCGATTTTTCAATCGGTAAAGGAGAACTTATAACAATTTGTTGTTCAGTTGCTTTTGCCGTACATATACTTGTTATTGACCATTTTTGCAAAAAGATTAACAACATCGCTCTTTCGTGTGCGCAGTTTTTTGTTGCAGGTCTTCTTTCTGTAATCTGTATGTTTATTTTTGAAGAACCGAAAATTGACGAGATAGCAGGTGCATGGCTGCCTCTTGTTTATGCAGGTGTTATGAGTTGCGGCGTAGCATTCACAGCGCAGATTTTCGGTCAGAAATATTCTGAGCCTGCAGTTGCATCGCTTTTACTCTGCCTTGAATCTGTTTTTGCCGTACTCTTCGGTTGGCTTCTTCTTAAACAGATGCTTTCGCAGCGTGAACTTTTAGGCTGCCTTATTATGTTTATCGCAATTATTTTTACTCAAGTACCCACAGAAGTTTTTGTGAAAATATTTAAGAGAAAACCCAAAGCAGAAAACTAAGAGGGGAGAAATATAAATGTTTGGTAAGATAATATCGTTTATCATGGCATTGGTTATGACAACAACGGGTTTTGTTACAACATCTGTCAGCAATATTGTTGATGCTGTTACGGTGTCCATTTTCGGTGTACCTTATACCGACGAAGCGGTTGAATCGGGATTCTTCAACGATATGGATGACTCTGATGTTGTTGAACTTGGAGAAGACAGCGGGTTCATCAAAGATAAAATTGCTGTTTTTGTTGATTCAGACATGAGTTTTTGGAGCAAAATCAAGTTTTTCAAAGAGTGCGGCGGTACTCTAAGCGGTTGGTGTACTCTTGCTGACCTCTATGTTGTTTCTTATCCTTCAATGGATTATGAGCAGGTGCTCGAACGCTGTGAAAAACTTAACAGTGCAAACGGCGTTGAACTTGCAATACCTGTTATGATAAATAAAACAGTCCTTAACGGAACGCCTGACGATGATTTCGGCGCAACTTATGATGAGCCGAATGTATGGGATGAACTTAATCCGAGCGGAAATAACTGGTGGCTTGAAGCAATCAACGCAAGGCAGGCATGGGATTATTCCGATTATTTCGGCAAAATCAATATCGGTGTTCTCGACTCCGGTTTTGAAACAAACCATTCTGAACTTTCGGGCAAAATTTCATTTCCCGATTCCTTCCAGTCGTTTTTGAATACACCTCATTATCACGGCACTCATGTTGCCGGTATTATAGGTGCGAATCATGACGGTTCCGGTATTGCCGGTATTTGTGAAAATTCAAATCTTATCTGTGTTGACTGGACTCCGGACGGACTTCAGTTCTGGATTACCGATATTGCTATTTTCTTTGGAATTTCAACTCTTGTAAAATCAGGTGCGAAGGTTATTAACCTTTCTCTCGGCACTTCAGGCACAAAAGGAAGTAACAGCAGCGGTATTTTTGAAAGAGTATTCGGTGCTGCAGCCACATCCTATATGATGGCATCTCTGCTTTCAAAGGGTTATGATTTTGTTGCTGTTCAGTCTGCAGGTAACGGTGATTCTCTCGGTGATCCCGTTAACGCTGAAAATAACGGTCACTTTTGCGTTTTGTCTGAGGATAATATATTTGTAGGTTCAAAAAATGTTTCTGCAAAAAATATTTTAGACCGTATAATCGTTGTTTCAAGCATATCAAATAACGGTGACGGAACATATACACAGTCAGATTTTTCAAATGTAGGCAGAAGCGTTTCTATTGCTGCACCGGGTGATGAAATATACAGTTGTGTTGATGGCGGAGATTATGATGAATTTTCCGGTACGTCAATGGCTGCACCGATGGTTACAGGCGTTGCATCGCTTGTATGGTCGGTTAATCCCTCTTTCACGGGTGCACAGGTTAAAGAAATTGTTTGTACATCAACGGACAAGGTTGCTCAGGTAAACAGTGATGCAAAATACTACTACAATGATTTGGATTTTGCTGAATATCCTGTAGTCAATGCAAAACTTGCTGTTGAAGAAGCAATAAGAAGAACCGTTTCATCAGTAGGTACTGCATCAGGCAATGCAGGTGAAGCGGCTGAGAAAATTGTTTATGCAGGTAAAACATATACGGTTTATTCAGACGGTTCGTATTCGTTTGTCGCTCCTGCAGGAAGCGGCACTGCAGAGGTCTATGATAACAGCGGAAATCTTATTAATACTTTTGAATTGACGGTTAACTCAGACTGATTAAGGAGAGATTGGTATGGCAGAAATTAAAAAGCACTGGTATAAGGAAATGGCGGTGTATCAGGTTTGGCCCCGCAGTTTTAAAGATGGCAACGGCGACGGCATAGGCGATTTAAAGGGCGTTATGGAAAAACTCGACTATATCAAGAGTATCGGCGTTGATGCAATCTGGTTTTCACCGCTTTATAAATCCCCTCAACATGATTACGGTTATGATATTGCCGATTATAAGGCTATTGCTCCCGAATACGGCACTCTTGAAGAGTTCAAAGAACTGCTTGATGCCGCCCACAGCAAAGGGCTTAAAGTTATTATGGATCTTGTCATAAATCATACTTCCAATGAACATGAATGGTTCAAAGAAAGTATGAAAGGCCATGATAATCCCTATCACGATTATTATTTCTGGCGTAAGGGCAAGAAGCCCAACGGCAAAAAGCCGCCTAACAACTGGCTTTCAACTTTTGCGGGTCCCGGTTGGCATTATAACGAAAACCTTGATGAATGGTATCTTACACTTTTTGCAAAAGAGCAGCCTGACCTTAATATGGATAATCCTAAGGTTCGTGAAGAAATTAAGGATATTATCCGTTTCTGGCTTGATATGGGCGTTGACGGTTTCCGTGAGGATGTTATCACATTCATTTCAAAGCGTGACGGACTTCCCAACGGTTTCCCCATTCCGGTTGCCTGCGGTATGGAGCATTACAAATGCGGTCCGAGACTTGATGAATACCTCAGGGAATTCAGAGCAGTTACCGATAACTATGATTGTATGACAGTCGGCGAAGCACCCATGATGACACCTAAACTTGCTCTTCGTTTTATTAAAGAGGGCGCAGGTCAGACCCTTAACATGATGTTCAACTTCCAGCATATGGAGGCTGACTCTTTCATGGTCAGTTGGGTTCCCATGCCTTTCAGCCTTAAGAAACTCAAGAGTGCTTATAACAGATGGCAGCATAAACTTTACGGTATTGCATGGAATGCAAACTACATCGAAAACCATGATCAACCCAGAATAATCAGCCGTTACGGTGATGAAAAATACAGAGTTGAAAGCGGTAAGATGCTTGCTACAATGTATATCTGCCAGAGCGGTACGCCGTTCATATATCAGGGTCAGGAAATCGGTATGCTGAACATTAAAATGAACAGCGTTGACGATTATACCGATACTCAGGTTAAGAGTACATATCAACTCTTTAAAAAACTCGGCTTCAGTGATAAGATGTTCCTTAAAATAGCAAACCGCGCTTCAAGAGATAATGCAAGAACGCCCGTTCAGTGGACTGCCGAAAAGAATGCTGGTTTCACAACCGCAGACGAAGCATGGTTTAAAGTTAATCCCAATTACACTGAAATTAATGTTGAGCAAGCAGAAAAGGACGAAAATTCAATCCTTAACTATTACCGCAAACTCCTTAAATTCCGTAAGGAAAATGAAATCTGTATTTACGGTGATTTTAAACTTCACTATAAAAACAGCAGCAAACTTTTTGTTTATGAGCGCAACTACGAAGGCAAGCGCATGCTTGTAATCAACTCATTCACAGATAAACCCGTTTATTTTACTGCTCCTGCAGGTTTTGACCTCGGCAAGGGCAAACTTGTGCTTTCAAACTATAATGTTGAGGCTGATAAAACACTCAACACATTTGAAACCAAGCCTTTCGAAACGAGAGTATACCTTTTTGATTGATAAATAAATGCTCTGTCTTATCTGAGGCAGAGCATTTATTGTTGTTAAAATAGTGAGAATATACTTGAAAACACAGCATAAAATTATGTATTTATTAACTTGACTTTGTTTGTTTTAAGATATATACTAAATTGTCTTTTAAAGAGTGAAATAACTCGAACTATATATAGTTTTGAAAGACGATAGGAGAGATTAGCGTGAAAACACTTCCCGAATATTTCGGCAGCATGGTATTTGATGATAAAGCGATGAAATCGAGGCTGCCAAAAGAAACATATAAAGCAATTAAAAAAACCATTCGTGACGGCAAGCGTCTTGATATAGCAATGGCAACGGTTATTGCAAATGCAATGAAGGACTGGGCAGTTGAAAAGGGTGCAACCCATTTTACACACTGGTTCCAGCCTATGACAGGCATTACTGCAGAAAAGCATGATAGTTTTATTTCGCCTAATGATGACGGCACGGTTATTATGGAATTCTCGGGTAAGGAACTCGTTAAAGGCGAATCAGATGCTTCAAGTTTCCCTTCGGGCGGTATCCGTTCAACTTTTGAAGCAAGGGGATATACTGCATGGGACCCTACTTCATATGCATTTATCAAGGAAGGCGTTCTTTGCATTCCCACTGCGTTTTGCTCATACGGCGGCGAAGCACTTGATATGAAAACACCTTTGCTCCGTTCAATGGAAGCAATCGGCAAACAGGCAAAGCGAATTCTCAAATTGTTCGGTCAGGATGATGTTACAAGTGTAAAAACAACCGTTGGCGCAGAGCAGGAATATTTCCTTATCGACGGTGATATGTATAACAAGCGCAAAGATCTTATTTTTACGGGCAGAACTCTTTTTGGCGCAAATCCTCCCAAGGGTCAGGAACTTGATGACCACTATTTCGGCTCAATCAAGCCCCGTGTCGCATCCTTTATGAAAGACCTTAACGAAGAACTTTGGAAACTCGGAGTCCTTGCCAAAACAGAGCACAACGAAGGTGCGCCTTCTCAGCACGAACTTGCTCCTATATTTACAACAACCAATATTGCAACCGATCATAACCAACTTACCATGGAAATTATGCAGAAGGTTGCAAAGAAACATAATATGATTTGTCTGCTCCATGAAAAACCTTTTGCAGGTGTCAGCGGCAGCGGCAAGCACAATAACTGGTCAATTTCAACAAGCACGGGAGTCAATCTCCTTGAACCGGGTGAAACACCGTATGATAACGCCCAGTTCCTTCTTTTCCTTTGCGCGGTAATCAAAGCGGTTGATAATTATCAGGATCTTCTCAGAACCGCTGTTGCAAGCGCAGGTAATGACCACAGACTTGGTGCAAACGAAGCGCCTCCTGCAGTTGTTTCAATGTTCCTTGGTGATGAACTCAATGAAATTCTTGAGTCAATTGAGCAGGATACAGGCTATGACGCAAAAGAAAAAGTCCAGATGAAAGTCGGCGTTCATGTACTGCCCAGATTTCCCAAGGATACAACGGACAGAAACAGAACTTCACCCTTTGCTTTCACAGGTAATAAGTTTGAGTTCAGAATGCTTGGCTCAGCAAAATCAATAGCAAGTGCAAATATCGTTCTTAACACTGCCGTTGCAGAGTCGCTTAAATCCTATGCGGACAGGCTTGAGAATGTTGAAAACTTTGAAGATGCACTTCATGCTCTCATTCAGAAAACAATCAAAGACCATAAGCGTATTATCTTCAACGGTAACGGTTATGATGATGAATGGACAAAAGAGGCTGAAGCAAGAGGTCTTTGCAATTACAGAACAACTCCGGATGCACTTCCTTGCCTTACAGCGGATAAAAATGTTAAACTTTTTGAAGACCATAAGGTTTTCACAAGGGCTGAACTTGAAGCGCGTCAGGAAGTTTATTTCCAGAATTATTGCAAGACACTCAATATTGAAGCACTTACCGTTATTGATATGATTAACAAAGATATTCTCCCTGCGATAAACTCATATATCGGTAAGGTGAGCAGCACTGCTGCGGCAAAGAAATCATGCTTTGCAGATGCAGATTTCACATATGAGGAACAAACTGTCAGAAAACTTTCTGACCTTACGGCATCAATCTATAAAGCAGTAAATGAACTTGAAGTATCACTCGGTTCAATAAAGAAATTGAATGTTGTTGAAAAAGCAGGCATGTTCAGGGATGTTATTATTCCTAAGATGGAAGAAATACGCAAGTATTCAGACGATGCAGAGCGCATTACTGCCGCTGAATACTGGCCGTTCCCCACATACGCAGATTTGCTTTACGGTGTCAGATAAAAAGCATATGCATTTATGCAGAAAAAAACCTCCGTTTGAAAAAACGGAGGTTAATTTTTTATTTATTATCAGCCTGCCTGATTGCAACTCGTCTTACCTTGCCGCTGAATGTTTTGGGCAGTTCATCAACGAATTCAACAATTCGGGGATATTTGTAAGGTGCGGTGTTGGTTTTAACATAGTTCTGAAGTTCCTTGACAAGTTCAGGAGAACCTTCATAGCCGGGTCGGAGAACAACTGTTGCTTTAACAACAAAGCCTCTGACAGGATCGGGAACACCCGTAACTGCAACTTCGAGTACGGAAGGATGCTCAAGCATAACGCTTTCGATCTCAAAAGGTCCGATTCTGTAACCTGATGATTTAATAACATCATCGTTTCTGCCAAAGTAAACAAATCTTCCTTGTTCATCTCTGTATGCAAGGTCACCCGTGTGGAAGAAACCGCCTCTGTAGGCATGTGCTGTTTCTTCTTCGCTGAAATTGTAACTTGCAATAACGCCGCAGGGATGTTCGGCAGGGGAGTCTGCTTTGATACAGATTTCGCCGATTGTACCGCGTTGGCAGTGGTTACCGTCTTCATCAAGAATATGCACCCTAAGACCGGGTGCAGGGAAACCGATTGCGCCGGGTACGGGTTTTGTCCACGGATAAATCGTGCATATGCTGACAGGTGTTTCACTCATGCCGAAGCCTTCATGGATTTCAAGACCTGTTGCCTCTTTCCACTTGTTGAAAATATCAGCGTTAAGTGCTTCGCCTGCAGTGCAGCAATGTGTTATTGATGAAAGGTCATATTTGCTTACATCGTTCTGAAGCATAAGGCGGTACATTGTCGGGGGAACGCAGAATGTTGTGATTTTATATTTTTCGAGTTTGGAAAGAATATCCGCACCGTCAAATTTATCAAAATCATAAACGAAGTTTGCTGTTTCACCCATCCATTGACCGTAATACTTACCCCAAAGTGATTTTGCCCAGCCTGAGTCTGAAACGGTAAAATGAATTCCGCCGTCAACAACATGATGCCAGAAAACACCCGTCATAATGTGACCGAGAGGATATTTGAAATCATGAGCAATGATTTTGGGATAGCCTGTTGTGCCTGATGAGAAGTTGATAATCATAGTATCATCAACAGTTGTTGCGGCATCGCCGGTAGGCCTTGTCCAATCTTCGCTTGCTTTTTCAAAGCCTTCTTCAAAATCAATCCAGCCTTCAACAGGCTTGTGCTTTGTAACAAACTTTTTCTCGATGGTTTCGTACTGATCCTTAGCCGAGTCAAAGTCCTCCGTGCATTCATCGTCACCCGTGATAACAGCATATTTGATTTTTGCTTTGTTGCAGCGGTAAACATAATCCTTGCCTTTAAGCATGTTTGACGCAGGCACCATGATAGCGCCTATTTTGTTAAGAGCGAGGGTTATAATCCAGAAAAGATAACTTCTTTTAAGGATAAGCAGAACAGGGTCGCCTTTTTTGACTCCTTCTGAAACAAAATAGTTTGCAGCCTTGTCTGAAAGGCGTTTCATATCGCCAAATGTAAATCTCTTCTCTTCGTTTTTGTTTGATACATAAAGAAGAGCAAGTTTATCGGGTTTTTCTGTGCCGAGAACATCAATTACATCATATGCGAAGTTGAAATCCTGCTCATATGTGATTTTAAAGTTTTCCTGGCAGTCCTTGAGAGAAATAAATGATTCTCTTGTTCTGCCGATAAATTTTTCATAAATTGCCATTATTTTGACTCCTGATTTTTTTGTTGATATCCTTTATTTAAGCACAAGTGCAATAAACTGTGCCTGGGTATCGCCCACGTTTTTATGTGCGTGAGGAATAGTGGAATCAAAATATGCGCTGTCACCTTCGCTGAGTTCATAGCAGATATCACCGATGTAAAGATGAAGGTTTCCTGAAAGAACATAGTCAAATTCCTGTCCTTCGTGTTCATCCATAACAGGGGGATTGCCCGAAGGGTCAATAGTAACAAGGAAAGGCTCAGCCTTTTTGTTTCTGAAAGTGTATGCAAGGTGTGAGAAGTTATATCCGGGGTTACGGTTTATGGTGTAACCTTTGCCTTTTTTAACCACCGTGCATGATGAAAGGCGAGGGGATTCACCGCTGATGATATCAAGAATATCAACGCCGAGAATAAGCGCAATGTTATTGAGCGTGCTGATTGCAAAATCGTATTCGCCGTGTTCAAAAGCATTGTAGTTTTCTTCTGAAATTTCAAGTTTTTCCGCCATATCTGTGGCAGAAAGACCGCAGGTTTCACGCAGGGAAGCAACTCGCAGGCCAATTTCTTTTAATTCAAGCATGTGGGTTTCTCCTATCCGTTAGCAATTAATAGTTATATCCGAGTTCAACAGCCTTGATGTTGAGTTCGATAAGATTCTGTTTCTTTGCAGGAACAAGTTTTTTCATTGTTGTTTCAACATTTTCGTAGGGCATAACGCCTGCTTTTGCAATAACGTGACCAATCATAATCATGTTTGCAAGACCGGGCAGATTATGATCCGATGCAAGTTTTGTTGCGGGGATGTAATAAACATCAACATCATCTCTTTCAACCTTGCGGTCAATGAGTGAACTGTCAACAAAAATCTTTGCGCCGGGAACTGCTGAATTCTCAAACTTATCAAGTGAGGGCAGGTTCATGGCAACGAGAACGTTGGGATTTGAAACGATGGGTGAACCGATTTTTGTATCGCTGAGAATAATTGAGCAGTTACATGTGCCGCCTCTCATCTCAGGACCGTATGAAGGAAGCCAACTTACCTCACGGTTTTCAAGAAGTCCGTCATAAGCAAGGAATTTGCCTGAGAAAAGGATGCCCTGGCCGCCAAAACCGGCAAGAAGTATTTCATGTGTCATGATTATTCAGCCTCCTTTTCAGCAGTCTTATCCTTATAAACACCGAGAGGATAATAAGGAATCATGTTTTCCTCAAGCCATTCAAGAGCCTTGTCGGGCTTAAGACCCCAGTTTGTGGGGCAGGTTGAAAGAACTTCAACAAGTGAGAAGCCCTTGCCTTCAAGTTGGTTCTGGAAAGCCTTTTTGATAGCCTTCTTAGCGTTCTTTACATTTTTAACATTGTTTACAGCAACTCTTTCAAGATATGTTGCACCGTCAACGTTTGAGAGAAGTTCGCATACTTTAACGGGCAGACCAACCTGCTCGGGGTTTCTGCCGTAAGGTGATGTCTGTGTAATCTGACCGGGCAGAGTTGTGGGAGCCATCTGACCGCCGGTCATGCCGTAGATTGCATTGTTAACAAAGATTATTGTTATGTTTTCGCCTCTTGCAGCGGAATGAACTGTTTCGGCAGTACCTATAGCAGCAAGGTCACCGTCACCCTGATATGTGAAAACTATGTTATCGGGGAGCGAACGCTTAACGCCTGTTGCAACTGCGGGTGCTCTGCCGTGAGCAGCCTCAATCATATCGCAGTTAAAGTAGTTGTATGCAAAAACTGAGCAGCCAACGGGTGCAACACCAACAGTTTTGCCTTCAATACCGAGTTCGTCAATAACTTCGGCAACAAGGCGGTGAATAATACCGTGTGTGCAGCCGGGGCAATAATGAAGGGGTACATCGGCAAGTGCCTTGGGTTTTTCAAAAACTATCATTATTTGTCACCTCCGACGGAATTTGCTTTGTTGATTGAATTAAGAACATCTTCTGTAGTGGGAATCATGCCGCCAACGCGGTTACAGAGAAGAACGGGTTTCTTGCAGCGTGTTGCAAGTTCAATATCTTCAATCATCTGACCCATTGAGAGTTCAACGCTGATGAATGCCTTAACCTTATCTGCTGCAGCATTAAGAACAGCCTTGGGGAAGGGCCAGAGAGTTATGGGACGAATCATGCCGACTTTGATGCCCTGTGCACGAGCCTTGTCAATTGCGTTCTGTGAAACTCTTGCAGCAACGCCGTAAGCAACAATGCAGATTTCAGCATCGTCCATAAGATATTCGTCATACATAACTTCGTTTGCTTCAATCTGAGCATAACGCTCGTAACGTTCAAAGTTATATTTTTCAAGTTCTTCGGGCTGAATGAAAAGTGAGTTAACAACATTGTGCTCGCGTTCGCATTTTGTTCCGCATGCAGCCCATGAAGATTTGTCATATTCCTTAACTTCGCCCATTTCAAGAGAAACAGGTTCCATCATCTGACCCATTGTGCCGTCAGAAAGGAGCATTGCGGGCATTCTGTATTTATCGGCAAGGTCAAATCCCTTGAATGTAAGGTCAACCATTTCCTGAACTGAAGCGGGAGCAAGAACGATGAGTTTAAAGTCACCGTGACCTGCACTCTTTGTTGCCTGGAAGTAGTCTGACTGTGAGGGTTGGATACCGCCGAGACCGGGACCACCTCTCTGAACATTTATAATAAGAGCAGGGAGATCGGAACCTGCAAGATATGAAATGCCTTCGCTCTTAAGTGCGATTCCGGGGCTTGAACTTGATGTCATTGCTCTTTTGCCTGCTGCAGCCGCACCGTAAATCATATTGATAGCAGCAACTTCGCTTTCAGCCTGAAGGAATGTTCCGCCGATAACGGGCATTCTTTTTGCCATGTAAGCAGCAATTTCTGTCTGCGGTGTTATGGGGTAACCGAAGTAATGGCGGCAGCCTGCCATGATAGCAGCCTCAGCAAGTGCTTCGTTACCTTTCATCAAAACTTTATCAGCCATTTTTCTTCTCCTTTCTTCTTACTTCTCAACGGTAATAACGCAGTCCGGGCACATGGTAGCGCAGAAAGCGCAGCCTATACATGCGGACTGGTCTGTGATGCCTGCGGGATGATAACCCTTGGCGTTGATTTCATCTTTGAGCAATGCCACGATTTTTTTCGGGCATGCACCGACACAAAGACCGCAGCCCTTGCAAAGGTCGGTGTTAAAGGTTACTTTTGCCATAAATCTTCCTCCTGTTTTGCCCACGATTGCTTAACATAAAGCCTTATCGCGGTGCAGTTAACAACTTTTTCTTTAAGTTTATCGTATAAATTTTCTTTTACAGTAGTCATTCTTATCGGCAGACCGCTTGCTTGTGATATTTCATCTGCATATGCAACGGATGCAAGAACAGTTGCTTCATCGGTTTCATCTCCGAGGTTTGAGTTATTGATAATGCCGGTGAACTTCATTTGGCAAGCAGTTTCAATCTCGTGCATAACTGCAAGAGTTGACTTGCAGTCAGGTGTGAGCGGTCTGTATTTGTTGATTACAAGAAGCATTTCATAATCGTTTTCGCTTAGGATTGCAGGAGCGTATCTGCCCATTGCAAGAGCGCCTCTGTCATCACCGCCGACATCAATAACGGCTCTCAGAGATTTGTCATCGATTATTGAATAGGCTTCTGACGGCATGGCAGGCACATCAACATTGGAGTTGGCATATTCGGAGGAAATAAGATGGATTCCTCTTGCCTCAAGTTGTTTTTCGCTGTCTTTTGAGCGAAAATAAGGATTAACAATGTCAAGGTCGGCAATAACTACCTTTTCATTTTCCTCTTTAAGCCAAAGTGCATAGTTAACTGCAATGTTGGTTTTGCCGCTGCCGTAATGACCTGCAAAAAGTGTTATTCTTTTGCTGTCCATATTAAAGAACTGTTACCCAGCCGAACTTGTCTTCGCAAGTGCCGCCCTGAATGCCTGTTACGGTGTCATAGAGTTTCTGGCTGATCTCGCCGATGTTACCGCCGTTGATTGTCATAACATCGTCCTTATAGCGAAGTTTGCCGACGGGAGAGATAACTGCTGCTGTACCTGTTCCGAAACATTCTTCAAGTGTTCCGTTCTTCTGAGCCTCAAGAAGTTCATCAACTGAAATCCTTCTTTCTTCAACAGGAAGACCCCAACTCTTGCAAAGTTCGATAACTGAGTTTCTTGTGATGCCGGGCAGAATGCTGCCGTTAAGCATGGGAGTTACGATTGTGCCGTTGATTTTAAAGAAGATGTTCATTGCACCGACTTCTTCAATATACTTTCTCTCTACGCCGTCAAGCCAGAGAACCTGTGAATAACCGTCGTCATGTGCCTTAACTTGTGCTGCAAGGCTGGCGGCATAGTTACCGCCTGTTTTTGCAAAGCCCATGCCGCCCTTAACTGCTCTTACATAGTCATCTTCAATCCAGATGCCAACGGGTGCAAGGCCGCTTGAATAGTAAGCACCTGAGGGGGAGAGGATAACGATGAAGAGATAGGTTTTTGAAGGAGCAACGCCGAGAAAATCATCGGTTGCGATGATGAAGGGACGAATGTAAAGCGATGTGCCGGGAGCGGAGGGAATCCAGTCACGGTCAACATTAACAGTCTCGCTTACTGCCTGAACAAAATCCTCAACGGGGAGTTCGGGAATGCAAAGACGCTTGTTTGTGTCGTTTGTTCTTTTTGCGTTCATTTCGGGGCGGAAAAGGCGAACTTCTCCGTCTGCTCCTTTGTAGGCTTTAAGTCCTTCAAACATTTCCTGGCCATAGTGGAAAACCATGCATGCAGGGGAGAGGGAAAGATTGCCGTAAGGAACTATACGGGGATCGTGCCAACCCTGACCTTCTGTGTAGTTCATGATAAACATGTGGTCGGTGAAAATTTTGCCGAAGCCGAGGTTGTTTTCATCAGGCTTCTGCTTAGGAGCGGTTGTTCTCTCAATTTTGATTTTTAACATTTTATAACACCCTTTCGGTTAATTTATTATTTTAAAAGTCCCAATTTTTTGGCAAAGTCTTCTCTCATTTTATATTTGAGAATTTTGCCTGCCGCATTTTTGGGGAAATCCTCAACAAATTCAATATAGCGGGGAACTTTGTGCCTTGCCATATGTGATTTGATGTAATCCTTCATTTCTTCTTCGGTCATTGATTTGCCTTCTTTAAGAATGACGCAAGCCATAATTTCCTCGCCGTATCTCTTATCGGGCACACCGATAACCTGAACATCCTGAACATAATCATGAGTGAAAATGAACTCTTCAATTTCACGGGGATAGATGTTTTCGCCGCCGCGAATAATCATATCCTTGAGTCTGCCTGTAATCAGGTAGTATCCGTCGGGTCGTCTGCAAGCAATGTC
The DNA here is from genome assembly GCA_015065965.1 of Oscillospiraceae bacterium. Taxonomy (GTDB): domain Bacteria; phylum Bacillota; class Clostridia; order Oscillospirales; family Acutalibacteraceae; genus CAG-177. The sequence goes on from SVPH01000010.1 coordinate 42,198, forward strand.
GCCGCTGTGAAGCCAGCCGTCTTTGTCTATTGCTGCTTCTGTTGCTTTGGGCATTTTATAGTAGCCCTTCATGATGTTGTAGCCTCTTGCAACGAACTCGCCGTTTTCTCCGTCGGGAAGGTCTTCGCCCGTTTCGGGGTCGATAATCTTGCATTCAACATTCGGGAATGCACTGCCGACGGTTTCTGTTCTGTCTTCAAGCGATTCATTTACTTCACCCATTGTGCAGCCGGGTGATGCTTCCGTTTCGCCGTAAACACTTAATATTTCAGTCATGTTCATTTCCGCTGCAGCGCGTTTCATGAGATCGGGCGGGCAGTTTGCGCCAGCCATAATGCCTGTTCTCATATATGAGAAATCGGTTTTTGCAAAATCTTCATGCTGGAACATTGCAATGAACATCGTAGGAACACCGTTGAAACAAGTGATATGCTCCTGATTAATACATGCAAGCGATGATTTTGCCGAAAAATAAGGCAAGGGACAAAGCGTGCCGCCGTGTGTCATCATTGATGTCATTGAAAGAACCATGCCGAAGCAGTGGAACATAGGAACCTGAATCATCATGCGGTCAGCAGTGGACATATCCATTCTGTCGCCGATGGTTTTACCGTTGTTGACAATGTTGTAGTGAGTGAGCATAACGCCTTTTGGGAAGCCTGTTGTGCCCGAAGTATACTGCATGTTTGCAACATCGTGGCAATCAACAGCCGCTGCTCTGCGGTAAACCTCTTCGATGGGAACTCTTACCGCCATATCCATTGCTTCTTCCCATGTAAGGCAGCCTTTTTGGCGGTAGCCTACCGTGATAACGTTACGCAGGAAGGGGAGTTTACGGCAGTGGAGCGGTTTGCCGGGAACTGCAACTTCAAGTTCGGGGCAAAGAGCAGCAATTGATTCTGCATAGTTTGAGTCAAGGCAGGATTCAATTGTGATAAGTGTATGAGTATCGGACTGCCTGAGCAGATACTCGATTTCGTGGATTTTGTATGCGGTGTTGACAGTAACAAGGACTGCACCGATTTTTGTTGTTGCCCAGAAAGTGATAAACCATTGAGGCAGATTTGTGAGCCATACAGCAACTTTATCGCCGGGTTTTACTCCAAGCGCAATCAGTGCTCTTGCACAGTTGTCAACATCATCACGGAACTGTGAGTAAGTTCTTGTGTAATCAAGAGTAGTATATTTATAAGCAATCTGGTCAGGAAATTTTTCAACCATTGTGTCAAGAACCTGTGAAAAAGTCTTGTTAATAAGTTTGTATTTTTCCCAAACGAATTTGCCGCTGCCGCTTCTGTTTGTGAGAAGAAGTTCTTCACTCTTCTTTTTGTTATCGTAAACAGTAATTGCGTTAACGAAGTGGGGGAATACGATATCGGCAATTCCGAAATCTTCCATCTTCTCGGGCTGACATTCATATGAAAGGAAACCGTCATAGTTGACTGAATCAAGTGCACGAAGCATTGTGCCGATAGGAAGATTTCCTTCACCGATAAGGCGGTATTTCATTTCACCATCTTCAATGATTGAGTCTTTAACATGAACGTGCTTTATGTATGCGCCGAGATTTGTGATTGTTGTATCGGGTTCTTCTCCGAAATCTCTGTAAGGATGGTTGATATCCCAAAGGGCTGCAAGATAGTCGCAAGCAAAAACATTGAGAAGGTCGCGCAACCTTGATGTATCGGCATAAAGACCTACCGTTTCAACGAGAAGAGCAACATTGTCCTGCTCTGCTTTTTCAACAAGCCTGCCGATGAGCGAAATAACAGCAGCATCTTCTGCTTTTCTTTCTGCGCCTGTTGCATATGCGTGAATTCTGACATAAGGACATCTGATTCTTGCTGCAATTTCAATTGCTGTTGCAATTTCTTCAAATCCTTCATCTGCAGTTTTTTCGTCAGCGATGTTGCAGTATGTGTCAATGCAGGGAATTGAAAGTGAATTTTCAAGCAGTTTGTGAACGGTTGCCGATGAGTTTGCTTTGTTGAACGGTGCATCTGCGCCTGTGAATCTGTCGTCTGTTATGTTATGAATTTCAATACCGCTGAAACCGAGGTCGTTTGCTGTGCTTACAAATTCAGCCCATGAAAGTTCTTGCCATCCGTTTGTTGAGAATGAGAGTTTCATACATTACCCTCCTCATAAACGATTTTGTTAAGAGCATTAACATAAGCAATAATGCTTGCTCCGATAATATCGGTTGAAATGCCTTTACCGGAGTAGAGTTTACCGTTTGAGCGGAGTTTGACAAGAGCCTCACCCATGGCTTCGCGTCCTTCGGTAACTGACTGAATCTGGAAATCGTCAAGTTCATAGTGATGGCCGATAATCTGCTCAATTGTGCGCAGTGAAGCGTCAATGGGTCCGTCGCCCATGCCGACTGCTTTAAGCGTTCTGCTGCCCTTTTCAAGAACAATGTTTGCTGTTGATGAAATAAGGTTGCCTGAATTTATAACATAACTTTGAACTCTGTATGTAGGGGGAACCTGATGAGCAACCGTTGCAATGATAGCATCAAGTTCTTTTGCACCAACCTGTTTTTTGCCCGAAACATTCTTAAATGCATCGAAAACTTTTGAGGTATCATCTTCAGTAAGTTCATAACCGAGAGAAACAATTGCTTTGCTGACTTTTGCTATATCCGCAGTATCATCAAGAAGAACGGTGCTTGCTGCGGCAGATGATGCACTGCTGAGAGAAGAACCGCTGCGGTTTTCACTTGTCATACGGAGAATTTGATTTGCAGAATGGTTGATAGCCATTGAGTTAACGCCGTAACTTACATCAAGGGTATGACCTTTAACCTGAAGTGCTTTCATAACATGCTCAAGGTTAGGAAGTGCTTGGCTGCCGATGCATGTTTTAATCTGAGCAGCACCTGCGCTGATGCATGAGAATACGCATGCGTTTGCCATGTCAAGAGCATCGCTGCATTCTGCACAAACAGTTACGTCTTTTGTAGCGGATACAGTTTCGTACATTTCATCAATAAGTGCAGCAAACTCCGAGGGAAGGAGCGCACCTGCAGTATCGCACAGAGTAATTATTTTTGCGCCGTTTTCAATAGCAGTCTTAACTGCTTCAAAAAGATAAGCCTTGTCCGCTCTTGTTGCATCAACTGCAGCAAACTCAACATCATTGCAGATTGAAGCACAGTGAGCGGTGAGTGAAGCGATAAGTTCAATCATCTGAGCGGGCTTCTTATGGTAAAAATATTCCATCTGAACGGCGGATACGGGAAGTGAAACAAGGAGCCTCGGCTTCTTTGTACCTGAAATTGATTTCATTGCTCTGTCTGCTTCTTCAACCGAACTGCCGACGGGGCAGGATAGTGTGCTGTTCTGTAGGAGGGGACTTATAGTGCGCAATACGAGGGTATCAATTTTTTCATCGGTAATAGGTGCGGCTTCGATAACATCAATGCAAAGTTTATCAAGAAGTTTTGCAATTTCAATTTTCTCCTTGAAACTGAGGGCGATGTCACCCCTGTGTGCGCACTCTCTGAGTGTTGCGTCTGCGATTGTAATTTTTTTCATGCTGAATCTCTCCTTTTTGAACAGCACTTTTCCTAACGGAATGTGCTCGCTTTAACTAAAATAACACTTATGCACTATAAGATTTCTTAATATTATATATAAATTTAATATTAAAGTCAATATAAAACATTTATTAGAAACCTTGCAAATTCAAAATCATGCAATGGCACAACTTTGATACTTTTGTGTGAAAGTTATATGTGCATGATGCACAATCAAAACAAGTTGTTTTTGTCTATTTTGGAAAAATACGGAATTGTATATTAATGCATGATTATTCATTGTTAAACAGATTGACTTTATTTGCAAAATGGTTTAAATTATACGGTGAGAACAGGAGGAATAATTATGGTACAGGTAGTTGCAGCCCTTATACGTCAGGGAAATAAGTTTATGATATTTCAGCGTCCCGTTACAAAAACGCGTGCTTATCAGTGGGAGTTTGTAGGCGGAAAAGTTGAGAAAGATGAAACTCTTGAAGATGCGCTTATCCGCGAATGCATGGAAGAAATAGGTGTAACGGTAAAAGTCGGGGATATATTCATGGAGGTAGATCACGAATATCCTGATATTACAATTCATCTTACTCTTTTCAATGCTGAAATTGCAGAGGGTACACCTCAGAAATTAGAGCATAATGATATAAGGTGCATAACACCGGATGAAATTCCGCAATATAAATTCTGCCCTGCGGATGATGCGATACTCGAAAAAATCAAGGAGGAATTCTGATGATTCTTTTTGTTGAATATCCTAAATGTACAACTTGTCAGAAAGCAAAAAAGTGGCTTGACGATAACGGAATAGACTATATTGACCGTCACATAAAAGAAGAAAATCCAACGTATGATGAACTTCGTGAATGGTATGCAAAGAGCGGATTGCCGCTCAAAAAATTCTTCAACACAAGCGGTTTACTGTATAAATCAATGGAACTTAAGGATAAACTTCCTGTGATGACGGAAGATGAGCAACTGCATCTTCTTGCGAGCGACGGAATGCTTGTTAAAAGACCGATTGTTGTTGCGGATAATCTTATTCTTACGGGATTTAAACCGCAGGAGTGGGAACAACTGAAATGAAACAACGCTTCCTTTTCGCTTTGAAAAGGAAGCGTTTTCTGTTATATGTTATACTCTATATCATCCTTATATGATTTCCATCCCATTCTGCCGTACCATATAACAAATTTTCCGAAATCGCACCAGTTATTCATAACATCGCTGTCACGCATAATCAGAGTGTGTTTTGATGCTTTAAGCGGTTGATATTCGTTTACATAAACACTTTGAAGGTAATCATGAATATCATGCTTTAGTTTGATTTCACAGGCTTCTTCGTTCGGAACACGAATAATATTTTTCTGATATGCAAGAAGGTCATCAAATATGTCTTCAGGAATATTATATTCTTTAAGATGCGGAAGTATTTCTTCGTAGAATTTGTCTTTGTCAGCGAGAAAGTTCAAAACGATATATTCATGGTCATCCCATACTACATCGCCGCTTGGTTCAAAAATCAGTTTCCTGTTGTTTTTGCCTGCTGAAATTTCATCGGCATGCTGCTTTATTTCAGCATACATTTTTGAAACAAAAAGGTCAGGATTTTTTTCAAAATAACTGATTATGCCGTCATAGAACTTTTCATAGGGAATGTTTTTTTCGTAGTGAAGCCATATTGCAAATGCGCGCAGCAGACCGTTGCCATGAAAAGCCTTTGTAAAATAATAAAAAACGGTTGACCTTATCCACATTTCACGGCTCATGGAATTTGTTTCAACAATTATATCGTTGTACTCGGGCACCGCAAAAGCATCCGTTGCAAAATGAGGACGTAATATTTCGGAACGAACAGTTTTTATTCCGAAGCGTTCAACAAAATCACTCTGACCCATAATTGAGTTGGGCAGAAGAATGCAACTGTATACTTCAAAAACATAGTGCTGACCGATTTCAAAAAGTTTGCCGATACCGCTTATAAAACTTTCGTATGTTTCGCCGGGCAGACCGAGTATGAGTTCGGAATAAGCCTTCATGCCGTTTTGGTTGTATTTTGTCAAAAGGTTTCGGAAGAAATCAAGCGACATGTTTTTACGTCCGATATTGTGCAGGACCTCAGGAGAAAGGCTCTGGAAAGAAAGTGTTGCACCTATTCTGTCAAACTCGCATTCTTTGAATTTGCTGACAATTGTAAATACATTTTCAAAATTTGTTTTTGAATAGTTCATCCTCATTCGCTCAGGATATCCGGTAGATTCTTTGGCATTTATAAGAGCATCAGCAATTTCAAGATCACGGTCAAAAAGGCCGAAATTTGCATCAGCACCCCAGACAAAAGCGATTTTATGCTCCGACATCCATTTGATTTCGCCGAGGATTCTTTCCATGGGGAAAAGGCGTGTTTTGGATTTGAGCAGACCCCAGTCACAGTATGCGCATTTATGAGGGCATCCTCTGCTTGTTTCGAGAATGGCATTGAATGTTATTTCAGGGTGATTTGCAACTATTTCATCAAACCAACCGTCAAGATACGGTGACGGATATTCCGCAATATCTCCGGGTACAGTCCTTTCTGTTCGGATTATTTTATCTCCGTCACGGTATGAAAGGTTGCTGACTGAGGATAAATCTCCGTTGAGCGCTGCAATAAGCAGGTTGCGGAAAGTTTCTTCGCCTTCACCGTGGCACAGAACATCAATATATGAATAATCATGCAAAAAATCGGCGTTTTCATCAGGAATGTTATGACCGCCGAAAACAATCAGGCAGTCGTTCCATTTTTCTTTGATTTTTTGCGCAAGGAGTTTGTTGTATTCCGTGTTCCAACAATAGTTCGAGAAACCGACAACGCAAGGTGACTCCATTCTCCCTAATACTTCGTCAATATCTTCACGCAAAAATATAAATTCTTTAAATTCATAGTTTTCCGCAACTGTTTTATCACGGAAAGCGTTTGCTGCAAGCACACCTGCGGTATATGGCAGGTAGGCTTGTTCAGCACCGGTGCAGGCAGACACATCAACCTGCACAAGATAAACATTTTTCTTCATTTTATTATTTCACCTTAAGGTGAATGGAGTAATCTGAACCGTGATTTTCACAGGCCGATTTCCGTTCACCCGTCATTAAAATACTTGCAAATCCGTCAGGATTTGCTGCGTTTTATGCCTTGGTTGACCAAAAATCTGCTCCGTGAAAATTCTTCGACCCGAAAGCAAAGGATTTTCTGCCGATTTTTGGTTGTTGAGGTTGCAGGAAGGCTAACGCCTTTCAATGCCGAAACTCCGAAAAGCGGCGAAAAGACCCGCTTTCGGGCAGATTCAGATTATTCCACTCACCTTAACGGTATTTTTTTTACCTGTATAGAGTTGGGCATCATCGCGTCTGCCGTACCATATGCAGACCCGTGCGTATTCATCCCAGCCGCTGAGAGTTTCCCCTTCAATCTGAAGGCAAATATTTCTCTTTTCAAGCGGAGCATATGCATCGGCGTAGATGCGGCTGAAATATCCGTAAAAATCAAAATTGCTTGTTATTACGCAGTTCCCTTTGTTGGGTTGCTTGATTACGTCTTTCTGATACTTAAGAAGAGAATCAAGAATTTCGGTTTCAATATCAAATTCTTTTACAAAGCATGAGAAATCTTTGTAAAATCCGTCAAGTTCTTTTGCAAGGCGGAAGAATATATATTCCTCAAAACTCCATGTTATGATTTCGTTTTCTCCGAAAGGAACGGAGAATGTTCCTCTTCCTTCACTTACATCAAGTGTGAGTTGTTTAAGGTGAGCATATGCTCCGCCGCTGACACTTGAATCCGGCTGTGAATCAAGCCACGATATAAGTCTTTCATAAAACTCTTTGTATGTGACGCCTTGTTCGTGTTTAAGATAAATTGCGACTGCTCTTGTCAGACCGAGGTTATGGAACGCCTGAACGCAGATTGAGAAAATGAATGAGCGTCGCCAGTTGTTAATATTCATGGCGTCTGTAGATACGATAATATTAGAAAGTTCACCAACATCGTCGGAATTCGGTTTGCAGTGATATTGGCTGAACGGAGTGCGCACGGTTTTTATGCCGTAATTATTCATATATTCTGGATTTGCCAGCAGTGAGTTTGGCAGAAGTTCACACGGATAAATTCCGATGCATGTGTGCTGACCGCAGTCAAGCAGAGTACATATGCCGTCTGCAAATGAATCATAAGTTTCGCCGGGTAAACCGAGAATAAGTTCGGAGTAAACGGGAACATCGGCCTTGTTGTAGCGAACCATAAGTTTTTTGAAATGGTCAAGTTCCATGTTACTTCTGCCTATGCTTTTGAGCACTTCGGGCGAAAGGCTCTGGAACGAAAGAGTAGGGGATTTGCCAATGCCTTTTTCAATAAGTTTTTTGCTGATTTCAAAAACAACATCGTCGCGATTTTTGGTGTAGTTTGTTTTGAATACCTGCGGATAACCGTATGTGTCACGGTATTCGATTATCAAATCCGCAATCTGTGTATCTCTCGGGAAAAGACCGAAATTTGCATCGGCGCAATAGACATATTCAACCTTGTTTTTTACCACCCAGTCAAGTTCCGCTTTAATACGTTCCATAGGAAAATGACGAACTTTTGCTTTGAGTGCTCCCCAGTCACAGAAAGCGCATCTGTTGGGGCAACCTCTGTTTGTTTCCCAAATAATGGAAGGTGAGATGCCGGATTCTTCAATTATTGAATCAAAGCAGCCGCTTAGATACGGTGACGGATAGTTGTCTATATCCGACGGAGCGGTTCTTTCTGTTGAAACAATTTTACCGTTTTCTCTGAAAGAGATATTATTAACAGCAGAAAGCGGTATATTTTTATGAAGAGCAACAAGTAAATTTTTGAACGGTTCTTCACCTTCACCGTGCATAATGATATCACAGTATGGCATGTTATCAAGGTCACTGCCGTCTGGATTTACATTGTGACCACCAAAAAGTACAATGCAGCCGGGATAACGCAGTTTAAGTCTGCGGGCAAATTCACGGTTGTATTCCATATTCCAGATATAAGAAGAAAAGCCGACAAGGAAAGGATCCTTCAGCGAGTCGATGGCACGGTCAATATTCTCTCTGATAAAAATAAATCTGCCGAGATTATAGTTTTCCGCAACAGTGCTGTTGTTCCATGCGTAGGCAGCAAGGCAGCCTGACGCATAGGGCAGATAGGCTGTTTTGACGGATTCACCGTAAACTGCACTAACCTGCACAAAGTAGATATTTTTCTTCATATTATTTCACCTGAAATATGCTGTGATTTATCAAAATATTATAACATTGACAAATCTGTTTGTCAACAAAACGGGAATGGTATTTATTTTCAATTAACTATTGCTTATTAACGGATTATATTTTATAATTCAAATATAGTTTAACATGAAAAGAGGTCAATCAATGCCTTATCTTTTTGCACATTTTAAAGAAAAAATAACACCCGACGGCGAGCAGGTTTATTTCGGTATCAGCCGTGACGGGTATAATTGGGAGCAGGTTAACGGGGGAAATCCTATCTTGACTGCATCTCTCGGTGAAAAAGGCTGCCGAGATATAGAAATTGTCAGACTGCATACAGGCGGTTTTGTGATATTAACAACCGACCTGTGCATTGTTTACCGCATGGATGAGGAGTACCGCGTTGACTGGAGCAAAGTCAACAGTACAGGCAGCAAGTGTCTGCGTATGTGGAAAACCGATGACCTTATCAATTTTTCCGAGGAAAAACTTGTTTATTTCGGCAGAGATGATTTCGGCTGCATGTGGGCACCCGAGGTGTTTTTTGACGAGGAAAATGAAGAATATCTTATCCATTGGGGCTCAACCGTTAAAGAAACAGATTACAAACATATGTCGATTTATTGCAGCACAACAAAGGACTTTGAAACTTTTTCTGAGCCGAAACTTTATTTTACAAAGAATAACGAAATCCTTGATTCGCATATTCAAAAGTTTGACGGTGTTTATCATCTTTTCTATAAGAATGCATCAAATCCTCCGATGAATATGCATGCAACGTCAAATAATCTCTACGGTCCGTTTGAACACGATAAAACCTTTGAAGAATACATGGATAAGGAAGTTTATCATCCGGGTTCATATGAAGGCGTAACTTCTTATGTTTTACCGAATGGCGAATGGTGCCTTATGCTTGATTTCTTTGGCTGTGAAAAAGAAAAGATGGGTTATGTTCCTTTTGTTTCGTCAAAAGCGGGAGATATGAATTTTCAGCGTGTGCCTGAGCAGTTTTCTTTCCCTTACGGTTTCAAGCACGGCAGAGTAATTGAAATAACAGACGAAGAATACGAGAGAGTTAAAAATTTTTATAAATAAGGTGACAGCATGAAAAAGATAATTTCTGTTCTGTTGGTTGCGGTGACAGTTTTCGCTGCAGGAGCGGCTTATACAAAAACGCAGGAAAGTGAAATACCTTTAGCATATGAAAGTAACTCTGTTGAAACAATTGAAAATATGGAAATGCAGATGAGCAACGCTGTTGAGAAAGCCTATGACGCAAATAATTCAGGTGCAGATTTTGCTGATGCATTCGGATATGTTATCGTGAATGTAACATCTGACGGAAGTGAAGATGTTGCTGATGAAATACAGAATATTATTGACAGCAACCCTAACAGAACGATTTATTTTCCTGACGGTGTTTATCTTATAAGTAAGCCGATTTGTACTCCGGCAAATCCGAGAAAAAGCGTTGATTTACAACTTTCAAATTATGCGGTTATCAAGGCGGCAGACAGTTGGTCTGATGATGAAGCAATGATTCGCCTCGGCGGAAAGGATGCCGCAAACGATACTCATACAGCAGGCAGTAATTATTCCCTCAACGGCGGTGTGATTGACGGCAGCGGTAAGGCAGATGCCGTCAGCATTGACAGCGGAAGAGAAACCCGTATCAGCAATCTTTCAATCAAAAATGCTGTTTTGGGCATTCATATCAAATACGGTGCAAACAGCGGTTCATCAGATGCGGATATAAGTGATGTTAATATCATCGGCACAGGCGGTACCGATTCCACGGGTATATTCATTGAGGGCTTTGACAATACTCTCACAAACATTCGTATAGGCAATGTTTTTATTGGTGTTCATCTTAAATCAAGTGCAAATTCCATGAGAAACATTCATCCTCTTTACTATTCAGATTATACCGATTTTGAAAACAGTTGCGGCTTCTATGATGAGAGCGGAAATAATATTTATGATTTTTGTTACAGTGACCAATTCTGCAACGGCTTCCGTATGAAAGGGAATATATCAAATATTTATCATAATTGCTTCTGTTTCTGGTATTCAAATGCAGGCGGAAAAGAGGTTGCTTTTAAGGTGGACGGATTATTTGAATCAGTTGTTACCAATTTCCGTGCCGGCTTCAGGAGTGATACCGAAAACGCTGTGCTTGAAGCGGATAAATTCGGCGGTAACGGAGTATTTGACAATCTTCTTGTAAACGGCAAAATAGTTGCTGATAAATCATACAAGTTCTATAAGGAAGGCACTCTCTGGTGGTTCATCAACTGCATAATTAAATAATAACATCGTGCCTCGGAATAAATGTCCGAGGCATTTTTTGTTTATCCTATTGACAAAATACCGAACATTTGCTATAATTCATTTAACAATTAGGTTAAATGTTAAATAAATGCAGCAAGGATGTGATAGATTTGGGCATAAATAATACTCTTAAGGCTCTTGCAGACCCAATCCGAAGGGATATACTGAACTATCTCAAAGAAGGGCGTATGTCTGCGGGAGAGATTGTTGAAAAATTCCCCGTTACGGGTGCATCAATATCGCGTCATCTTTCTGTGCTTAAGGATGCAGATTTGATTCGTGACACAAGGGAAGGCAAATTCATTTTCTATGAACTGAATGCTTCTGTTCTTGAAGAAATTATGCTTTGGATAACCGATTTGAAAGGAGAAAGTTACAATGATTAAAAATAATAAAGTTTCACTTGTTTTATCATCAGTTGCAATATTGTTGCCTGTTTTTGCAGGAATAATTCTTTGGGATATGTTGCCCGATTCAATGGCGGTTCATTGGAATGCGGCCGGCGAATCCGATGGCTTCGGCACAAAAGCCTTTTCGGTTTTTGGTTTGCCAATCATAATGCTTGTGTTGCAATGGGTTTGTATATTTTTTACTGAAAAAGACCCGAAAAACAAAAATCAAAGCCCTAAAATGCAAAAACTGGTTTTGTGGATTTGCCCTGCTCTTACATGGGTTGCAAGCGGTGCAGTTTATTTTTTCGCTCTCGGCAAAGAATTTAATCCTATATCACTTCCACCCTTTATATTAGGTGTAATGTTTGTTGTTCTCGGCAATTATCTGCCAAAGTGCAAGCAAAATTTTACAATGGGTATTAAAGTAAAGTGGGCGCTTGAAAATGAGGTTAACTGGAATAAAACACACCGATTTGGCGGTATACTTTGGTTTGTTGGCGGTTTAATTATAATTGCAAGCGGTTTTTTGCCTGATAAATTTATGTTTGGAATAATGACTGCCGTTCTGCTTATTTGCGTAGTCGTTCCGGTTGTTTATTCATATTGTGTTTACCGTAAAATGAAGAAAAACGGAGAGTTAACTGACGAAACGGTTAAACCTTTCGGAGGATACAGTAAACCTGCATTTATATCTGCGGTTATTTTGATTATCGCTCTTATCTTGGCACTTGTAGTTTTGCCGTTGACCGGAAATGTTGAGGTTGTGTGCGGTGAAAAGTCGTTTGAGATTAGTTCGGAATATTGGAGCGACATTGCTGTACAGTATACGGAAATTGATGAAATCACATTGCGTGATGATGTTGAAAGCGGCAGAAGAACAAACGGATTTGGTACGCCAAGACTGCTTCTCGGAACTTTTGAAAACGAAGAATTCGGCACATATACACGATACACATACGCAAAATGTAAAACATTTATCGTAATTAAAGACGGTGAAAATGTTTTGGTAATCAATTCTGCTGATGAAGACAGCACAAAAGCACTTTATGAAGAAATACTTTCTCATAAATGATAAAAACAACACGGGATATTCAAAGTATTCCGTGTTGTTTTTTTTATTATTTTATGATATAATTTTCAAATAAAAATAATGGAGTATGATGTGTATGGTCAATGCTGCTGAAAAACTTAAAAAGCAACAAATAAAAAGAGAAAAAGAGATAGCAAAATGGGAAAAGGAAAAAGCAAGACCAAAGAGAAATTTTTATTTTATCTACCTTGTTTTTATCATTGCTCTTATTTACGCAACGGATGAAATTGCCTCACAAATAGGCACTCTGATGAAAACTGAGATTGCAAATGACCTTTTCTCAAAATACGGTGAAAGTTCCGTGGGTCTGCTTGACATTCTTTCAATTCTTGTTGTGCCTTTTCAGGCTCTGGGCTTGTTTTACAGACCGCTTGCTGACCGCTGGGGACGTAAAAAGTTTCTCATTATCAATACTTTCGGTATGAGTTTTGCAATGCTCGTGATATTCCTTTCAAACAATTTAATTCTATATTTTGTCGGTGCGTGTATGGTTCAGTTTTTTATACCGCACGATATGCATGTTGTCTATATAATGGAATCTTCTCCGTCAAAGCACAGGGCAAGGGTTTATTCATCAATCAAGTTTTTTGCCAACATGTCGGTTATGCTTGTACCGCTTCTCAGAAGAATGCTTATGCATGAAGCCGATCAGTGGCGTATGGTTTATTTTATCCCTGCAATAGTTGGCGTAATAACCTGTTTTATTGCTCTGATAACTGCCCGTGAAACCGATACATTCATTGATTCCCGCCTTCGATATCTGCGTATGAGCGATAAAGAAAGAGAAGCAGAAAGAGCACAGAAGAGTTCCGAAAATGCTCAGGGCGGATTGCTCCATGCGCTGAGATTTGCAATGAAGCATAAACAACTTCGTTGGCTTTACATAACATCTGCACTTGCAAATGTCGGTTTTATCGGCACAATCAACTATCAGGTTATTATGTCATACGGTTATGCAGAAAATTATGTTTCAAACGGTCTGTTTTCATCTCTTGGTGAAGAAGTAATGAATTTTGTCAGCACCGGTCCTGTTACCACGGCACTGTTTATGTTTCCGGTAGGATGTGCCGTCGCTCAGGTAATAATGGGATTTATTTCGGATTCCAAGGGCAGAAAAACAGCAGCCATTACGACGGCGGTCAATTGTCTTATTGCATTTATAGGCTTTTCGCTTGGCTCAAAAATGGCATGGAACGAGTATTTTGTCGGATTTTTATGCGGTGCATTTGTAGGCAGTTTTTATTCAACAAATGATGTTCTTATTATGATGATAGGCGAGTCTGCGCCCACAAATCTGCGTTCTTCAACAATGTCTGCACAGTTTATAGTAACTGCAGCCGGCGTCGCGGTGTCATATATAGTCAGCCTTCCGCTGATAACTTTCCTTGGTAACAGTGTTACCGGTACGGTATCTTTCGCACTTCTTGTGCCCGGATTTATTGCGGCTTTCTTTGCTTTGGTTAAGAAAACACATGATACAAAGGGTATAGATATGGAAACAGTTACAGGTTGTGAATGGGATTAATAAAACTCGGTATGCACAAAAGCATACCGAGTTTTTTGTCAAAGACTATTTAGAATGTTAAGAACGCAACTGAGTTCATCGGGCTTGATTATTTCAACAGGTTTATTGTTTCTTACGCAATCTGCAAAATAGTTGATTTCATTTGCGTATGCATTACTTTTCGGGAGGTTGATGTTGCCTGTGTCACCTTCCGCCTGCTGTGAAAGGTCAATTTTTTCATCGTCTTTGAGATAAATTATCATTTTTTCATTTTTGTTTGTAATAACTGCGTTTTCAAACTGAAAACGGAACTCTGCAGTAAAAGGGAAAGTTGATGAATACCACGAAGCCTCGGAGTGTATTGAAAACTCACCGAAATCATAGTCAATGCTTATAAAATCCTGTTCAGGACGCTTTGAGCGGAACTGATGTGTAACTTCAGGTTTGCCGAAAGCGTAAACCATAAAGTCAAGGTCATGGATGTGTAAATCAAAGGGAGTAAGTCCACTGCGTTTTTCATCTACCATCCAGTCATCCCAAGTCCATTTGGGACAAGAGCCGAGTCTTATCATTGAGCCTGAAAGGAGTTTACCGTATTTTTTTGAGTCATAAATTTCTTTGAGAACTTCATATTCAGGCCAGAAGCGCAGAACCTGAGCAACCATGAATTTAACATTGTTCTTTTCTGCCGCAGAATAAACGCGTTCAACATCGCTTTCGTTGAGTGAAATTGGTTTTTCGGTAATAACATTTATTCCTTTATTCATTGCTTTTATTGCAAAGTCTGCGTGGAGATATGTCGGGAGGCAGATATCAAGTATATCAAGTTCTTCTTTTTCAAGCATTTCATCAAAATCAGTGTAACAGCGTTTGGTGCCGTATTTTTCCATTCGTTCAGGTCTTATATCACAAAGAGCAACAAGTTCCGCATCATTCATTTCTTCCCATGCGGGGATATGTGCTCCGCTTATTCCGCCGACGCCGACTAGTCCGATTTTTAACATAAAGAAATCCTCCTGATTTTTGTTGTCGTTTAAGTTTATCATATAACTTTATAAAATTCAACATGTTGTGTCTGGTTGAAAACGGATGCTGAATACTGTTTAAAAGAGGTCTTTGAAAATTTCGGGATTTTTGGTTGTTATGTTATCTGCACCCATTCTTATGTATTTTTCTGCCGTTTCTTTATCGTTAATTGTCCATACGGAAACAGGTATGTTCCTTGTGCGGAATATTTCTGTCATCAATGGCGTTACATTTTCATAATTGATATTAAGACCGATTGCGCCGAGTTTAATCACTTTATCTGCAAGTGCATTTAATGATTCTGCATCATTTCTTTTATTTTCTTCAACGGAATCATTTAAATAATACGGAACGGATGAGTTTGCTTTTACTTTGTCAACCCAGTCTGTGAATACGCCTGTGTAGAATGCACGGTCGGTCAGTCCGTATTTTTTCAGCAGATTATCAATCTCGGGCAGATTTGAGGTCGATTTGATATCAAGGTTTATTTTTGCGTTGCAGTTGTGTTCGGAAACAAGTTCAAAAACTTTCTCAAGAAGCACACCCTCGTTTTCTGACGGATTTCCGTCATGTATTATTACGGGAGTTCCGCTTGGACGGAAAGTAACATCAATCTCAAAAGTTTCGCAATTTTCTTCAAGAACTTTTTTAACGTTTTCAATCGTGTTGTCAGGTGTGTTAAATGCACCTGAATGGGCTGTTACTGTCATTTTAATCCTCAATTCTTTTTTAAGTTTCGTTTCTGTATTCTTTTGGAGTTTTACCTATTATTTTTTTAAATGTTTTGGCAAAGTAGTTAACATCGTAAATTCCGCTGTGCTGAGCAACTGCCTGAATCTGTAGATTTGTTGTCTTTAACAGATAGGCTGCATGTTTGATTCTTTTGTTTGAAACGTACTCCGTTAATGTTTGTCCGGTTTCCTTTTTAAAAAGAGCCGAAAGATAACTCGGGTTAACGTTAAGCAACTGAGCAAACCGTTTCAAACTGAGGTCTGCCGTCAAATCCGAATCAATAACCGTAACGGCTTTCTGAACAAAAGGGGAGTAGTTTTTCATGGAATGAGTTTTAACGAGAGAGCAGTATGATTTAACCATTTCACGCATTAATTCACTTGCATCGCCGACGGAAGCCGCAAGTTCAATTTTTTTGGCAAAATCACTTGAAATACTGTCAATATAAATCGGATGAACCGAGCCGTATTCAGCGGCTTTGCGCAGCAGGGTGTTGCTGATTATAAGATAGTTTTTCATGTTGCGCAGCGGATCATCGGTTCTTTTTTCAAATACAAGGTTTGATGCGTTGCTGAAAAGCGGTTCGACAAGATGGCTTTTTCCCTGAGAAACTGCCTGCATCATGCGGTTTTCTGCTGCATAGCGTTCTTCAAGGCTGCGTATTGCAAGCATCGGGTCATCGGTTTTTGATTTTAACAAACTGACCTTTTCTGCGGCAAATTTTTCGCTTATGCTGTTTGTCAGGGTCTCAACGGAAAAATTTTTTGAGCCCTTCCATATTATTTCAGCAAAACTGTTGCAGAGTGCAGTCAGACATCTATCGTCGCTGACAACTGTTAAATTACCGAAGTATTTGATGATTTGTGATGAAACGGAAGGCGGCAAAGAATATTTTTCAGCCGACTCAATAAGATGCTGATAAGTAATTTCGGATTTAACATACGGTCCTGCTATGAATGCACTTTTTTCTTCGGTGTCAGGCAGAATCATGAAGATATAGCAGCAACTGAAAATATCGGTTATTTTATAGATAGTATTTTCTTTGAGTTTTTCCCAAGGTCTGTAAAATAGTTGGTTGTAGTTTTCATTCATAAGAAGAAAATTTCTTAGCCCACGGTCAATCTCATCTTGTTGACTGTTGCTTTCCGTAACAATATATGAGTTGATATGCATCTCTTTTAATGTAAGCCTTAAAAAATTCAGTTCTGAAATATAAAACATAAAAGTGCCCCGTTTCATAATGTTAATAATATTATTGTACAATTTTTGGAGATTTTCAATACTTAAACAAAAAAAATACTATAAATAGCAAAAAAATTTATAACAAAATAAACGAATATCATTTACAATAAGGTTGGATATGTTCGTCATTTTAAACAAAGTATATCCACCCATTTATTTGATTTTATGAAAGATGAGGAGAAAACTATGAAAAAACAAGTGGAACTTGATGCAAACGGTTACCGCAAGTTTGGCATGATTGACAAAATTGCATATGCCGCAGGTGACTTTGGATGCAATATGAGTTTTGCTCTTAAAGGCACTGTTCAGACTTTCTGGCTGGTTTATATGATGATGGAAACCGGTCTTTTATCAGTATTGTTGTTGCTTGTTCAGATTTGGGATGCAGTTAATGATCCTCTTATCGGCAGTATGATTGATAATGATAAAAGAAAATACAAAATGGGAAAATTCAAAATGTACATCTTTGTCGGTGCTTGCGGATTGCTTGTTGCAGGCGCGGCAGTGTTCCTTCCTTTCCCAAATGCGAGCGTTGTTGTTAAATCAGTGCTTTTTGTTCTCGGTTATATAATCTGGGATGCTTGTTATACCGTTGCTAATGTTCCTTACGGTTCAATGCTCTCTCTTATTACCGAAGACAGCGGTGAGCGTGCTCAACTTTCAACATGGCGCAGCATCGGCTCAATGTTCGGCAACATTGTTCCCATGATTGTTCTTCCTATGCTTATTTGGCAGAAAGTTACTTATGACGGAACAGGCGATTATCATACAAACCCCATAACCGGCGAAGCATATAAAATCGGCGACGCTGTTCTTGATCCGCTTACAGGTAAACAATTTGAAACCTTGCTTGGCGAACGTGTTTTCTGGGCAGCACTTATTATGGGCGTTCTCGGTTTCGTTGCGTTTATGTTTATGATTAAAAAGATTACAATCCGAGTTGATGAAAACACTGTTAAAACAAATGAAAACGGTGGAAAATTCAATATTATCAAATCATTCGGTAAATTTATGAAAAACCGCCCTGCTGTTGGTGCCACAATTGCAGCAATGGGTATGTTCCTTGGCATGCAGTCTGCCACAACCGCCAACACAATAATGTTTGCTACTTATTTTAATAAGGCTTCAATGTCCGGCGTTGTTCAGATGATCGGATTCCTTCCCATGGTTCTTTTCCTTCCGTTTATCAAAAAACTTGTAAATAAGTTCGGCAAAAAAGAGGCATCAGTTGCCGGTACTCTTGTATCGGTTGTCGGCGGCATCGTTATGATGATTTTCCCCATGGTTGAAAACAGAGATACTGCACTTATTGTATATCTTGCCGGTCTTGTTGCTTTCGGTATCGGCATGGGCGTATATACATGCGTATCATGGGCTATGATGGCGGATGCTATTGATTATAATGAGTGGAAATTCAACACAAGAGAAGAAGGCATTGTTTATTCTCTTCATTCATTTTTCAGAAAACTCGCACAGGGTATCGGACCTTCAATTGTTCTTTTGATTATGGGTGTTCTCGGATATGATTCAAATCTCGGAACAATCGGACAGAGTTTTGAAACATCCCACAATATGTGCTGGCTTGTTGCAGGTTTGTATCTCTTCAGTGCCGTTGTTCAGTTTATCGGTGTTGCAGTTGTTTACAATCTTGACAAGAAGACACTTGAAAAGATGAACAGTGAACTCAGTGAAAGACATGCTGCAAAGGTTACAAAGTAATTTAAACTGCAAAATACCGGCAGATAAATGTTATCTGTCGGTATTTTAAAACCAGTTATAACAAGGAGATTTAAAATGAGAAAAATAATTAACATCAACAGAAAATGGGCTTTTGCCAAAAATGTTTCCGAGGTGCCTTCGGTAATACCCGTTGAATGGAATTTTGTCAATCTTCCTCATACATGGAATGCAATTGACGGTCAGGACGGCGGAAACGATTATTTCAGAGGAACTTGCTGCTATATTAAAGAACTTGATAAAGAAGATATTCCCGAAGCAGACAGATATTACCTTGAACTCAACGGCGCAAATTCATCCGCCGATGTATATGTAAACGGCAAAAAACTCGCTCATCATGACGGCGGTTATTCGACATGGAGAGTTGATATAACTGAAGAAATCGGAATCAAAACAATGATTGCAGTTGTTGTTGATAACAGCCCCAATGAAACCGTATATCCTCAGATGGCAGACTTTACTTTCTATGGCGGTCTTTACAGGGATGTTAATATTATCGCAGTCAGCAATTCGCATTTTGACCTTGACTATTACGGCGCACCCGGAATAAAGGTTACACCCGAAGTTAACGGTGAAGATGCCAAGGTTGAGGTAGAGGTTTATCTCACAAATGCCATGGAGGCACAGACTCTTATCTATACAATTAAAGATGCAGACGGTAATGTTGTTGCAGAAATAAGCAAAGATGTTGGCGAAACAAAAGTTGTTTTGGATATTAATAATGTTACTCTCTGGCACGGCAGAAAGAATCCTTATCTTTACACTGCTGAAGTAAAACTCGTTGCAGGCGACGATGTGCTTGATAATGTCAGTGCACGTTTCGGCTGCCGAACATTTAAAATTGACCCTGAAAACGGATTTATTCTTAACGGTGAGGAATATCCCCTCAGAGGTGTTTCAAGGCATCAGGACAGATGGGGAATCGGTAATGCTCTTTTGCCCGAACATCATGAAGAAGATATTGACCTTATCTGCGAAGTCGGTGCAACAACCATAAGACTTGCTCATTATCAGCACAATCAGTATTTCTATGACCTTTGTGACGAAAAGGGTCTTGTTATCTGGGCTGAAATTCCATATATTTCAAAGCATATGCCCGGTGGCAGAGAAAATACCGTTTCTCAGATGAAAGAACTTGTTTATCAGAACTATAATCACCCTTCAATTGTTGTATGGGGTCTTTCAAATGAGATCTCAATGGCAGGATCAGATGATGACCTTCTCGATAACCACAACATGCTCAATGACCTTGTTCATGAAATGGATAAGACAAGGCTTACAACCATTGCTGCAGTTTCAATGTGCAGCATGGATGATCCGTATATTCAGATTCCCGATGTTGTTTCATATAACCATTACTTTGGCTGGTACGGCGGTGACACAACAATGAACGGCCCGTGGTTTGATGAGTTCCATGCCAAATATCCCAACATTCCCATTGGCTGCTCAGAATACGGCTGTGAAGCGCTTAACTGGCACACATCAAATCCGACTCAGGGCGATTATACAGAGGAATATCAGGCATATTATCATGAAGAACTCATCAAGCAGTTCTTCACAAGAAAATATATGTGGGCAACTCATGTCTGGAATATGTTTGATTTCGGTGCCGATGCAAGAAGCGAGGGCGGTGAAAACGGACAGAACCACAAGGGTCTTGTAACATTTGACCGTAAATATAAGAAAGATTCTTTCTATGCATACAAAGCATGGCTTTCCGATGACCCGTTTGTTCATATCTGCGGCAAGAGATATGTTGACCGTGTTGAAGATGTAACAAAGGTTACCGTGTATTCAAACCTTCCTGAGGTTGAACTTTTTGTTAACGGTGAAAGCATCGGCAAAAAGGCAAGTGCAGAGCATTTCTTCTATTTCGATGTTCCTGTAAGCGCTGAAACAAAACTTGTTGCTGTTGCAGGCAATTATAAAGATGAAAGCCTTATCTGCAAGGTTGAAAAATTCAATGAGGATTACCGCCTTAAGGAGAAGGGCGCAATTCTCAACTGGTTTGATATCACAGAGCGTGAGGGCTATTTCTCGCTTAACGATAAACTCGGCGATGTTCTTAAGGCACCTGAAGGCATGATGCTCTTTGCCGGTATGCTTAAGAACTTTATGGGAGCAGGCGGCGAGGGTAAACCCGATTTTGCAGGCTTTGAGATGAATGAAAACATGCTGGCAATGGCAGGCGGTTTTACAGTTATTAGACTCACATCATTGCTTGGAACAGCAGGTATAAAATTTACAAAAGAGCAACTTCTCGGCATTAATGCTCAACTCAATCAGATAAAGAAGCCCCAATAATCTGCTATTACATTAAAATCCGTTTGTTTCTGAAAGGAGGCAAACGGATTTTTGTTGATAAAAAAACATGTTTGTGATAAAATCAGACTTGTTTATATAAAAATATTAAAAGAAAAGGGATTACTTATGAAAAAGTATGAACATGTTATTGTTATCGGTGTTGACGGCATGGGTAATTTTAACCGCGACACAGACACGCCTAACTTTGACAGAATATTTGATCATGGTGCCGTTACATATAACTGCCTCTCCATGGTGCCTACAATAAGTGCACAGAATTGGGGTGGAATGCTTCTCGGCTGTAATCCGCTTGTGCACGGTCTTACAAATGCCATTGTCGGCAGCCGACCTTATAATAATGAAGAAATGCCGTCGGTGTTCAGAAGAATAAGAGAAGTTTATCCCGAAGCGGTGCTGGCATCTTACTGTAATTGGAATCCTATCAATAGCGGTATAATAGAAAATGATATAGGCGTGGATTTCCAAACGGCGGAAGATGACGCTGTTCTGACTGATAAAATTATTGCCAAAATCAGTGACAAACCGAATTTCTTTTTCATCCAGTTGGATGATGTTGACAGTGCCGGACATCGCTGCGGTTACGGTATGGACGGTCACCTTAATGCAATTAAAAAATCCGATGAATTCGTTGGCAGAATTTATGATGAATATTGCAGGCATGGGATTATTGATGATACGCTGTTTGTTGTCATATCTGACCACGGCGGCTACAGAAAGAGCCACGGCGGATATTCTGACGGAGAAAAATATGTTTTTCTCGGCGCAGTGGGCAAAGGTGTTTGCAACGGAGAAATCGGTGCAGCATATACAAAGGATATTTCTTCTATAGTTCTTTATGCTTTAGGCATTGAATTGCCTGAGTATTGCGATAACGGCTATTCCTCGCAAGTGCCTTCGGGTGTTTTTGAAGACAATGCGGTTGTATACCGTCTGCCTTGTGTTAATGAGCCTGTCAGTGAACATTTTCAGTCCGTTCCCTATGAGGCTGAAAACGGTCTCAAAGCAAAATTCGGCGATAAATTAAATCTTGCCATGTATTTTGAAAATTCGGTTACAGACGAAACGGGCAATTGTGCTTTTAAAGAGCATGATACTTTTAAATTCTATTCCGACGGCATAGTATCTTTCTGCGGTGAAGGCGGTGCAAACGGCTGCGTTACTACAGATGATTTATCAGTTGGAGAGAAAAGTTTTTCTGTTGCGTTGTGGCTTGAAACAGATTTCACAATTGAAGATGAAGCGGCAATCTGCGGTAACAAAGATTGGGATGAAGTTAACGATAACGATAAAGGCTGGCTCGTAGTTCTTCGCAGCCATGATATTCTTTTCTTCCTTGCAAACGGAGAGAGCCGCTTTGAAACGGTTATACCAATCGAAGAGCGAACAAAAGACGGTTGGGTGCATTTTATCGCTTCAGTTGACAAAGAAAACCGAAAGATAGATTTTTACAGAAATTTTGTAAAGGTTCTGACTGTTGATATTGAAGAAAAATACTGCATTGACCTTGACAACCGTTCTTTTACTGTCGGTAATGACAGTACAAAAACCTTTAACAATATTTTGTATACAAGAACGGTACGAATGGATGACCTGCTTGTGTTTGACGGCACGCTCAGCGCAGAAGAAGCGGAAACTCTGAAAAAATATTATTATAATTAATGAAAAATCCCGAAAAGCCATTGCGACTTTTCGGGATTTTTTTATCCGATAAGAAAATCAAATACAAGCATAAGAGAAAAACCTGCAAGCAGTGAATAGGTTGCACCGCGTTCATTGCCGTGAGCGTGTGTTTCGGGAATCATCTCGTCGCTTATTACATAAAGCATTGTTCCGCCTGCAAATGCAAGAGCAAAAGGAAGAATTGCTTCAGAAATGTTGACTGCCAAGAATCCGATTAATGTTCCGATTACTTCAACCACACCCGTAGCAAGCGCTATAAGAAAAGTCCTTCTGTGGCTCATTCCTGCTGAAATCATCGGGGCGATAATAACCATTCCTTCGGGAATATTCTGAAGAGCAATGCCGCCGGCAACAGTGAGTGCGTGTGCAGTATCTCCGCCGCCGAAACTTACGCCTGCAGCAATACCTTCGGGGAGATTGTGAATTGCAATAGCTATCACAAAGAGCAAAACCTTGTTAAGTTGCGCCGTTTTATCAGGATGCAGTTCTTGGTCAACGCCTGTTATTTTGTGCAGATGCGGAACTAATTTATCAATAAGATTAAGGCACACAGCGCCGCAAAATATACCGGCAACAGTAATCAAAACAGAAAGTTTGGTTTCGCCGTATTCCAGTGACGGCATTATAAGCCCTATTACCGCTGCTGCAAGCATAACACCTGCAGCAAATGAAAGTACAATATCATTAAATCTATGTGACGGCTTTTTTAATAAAAAGCCAAGCAATGCGCCGATTACGGTTGCACCGCCTACGCCGAGTGCAGTCAATAATACCATTTGCATGTACATTCCGCCTTCCTTATGATTATGTATTTACCATCTGTTTTCAACATATTCACAGAATGTAAAAAGGTCTTTGATTTCAAGTTTTGTGCCGTCATCAAGTGTTACATCGCCGTTCCATATGCCGTATACCTGATGGCAGTTCATGCGTCCTACTTTAAAGTCAACGTCTGTATGATTGTCAAGAGTAGGCTTCATTGTCATGTTGAATCTGCCGTCTTCCGATATGAATTTCCACGGTTCAAGGAATCGGTTTTTAGGGAATGTTTCAACATCAACGGCGCCGATTTTATGAACTTTTCCGTCATAAAACAAGCATGTTTCGGTAGCGTTGCTTTCGTTGCCTATTGCCCATGTTATTTCAAAACCGAAAAGATGCTTTTTGCCTTCTTCGTCGGTAATATATTGGCTGCCGCTGCCCCAATACCATACCATTTTATGTACGGTGTTTACTCTGCCCCAATCCAAAGAACAAAAAGATTTTTCTTTTGTAAACTCATATACATAATCGCCAAAAACAAATTTTCCTTCGCAGGGCATACATAACTGTTTGGTAGTCATAAAATATTTTGTTTTATCCTCGTCAAAAGGGAAAACAGTTGTAATGCTTTCAAGTTCGTCTGCTATTTCCATGGAAGCATTAACCTCAACCGGTTTGCCTTTGTATGATCCTTTATACCAAAGAGTTCTTTCGGTTTCCTTTGTGTTAAAGTCAAAAGATGTTTTGCCTATGGTATCTTTAAAACGGCAGGGAGCATCGGGTTTAGAATGCGAAACATGCTTGTTTGCGCCAATAAAATATTGGATTGAATCACAAATAACTTCACCGGTTTTAAGGTTGAGCAGTTTTGCGGCAACATAACCGCCTATAGTAATGTTTGCAAAACTGACGAGTATCTGCATTTCATCATCAAAGATGGTATAAAAATCCCATTCCTTGCGGCTCATTATACCTTTTTTAACATAATCTCTGTTGTATTCAAAAACATATTTTCTTGCCCAGCCTTTGGCAAGAAGTGTGCCGTCGGAATCAAGCAGAGGGGTAGGTTCGGTGTATTCTGTTTGTTTTGATTTTTCTTCCCAATCAGTAAAAGGAATATAGGTTCTTTTTAACTCGTTATTCATATTTTCTCCAATACAGAACAACCCATCGGGAATGCCGATGGGTTGTGATTATATTTGCAGATTAAAGTTTCATTGCAACATCCCATGCGCCCCAGATAACTGTGCGGAGATTTCCGACTTTAGCAGCATCGCCGATAACATGAACATGCTTGCTTTTTGCTGCGAGGGGAGTGGGAACATAACCAACAGACATGATAACCGAGTCTGAGGGAATTTCAAATGTTTTTCCGTCCTTATCCTTAACTGTTACGCTGCCTTCGCCGATTTCGCAAAGTGATGTTTCAAGATGAACGGGAACTTTGTTTGTCTTGAAGAAATCTCTGAGGTAACTTGTGTTTGCAAGAGCAACGCCGGGAGTTGTGATAAGGTCATCCTGCATTTCAACAATTGTGGGCTTTTTGCCGTTAAGATAAAGTTCATATGCGATTTCGCAGCCGGTAAGACCGCCGCCGATAACTGTTACATTTTCGCCGACTTCTGCCTTGCCGAGAAGGAAATCAACTGCTTCAATAGCAGTATCTGCACCCTTAACGGGGATTTTTCTTGCCTTTGAACCGGTAGCAACGATAACTTCGTCAGCACCGAGAGAAGCAATATCTTTAATTTCTGTATTCATCTTAACTTCAATGGGGAGTTTTGCAACTTCGCGGATATACCATGCAATAAGATCACGGTCTTTTTCCTTGAATGAGGGAGCAGCCGCAGCAATGAATACGCCGCCGAGTTTATCGCTCTTTTCATAAAGAGTTACCTTGTGACCGCGTTTTGCACAAACAATTGCTGCTTCCATGCCGCCGATACCACCGCCGATAACCGCAACTTTCTTTGATTTCTTAGCGGGTTTGATGCTGTATTTCTTTGATTGCATTGTTTCGGGATTAAGTGCGCAGCGTGCAAGACCCATTGTATCAAGAAGATCCTGAGTATTTGCATGACCCTTTGAGGATGAGAAGTTGAAGCAACCGCTGTGGCAGCAGATACAGGGCTTGATATCTTCAAGTCTGTCTTCAATAAGTTTTGTAATCCACTGAGGATCAACAAGGAACTGACGTGCAACACCAACACCGTCGATTTTACCGCTTTCAATTGCTTCCGAAGCAACAGCAGGATCCATTCTGCCGGCACATACAACGGGAATATCAACAAACTTTTTGATGTGTGCAACATCTTCAAGGTTACAGTTTTCAGGCATATACATGGGAGGATGTGCCCAGTACCATGAGTCATATGTACCGTTATCAGCGTTGAGCATATCGTAGCCCATATCCTGAAGATATTTTGCAGCCTTTTCTGATTCGGGCATAGCACGACCGACTTCTGTATATTCTTCACCGGGCATTGCGCCTTCGCAGAAGCCCTTCATCTTTGATTCAACAGAATAACGAAGAGATACGGGATAGTCGTTGCCGCAAGCCTCTTTAATAGCCTTTACAACTTCAGCAGCAAAACGATATCTGTTTTCAAAACTTCCGCCATATTCATCAGTACGCTTGTTGAAGAATTCAATAGCAAACTGGTCAAGAAGGTAACCTTCGTGAACAGCGTGAACTTCAACGCCGTCAACACCTGCATCACGGCAGAGTTTTGCAGTTTTTGCAAATGCTTCAATAATTTCGTGAATCTGCTCAACTGTCATTTCGGGGCAGATAATATCGTGTGCCCAACGTGAGGGTTGGGGACTGGGGGAAGCAAGTTCGTGTGAAGTGTCAAGAATAGGCTTAACAAGAGCACGGGTAAATTTATTCTTATGAAGGGGTGCTACAAGTTCGGTGATAGCCCATGAGCGGCCCATGCCTGCTGTAAGCTGAACAAATAACTTTGCACCTGTCTTATGGATTTCATCCATGAATTCTTTGAGTTCTTCAAACATTTTGGGGTTTTGCCAGAGCCATTTACCCCAGAAAGTATCACGCAAAGGTGCAATACCGGGGATAATAAGACCTACGTTGTTGTTTGCTCTTTCAAGGAAAAGTTTTGCTGCTTCCTTGTCAAAGTGACAACCGCCAAGTTCAAACCAACCGAAAAGTGATGTGCCGCCCATGGGACACATAACGATTCTGTTTTTGATTTCTACGTTACCTATTTTCCAGGGGGTAAATAAGGCTTCGTACTGTTTGTCCACTAAAAACACTTCCTTATCTTTATTTTGTTGACATTTCAAACCTATTATATAATAAAATAATTACCGTGCTATGTCAAGATGATACAATATAAAATGTTAGAATCAAAATGTTAATTGCAATTTTTCACCTGCAGATATTTCCGCTTTGAGGATTTCTCCGTCTATCGTATATTGTTTTTCGTTCGGTAATCCTGTGCGGCTGTTAAGTTTAAGCATAAGTACACTGTTTTTGTCTGCGGTTACTGTTGCTTTTGTCAACTTACCTTGCGCCCATTCAATATCAAAAGTAAGATTTCCTCTTGCTTTAACACCTTTTATTTTGCCGTTACTCCAATCATAGGGCAATGCGGGTAAAAGTTCAACTATTCGTTCATCAGGTGTACCGAGATGGCTTTGAATAAGCATTTCGGTGATTCCTGCCGTACCGCCGAAGTTGCCGTCAATCTGGAACGGCGGATGAATATCAAAGAAATTATATGCCGTGCAGTTTTTAAGCAGATATCCAAGATGTTCTGCTGCGTTATTACCGTCTTTCAGGCGTGCATAAAAACAGATAGTCCATGCCCTTGACCAGCCTGTCGAACCGCCGCCGTTTTCAATTCGGCGTGCTATTGTTTTCTTTGCCGCTTCATAAATTTCAGGCTCGTTTTCATTGATCTGGTCGCCGGGGAAAAGACCGAACAACTGCGAAATATGGCGGTGTCCGGGTTCGGTTTCCTCGTAATCTTTTATCCATTCCTGAACTGTTCCGTAACGCTCGCTTATACGCATGGGAGGCAGTTTGCTAAGAATCGTTTCGAGTTTTGCAGCAAAGTTTGCGTCTGTATTAAGAACTTTGCATGCATGAGCGGTTCGAGTGAACAGCGCATATATAATTTGAAAATCAATTGTTGCTCCGTGTGTGAGCATGCTTTCTTGTTTAATACCGTCTGTATCGGTATAGTAAAATTCGTTTTCCGGTGAATTTGAAGGTGAAGTTACAAGATGACCGTGATTATCTTCAATCAGATAATCATTTACAAATTCACATGCGCCTTTAAGAATGGGATATATTTCCTCGAGGTATTGTTTGCTGTTTGTGTATTCATAATGCTCCCACAGATTAAGGCAAAGCCACGGACCTGCCATCGGAAAAAATCCGCAGTCAACGCTGTCGTGAACACCGGTACGGCCAAAAGCATCCGATGTGTGGTTTATAACCCAGCCATTGGAATTGAAAAGTTTTTTTGCTGTTTCAGCACCAAATGTGCTCACCATTTTCATGAAATGAATAAACGGTTTTTCAGTATCGGAAAGATTTGCGCATCCGGCAGGCCAGTAGTTCATTTGCAGATTTATATTTGTGTGAAAATCGCTGCCCCAAGGAGGGTTGAAGTCATGGCACCAGATGCCTTGCAGATTGGCGGGCAGATGAGCATTTTTACCTGAACTTTCTATCAAAAGATAGCGTCCGAAATTATAGTATAATGTCAATAAATCGTCATCTTTTTTACCGTCACGGAAATCGTCAAGGCGTTCATCTGCTGATATATCCGAAAAATCTTCGGCATCAAGTTCAAAGCACACCCTGTCAAACCATTTTTTGTGTGTTTCAATGTGCAGAGATTTAATTTGCTCATAAGATGAATCGCATGCTTTATTTAGACAGAGATTCAGTTTTTCTCTGTAATCAGCCGTTTCATCAATATCAAATTTTTCAGCATCATAATTTGTTGAAAAAGCACCGCGGAGAATAATATATGTTCCGTCCGTTACCGTAATAAAATCATGATCGGCGGAGAGTTGACCGTCTGTTTCTATTTTGAGTTTTGCACCGAAGGACATGCCTTCTCCGCCTTCGCCGTAGAGACGGCTTGCGGTATAGGCTGTGCGTCCGTTCATAATAACCGTGTTGTTATCCGGACATGCTGTGTAAGCATCACGCTTGCGTTTTACCGTTATGCGGCATGAAAATGGCTTTTTATCGCTTGAAACTTTATATACAAGTGCATCATAATCTGCACTGACAAAGCATTCACTTTCAAAGTTTATTCCGCTTTTTGTCCATGAAACACGGGCAATCGCTTCGCTGAGTTCCAACTCTTTGCGGTAGTTTGTATAAGGAGATTTGTCAAGGAAATCAATAAAAATCTCACCGAAACTTTCATACGAACGCACAACGGGAGGGTCTGATAAAAATGTCGCTCTCGCAAGGTCTGATGCTTCCTTAAGTTTTTCTTCAAAAATAAGTTTTCGTATTTCTGCAAGTGCTTCAGGGGATGCATGATATCTTTCTTCAATCTTTCTGCCGCTCCACAGAGATTCTTCATTGATTTCTATTTGTTCGCAATTCGGATTACCGTATTGCATGGCACCTATCCTGCCGTTTCCTAAAGGCAAGGCCCACATCCAATCATCTTTAAATTCATTATACCAAAGTTTAGTAGACATTATCTCACAACCTGTTTACACAAATTTTTTATATTATATCATCCGTAGTTAATCATTTCAAGTTTCAAAAAGGACAGGTATAAAAATATTTTTAAAATTCTTTAGCGGCTTAATTTTATGAACTGATCTGTTGAATGAATTTTTGTTCTGATAATTTTCAAAATTATGTAACCTTTATCTGTTCTGAATTGTTATAATAGTGAAAGGACCTTTCAAGCGGTGGTGATTTAATGGATAGTAACGATTTTGAGCGAGTGTTCAAAAGAAATAACAAACGGTTGTTTCTGATTGCACTTTCATTCACGGCAAATCAATATGATGCAGAGGATATTCTTCAAAACTCTTTTATGAAACTGCTGAAAACAAAGACTGAGTTTGAAAATGACGAACATATTGATAAATGGCTTACTTCGGTTACGGTTAATGAAAGCAAAAATCTTCTTAAAAGTGCGTTCAGAAAAAAGAGTGCAGATTTTGAGGATTATGTTGCAACCTGTTCTTTTGAAAGCGATAAAAGTGAGGATTTGTTCAATGCTGTTATGTCGCTACCTAAAAAACTGCGGACGGTAATCCATCTGTTTTATTACGAGGATATGACAATCAAAGAGATTGCCGATATGCTCAATATCAAGCAATCTGCGGTTAAAACAAGACTGTGCCGAGCAAGGAAACAGTTAAAAATCAAACTTGGAGATGATTGGAATGACGAATAAAGAAAAATATATCAGTTCGTTTTCAGGTGTTGAGCCGTCTGACGAAATCAAAGAAAGGATTTTGAACATGGCATCAACAAAGAAAAGATACTCTTTTAAAGCACTTGCTGTAGTTCTTGCTGTTCTCATAATTGTTGCAGCGGCTATGATTACCGCAAATGCCGCAACGGACGGAGCGATAGGCGATAAAGTCATTGAACTCAGCAAAGAGATATCCGAAAAAATCAGTGTTGTAGTTAACGGCAAAGAAATAGAAGCAACGTTTAATTATAAGCCTATAACAGACGAGAACGGAAAAACAAGTATTGTTGAAATTGTTATTCCTGAAACCCTTCCTGAAAACCTTCCCGAAAACGAACAGGGCGAAGATGAGATTGTTTTTGCGTTGGATGAAGCGATGGAAGATGTTGGTAAGATCGTTCTTCAAAAATCGGAAGAAAGCACTGAAAATGTTGAGATTGATTTAAAAACCGAAACTGATAATTACAAGGTTGTTGTTAAAAACGATTAAATTTTAAAGCCGAACAGAAGCCTGAAAATGGTTGATGTTCGGTTTCCTTTGTTATATATAATGTCGGGAGATATTGATTAAAAAAAGAATTAATGTTATACTGAAATTACATATTAATTTGGAGTTGTTTCAATGATTAAAAATGTTATTTTTGATTTAGGTAAGGTTTTAATCAACAATGACCCGAGCGGATATTTAAGAAAATACGGATATGATGAAGAAAAATATCAGGCTTTGCTCGACGCAATATGGACAGATTCTCTTTGGGGAGATATGGACATTGCAAAGTATCAGAGTTTCAAGGATATTATTGAAATATATGTTGAAAAACATAAAGAGTTAGATCCTGAACTCAGAAGATTTTTTGCCGATGATTGGATGGAACTTTATGTTGTATACGAAGATACGGTAAATTTCTATTATGAGGTTTGCAGGCAGGGTTATGATGTATATTTGCTAACCAATTTCTCAAAAGACGGATATGAATACATCAGTAATAAATTTGATTTTTTCAAAAAAGCAAAGGGTGCTGTTGTTTCGTCACATTTGAAAATTGCAAAACCCGATATGAGAATTTATAAATATCTCTTGGAAACATATAATCTCAATCCCGATGAATGTGTTTTTATTGATGATTCGGTTGAAAATATCAACGCCGCAAATGAACTCGGCATACACGGGATTGTTTACACGGATATTGAGAGTTTGAGAAAAGAGTTCAACTCAATTGTTGGAAATGAAGGATAGGACATTATGGATTTC
Organism: Oscillospiraceae bacterium; assembly: GCA_015065965.1. Classification (GTDB taxonomy): domain Bacteria; phylum Bacillota; class Clostridia; order Oscillospirales; family Acutalibacteraceae; genus CAG-177. The sequence goes on from SVPH01000010.1 coordinate 73,499, forward strand.
TATAAAGAAAGTGAAATGTTTAATCAAGCCGCTGAATATTACGACAAATACAGACCCGGTTATCCTGAAGAAATTATAGATTCTTTAATATCTGTTACGGGAATATCCAAAGGTTATGATTTGTTGGAAATAGGTTGCGGAAGCGGTAAGGCAACCGCACAGTTTGCCGGAAACGGTTTTAACATTTTGGGTATTGACCCCGGTGAAGATTTGGTTCGTATCGGAAACGGACGGTTCAAAAATGAAAACATCAATTTTGTAAAAGGCAGATTTGAAGAATACGATTTTGGGCAGAAAAAGTTTGATGTTATTTATGCGGCTCAATCGTTTCATTGGGTGCCTCAGCCAATCGGATATAAAAAGTGTGCCGAAGTTTTGAAAGATAACGGTTGTTTGGCTTTGTTCTGGAATATGTATGTCCTTTGTGACAACGATTTGGACAAAGAACTGCTTGAAATATCAAAACGGTATGGCGGTATAGCAGATTTTGTTACGGAATCCGAATGTGAAAACAGATTTGCTGCTATTGTGTCACAAATAGTTAATTCTGAACTTTTTGAAAAGCCGACTGTAATCAGAAAACTGTGGAAACAAAACTATACTGCTGATGAATTTTACGGTTTTGCT
>SVPH01000043.1 GCA_015065965.1 Oscillospiraceae bacterium
GCTAACATCGTTCCCAACTCAACAGGCGCTGCAAAGGCTATCGGTCTTGTTATCCCCGAACTCAACGGCAAACTCATCGGTTCAGCACAGAGAGTTCCCGTTCCCACCGGTTCAACAACTATCCTTGTTGCAGTTGTTAAGGGTGACAACGTTACTAAGGAAGGCATCAACGCTGCTATGAAGGCTGCTTCATCAGCATCATTCGGCTACACAGAAGAAGAACTCGTTTCAAGCGATATCGTTGGTATCACATACGGTTCACTCTTTGATGCAACTCAGACAATGGTTACAAAGATTGAAGAAGGTCTCTATCAGGTTCAGGTTGTTTCATGGTATGACAATGAAAACAGCTACACAAGCCAGATGGTTCGTACAATCAAGTACTTTGCAGAACTTGCATAATTTTAACTAACCAAAATAAAAAGGGTCGGCTAACTACCGACCCTTTATTCTTATAGGTGATTATATGGGGCTTAAACGACTTGACAAATTAATAGCACTCAACTGCAATGTTTCACGAAAAGATGCAAGAAAACTCATAAAAGATGCCGCAGTAACAGTTAATTCAAGAGTCGTGTTGCGTGCAGAAGAACTTGTTGATGCCGATGTGGATGACATAGATGTAAAGGGATATAACTTTACCGCAAAAGAGCATATATATATCATGCTCAACAAGCCTCAGGGCGTTATAAGTGCAACGGCTGACCCCAAGAAAAAAACCGTTATTGATATTATTCCCGATGAACTGAAAAGACGCAGCCTGTTCCCTGCCGGCAGACTTGACAGAGACACTACCGGGCTTTTGATTATAACCGATGACGGTGCTTTTGCTCACAGAATTATGAGCCCTGCACACCATGTTTACAAAACTTATCAGACGGCGTTATCCTACTCCATTGATGAAAACGATATAAAAAAACTTGAGGACGGCATAACCCTTGGTGACGGCACGGAATGCCTGCCTGCAAAGGTCAAGCCCTTTGTTTTTAACGGCTTGCCGGGCGCTGAAATCAAGATAAGGGAAGGCAAATACCATCAGGTTAAAAGAATGTTCCATGCTCTCGGCAACAATGTTGAGCAACTTCGCAGGATTCAGATCGGCTCGCTGAAACTCGATACATCTCTTGCTGAAGGTGAATGCAGAGAACTCACCGCAGAAGAACTTGAACTTGTTTTTACCGACGAAGATTAAACACGAAAATTCTACACATCATTACCAACTTTTACGCATAGTTTTATTATAAACCGTAAAAGGAAGTGATGGTGTGTTTGTTGTTTTGCGAGCTTATCCCGCTCCGAAAGGAATTATAAAAAAAACTAAATATAGAAAAAAACTTATACACGAACAAACAAAAACAATATCAACAGATAAAGGGCTGCCGTTTTTTATGCTTGATATTCCCGAATGTCCGAGCACTTCCGAGTGGGACTCCATTGCCCGTAAATGCGGTAAATACACCTCCCGTATTGTCGCTCCGCGCTGCCTTACTCTGCCTGATTGCGGAAAACTCAAAAGGTTTGTGCCGTCTTTTATGCCGTCCGTTCTGACTTTCAATACAGCCGTGCAAACCCTTGAAAAATCCAAAATCGACCCTGCTTCGGTAACACTGACCGTAACCGACAGAAACGGCTGGCACGCGTCAAGAATATGCAGGCTTTTGCCGTTCTCATCAACTGTAAGAGTCGTTACAATTAAGCCTGAAAGATATTGTTCAGTCTGCAAAACCGCTCTTAACGAACACGGTGCATCAATCGTTATCCGCTCTGCTTATGAACCAAGTTCAAAACCTGATATTGTCATATGCTGCGATGCGAGCGAATCACCCGCAATGAAATCAGCGGCAATTTTCGGCTATAAGCACAGTTTTGAGGGTAAAATAAATTTCCGTGGCAGTAAAATAGAATTAACAGAAGAGCATAAAAAGATTATTCCTTCGGACATAGAACCGATTGACTTCGCAGGCGCAATCACCGAACTCTGCGGTGCAGCCGAATATAAGCACTCAACATTCGCACACATTTCATCAAGTTGTAATGTGTGCGACAATTTGTCACCCGAAGCGTGCATAAAATGCTATTCAAGCGGCAATTTGTAATAAAGTTGTAACACATGAAAAACTTGACATATTTATATATATAATATATAATATAGCGGAAAATAAAATCTGAAAGTGTACTTTCAATTCAAAAGGAGATATATCAAAATGGAAAAACAGACTGTCTTTACCCGTGAGGACTATAACAAACTGAGTGCCGAACTCAACAAACTCAAAACAGAGGGAAGAGACGATATCGCCGAAAAAATCAAAGAAGCGCGTTCACACGGCGACCTTTCCGAAAACGCAGAATACGATGAGGCGATGAACGAACAGGCTAAAATGGAAGCCGAAATCGCAAAACTTGAAGCATCTCTGCGCAATGCTAAAATCCTTGATGAAGAAGAACTCACAACCGAGCAGATTCACATCGGTTCAAAAGTTACTCTTCTTGATATGGAATTTGACGAGGAAGTTGAATACAAAATCCTCGGTAAGAGCGATATTGAAAACGGCGTAATCTCTGACCTCTCTCCCGTAGGCGCTGCCATCATGGGCAAAAAGGTTGGCGACATCGCTGAGGCACACACACCCTCAGGTGCTGTTATCAAGTTCAAAGTTCTTGCAATTTCAAAATAAAATTTAAAATATTCGGCGATGGGAGTTCGGGGATTTTTCCCTGCCTGTCGCTTTTTGACTAAAAGAAAGGTAACAAAAATTATGGCTGAAGAAAAGATTGTAAATGCTGCTCCCGAAGAAGAGCAGGTTCAGGATGTTAACGAACTCAGGCAGATTCGTGTTGAAAAACTTGAGGCACTTCAGGCTGCAGGCAAAGATCCCTTCCAAATCACAACCGCAGAGCAGTCAATCCACAACGCTGAGATTGTTGAGCGTTTTGAAGAACTTGAAAATACAGATGTCTGCATCAGCGGACGTATGATGAGCCGCAGAGATATGGGTAAAGCAAACTTCATTGATATCAGAGACCTCAGCGGCAGAATGCAGGTTTATGTTAAGATTGATGAAATCGGTGAAGAAAACTTTGCTGAATTCAAAAAATGGGATATCGGCGATATCGTTGAAGTAAAAGGCTTTGTTTTCAGAACAAGAAGGGGCGAAGTATCCGTTCACGCAAAAGCAATACGCCTTCTCTCAAAGTCACTTCTTCCCCTCCCCGAAAAGTTCCACGGTCTTACCAACACAGATACAAGATACCGCAGACGTTACCTTGACCTCATCATGAACCCCGATGTTAAAGATACTTTTGTTAAGCGTTCGCTTATCCTTCGCGAAATCAGAAATTATCTTGATTCACAGGGCTTCCTTGAGGTTGAAACTCCCGTCCTTGTTTCAAACGCAGGCGGTGCAGCCGCAAGACCCTTTGTTACACATCACAATGCGCTCAACGAAGATTTCAAACTCAGAATTTCTCTTGAACTTTATCTTAAGAGACTTATCGTCGGCGGCATGGAAAAGGTTTATGAAATCGGCAGAGTTTTCAGAAACGAAGGCTGTGACACACGCCACAACCCCGAATTCACCCTTATGGAACTCTATCAGGCTTACACCGACTATCACGGCATGATGGAACTCACCGAAAATCTTTACCGTCACGTTGCTCAGGCTGTCCTCGGCACAACAAAAATTTCATACAACGGCGTTGAAATGGATCTCGGCAAACCCTTTGAGAAAATCACAATGATTGACGCTGTTAAGAAATATGCGAATGTTGACTGGAACGAAATCGAAACTCTTGAAGACGCAAGAGCAATTGCAGACAAACATCACATCGAATATGAAGCAAGACACGGCAAGGGCGATATCCTTGCAATGTTCTTTGAAGAATATGCGGAAGAGCATCTTATCCAGCCCACTTTCGTTATCGACCACCCCATCGAGATTTCTCCCCTCACAAAGAAGAAACCCGAAGACCCCAACTATGTTGAGCGTTTTGAGTTCTTCATGAACGGCTGGGAAATGGCAAACGCTTATTCAGAACTTAACGACCCCATTGATCAGAGAGAGCGTTTCAAGGCTCAGGAAGAGCAACTTGCTCAGGGTGATGAAGAAGCAAACACAACTGACGAAGACTTCATGATGGCTCTCGAATACGGTATGCCCCCCACAGGCGGCATCGGCTTCGGCATTGACAGAATGTGCATGCTTCTCACCGATTCTCAGGCAATCAGAGATGTTCTCCTCTTCCCCACAATGAAATCTCTCGGCGGCTCAGAATCAGTTAAACCCGCTGAAAAAGCAGAAGAAAAGGCTGAAGAACCCGTAAAAGAAGTTATCGACTTCTCAAAGGTTAAAATTGAGCCTTTGTTTGAAGAAACCGTAGACTTTGAAACTTTCAGTAAATCTGATTTCAGAGCGGTAAAGGTAAAGGATTGCGTTGCCGTTCCAAAAAGCAAAAAACTTTTACTGTTCACTCTTGATGACGGAACAGAAACAGAGCGCACAATTCTCAGCGGCATTCATGCTTTCTATGAGCCCGAAGAGTTGATTGGCAAAACACTTATCGCCATTACCAATCTTCCTCCGAGAGCGATGATGGGCATCGAATCCTGCGGAATGCTTCTGAGCGCAATTCACGAAGAAGAAGGCGAAGAAAAACTTCATCTTCTTATGGTCGATGAGCATATTCCTGCAGGCGCAAAACTCTATTAATCGACATGAAAATATCAGTTGCTCTCGCCGCATACAAAGGCGAACAATATATAGCCGAGCAAATTGAATCCATCCTCAGTCAACTCGGTGAAAACGATGAAGTAATCGTTTCTGACGATTATCCGCAGGGCGAAACCCGCTCTATCGTTAAAAAATATGCAAACCAAGATAAAAGAGTCAAATACATTGAAGGCAAGGGCAAGGGCGTTGTTGCAAACTTTGAAAACGCCCTTCAAGCCTGCTCAGGCGATGTTATTTTTCTGAGCGATCAGGATGATGTCTGGCTGCCCGATAAAGTCTGCGATGTTATGGCAGAAATCGAAAACGGCGCAGATGTTGTGTTGCATGACGCTTCTGTGACAGACGGCGTGCTTAACATCACCGAGCCTTCATTCTTTGCAATCCGCGGTTCAAACACCGATTACACACGCAACCTTATAAAGAACTCTTTTGTAGGTTGCTGTATGGCTTTCACAAAGCAGGTTATGCATGAAACGCTTCCTTTCCCCAAGGATTTGCCCATGCATGATTGGTGGATTGCACTCGCCGCAATTAAGAAAGGATATAAAATATCTCTGCTGCAAAAGCCACTCATTCTGTGGCGCAGACACGGCGGTAATGTAACCGGCGGTGAAACGGGATTTATCCAAAAAATCAAGTGGCGTGTAAAGATGATTTTATCTTTGGCAAGGATTAAGTGATTTTTCACTTTTAATTTCCAATATGTGCCTTGGAAAGGAAATATTAAATGAATAAAACCGTAACCGGTTGTATTGTGACTTACAACAACATTGCCACCATTGACAATGCTTTGAGTTCACTTTTTAAATACACCGAAGTTCCGTTCCGCCTTTATGTTGTTGACAACGGTTCAACCGACGGAACGATTGAACTTATTGAAAAAAACTATCCTCAGGTTACTCTTATAAGAAGCGGCGGAAATATCGGCTTCGGCAAAGGGCATAATCTTATTATGGACAAACTGGATTCCGATTACCATGTAATCATAAATCCGGATATCATTATAAGAGATGATGTTATTGCAAAACTTGCTGCTTTTCTTAACGAAAACGAGGATGTCGGCATGGCTTCGCCTGAAATCCGTTTCCCCGACGGAAGGCTCCAGATTCTCGGCAAGCGCGCTCCGTGTCTGCGTTATCTTATTGCAAGCAGAATGAGAGGCAGCGGCGAACCCGGAGATGTGCTCAGGGAATATGCCATGCTTGACTGTGACCTTTCAAAGCCGATTGATATTCAGAATGCCACAGGCTGTTTTATGTTTATCAGAACCGAACTTTTCAAGAAACTCGGCGGCTTTGACAAACGTTACTTCATGTATTTTGAAGATAGCGACCTCACCCGCTCCGTAAACCTCAATCACAGAACGGTTTATTATCCCAACGCAACGGTTTATCATGAGTGGGGCAGAGAATCCAAAAAGAATTTCAAACTCAAACTTGTTCAGATAAACTCCATGCTCAATTATTTTGCGAAATGGGGTTTAAAATAAGGGGCAGAGATAATTTATGAAATATCTAAAAAATTTCTATAAATACAGATATCTTCTCTTTGAAATAGTCCGCAAAAACATAAAACTGCAGTACAGGAACTCCGTTCTCGGCATTTTCTGGACTTTTCTGCAGCCGCTTCTCACAACAATCGTTCTTGTGCTGGTTTTCGGCGGCATTTTCGGCAGAAAAAGCGATTCAATGGTTAATTACCCCATTTATCTTCTTTGCGGACGTCTTATTTATGAGTTCTTTACTCAATCCACAAAAAGAGCAATGCGGTCTATAAGGAACAGTGCATCTGTTATCAAAAAGGTTTATGTTCCGAAGTATATTTATCCGCTTTCAAATGTTATTGCAAACTTCGTAACATTCCTTATTTCACTGCTGGTTCTTATTTGTTTTATCATCTATTTCTACTTTTTCTCGGCAGAGCAGCCTCACATTACACCGTATATTTTCCTTGCTGTTGTACCTATTGCAATTCTTTTACTGCTTTGCATAGGCGTGGGTCTTATTCTCTGCACGCTTGAAGTATTTTTTAAGGATATTGAATATCTTTATGAAGTGTTCTGCATGCTTCTCTTCTATATGACACCGATTTTCTATCAGGTCGACCAACTTAATATAGGTGTTGAACTTGTCAAGAAAATCCTTATGGCAAATCCGCTTTATTCAATTATAGAAATGTTCCGTGACTGCGTGCTTTTCGGAGAAATGCTGAATCCCAACCATCTGCTCTATTCCCTCGCATTCAGCCTTGTAACGATTGTTGCAGGTCTGTGGATGTTCTATAAGAAACAGGATAAATTTATTCTTCACATTTAAAGAAAGGAGTTTTCTATGAGCAAACCTGCAATCGTTGTCAGCGATATGAGCATGATGTTCAACCTTAATCAGGAAAAAGTTGACAACTTGAAAGAATATTTTATTAAGTTAATAACAAGAAAACTCCATTTCACCGAGTTCTGGGCGCTTAATGATATCTCATTTACCGTTGAAAAGGGTGACAGAGTAGGCGTGCTCGGCTTTAACGGCGCAGGCAAATCAACACTGCTTAAAGTTATTGCAGGCGTTCTCAAACCCACTAAAGGCAGTGTCAAAGTTAACGGAATTATTGCTCCGATGCTTGAACTCGGCGCAGGTTTTGACATGAACTATTCCGGCAAAGAAAACATTTATCTTTACGGTGCAACAATGGGCTATTCAAGAAAGTTCATTGAAGAAAAATATGATGAAATCGTGGAATTTTCTGAACTCGGTGATTTCATCAATGTTCCCGTCAAAAATTATTCCTCCGGTATGAGAGCAAGGCTCGGCTTTGCAATTGCAACCGCAGTTGAGCCTGAAATCCTTATTCTTGACGAAGTGCTCTCCGTAGGTGATGCTAAATTCAGAAAAAAAAGCGAAGCAAAAATCCGCTCAATGTTTGATAAAGGAATAACCGTTCTTTTTGTTTCGCACAGTGTTGAACAAGTGCTCAACATCTGCAACAAGGCAATTATTCTTGAAAAAGGCAAACTGATTGCGCAGGGTGATGCAAAAGAAATCTGCGCTAAATATAACGAAATGGTAAGAGCAAAATAACCGAAAGGACTGATATAAATGGTTTTTGCAGCAGTTTTTGCCGGCGGCATCGGCAGCCGTATGGGTAACTCCGATACTCCAAAGCAGTATCTTGAACTCGGCACAAAGCCCGTCATTATCCACACTATTGAAAAGTTCTTTATTAACAACAGAATTGATGAGATTCTTGTTCTTTGCCCCAAGGCATGGGTTGCTCACACAAATGCACTCATCAAAAAGCATCTGCCTAAAGGCAAAAAAATAACCGTTATTCCCGGCGGTGCTACAAGAAACGGTACTCTTGAAAATGCAATTGCTTATATTGAAGAAAACTGCGAAATCAACGAAGACACAGTTATCGTTACTCATGATGCTGTCAGACCTTTCCTCACACACAGAATCATTGAGGAAAACGTTGATGCCGCAATCAAATACGGCGCTTGTGACACTGTTATCCCTGCAACGGATACAATCGTTGAAAGCGCAGACGGTAAAATGATAACCTCTATTCCCGACAGAACAAAGATGTTTCAGGGTCAGACCCCTCAATCTTTCCGCCTTATGGAACTGAAAAGGGTTCTTTCCTCTCTCACAGAAGATGAAAAGGCCATCCTCACAGATGCCTGCAAAATTTTCTCAATCAAAAACAAAGACGTTTACATGGTTGAGGGTGAAGTTTTCAATATCAAAATCACATACCCCTATGATTTGAAAGTTGCTCACACTCTCCTGAAAGGCAAGGATTCAGATGATTAATTCAGTTTACAGATTAATCGCTCCCGGCATGATAGAAGTTGCCTGTACCCAGCCTGATATCAAAAACAGCGTTATCCTGCGCCCTGTATATCTTTCAATATGCAAGGCTGACCAGCGCTACTACCTCGGTAACAGAAGCAGAGAGGCACTCAAAGCGAAACTCCCCATGGCGCTTATCCACGAATGCGTTGCCAAAGTTGTTTTTGACCCTACCGGTAACTTCAAGACAGGCGAACTCGTTGTTCCCGTGCCGAATATTCCAACGGAAGATGACGACATCATTGCCGAGAATTACAGACCTTCAAGCCACTTCTGTTCCAGCGGATATGACGGCTTTTTGAGGGATTATATCGATATGCCTGCTGACCACCTTGTAAGAGTGCCTGACGGAGTTGACCTTCGCATAGCCTCATTCAGCGAACTTATCAGTGTCAGCGTTCACGCAATCTCACGCTTTGAAAAGTTTGCACACACAAGAAAGAACTCAGTCGGTATTTGGGGTGACGGTAATGTAGGTTTTATTACCGCCCTTGTCCTCAAGGCACTTTACCCCGAAACAAAACTTTATGTTTTCGGCACAGTTTATGAAAAACTCGGCTATTTTTCATTTGCAGACGGCGCATATCATGTTGACCATGTTCCCGAAGGACTTAAGGTTGACCATGCATTTGAGTGCGTAGGCGGCGAGGGCTCTCGCTTTGCAATCGCTCAGATTATTGATATGATTAACCCTGAAGGTTCAATCGGTCTTATGGGCGTAAGCGAAAGATTTGTTGATATCAACACCAGAATGGTTCTTGAAAAAGGTCTTTCTCTTTTCGGCTCAAGCAGAAGCGGTGTTGAAGATTTTCAGCGCACAATGGATTTACTTGCCGAGCATCCCGATATCGCAGCCTATCTTGAAAACATCATCGGCAGCGTTGTAAGTATAAGAAAAATATCCGATATCCATGAGGCATTCGCTCAGGATATCAGCAGACATTTCGGAAAAACCGTTTTAAAATGGGATAAATAATAAGGATAATATATATGAAGATATCTGTCATTGTTCCTGCATATAACAGTGAAAAGTTCATATCCGAAACCATTGACTGCCTTCTCAGCCAGACTCTCAGTGATATTCAGATTATCATTGTCAATGACGGCTCAACTGACGGCACAGGTGCAATAATTGAAAGATATGCTTCAAAAAATCCGAATATTCTCACAATTCATCAAGATAATTCCGGCGTTTCTGCCGCACGCAACAACGGCATTAACCATGCCGAGGGCAAATACATCATGTTTCTTGACAGCGATGATTTGCTCTCTGCCGATTCGCTTGAACAGGTTTACAACAAACTTGAAGAAACAAATGCGGATATGGCAATCTGGCGCATCCTGCGCTTCGGCTACGGCGGCGATGAATTCAATCCCGTTGCAGATTCGCTTGCAAAAGATAATTTGATTAATTGCTTTGATAAAAGGCTGCTCTGGAACTTTTTGCTCGGCAACAAATGCTTCCGTACAGATATAATCAAAAAAAGCGAAATCCGCTTTCCTCCCCTGCGTTACAGTGAGGACGGCGCATTTATAATGCAACTTATTTACAAGCAACACCCAAAAATAACGGGAGTTTTCAGTGCGGTTTATCACTACCGCCGCCATACTCCAAAAGAGGGTTTTTCAGTAAGCCAGAGCATAAGCGGCGAACTTGTGAGCCACTTCTCTCAGTCGCTTGATATTGTTTACAATGCAGCACAGCAAGCAGATGCAGATGAACCTTATCTGCAGGAGATAATATATAAAACCTATTTTTCATTAATCAACGAGTTCTATCGCATTCTGTGGCGGGCGGATAACGATACCGTTAAACTTATCGGCACAAAATGCAGGGAACTTGAAGAAAAGATGACTGCGGAAACTCTGAAAAAATGCAGAGAGATGCAAACAGATATCGGTGAACCGATTTTTGATACAAAAGAAATCGTTCAGAAACCCGTTATCAGCGTTATCGCAAAAAATCCGTCAGATGAATTCATATCATCGGTCTATGCTCAGTCAATGCCGATTTTTGAAATCATATCAGCAAAAAGCATAAACAAAGAAAATGCTGTTTTCCTTCCCTCAAAGCAATTTGGTAAATCTGCAAAAAAAGTATCAAAAGGCAAAATCATATTGAAGTTTAAAGGTAATGAAAATCTTGACAGCAGGCTGTTCAAAATCATTTCTATGCTTAAAAAGAAACGCATGATTTCTCTTATGCCTGATTTTTTGATTAAATTCGGTGCAGCACTGCTTTTAAAATTAAAATAACAAGCGAGGAATCGTCTTGAAAAAACTTTTCTATTCGTTATACGCTCTGTTTTTTAATCTGAGCCGTATTTTGCCCGTAAAAGAAAACAGAATCGCTTTTGTTGCCCCTCATAACGGCGGCGAAAAAGATTCTTTGGGCATCCTGCGTTCATATGTTGAAGAAAAAGGCGGATACGAAACGGTCACAATCTCTACAAGGGAATTACACCTTAATACTTCGGGTCTAAAAGCCCTTATCTTATCCTGCCTCAAAGCGGCGGGATTTTTCACCTTAAAAGCAAAGGCTCTCGCAACCTCAAAATATGTTTTTTTAAACGATAATTTCATGCCCATGGCATCGCTCAGATTCAGTCAAAAAACAGTTATTACTCAACTCTGGCACGCAGAGGGTGCGTTCAAAAAATTCGGTCTTTCTGCTCCGCTGACAGATGATGTCAGAGAGCGTGAAAAGAAGTGCTCTGAAAATCTTACATACATTATTTGCTCATCAAAAAATGTTGCTCCGATTTATGCAGAGGCTTTCGGTGTTGACAAAAGTAAAATCCTTCCGCTTGGCACGCCAAGGATAGATTCTCTGCTTGCCGAAAGAGATACCTATGCCCTGCGCACCGAATTTGACGCCAAACACCCCGAATGCAAAGGCAAAAAACTTATTCTTTATGCTCCAACTTTCAGAGATGACCCTGAAACGGACAGAAACATTGTTAAAAACATTGATATGGCGGCTTTCAAAAAAGAACTCGGCAATGAATACGCTCTGCTTATAAAACTGCATCCGCAGATTCATTCGGGCGAGCCCGTTGAGGGCACTGTTGATGTAACTCAAGAGCACGATATCAATGATTTGACACTTATCAGTGATTTGCTGATAACCGATTACTCCTCTGTCTGCATGGACTTTGCGCTGCTTTCAAAGCCCTGCATTTTCTTTGCGTTTGACCTTGAGGAATATGAAAAAGAGCGTTCGTTTTATTTTGACTATGAAAAATATGTTCCCGGCACCGTTGCCGTAGATTTCAATGCCGTTATCGAGGCAATAAAAAACCCCCGAAACGACGAAGAAAAACTTCACCGTTTCAGAGATTTCAATTTTGATTATATTGACTGCGAAAACACAAAAAGAATTTATGAAAGAATTATTTCATCCAATTCTTAATAATATCAACCGCTCTT
>SVPH01000044.1 GCA_015065965.1 Oscillospiraceae bacterium
ATTTCGCTTGTGCACTCTTTGAGCCACCTTGTCTGCTGACCTGCAAGGCAGTCACCTCTGCCGCTTGTCCAGACATAGTATCCGCTGTTTTTGAGTATGCGGTAAAGATTATCCTCACCCTGACGGAGCAGATAACTCATTGTACGGTGACCGTTTGTGTGCGGATAAGTACCCGTCATAAACGAGCATCTTGACGGCACACACACAGGATTCTGACAGAAAGCGTTGCTGAAACTGACACCTTCATCGGCAAGGGTATCAAGATTAGGAGTGTATGAAGCAAGGTTACCGAGATGACGCAGAGAATCTGCCCTCATCTGGTCAGGGTTGATGACTATAATATCGGGTTTATTCATTGTTTACACTGATTTCCTCAAGATTTACACCACGGGTTTCTTTTGCTTTTAGCATAAGAATGATAATTCCGATAACCATTCCGGGAACAACTGTGCAGAAGCAAATCATTCCGATTGCCTCGTCGCCCAGAATATTTGATAAAACCATATTGATAAGCATACCGACGGCGTAAATAACGCCCGTTACAATCGGTCTGACAGTTGCAATTGACACACGAATACCCGTCGGAGCGGACTCGGAACACATGAGAGTTATCATGTCACCCGTTGCCCAGTAGCTGCCGACTGCGGCACCGCAGAAGAAGCCGACAAGATATTCGTCCCAACTGTTTCTTGAACCGAAATAGAAAAGCAGATATGTAATCAGCATAAGGCTTGTCATAACGATAACGGTTGTTTTTCTGCCGAATTTATCGGCTATAAATCCCGTTATAAGCTGGAATGAAGCCGAGCCGAAGCTGAAGAGCATAAGTGCTTTTGAAACAGCGCTGACCGCCATTGCGTTTGCCGTTTCGAAATCCATACCGTTTGCAAGATATTCCTGCATAAAGCCGTAGTTCATAATGGTTTCGTAATACTGCGTAATCAGCATGCCGAACATCAGAAATCCGCCTGCGATCATAACGAAAAGCATCTGCTTGTTTTTAAAGCAATATCTCAGGGCATTCGCAAATCCGCCCTGCGAACCGTCTGCCTTTGATTTGAGGATTGTTTCTGTTTCGGGTGCAGTAAGCTGTTTAATACGGTTTTTGATAAAAACGTCACTTTCACGAACCGTAAAGAATGCGAATACACCTGCACAAAGAGCAATGATTGCAGGTATCATATAAACATATCTCCAGCCAGAAAGGTCTGTTTCGGTAATAAAAGTCTGACGCAGATACGGAATAAGGAAAATTGCAAGCGTTGCAACAGATTTGATTACTGAATAAATCTTCGCACGGTGTTTGGGAGGTGCGCATTCCTGAATATACACAGCCTGCATATCGTGGGGAATGAAGAACTGTATTATAAATGCACCGATAAGATAAACGGGAATAATGGTAGAAATTGATACAAACAGCAGCCCCAGACCCATTCCGAGAGTGTTAATAACAAGGAAAATTCTTCTGCCGAATTTATCGGAAAGCGGTTTGTAAATAAAAGCCACAACCGAGCCGACGGTTGCAACCGTACCGAATGCTGACATTCTTGCCACCGCAACGTCAGCACCGAAAACGGGGGCAAAAATCTGCGATGCAATAACCGTCTGCATCTGAATTCCGATTTGTGATGCAATTTCATCAGCCATATAAATAACTGCAATCACAAACATAAAATAAGCAAGATAACCTCTTCCTTTGGGCTTTGCAAGTTGCTTATTGAGCCTTTCAAGCTCCTTACGACTTTTTTCATTCAGTGTTTTCTGCACAAAATCACTTCCTATAATTCTGAATGCTAAAATTATATCACAGCAAATTTAAAAGAGCAACACTTTAAAACTATTGCTTTTTAATCATAATCAATGTTATAATTTTAAAAAAAAGAAACTAACATTCGGGAAAGAGAAAAAGGAGGAAAAACAATGATCAGCACAGAGAAAAAATCTTTATGGCAAAAAATTCTGATTATCCTTGTCGGCGGACTTCTGCTTGGATTTTTATGGCGTCTTCGCGGTTCACGCGGCTGGGGTTCAGAGGCAGGCGTATTTAATGTCGGTTTTGTTTACCTGCTCTTTATCACAACCGTTATGGGTGAACGAAAAAAACTTGATTTAGGCTGGCTTTCCTTAACGGCTATGTCATTAATTCTGACCGTGCCCAGTTGGGGAACAATAAATACCCAGATAACGGGCGTTATCCGTGAAAGCGAAGTTGAAGGTGCAGAGCATATCTTCAGGTATATATCGCCTTTATCGGGTGCATTTGTTATGTGTTGCGTCGGCTTCGGTGTGGCAGGTCTGTTCGGAGTTTTGCTCGGCAGAGGTTTCAGTTCTCATCAATGGAAAGTAAAAGATTTCATAATCGTTATCGGTGCATTCCTGATTTTTGACGTTATTTCAAAAGCGAGTCTTTCGCATTGGATTGTGCAACTCATTCAACCTGAAGCGGTTGATATGTTTGAAGAAGGTCTTAAAACCGAAGGTATAGAAAGCTCGGCATACAAGGTGTTTATGCAGCACTTTGCGGATATTTCCTGGAGCAAAGAAATTATCGGCGGCAGAAATTATTTCTCAGAAATCCAGGCTGTTTCATCTGCAATCAGAGCTTTGGGCGCAATTCTTGCCGCAAGATTTATCGTTAAAGATAAAGTTGCCGCAAAAGTGGGTGCTCTTGTTTGCGGAGCGTTTGGTTTATCAATAACGGTATCCGATTTGTTTTTCTGGTTTACAAAAGGCGGTTACCGTCAGCTCGGAATACAGTACGAGGGAGATTTTATATATGCGTGGTCCTGCTGGGAATATTTCACGGGATTTATTGCAGGCATCATAATCACCGCAGTTTTGATATCTTTGAAAAAAATCGAGGATGTTCCCGAAATTGCATTTTCTAAAATTCCCGAAAAACCGAAGAAAATTCTTATATTCATTGCAGGTTTTATAGGCACAATAGGTGTGAACCTTGTCCGTCCCATAGCAAGACGTTTTGACAGTTCGGATACAGTGCGAATAATTGCAACATCTGCATCGGTTATTTTAACCGCAATTCTCATTGTGTTGCTTGTTAAAAAAGGCGGCATCAACGCAGAAAAGAACGGTATGGAATGGCTTGCAAGGATTTTGCTGCCGGTATTTATAATGTTTATGTTGTTATCGTATTTCTTTGTTGCTTCTGCGGAACACAGGGCAATTGTTGAAGTCAACACATTACACAATATTCTTGTTATTATTTCGGCTTTATCGGTGCTCGTGTATTCTTTTATGTTATTTAAAAAACGAAGTGACAATAATGTATGAACAACACTGCACTGTAACAGATTACGGAATCGCTTCGTTCGTCAATAAGAATTTACGGAGATGTTTTTATGAGAAAAGAAATTGATATAAATACTTGGGACAGAAAAGAGCATTTTGAGTTTTATTCAAAAATTGCAACACCGCATTACTGCGTCGCATTCAATATTGACATAACCAATCTGCTTGCATTTACAAGAAAAAACAAGATTTCGTTCTATTATTCGCTGATATATCTTTGCACTCAATCAATTAACGAAATTGACGAATTTCTGCTTGAAACAGAGGATAACAAAGTTTTTAAAATTGACCGCCGTGTGCCTTGTTTCACAGATTTGAAAAAAGGTGCAACGAGCTTTCATATGGTGTCGCTTCCTTGTGACGGAGATATTGTTGAGTTTGCAACAAATGCCCGAA
The DNA here is from genome assembly GCA_015065965.1 of Oscillospiraceae bacterium. Classification (GTDB taxonomy): domain Bacteria; phylum Bacillota; class Clostridia; order Oscillospirales; family Acutalibacteraceae; genus CAG-177. Next base: position 3,706 of record SVPH01000044.1, read on the forward strand.
TGGAAAGTGAAAACAATCCTCTGTCTGTATATTCTCTCGGCGGATTAAGAGAATCGCAGATTGTTTTTTCGTGCATCCCTTGGGCGGATATTACAATGTGCTCAAACGAGCGTGATTACACCGACCCGAAGCTCAAAGATGATACAGCACCGATTCTTGTATGGGGTAAATACACGGAACAAAACGGCAAGTATATTATCAATATGACTCTTGACGTGAACCACCGTTTTATTGACGGTTATTTTGTTGGTCAGTTTGTGAAGAAGCTTGAAGAGAAAATATCGGAGCTTAATTGAGTTTGATAAATCAGAATTTGCTGATGCGTAATCAAATTTTGCTATAATACAATTATACTATATAAACGAGATGAGGATATATGCTTGTTCAAAGAATTATAATTTTCTTTTTGGCTCTTACTACTTTTTTAGGTTGTATTTTTAACTTTCAAAAGCCATTGAAGGAAACGGATTACGAAATTTCAACACAAGAGGTTGTGCGCGATATGGATAAATATGCAGGAATTCATTCGGAAATCAAGGATTGCGGCGGTGTGCCCACACTCTATATAAACGGCAAACCGCACGCTGCAGTTGCATATATGACTTATCTTGAAAAGTTCAATGAGTATGACGATTTTGCGGCTGCGGGCTATAAATTCTTTTCCGTGCCCGTTCTGTTTTCGGGCAGATGGATAAGCATTACAGACGGACTGACGCCATTCAAAAAAGGTATTTTTGATGTAAAGGATGCTCCCGATTTTTCGCTGTTTGATGAGGCTGTCGAAAATATTCTTGAAGCCTGTCCCGATGCTTACATAATCCCGAGAGTCAATATCAGTTTGCCCGTCTGGTGGGAAGAAGAAAACCCCGATGAACTGAACATAAAAGACGGCGTACCCTGCAGAGAATCCTTCTATTCGCAGAAATGGCGTGACGATGCGTCGCAGTTTTTGCGCGAATTCACGCAGTATGCAAACTCCTGCAAATATGCCTCACATATTGTTGGTTATCAGATTGCAGGCGGACAAACGGAAGAATGGTTCCATTTTGATATGAACGGCGGTTACGGCGAATGCGCAAAAGAAAGCTTCAAAGCTTTTCTTGAAGAGTATTACCCCCAAGTTGAGTACAAAGGTTTGCCCGATTTAACCTTGCTCGATAAAAAGACAAATTATTTCAACGACGAATATCTTACACGCTATATAGAGTTTGCAAATTTCAAAATCGCTCAAGCCATAAGTCACTTTGCTCGGATTGTAAAAGAGGAAACGGGCAACAACGTTGTTGTAGGTACATTTTACGGCTACACGCTTGAAGTTACCAATCCCTTGCAAGGCAATCACGCACTCAATTATATATTGAAAGACAAAAATATTAACTTCATCTGTTCACCGAATTCATACATTGGCACTCGTTCTCCTGATATGGACTGGACTGAAATGTATCCTGCCGATTCTGTTCGTCTGCACGGAAAGATGTGCTTTCAGGAATGCGATATAAGAACCCATTTGACTGTTCCTCTTTCTCAGAAAGGCCCGTCAACCGACCCCAACGGACTTCTTTCCGCTCCCGTTTGGCAGCCGAGAGAATCAAAATATCAGGCTTTAAATGAAATCCAAAGATCGTTTGCACGCCAGCTTATAAAAGGCAATGCACTGTGGTGGTTTGATATGTGGGGCGGCTGGTATGCCGATGATGATATCATGAACGAAATGGCAACCTTCAAGAGTATCTATGAGCAAAGCTTAACCAATGCCGACAGAAGTTCAAAGGCGGAAGTTGCGGTGTTCGTTGACGAAAGCGCCTATAAATATCTCACAAACTGTTCATTGCGAAATGTTTTCCACACTCAGCGAGAAGAGCTCGGTCTTATGGGCACGCCGTATGATATTTATGATGTTTATGATTTCAAAGCGGTTTATCAAAATTACAAAGCAGTTATTTTGTTATCAAGTGCAAAGACAACTTATATGGAAAACGCCCGTAATCTTTGCAAAATGAATGACGTTCCCTATATTATGACCTCGCCTCTTAAAGAGAAATTCACGGTAACCGAGCTGAGAGCTTTCTGCAAAGCAAACGGAGTTCATATTTACTGCGAAACCGATGATATTATTTATGTTAATGAAAACTATATCTGCATTTATGCCGTAACAGACGGTGAAAAAACACTTAATATCGGCAAGGAAAGAAATATTAATGAGTTACTCGGCGGCACTTATCAAGGCACTGAAGACAGCTTTACGATTAAGATGCAAAAGGGCGAAACAAGGCTTTTCAGGCTTGACTGATGTATTAAGAGATTAACGGAGAATTGTTATGACAATAAAGTTGTTTATCCAAGCAATAACCAAGTTTTTATTCGGATTTGTTTTGATTGGGTTATTGATATTTCTGCCTGCGGGTACTTTATCATTCTTTAACGGATGGCTGTTTATGGGAATTTTGTTTGTACCGATGTTTATAGCGGGGATTGTTATGATGTTCAAAAATCCCGATCTGTTAAAAAGCAGACTTGATGCAAAAGAAAAGCAACGGGAACAAAGCATTGTTGTAAAATTGAGCGGTCTTATGTTCCTTGTAGGTTTCATTGTAGCAGGCTTGGATTTTCGTTTTGGGTGGCTCACACTGCCGAAAGGCGTTGTAATCGGTGCCGCGATTGTTTTTCTTGCGGCATACATCCTTTATGCCGAAGTGCTCAGAGAAAACACATATCTCAGCCGTACCATTGAAGTGCAGGAAAATCAAAAGGTTATTGATACGGGTTTATACGGTATCGTCAGACATCCTATGTACGGTGTAACGTTACTTTTGTTTTTATCAATGCCGCTTGTATTAGGGTCAATATATTCATTTTTAATTTTTCTTTCATATCCCTTTATTATTGCAAAAAGAATAAAAGGTGAAGAAGAATTCCTCGAAAAAGAACTTGACGGCTACCGTGAGTATAAGCAAAAAGTCAGATACCGATTGATTCCATTTATCTGGTAACGGTAAAACAAATACCAATTCAGTCCGATACCGAAAATATCAAAGGAGGAATCTTTATGAAACACTGCGGAACACAAAGACTGGAAACGGAAAGACTGATTCTGAGAAGATTTGTCAAAGAAGATTCTGAAGCAGTATATAAGAATTGGGCAACCGATCCTGAAGTAACAAAATACTTAACTTGGCAGATTCATCCGAACGAAAAGGTAAGCAAACAAGCAGTAAAATCTTGGCTAAAACAGTATTCTGACGATAATTATTACCATTGGGCTATTGTTTTAAAAGAAAACGGCGATGAACCGATTGGCGGAATTGACGTTGTACTTATCAACGAAGATGTTTCGATGGTGCATATAGGATACTGCATCGGCAGAAAATGGTGGCATCAAGGAATTACTTCCGAAGCACTCAAAGCGGTTATGGATTATTTATTTGACGTTGTTGATGTTAACCGAATTGAGTCAAGACACGATACGAGAAATCCAAATTCAGGTAAAGTAATGATGAAATGCGGAATGAAATACGAGGGCACTCTGCGAAGTGCAGACAGAAATAATCAAGGCATTTGTGACGTCAGCTATTATTCTTTGCTGAAATCAGAGCGATAAATTCCAATTTGTTGGACTCCTTCGGTAATCGCCGAGGGAGTTTTCTTATGCAAAACGCTGAAAATAAAACAAAAAATATCGCCGTGCTATATAACGAACTCGCGTTTTCTCCGTTTTTCTCTTGTTTTCTCACTTTTTGATTTTTGAATAAATCTGAATATCATACTTTAATAAAGCCTGAATCCGTTACATATCAACGGTTTCAGGCTTTTATCATTGTTTTTTGACATCAATATCGCCGAGCGATATGACAAACCGAAAGGTATTTGCTAACATTAAATCACATCAGATTTGTGCAAAAAGTATCAAGACGGCACAGGAACTCATGGGTCATAACGATTATGAAGTTACTGCCAATGTATACACCCACGGAGATAATGATTCGAAAGTTGCAGCGGCAAGTCTTCAGAATGAGTATTAAAACAACTTTTTAAAAGCTGAAAAATAACCCTAAAAAGCTGATTTAACATCAGAAAAAGCACAAAATTGCATACAAATGAAAAGACAGCAGTTGGGAAATCCCTTCTGCTGTCTGGAGTTTTGGGCGTTTTTAACCTACAAAAAAGGGGCACATAAAGGGGCACATAGTCCTCGAAAAACGGCGATATTTTGCGGTAATGATGCTATTTTAGAAAAATAATAATTTTTGAAAAAAGCAAAAGAAAAATCCTGAAGCCCTTATATATCAACGGTTTCAGGATTTGTTCGTGGCAGGGGCAGAAGGACTTGAACCCTCGGCACGCGGTTTTGGAGTTCATCCGGAGGTTTAATTTTTGGTACTTATTACTGTTATTTAGTGTTATACAGTTTGCTCATTTGTTTATTATGAATAATAAACTGGCAATTTTTCATTAAAAACATTTTTCTTGTGCAGAAATTTTGCACAAATGTTAGAAAGGTGTTAGAAGTCGTGTTAGAAGAATGATAAATTCTGCCACTTCTCACAATTTGCTGACTGCATCATTCTGAAAAATTCAATTTTTTCTTTTATGTTTTTTGTTCAAAAAACCGCGTGCATTAAGTTTAAACAATCTAATTTTTTAACGATTATTCAGTCAATCATTCCGTAAAATATTGAATTGGAGAATAACAATGTCAGACTTTATTGAAGAATTTTATTACGGAAATATCGAACCGCAGGAATGTACAACCGAACTTAAACCGAAAGTTATGAAATGTCTGAACGAACTCGCTCAAAAAGAAAAGCATCTGTTTGACACTCTTACCGATGAAGATAAAGAGTTGTTTAACGATTACGTTGATACATATATCAGATTCTTAAGCCTCTGCAATGCAGACAGCTTCATTGCAGGCTTCAGACTCGGTGCAAGGTTCGCATACGACACTTTTGTTGAAAGAAAGGATAATTGAAATTACTGAAATAACATACACAAGAAACGGAGATTATTTCATCCCCGACATCGTACTCAAGAAGAAAGAATACAAATCACTTGGAAAATACGGCAGAATGAGAAAAGATTATCTCAAAAATCGCCGACCCGCACTCTGGAACAGATTCCTTTTAAGAGACACACTCGATGACCACCTTCATGAAATCGATTTCGAAGCACAGATTCGCTTTGATACTCTTCTTCCCCTCTACTGTGAAAGATACAGTGTGACAGAAGAACTCAAATCAGCTGACCAGATGGAATGGATTAGAAGAATGAATAACATTACCAACGCCATCGATGAAATCATTCTCAACGAAATAGTTTACAGATAAAATTAAGGCAGGGATTTTCGTCCCTGCCTTTGCTTTATCTCAATTACAATCAAGACACAGATTGAATGCTTTTATGAAATCAGCGTCATTCTGTGCCGTTCTCTTTTTAGGTCCTTTTGTTCTGTTGCCTGCCATACGCTCTTTCTTGCCGATAAAACGGGTAAAAAGAAGATTTTCGATGTTGGCGTCAGTATAAATCAATCCGTTCTGATTAAGCGCTTTACCGCCTTTTCCGAGCACAAGAGCCGCAAGACCGTAATCCTGAGTGATAACAACATCACTTTTTTCAGTTAAGTTTGCAATCTTGCAATCAGCAGAATCGGCACCTTTGTCAACGATAACAGTAACAGCACCGTCTTTCTGAATGAAATGAGTGTTGTCGCAAACGAGTATACATTCAAGATTGCGCTCTTTGGCTATGCCAACGGCAATATCAACCACCGGACACGCATCCGCATCAATAATAATTTTCATCGTTATATAAATTTAATATTACATATCTATTTCAGTACACAATCATCCCAATTTCCAGCACTATAACACGTACCCTCAAACGTTATCTCATCACCAACATTTATATTAATCAAAGAATCCTTTTGTGATTTATCAAAAGATGCATAAAAGAAAATAATTGTATTGCCTACTCTTTTCTCCAAAGTAATATTAATGCTTTCATCGAAATTAAGCAATCCACCACCGTTATTTATTGCGTTAACTGTAGCAGAAATTACATATCGATTGCCTTTATATTTTTCATCAGCACGTACTTCATTGGACTTGTATTCGTTATAAATTTCTTCAAACGAAGCAATCGGTTGTGTAGGCGGCTGAGTAGATTTCTCTTTTGTCGTAGTTTTTTCTTTTTCTGTTATTATCTCTTTAAAGGTAGTTTTTTCAACAACCGTTTTTTCGAGAATTTTTGTTTCTTCAAAACCACAAATTTCACATTTAGATATTTCAAAGCCATCAGCACTTGATGTGGGATTGGTTCTTGAAACTTCGATCATTCTATGTCCATTCGCTTTTATTGTTTCAATTTTTGGTGTATCACACAAATCACAATGATATATAATTTCACCATCAATCGTACATGATGCCATTTTTTCTTCAATAAGTTTATATTTATGTTCACACCAGGTAGATTCAGCGGTTAAATAACTCAATAAAAATAAGATAAATCCACCAAGAACGGACACAAAAAGAGCAATTTTAAATTTCTTTATGTCATTTTTTCTAATCTTGTTTACAATCAATATAACTAATACTATTGGAAACGCTAAAAATGAAATCAAACCTAAAACCGCAAAAAATGTAGACATTTTATCAACCTTTCTATTAAAGATAGTTTGATTATAGCAAACAATTCCTCTTTTGTAAAGAAACAGTAAGTTTTTGCTTATTTTGAAACTACCTTTATTTAAATATTATAAGCCACTGTGGCGCTGCTCGGAGAGATTTTTTTGAAAATTCTTCTCCGATTTTTGTTAGGGGTTTGGGGAAAATATTTCACCAACAAGCGAGATAAATTGCAAATGAATTTTTGTGTTTGTGTTCACATTTGCCTTGCTTGCCAATTTAGTGTTGCAAATAAAAAAGAGCCGAAACCCGTTGATTTATTTCGGGATTCGGCTCATAAATTTATCTCCGTTTTGCTTCAGCCATTGATGGCAACGGTTATAATTCGGAAAAACTTTTTTGATTTCCGCATAGAATTTTGCGGAATGATTCATCTGTTTTCTGTGGCAGAGTTCGTGAACAATAACGCTGTCGATGATTTCATCAGGCAACAGAACAAGCAAACAGTTGAAGTTAAGATTGCCTTTCGATGAGCAGCTTCCCCAACGTGTGCGCTGACATCGGATTGTGATTTTATTATAAGTCACACCGATTTTGTCGGCATAGAATTCAACCTTTTTCGGAATAATCTCTTTTGCTTTTGCAATAAAACTTCTGATTTCTTCGTTTGAATACGGCTCAATATTTTCAAGAAGTTTTTGTTTTTCAGAAAGTGATTTCAAATGCTTTTCAATCCAGTTTCTTTTTGTCTCCACGAATTTTTCAACTTCGTTTTGTTTCATTCTTATCGGCGCACGGACAATAACTTCATTCGGTTTTACCTGAATAGAAACTGTTTTCCGTTTGCTTTTAATAACTGAAACTTCTGCGTTTTCAAATTTCATTTTCATCACATCCTTTCGAAAAAATCCTGCTTAAATAATAACACGAAATTTAAAAACAATCAAACTATCCTCAACAAAATTTATGTGGAATAAGCTGAAAGAATGTGATATAATCAGTTCGACAAATAAGAATTTATCAGACAAAACCCGATCAGTATCCACACAAAGGCAACGGTATTTTTGCTGTTGCCTTTTTATTTATCAAAGTGGTATAATAGACTCAGAAAGTTGGTGAGCATAAAGTGAACGGAATAATATTTAACATCCAGAATTTTTGCATACACGATGGCGACGGTATTCGCACCTGTGTTTTCCTGAAGGGCTGTCCCCTCAGGTGTATCTGGTGCCACAATCCCGAAAGCCTTGAAAAAACACCCACACTTTCCTTTAATAAACAGAAATGCTCATCATGTGGCAGATGCCTTGCAGGTTGTTCCGCACGCACAACAGAAAACGGCATGCTGAAGATTAACCGTGAAGAGTGTATGAAGTGCGGCAAGTGTACCGAAATCTGCCTTAACGATGCCAATGAAGTTATCGGTAATGAAATGGCTGCTTCGAAAGTTCTTGATGAAGTTATAAAAGATAAGATATTTTATGATACATCAGGAGGCGGACTCACCGTTACGGGCGGTGAGCCGTCATATCAGCCTGAATTCACATTGGAGCTTCTCGCTCTTGCAAAGGATGCAGGAATTTCAATTGCCATAGAAACCTGCGGTATCGGTTCACGTGAATTCTACGAAAAAGCCGTCGCTCTCGGCAC
>SVPH01000011.1 GCA_015065965.1 Oscillospiraceae bacterium
TCATCAACAACTCATTCAGCAAGATTACACGCCACGTGAAATACGGCGTTGAGCGTTCATTTATTGAGTCTGTTGTCAACGGGTCAAAGAAAGCCGTTGAGGATGCACTTGCAGATATGACGGAGGGTAAACTCTACTATTCGGAAATCGAAGCAGAGGATTATTTTATCGACAGAACCGCACCCATTTCTCTTGACCCCAACATTAATAAACTCGAATTCAAGCCTTCGGATGCAGATAAAACTCCAACAATCATCGCGACATTCGGATGTCATCCCGAATCCGCAAGCTACGACTGGGCAAACGCAGACCCCGAAAAGAAACTCTCCTTTGATAAAAAATTCTCTCCTGACTTCATCTGGAGCGCAGAGATGGTAATGAATGATGCAGGATATAATTTCATTTTCCTTCAGGGTAATGTTTCAACGGTCACTTCAGGAAGATATAACACAGGCGACGGTGTTGATGAATTCCCCGGCAATGCACATTATACGTCGGTTCGTTACGGCTATGAAATGGCCTATATCCTTCTCGGAATGAATATGACCGAGAAAGAAAGAATAAAGTTGAACGAAGAGACGGGAGACAGACTTAATATTGCAAAATACAACGGTCAGGACAGATACACAGTATGGTATGAGGGTCTTGAAACCGTTCCCGCAAAAGAAGTTAAGCCTGTTCTTAACATAAAACATAAGCAGTTTACCATGCAGATTGAAAACAACATTATTGTTCTTCTCGGCAAAACATCCGTTCCCGATAACTTTATTCTCAAAGATAATTTCAGCAGATACTACACCGTTTCCGAAGTGGGTTACCTTGAAATTGGCGATGAAATGAAGGTTTATATGAGCCCCGGCGAAACATTCGGCGAACTTGTTTTCGGCGGTAAGGGTGCAGAAGGTTTTGAACTCGCTCCTGTAAGAGAGTATACGGGCGAAGATATTATAGTTATGGACCTTATGAATGATGCGGCAGGCTACGTTGCAAACCCCGCCAACTTCTGCCTTGCAGGTATCCAGTATAACGAGGAAAGAGAAGACTATGACAGCGATACATGGTGCCTTATTTCTTTCGGCAAGAATTCCGCAACAACATTTATTTCGAACTTCTATGAAATTTTTGACAGCGTGAGATAAACTTTTAACCAATACGGCAAATAACAACGGAGGAGAAAAACATGGTGAAAAATCCTGATTCTCAGTCAAATGCAAAAGCGTTTGAAGAACTCCGCCGAATGCAACGGGAACAGGAAGAAAACTCCGTTGCATCAAAAACTCAGGATCGCAGATATGTCGGAACAAAAGAATCAGTGGGATTCATAATCTGGACTGCTGCGCAAGGCTTTAATATCAATGTTTTTTCAAACCGATTCATAACAAGCATTGTTGGCGTGGATCTTGGGTTGCAGGCTGTTGTCAATTCCATCAACAGTGTGTGGGATATTGTCAATGATATTTTCTTCGGTGCGGTTATTGACAAAACAAGAACACGTTGGGGTAAGTTCAGACCCTATCTTATGTTTCTTGCAATTCCCGGATGTGTTCTGACCTGCCTTTATTGGCTTATGCCTCATCTTTTCGAGGGCACAACCCAGACGGATTTTACAAAACTTGTATTTTATCTGATTCTTACTATTGCTCGTGAAGGTATAACGACCTTTCAGACAATTTCAAGAACAGGTCTTATGTCAACCATAACTCCCCATCCGAATGACAGAACAAGGCTGATTACCCTTGCAAACTTTGCCTCTGGATTCTTCGGCACAAAATTGCCTGAGCAGGCAGTAACCATTCTTATCGACGTTCTCAGAAATATGTATCTCCACGATTCAGGCAAACTTGCAAAAGCATATACGAATCTTTTCGTCGGCATGGGTTGTTTTACAACAATTGCCTCAAGCGCATCGTCATTCTGGTTTTTCTATAACTCGAATGAAAGAGTTATGCAGTCCATAAAAACACCGAGCGTTCTGATGTCAATAAAATCCGTCATCAACAACAAACCGCTGTTGCTGATAACTCTTTCGGATTTTCTCAGCGGCTTTGCAATAAGCGGCAGTAAGGATGATTATTACACCGATGTTCTTCATTTCTCATCAATGACCCTTGTTGCGGGTATCCCCGCCGCACCATTAAGTCCTGTGAGTTATGCGTGGGTACCCTGGATGAGAAGACGTTTTTCAAGCAGACTGCTTTACATACTTGCGAAAGAAATCGGCAATATTCTTTATATTCCTGTTTTCATTTTCGGCTGTATCGGCATGAAGAAGGATTATTCCGGCGGTATGTATCAAAAGGTTGTTCCCATGGGCATTGCCATGGCACTGTGGGAAATTATCTGGACTCTTTTCGTCGGTCTTATAGCCGTTATCGGAACGGAAATGTATAACGAGGCGATGGACTACTGCGAATGGAAAAACGGCTACCGAACAGAAGCTATGGCTTCCGTTGCCAAAAGTATAGCCGCCAAGGTTTCATCAAGCACAAGCGCCGTTGTCACAACAGCCATCAAAAAGATGATAGGCTATGAAGCAAGCGCGTTCAGAACGGGTGCCGAACAGACGGATAAGGTCAAATTCTTCCTTTTTGCAATGTTTACAATTATCCCTGCCGTAACGGGTTCACTCGGAGTTATCCCCATGCTTTTCTATGACCTCAACAACGATAAAAAAGAAAAAATGTATGCCGAACTTCTTGAAAGACGCAAGTTGATGTCCGATGCGGTTGAAAGCGATAACGAGGATATGCTGAAACTTGCAACGGAAACACAGATAAACATAGGTAAATAATAATGCATAACAGTTAAGCCGACGGATTAAACCCCGTCGGCTTTTTTGTTTCAAAACTTTCAAATAAATCAAAAAATTAACATTAATAAACCCTGAATGGATTGCAACAATAATAAGGCAAACGCAAATTGAATTTGAAGGGGTGTAAACGAAATGTCAAAGAACAACGCAGTAGTTCCTCAGGCAAGAGCCGCTCTTGACCAGTTCAAGATGGAGGCTGCAAGAGAAGTTGGCGTTAACCTTAAACAGGGTTACAACGGTGACCTTACTTCTAAGGAAGCAGGTTCAGTCGGCGGCCAGATGGTTAAGAAGATGATCGAGGCTTATGAAAACGGCATGAAATAAGTAAATCGTTATGATTTTCGGGGAACTGTCGCAGGCAACTGCGGCAGTTCTTCGTTTTTATAAGTGCGGTTTATTCACATATATTTTGCAAATTGATAACTTTTTATATAATTATTTAGGTTGACTGATTTTATTTATTATTATATAATACTATGTTAAGAAAGTGTTTTCTTAAATCAAAATAACGATTTCGCTGCATTTTTGCGGCAAAGGAGATAAATTATATAATGATGAAAGAAGAAAATCTGAGAATGATGCCTACTGTAGCGCTCAGAGGGCTTGTTATTTTTCCGAATATGTTTATTCACTTTGATGTGGGAAGAGAAAAATCTATTAATGCGCTGAAAAAAGCAATGGATACAGACCAAGAAATTTTTCTTGTTACGCAAAAAGATATTTCTGTTGATGACCCCGATTACAGTGACCTTTATGAAATCGGTGTTGTTGCAAGCGTAAAACAAGTTCTTAAACTCCCGGGGAAAAGCGGCAATGTCCGCGTTGCTGTGGAAGGTCTTTACAGAGCAAGGCTTATTCAGGGCCTTGAACTTGGCAAAGGTAATTATCTTAAAACAATGATATTTCCGATTGACGAGCCTGCAATCCGCGCAGATAAGGCGGACTATGCAAAGGCACTTGTCCGTCACACAAAGGATGTGTTTGCTGAATATTCCGATTGCGCACCTCAATTACCTGCGGATATCGTGACAGGCATTATGCAGAAGAGCGAAGCAGGTGAACTTGCCGATTATATTGCAGGCAACATTATGCTCGAATATGAGGACAGGCAGCATATTCTTTCTGTTATCAATCCCGTAAAACGCCTTGAAGAAATGTGCATAATGCTTGCCAATGAAGGCAACCTGCTTTCAATTGAAGCGGAAATCAGCGACAAGGTGCAGGAACAGATTGATAAAAATCAGCGTGAATACTATTTGCGCGAGCAGATGAAGGTTATTTCAACCGAACTCGGCGGAGGTATTTCTCACGAGGAAGAACTCGATTATTTCCGCGAAACAATTTTTAATATGAAAGCATCGGATGAAGTTAAGGAAAAACTTTTCAAAGAATGCGATAAACTTGAAAAATATTCTCCGAGTTCTCCTGAGGCTGCGGTAAGCAGAAATTATATTGAAACTTGTATTGCTCTGCCGTGGAACAACATGACAGAGGAAAACACGGATATTGCAAAATCACGCAAAATACTTGAAAGCGACCATTATGGTCTGGATAAAATTAAAAGAAGAATTCTTGAATATCTTGCGGTGCGTGTTATGGCACCTGATATCAAAGGTCAGATTATCTGCCTTGTAGGTCCTCCGGGTGTAGGCAAGACTTCGATTGCACGCTCGGTTGCAAACGCAACGGGCAGAGAGTATGTCAGAATTTCTCTCGGCGGCGTTAAAGATGAAGCCGAAATCAGGGGCCACAGAAAAACATATATCGGCTCAATGCCCGGCAGAATTATCGAGGCTATGAGGCAGGCAGGCACAAGCAACCCGCTTGTTTTGCTTGATGAAGTTGATAAACTTTCGTCGGATTACAAGGGTGACCCGACTTCGGCACTTCTTGAAGTGCTTGATCCTGAGCAGAATTCAACATTCAGAGATCACTATATTGAACTTCCGTTTGATTTGAGCAAGGTTATGTTTATCACAACTGCTAATGTTGAGGCGAATATTCCCGATCCGTTGCGTGACAGAATGGAAATTATTGAACTTGGCAGTTACACAAGTGAGGAAAAATTCAATATTGCAAAGAAACATCTTATACCTAAACAGATGAAGCGTCACGGACTCACAACTTCAAAATTCAGAATAACCGATAAAGCGATAAGACTTGTTATAGAGGGCTATACAAGGGAAGCCGGTGTCAGAGCGCTTGAGCAGCAGATTGCCGCAATTTGCAGAAAATCCGTTATGGAAATTGTTGAGGGAAATGCAGAAAAGATTTCTGTTAAGCCTGAAAATATTGAAACTCTGCTCGGCACACGCAAATTCAAAGCGGATTCGATTATCCGCGAGAATGAAGTCGGTGTTGTTAACGGACTTGCATGGACATCGGTTGGCGGCGATATGCTTGAAATCGAAACAGCCGTACTTAAGGGTACAGGTAAACTTGAACTTACGGGCTCACTCGGCGATGTTATGCAGGAAAGTGCAAAGGCGGCGGTGAGTTATATCCGTTCAAAGTCCGATTCTCTTCCCGTAAACGGCAATTTCTATAAAGACTGTGATATTCACATACATGTTCCTGAAGGCGCAACGCCTAAAGACGGTCCTTCAGCAGGGGTAACAATAGCAACTTCACTCGTTTCTGCTCTTACCGGCAGAAAAGTGCGCAAGGATGTTGCAATGACGGGCGAGATTACTCTCAGGGGCAGAGTTCTGCCCATCGGCGGACTTAAAGAGAAATCCATGGCAGCATACAGAGCAGGAATCAAAACCGTTGTTATTCCGTACGATAACATTGCAGACCTTGATGAGGTTGACCCCAAGGTTAAGGAAGCGATTGCTTTTGAACCCGTCAAAACGGTTGACGCGGTGTGGAATATCGCCCTTGAAAAAGATGAAAACGCGGCGCACAAGCAGCAAAATCATGTTGAACTCGGTAAAAGTTCTCGTGCGTCAATAACACAGTGAGGTAAAAAATGAGATTTGATAAAATAGAATTTACGGCGGCATACGGCACTTCAAAGCAACTTCCTCCGTCAAAAGAGGCGGAAATAGTATTTTCGGGCCGTTCGAATGTCGGTAAATCCTCTTTGATAAACAAGGTTTTTAATCGCAAAAATCTTGCGAGAGTCAGTTCTATGCCCGGTAAAACGATAACCGTCAATTTCTTTAAAGGCGACGGCGTATATTTTGTTGACTTACCCGGTTACGGCTATGCAAAGCGTGAGCAGAGTGAAAAGAAAAGATGGGCAGAACTTATGGAAGGTTACTTCCATTCGGGCAGGAATATTGCTCTTGTTATCCAACTTATCGACATGCGCCATGCACCGTCGGCAGATGATATGATGATGCTTAATTTCCTCAGGGAATGCGAAATTCCGTTTATGATTGCGCTTACAAAGTGCGATAAACTCAATAAAACGGAAACCGAAAAACGCAGGGCGGAACTTGCCGAGGAACTCAAGGATTATGCGGATATAACCAAGGTTGAATTCTCGGCTGTCAAAGGCACGGGCGTTGAAGATATGAAAGCAGCGATGGTATCTGCTTTAAAATAGGAGGAATTAAAATGTATGTTTCGGACTGCATTTCAATAAATGAAAGCGGACATCTTACAATAGGCGGTGCGGACACCGTTGAACTTGCAAAGGAATACGGTACACCTGCTTATGTGTTCGATGAGAATGAAATAAGAAAAAATCTTAGAGCATTCAAAAACTCAATGGATGAATATTACGGCGGCAACGGTCTTGCCGTTTATGCCAGCAAAGCATTTTGCTGCAAAGAGATGTGCCGTATCTGCATGCAGGAGGGCACAGGTATAGATGTTGTTTCAGGGGGTGAACTTTATACCGCACTTTCCGTTGATTTTCCTGCGGAAAAGATTGTTTTTCACGGCAACAACAAAACTTATGATGAACTTGTTATGGCGGTGTCAAACAACGTTGGCAGAATAGTTGTTGATAATGTTTATGAACTCGAAACTCTCAGTAAAATTGCGGCTCAACAGGGCAAAACAGCGGGAATAATGTTCCGAATTAAGCCCGGTATAGATGCTCATACACATGATTTCATCAAGACAGGTCAGATAGATTCAAAGTTCGGTTTTGCGCTTGAAACAGGCGAAGCAATGGAAGTGATTAAAAAAGCGGTTAATATGCCGAACATTAAACTCAGAGGTCTGCATTGCCACATCGGTTCTCAGATTTTTGATATTGACCCGTTTGAACTTGCCGCAACGGTTATGCTTGACCTTTTCAAATCAGTCAAGGATGAAACGGGCATTGAACTTGAAGAACTGAATCTCGGCGGCGGTTTCGGCATCAAATATCTTGAAAGCGATTGTCCCAGACCTTATGCCGAGTATATGAAGAATGTTTCAAAGGTGGTCAAGGAGTATTCCGAAAAACTCGGGCTTAAAATGCCTTTTGTTATCATTGAACCGGGCCGATCTGTTGTCGGTGCGGCAGGCATAACTCTTTATACCGTAGGCGCGGTTAAAGAAATACCCGATATCCGTACCTTTGTTTCGGTTGACGGCGGCATGGGCGATAACCCGAGATATGCCCTTTATCATGCGGATTATGAGGTTGTCTGCGCAAATAAGGCGAATGAAGAAAGAAACACTGTTGTTACAGTTGCCGGCAAGTGCTGCGAAAGCGGCGACCTTATTCAGGAGGATACAAAACTGCAGGCAGTTGAAGCAGGCGATATTCTTGCAGTTCTTTCAACGGGCGCATACAACTATTCAATGGCTTCAAATTACAACAGAATTCCACGCTTGCCCGTAATTATGGTGAAAGACGGCAAATCAAGAGTAGTTGTAAAAAGAGAAACTTACGAAAAAATCACAGAGAACGACATATAATATTAAAAACCATTTAAGGATGTGACACGATGCCACAGGTCAGAATGTTAGCCGACAGAGTGCGCCTTGTTTCCGAACAGACAAGCAGATTCAAAACAGGACGCATCTCGGTTTCCATGGCATTGCCCATGGATGAAAAAGCCGCAGCAAACTCGCTGCTTATATTTCTTTTGAAGCGCTCGTGCAAGCAATATCCTGATTTTTCGCTTCTTAACGGAAAACTTGATGAACTTTACGGCGCAGCAATATCTGCAGGTGTCATGAAAATAGGTGAGGCGCAGGTGCTTTCCCTTTCCATGACCTGTCTTGATGACCGATTTGCGCTTACGGAGGAGAGCATTGTTGAGCAGTGCGCTCAATTGCTTGCAAGCATGATTTTCAGCCCTAACTGTAAAAACAGCAGTTTCGGAGCGGATAACCTTGCAATGGAAAAAAGGCTTCTCATTCAACGTATTGAAGAAGAACTTAACGATAAACGCACTTATGCTTTTAATAAATGTATAGAGTATATGTGTGCAAATGAAGCATACGGCAGGGATAAATACGGCACGGTTGAAGAAATTCAGAATGTTAAGATGGCTGATGTTTATGCAGCATGGAAAAATCTGCTTTCAACAGCGATTTTTCAGATTACCGTTGTCGGCGGAGCAGATGCTGATAAAGTTGCGGATATCTTTGAAGAAAAATTCAAAAAAATTGAGCGAAATCCTGTTATGCCTGAAACTGTGTTTATTCTCAGAGGCGGTCATTTTAACAGGTATGAGGAAACTTTCCCTGTAAATCAAGGTAAACTTGTTATCGGCTTCAGAGCAGGCATGCACCACAGTCGAGATAATATTTTTGCTGTTACTGTTATGAACGATATCTTTGGTATGGGCACTTATTCAAAACTTTTTATGAATGTGCGTGAAAAACTCAGCCTTGCATATTATTGCTGGTCAAGGCTCATTGCAAGCAAAGGTATCGTGCTTGTTGAGTGCGGTATAGATACCGATAAAGAAAAGAAAGTTTCCGCCGAAATCCTCAGCCAACTTACTGATTTGAGAAACGGCAAAACCGATCCAGAAGTGCTCGAATCCTCAAAACGTTCTCTTAAAGAAAAATATACGTTTACAACTCCCGAGGGAATTTGTTCATGGTATTCCTCTCAGGTGCTTCAAGATGAAATATTAACTCCCGATGCAATGGTAAACGGCGTTGAAACCGTTACCATGGAGCAGGTATGTGAAGCGGCAAAGAAACTTTCAATAGATACAATTTATATGCTCAAAGCGCAGGAAGAGGAGGTTGCCGAAAATGCAGATTAAACAGATAACCAACGAAAAACTCGGCGAAACCGTCTTTTGTGCAAAACATTCTTCAGGGCTTGAAATAAGGGTTATGCCCAAAGAGGGCTACACCTCTGCTTATGCCGTTTTCGGCGTTAAATACGGTTCAATTGATACCTCCGTCAAGAATGATAACGGCGAGTTTGAAACAATACCCGAAGGCACAGCCCATTTTCTTGAGCACAAACTCTTTGAAAGTGAAGATTTGAATGCTTTTGAACGCTTTGCAAAAACAGGCGCAAGCGCAAATGCATATACAAGTTTTGAAAAAACAGCATATCTTTTCAAAGGCTCTGAAAAGATTGGCGAATCGCTTGAAATTCTGCTTGATTTTGTTCAGAACCCATATTTCACTCAGCAGACTGTTGAAAAAGAGCAGGGCATTATCGGGCAGGAAATAAGAATGTATCAGGATTTGCCCGATTGGCAGGTAATGTTCAATCTTCTCAAAGCACTTTACAGCACTCATCCCGTAAGAATTGATATTGCGGGTACTCAGGAGTCAATTGCTCAGATTGATGCGGATATGCTTTACAGACTTTACAAAAATTTCTATAACCCATCAAACATGATTCTCAGCGTTGTCGGTGCAATTGAGCCGCAGGAAGTTTTTGATATTGTTGACAGATGCATCAAAAATTCCGACGGCAAGGCTGCGGAAAGAAAATTTGTTAAAGAAAGTCCGCTGCCCGTTCAGAGTTATATCGAAGAAAAACTTTCTGTTGCGCAGAAACAGTTCTTGCTCGGATTTAAAGAAGACCTCGACGAGCCTCTGCTCAGCCTTGAGGATGAAATTGCATCTCAGGTTATGCTTGAAGCAATTGCGGGCAAATCATCGCCGCTTTTCAAAAGACTGCTTGATGAAGAACTTATTGATATGGGCTTCGGCGGCGAGATTTTCAACGGTTTCGGTTTCTCCTGCGTGATGCTTGGCGGAACTAGTTCAGACCCCGAAAAAACTTGTGAAATCATAAGGGCTGAAATTAACCGCTGCAAGTCGGAAGGCATTGACCCTGCCGCGTTTGAAAGAGCAAAGCGCAAATTCTACGGCAGATATGTTATGAGTTACAATGATATTGATGATACGGCGAACCTTATGATGAACCTTCATTTTAACGGTTATGAGCCGTTTGCGGAACTTGAAGTGTGCAAAAAACTTACTCTTGATAAAGTTCAGCAGAGGCTTGAAGTGATTAAAGATGAGGCTTCGGCGCTTTCTGTAATCGTTCCCGTGGAATAATTCATAAGAGAGGAATAATAAAATGTCTGATTATACGGTTGTTTATTTCAGCGGAATCGACAGGGGCTTCAGCGTGCCGAGTGTTCTTGCGGACTTTTCACTTTTCGGCATTGATGTTCAGATAAGATTCTACGGCGCAATTATTGCATTCGGCTTTCTGCTTGCCGTTCTTTTCGGCGGCAGAATGGCCTATAAATGGAAGATGAGCCTTGATAAAATGGTTGATGTTCTCATTTACGGAACTATTGCCGCAATTATCGGTGCAAGGCTTTATTATGTTTTCTCAAAATGGGATTACTACAGTCAGAATCCTGCAGAAATCTTTCAGATCTGGGAGGGCGGCCTTGCCATCTACGGAGGAATAATCGGAGGACTTATTGCGGCGTTTTTTGTTTGTAAAATCAGAAAACTCAATTATTGGAATCTGCTCGATATGGCAACGATGAGCCTGCTTATCGGTCAAGGCATCGGCAGGTGGGGTAATTTCACAAATCAGGAGGCTTTCGGAACAAACACTGACCTGCCGTGGGGTATGTGGAGTGAGAAGGTTGCGGCAGATATCATCCGAAATCAGGCTGAACATGCGGAGAAAGGCTTCTATGTTGACCCGACTCTTCCAGTTCATCCTACATTTCTTTATGAATCAATCTGGTGTCTTCTCGGCGTTCTGGTGCTCTATATAATTTGCTGCAAGGCAAGGAAATTCAGCGGTCAGATAGCGCTCTGCTACGGTATATGGTACGGACTTGAAAGAACTTTTGTTGAAGGCCTCAGAACGGACAGCCTTTATATTGCGGATACTACAATCCGTGTTTCGCAGGCTCTTTCCGCGGCGATTGTGGTTGTTTGTGCGATTCTGCTTACAGTTCTTTTGATTAAATATAAGAAAAATCCGAAGCCTATAGAGGGCGTCGACTATTTCCCGGAGGAAGAAATAAAAGAAGAAGCACCTCAAAGTGCAGAAAATAATTAAGGAGTAAAATCAATGGCTAAAATAATTGACGGAAAAGCAATCCGTGAATTCAATCTTGATAAAATATCAGAACAGGTTGCATTGCTTAAAGAGCAGGGGATATTACCCACTCTTGCTGTTATAATTGTCGGCAGCGACCCTGCATCAAGAATTTATGTTAACAACAAAAAAGCGGCTTGTGAAAGAACAGGAATGCGTTCGCTTGAGTTTGCACTCCCCGAAGAAACAACAACTGAGGAACTACTTGAACTTATTGATAAACTTAATGCGGATAAAACCGTTAACGGTATTCTCTGCCAACTTCCCGTGCCCAAACATATTAATAAAAATGAAGTTCTTGAAAGAATTCTCCCCGAAAAAGATGTTGACTGCTTCCATCCCGAAAATGTGGGTAAACTCTGCATCGGCAACGGCGGACTAGTTCCATGCACTCCTATGGGCATGGTTAAAATGCTTGAGTACGAAGGTGTTGACCCTACAGGTAAACACTGCGTTATTATCGGCAGGAGCGATATAGTAGGCAAACCAATGGCAATGCTTATGCTTGCAAGAAACGCAACCGTAACAGTCTGCCATTCAAAAACAGTGAATCTCTCGGATATAACAAATCAGGCGGATATCCTCGTTGCGGCTGTTGGTATTGCAAAATTCGTAAAAGCGGATATGGTTAAAGAGGGTGCAATCGTTCTTGATGTAGGCATGGACAGAGATGAAAACGGTAAACTCTGCGGCGATGTTGACTATGATGCGGTAAAGGAAAAGGCATCAATGATAACTCCCGTTCCCGGCGGCGTAGGACCGATGACGATTGCCATGCTGATGAGGAACACTCTCACAGCCGCAAAACTCCAGAATAATATTTAAAAAATATATAAAAAACATTTGACAACACTTGACTGTTGTGCTATAATCTTTCATGCCGCATATTCGGGGCGGGTATATCTATGCCCAAAAACAGAAATCCTCTGTGCCTCTGGTAACCCATTTATAAGTGTTACAAGAATAGCGAGTCTTAAAGAAAAGGATGATATTCCGATGTACGCAATTATCGAAACAGGCGGCAAGCAGTATAAGGTAGAAGCCGGCGATGTAGTATTCATCGAAAAGCTTGACGCTGAAGAAGCAAGCGAGTACACCTTTGACAAGGTTATCGCAGTTGGAACCGACGACGGTATCACCGTTGGCGCTCCCTATGTTAACGGAGCAAGCGTTTCAGCAAAGATTGTCAAGAACGGCAAATCAAAGAAGATTACCGTTATGACCTACAAGCCCAAGAAGAACTCAAAGAGAAAGATGGGCCACAGACAGCCTTACACTAAGGTTGAAATCTCTGCTATCAACGCATAAGAAAACGACCTATGATAAAGGTCAGATTTTCAGTCGGTAACAGACAACTACATGGCTTTGAGATAAGCGGTCACGCAATGTTTGCCGAAAGCGGCAAAGATGTTGTCTGCGCAGCAGTTTCCTCGGCAGCCTATATGGCGGCTAATACGATAACTGATGTTATAGGTGCGGATGCGGTTGCAAATGCAGAAGACGGAGCAATGTGTGTAACCCTTAATCAGGCAAACGAGCAGGCTCAGACAGTGCTCAGAGGTCTGGAACTCCATTTGACGGAGTTATCAAAGCAATATCCCGAAAACATCAAAATAATCTACGGAGGTGTAAAGAATGCTTAAGATAAATGTACAACTTTTCGCTCATAAAAAAGGTATGGGTTCAACCCGTAACGGCCGTGATTCAGAGTCAAAGAGACTTGGCGCTAAGAGAGCAGACGGTCAGTTTGTTCTTGCAGGCAACATTCTCGTAAGACAGAGAGGTACACACATCCATCCCGGCAACAATGTTGGTAAGGGTTCAGACGATACTCTCTTCGCTCTCATCGACGGTACTGTTAAGTTCGAGCGTATGGGTAAAGACCGCAAGAAGGTCAGCGTTTACGCAGTTGAGCAGTAATTTACAGTAAAAAAATTAATCCGCTATGCATCAGCATAGCGGATTTTTATTTTTAACACCTCATCCGTATTTTTATTTCTTCAAAACCTCTTTCAGATACATTCCCGTATAGGATTTTTTGCATTTCGCTACTTCTTCAGGTGTGCCTTGGGCAACAATTTTGCCGCCGCCGCTGCCGCCCTCTGGACCGAGGTCGATTATATGGTCGGCAACCTTGATAACATCAAGATTGTGCTCAATAACAATAACAGTGTTGCCTTTATCAACAAATTTTTGCAGCACATCAATCAGTCTGTGAACATCGGCTGTGTGCAGACCGGTAGTCGGTTCGTCAAGAATATAAACGGTTTTGCCCGTAGCAACCCGTGCGAGTTCGGTTGCGAGTTTTACTCTTTGCGCTTCGCCGCCCGAAAGGGTTGTTGCAGGTTGACCGATTTTGATGTACCCGAGACCTACATCATAAAGAGTTTTTATTTTTCGGTGGATTTTTGGAATGCTCTCAAAGAAGTTCATGCCCTCTTCAACAGTCATGTCGAGAATATCGTGGATATTCTTGCCTTTATAGCGCACTTCAAGAGTTTCTCTGTTGTATCGCTGACCCTTGCAGACTTCGCAAGGAACATAGATATCGCTCATAAAGTGCATTTCAATTTTAACTATGCCGTCACCCTGACATGCTTCGCATCTGCCGCCTTTAACATTAAATGAAAAACGGTTTGCTTTGTAACCTTTTTTCTTTGAATCAACGGTTGATGCAAAAAGTTCGCGGATATCGTTGAAAACGCCCGTATAGGTTGCAGGGTTAGAACGCGGGGTTCTTCCGATTGGCGACTGATCAATATCAATCACTTTATCAAGGTGCTCTGCGCCTGTGATTTTATCGTGTTCACCTGCAATTTTCTTTGCACCGTTAAGTTCGGTTACAAGATATTTTTTGAGAATTTCATTAACGAGTGAGGATTTGCCCGAACCCGAAACGCCTGTTACGCATATGAATTTGCCGAGAGGGAATTCAACGTCAATATTCCGCAGGTTGTTTTCTTTTGCACCGTAAACGGTGAGCGATTTGCCGTTACCTTCCCTGCGTTTTTCGGGGACAGGAATAAACTTTTGGCCACTGAGATATTGACCCGTAACAGATTTTTCACAGTTCATGATATCGTCAACGCTGCCGCAACAGACGATTTCGCCGCCATGAATACCTGCACCCGGACCGACATCGACAATATAATCCGCAGCGTGCATTGTTTCTTCGTCGTGTTCAACAACAATCAGTGTGTTGCCGAGGTCGCGGAGATTTTGCAGAGTTTTAAGCAGTTTGGAGTTATCACGCTGGTGCAGACCTATGCTCGGTTCGTCGAGGATATAAAGAACGCCCATAAGTGATGACCCGATTTGCGTTGCAAGGCGGATTCTCTGCGCTTCGCCGCCCGAAAGAGTTGCCGAAGGACGGGCAAGGGTGAGGTAGTCAAGACCGACACTGGAGAGAAAGTCAAGCCTGCCTCTTATTTCTTTGATTATCTGTTCGGCAATCATGCTGTCACGTTCGCTGAGTTTGAGGTTGTCCAAGAATTCTATTTCTTCGTTTATTGATTTGTTTGTGAATTCATCAATGTTGATGCCGCCAACGGTAACGCCGAGCGATTCTTTGCGAAGCCTTGCGCCGCCGCATTCCGGGCATTTTACGCTGGACATATAGGTTTCAATTTCTGCGCGTGAATATTCACTTGTTGTTTCGTGATATCTTCTTTCAAGGTTATTTATAATGCCCTCAAAATCAGTCATGTATGTGCCGCTTCCGTATTCACTGCGGCGTTCAAGTTTTATCTTTTTGCCGCCTGTGCCGTAAAAAATAACATCTTTTGCTTTTTTTGAAAGGTCTTTAAACGGCGTATCAAGCGAGAAACCGTAAGCGTTTGCAAGACCCTCATAATACATTTGGGCGATTGTGCCGCCGTCTGCACTGCTCCAGCCGCTTGCCTGAATTGCTCCCTCTTTAATTGAAAGATTTGGGTTGGGGATAACAAGTTTCGGGTCAATTTTCATAAATACGCTCAGACCGGTACATTTTGGGCAAGCGCCGAACGGATTGTTAAACGAGAATGAACGCGGCTCAAGTTCTTCTATGCTTACACCGTGTTCAGGACAAGCATAATTGAGCGAATAAAGTTGTTCTTCGCCACCGATAACATCAATCAGCAGTAAGCCTTCGGTCAGGTTGGTTGCTGTTTCGATTGAATCCGCAAGGCGTGAACGTATGCCGTCTTTAATAACAAGGCGGTCAACAATGACTTCAATGTTGTGTTTGATGTTTTTCTCGAGTTTGATTTCTTCCGAAAGGTCATAGGTGATGCCGTCAATGCGAACTCTTGCAAAACCGCTTTTGCGGATATGATCAAGTTCTTTGACATATTCACCTTTTTTGCCTCTTGCAATAGGTGCCATGACCTGAATCTTTGTGCTTTCAGGGAGAGAAAGCACTTGCTTAGTTATATCATCAACGGTCTGTCTGCTGATTTCTCTGCCGCATTCGGGGCAATGAGGGATGCCTATTCTTGCATACAGCAAACGAAGATAGTCATAAATCTCCGTTACCGTGCCGACGGTTGAACGGGGATTTTTTGAGGTTGTTTTCTGGTCAATTGAGATAGCAGGGGAGAGCCCTTCAATGCTTTCAATATTCGGTTTTTCCATCTGGCCGAGGAACTGCCTTGCGTACGATGAAAGCGATTCAACATATCTTCGCTGACCTTCCGCGTAGATTGTGTCAAAAGCAAGCGAAGATTTGCCCGAACCCGAAAGACCCGTAAAAACAACGAGTTTGTCACGGGGAATTGATATATCAACATTTTTAAGATTGTGTTCTTTTGCGCCCTTGACGGTAAGATATTTTACTGCCATATATTATTTACCTCTTCTGAGTTTTTCAATTTTATCGCGCAGATAAGCAGCGTGTTCAAATTCAAGTATCTTTGCAGCCGATTTCATTTCAGCAGTCAACTTGATAATCATTGCTTCACGCTCTTTTTTGCTCATCTTTGAAATGGATTTTTCATCATCGTTCTTGGCGGAAATTTCAATTATTTCATAAACATCTTTTACAATAGTTTTTGGAACAATTCCGTTTTCTTCGTTGTATTTCATTTGCTTTTGTCTGCGGCGTTCGGTTTCGGTTATTGCTTTTTCCATTGAAGGTGTTACGCAGTCGGCATACATTATAACTGTTCCTTCGGCATTTCTTGCTGCTCTGCCGATGGTTTGTACAAGCGATGTTTCGGAGCGCAGAAAGCCTTCTTTATCCGCGTCAAGAATTGCAACGAGCGAAACTTCGGGGATATCAAGACCTTCACGCAGAAGGTTGATGCCGATAAGAACATCAAACTCGCCCAGACGCAAGTCACGGATGATTTCCATTCTTTCGATTGTATCAACATCATGGTGCATATAGCGTACCTTGATGTCAAGATTTTCAAGGTAATCCGTCAAATCCTCTGCCATTCTTTTAGTGAGGGTTGTAACAAGAACTCTTTCTCCTTTAGCGGTGCGGATGTTGATTTCGGAAACAAGGTCATCAATCTGACCTTCAACGGGTCTGACGGAGATTTCGGGGTCAAGCAAGCCTGTCGGTCTGATAACCTGCTCGGCAATTTGTGCGCTCTTTTCTTTTTCAAGTTCGCCCGGCGTTGCACTGACAAATATTTTTTGCCCTGTTCGCTCGTAGAATTCATCAAATGTAAGCGGTCTGTTGTCATAAGCAGACGGCAGGCGGAAACCGAAGTTTATCAGACTTTCTTTTCTTGCTCTGTCGCCGCCGTACATTGCTCTTACCTGCGGCAGTGTAACATGTGATTCGTCAACAAAAAGCAGAAAATCATCGGGGAAATAATTGAGCAGAGTAAAAGGCGCAGAGCCTGCAGGTCTGCCTGACATGACTCGCGAGTAGTTTTCAATGCCCTTGCAAAAGCCCGTTTCACGCAGCATTTCAATATCATATTCTGTTCTCTGACGAATTCTCTGCGCTTCAAGCAGTTTGCCGTTTTCCTGAAAATATTTCTCTCTTTCAAGCATTTCCTCAAATATATTTTTTATGGAAATCTCCATTTTATCGGGGGCAATAACATAGTGCGAAGCAGGGTAAATTGCTGCGTGGGAAAGCACGCTTTTAACCTGACCTGTCAGAGCGTTTATCTCGCTGATGCGGTCAATTTCATCACCGAAAAATTCAACTCTTATGCCGTTTTCATTGGAGTAAACGGGAAAGATTTCAACCACATCGCCTCTGACTCTGAATTTGTTACGGCTAAAATCAATATCGTTTCTTTCATACTGAATTGAAACAAGTTTTTCTATCAGTTCATCGCGGCTTTTCTCCATTCCCGTGCGCAGTGAAATAACCATGCTGCGGTAGTCAATCGGATCACCAAGGGTATAAATGCAGGATACGCTGGCAACGATTATGACATCACGCCTTTCGGAAAGGGCGGATGTTGCGGAGTGACGCAATTTATCAATTTCATCGTTGACTGCAGAATCTTTTTCAATATAAGTGTCTGTTGTGGGAATATATGCTTCGGGCTGATAATAATCATAGTAACTGACGAAGTATTCAACAGCGTTTTCAGGGAAGAATTCACGAAATTCAGAGCAAAGTTGTGCGGCAAGAATTTTATTGTGAGCGAGAACAAGGGTTGGTCTGTTGACTTTTTCAATGATGTTTGCCATTGTAAAAGTTTTGCCGGAACCTGTAACGCCCAGAAGAGTCTGCTCACTGTAACCTTTGTTGATGCCGTCAACAAGTTCTGCAATGGCCTGCGGCTGGTCGCCCATAGGCTTATACTTTGAGTGCAGCACAAACTTATCCATAATTCTCCTCCTATGAACAAATGTTCTAAACAATTATATCATAATAATTTTTAAATGTAAACCGTTTCTTTTAAATTATTTCAAATTTATTTCAAAAGTTAACATATTTCATAAAGGAATATCGAAACATGGCAATGTTTGTTGACATTTTCACCAAATGGTGGTATTATAACTGTATTAAATTTTGATTTGCGGCAAAATTAACTTCATTTCGAAACGGAGTGTTTTGTTTGAAAGGAATTATTTTGGCGGGCGGTTCAGGAACAAGGCTTTATCCTTTGACCATGGTTACCAGTAAACAACTTCTGCCCGTTTATGATAAGCCCATGATATACTATCCTCTCTCAACCCTTATGCTTGCAGGTATCAGAGAGATTCTTATTATTTCAACGCCTACAGATACACCTAAATTTCAGGAACTTCTCGGCAGCGGCAGGCAGTTCGGAATCAATCTTTCCTATGCTGTGCAGGAAAATCCTGACGGTCTTGCTCAGGCATTTATCATTGGCGAAAAATTTATCGGTGATGATGATGTGGCAATGGTTTTGGGTGATAATATTTTTTACGGCAACGGTCTGGGACATATGCTCAGGCAGGCTGCGAAGAATAAAAACAGAGCCACAATTTTTGGATATTATGTTGATAATCCGCAGGCATTCGGTGTTGTTGAATTTGATGAAAACGGAGTACCTGTTTCGATTGAGGAAAAACCCGAAGTGCCTAAATCCAACTATGCCGTAACAGGTCTGTATTTTTATGATAACAGAGTTGTTGAATACGCAAAATCGCTTAAGCCTTCAAAGAGAGGCGAACTTGAGATAACAGATATCAACCAGATGTATCTGCAAAACGGTGACCTTGATATCAAACTCATGGGCAGAGGCTTTGCATGGCTTGATACAGGTACGGTTGAAAATCTTATGGATGCGGCAAACTTTATCAAAACTGTTGAAAAACTGCAGGGCATCAAGATTTCCGCACCTGAGGAAATTGCATATAATATGCGTTGGATAAGCCGTGAAGCATTGCTGAGATCGGCAGAAAAATACGGAAAATCATCCTACGGTCAGCATTTGCGTTCAGTTGCAGAGGGCAAAATTCTTTATACCGGCGGAAAGCCGGGTGAAAGACCTTGTTGGGGTGTGGAAGGCAACTTGGATTATGAAACTGAGTGAAACGGCAATAATAGGCGTATATGAGGTTGAACCTCAGATTTTCGGTGATAACCGAGGCTGGTTTTGTGAAACATATTCAAAAAGAGAATTTGAAAAAATAGGCATAAATGCTGATTTTGTTCAGGATAATCGTTCTTTTTCCGCAAAAAAAGGAACGCTCAGAGGTCTGCATTGCCAGACAGACCCGATGTCGCAGGCTAAACTTGTCAGTTGTTTAAAAGGAAAAATCCTTGATGTTGCTGTTGATATCAGAGAAGGTTCGCCGACATATATGAAATGGATAGCCGTTGAACTGAGCGAAGAAAATAAAAAGATGCTCTATATTCCCAAAGGCTGTCTCCACGGTTTTGTTACTCTGACGGAGAATGTTGAGATTTCATATAAGGTGGATGAATTTTATTCGCCTGAGAATGACAGAAGCATTTGTTGGTGTGACGGAGAAATCGGTGTTGAATGGGGCGTTTCGGAGCCTGTTCTCTCTGAAAAAGATAAAAATGCACCGCTGCTTAAAGACAGCGATGTTAAGTTCAAATTTTAAAATTTTACATTTTAATTACGAATAAAGCATACAAATTCGGCTCATACTATGCGTGAAAAGCAAGTAAGGAGTTGAAACGAATGCTTGATAAAATTTCACTGGTCCTCGTGATAATCGGTGCGCTCAACTGGGGCAGTATTGGTCTGTTTCAGTTTGACCTTGTGGCTTGGATTTTCGGCGGACAGGGAGCAATTCTCAGCAGAATTGTTTACACTCTTGTTGCCCTTGCGGGTATTTGGTGCATTTCCCTCCTCTTCAGAGAATCTGAAACAGCAATCACAGCCGAGTCGGACGATATACAGTAAACGAAAACCGCTGACGGAATTAAAAGTCAGCGGTTTTTTGCATGATATTTACTTTTTCTTAAGCCTCTCGCAGAGTTCTCTGTCAGGCGTTACCCACATTGTGTTATATGTGTGATAAATAACCTTGCCGGGTTTTGCACCGACGGGTTTTTTGAGTGAGCGCACTTCGGTGTAATCAACCGCAACTTGCGACGATTCTCTGCCGCCGCTGTGGTATGCGGCAAGAATTGCTGCCTGACGGCAGGTTTGCTCAGGAATAATGTCCCCGTTACCTATGACCACAACATGCGAGCCCGGAATTTTCTGAGTATGGAACCATGAATCATCTTTTGCTGCGGTTTTAAAGGTCAGAATATCATTCTGAACATTGTTTCTGCCAACAAGGATTGTGTAGCCGTCATCGGAAACATATTCAAGCGGCGGCATGGGCTTCGGCTTTTTTGATTTATCGTTTTTCGCCCTTTTGAGGTAGCCTTGCTCGTAAAGTTCATTGCGTATTTCTGCAAGTTCTGTGTAGCCGTCTGCACGATTAACGGCGTCGATGACCGATTCAAGGTATGCAAGTTCCTGCTCGCTTTGCTCAATCAGTTCACCGAGCATGCTTTCTGCAGTTTTTGCCTTGCGGTATTCCTTAAAATATTTTTGCGCATTGGCAGAAGGCGAAAGTGCGGGATCTGCCGAAATGCGAACAATCTCGTTATTATTATAAAAATTTTCAAGGTCATAAAAAAGCGAACCTTTTTCAAGGCGATATTGATTGGCAAGAATCAGTTCGGCATATATCCGCAGAGTGTCACGGTCAGCACATGCTTCAAGTTCTGCCTGTCTGCTCTGTAATTTTCTTGCCGCTCTTGATGCAGCGTTTGTGAGCAGTTTGAGAAGCGATTGGCTGCGCTGACGGGTTCTTTCAAAGCGATCTTTTTCGTAATAAAAGTTATCAAGCAACTCCGAAAAACTCTCATATGGCTTTGCGGTAACAGTGAAACCGTATTGAGTTATATCTATGAATGTAAAGTCATATGGCTTTACGTTTTCTCGGATAAGCATGGTCGGATTTGCTTTACCGCTCAGGAGTGTATTTTTAATTTCCGTAAGTTTTAATTTCAGCCTTTGTTCATTGATTTCATTCATTTCGCTTGCTGCGATGTCACCGCCGCAGGCAAATGAGGCGATTTCACGGCTTATCAAAGGAGAAACGCCTTCCAACGTTTCAAGAATTGCTCCGGAAAGGCGCTTTCCAACGCAGTTCTTTATGGATTCAACAGCAAATTCGGGCTCGATTTCGGTTAAATTAAGTTTGTTTTGCTGAGGTGGAATTTCATATTTAAAAGTTGGCAGAATCTGGCGTACTGATGATTGTGTAAAGTCAACTCGCTTTACAGCGTCAACGATTATTCCGTCTGAATTAATAAGCACAATGTTGCTGTGTTTTGCCATAATTTCAACGCAGAGCGTAAATTTTACGGCATCGCCGATTTCGTTTGTGCCTGCAAGGTCAATGAAAACAATTCTGTCAAGCCCGAGTTGGCGTATATCCGTTATAACTGCGCCGGTAAGATGCTTTCTGAAAAGCATACAGAGCATGGGCGGAGTTGCAGGATTTTCGGGAGCGTTTGCAGTCAGATGAAGCCTCGGACTGTTTGCGGAAGCCGAAACCAGCAGGCGGAACGCGCCCTCACGAGAGCGCAAATGAAACACCAGTTCATCTTTTGATGGCTGGTGTATTTTTTCAATCCTGCTTCCGATAATATATTGTGAAAGTTCCTGCTTAAGCAGGTTCAGAGTTATTCCGTCAAGGGGCATAATTTATTCCTCATTTGTAATATTTAACAGGTGATTTTTGCGGAATAATTTCAACTTTACAGTCAAAATTATTTTTTATTTTTTCTGCCAGAACGGCAACAACGGGGTTTTCGGTTTCAAAATGTCCTGCAGCAATCAGAGTTATTCCGCTTTCGAGCGCCTGCAGAAATTCATGGTGCTTTGCTTCTCCCGTTATGTAAGCGTCGCAGCCTGCGCTGATAACATCGCCGAGAAAATCTCCGCCTGCGCCGCCGCAAAGAGCGATTTTGTTTATTTTTTTGCCGCTGTCTGCAACTGATGCGCATGTTGAAAGTTTTTCGGCAACAAGAGTTGCAAGTTCTTCACTGCTGATTCCGTCGGTTTCGGCAACTCTTATCATTGCGGTTTCGCCTTCTTCGGTGAGATTGCAGGTGTTTTCAAAGCCGAGAACAGCCGCAAGCGCATCGTTGACACCTCCCTTTGCAATGTCGAGCGAAGTATGTGCGCATATTGCCGAAATGCCGTTTCTTGCGAGCAAATATGCAGGGTCATCGGCATAGAAAGTTTTAACTGCTCTGAAAATAACAGGGTGGTGGCTTATAATAAGGTCAATACCGTTTTCGGCAGCGAATTTAACCGCATCGGTTGTTATATCAAGCACAATACCGATTTTGCCGACCTTTGCATTGAAATTGCCTACAACAAGACCGCTGTTATCCCATTCGCATTGCTTTCCGAACGGAGCAAAACTATTTATATAATCATATACTTCTTTAACTGTCGGATTGCATGCCATTGAGAATTCCCCTCATTTCGATAGTGACTTTTTCAAGGTAATCAGCATTTTCTGCAGTGCCGTGAATGCGCTCTGCTTCAAGTTTTTTGCAAAGCCTTGAGTTTATGTTTTCAAGATAAAGGCGGCTTTCCTCTTTTTTACATTTAGGAAGTTCACCCGTGTATATGTAAGATATTGGCTTTTCGGTTATTTTGCCTGTATATTCGGCTGCCATTGCACAGTAGAGTTTCCCACCGTCAATGCACGCATCTTCAAAAAGGATTTCAAAACCGTTTTCAACAAAAAAACGTCGGATATCTTCGGCGTGAGATTGCGGCTGAACAATAATGCGTTTGGTTTTATCTTTAAGCCAGTGTGTTCTTTGAACAAGTTGCTCCATAAGAGTGCCGCCCATGCCGCACATAACAAAATCATCCGCTTCAAACGGCTCAATTTTATCAAAACCGTCTGAAAGCCTGAGGGTAATTTTATCATCAATGCCGTAATGTTCAACTGTTTTTCGGGCATTCTCAAGCGGACCCTTGCGCACATCGCATGCAAGAGCCTTTGGGGTTATGTTGTTTAAAACAAGATAGGCGGGAAGATAGGCGTGGTCGGTGCCGATATCGGCAACTTTGTTACCCTTGCGCACCATCTTCGCCGCCATGAGCATTCTTTCGGAAAGATTAAGCATTATTTTGCGAGGAATGCGTTGATTTTTGCGATAAGTTCGTCGGCGTTTACACCGTGAACCATGCAGGCCTGAGCAACCGACTCGTTTCTTGCTGAAGGGCAGCCGAGGCAGTGCATACCCATTTCAAGGAAGAAGGGTGCAACCTCACGGTTAGCGTCAAGAATTTCGCCTATTTTCATATCTTTTGTGATTTCTGTCATTGTGAAAACATCCTTTCTTTGCGAAGATACAATTATTATAACATATTTTAAAAATAATATCAATCCCATAAAATTATATTAAATATTTTATATTATAAGTAGTGACTTTTGATTAACATTGTGTTATACTAAACTGTAATTATGTAACTATCGGGTGAGCGTATGTTTGAACAGATTATAAATGTTGACAGAATGGAACAGGCAGTCAGCCTTTTCGGCAGTTTTGATGAGAATATCAAACTGATTGAAAAAGAATTTTCCGTTTCGGTTATCAGCCGCGGCTCTGAACTTAAGGTTGCAGGTGAGGCGGAGAATGTTCAGAAGGGCGTGCGTGCCATAAATGGTTTGCTTACACTCATTAACAGGGGAGAATCGCTCAGCGACCAGAATGTGCGTTATGTTCTTTCGCTTGTTAATGACGGTAATGAGGATAAACTTGTTCACATGGCGGCAGATTGCGTATGTATTACTTCAAAAGGCAAGCCCGTTAAGCCCAAAACTCTCGGTCAGAAAAAATATATCGAAACAATAAGAAACAACACGATAACTTTCGGAATAGGTCCTGCAGGTACGGGTAAAACTTACCTTGCTGTTGCAATGGCAGTTACCGCATTCAGAGCCAAAGAAATCAACAGAATAGTTCTGACTCGCCCTGCAGTTGAAGCAGGCGAAAAACTCGGTTTCCTGCCGGGTGACCTGCAGTCAAAGGTTGACCCTTATCTCAGACCTCTTTACGATGCGCTTTTTGATATGCTCGGTGCAGAGAATTTTCAGAAGCATCAGGAAAGAGGAGATATTGAGGTTGCGCCTCTTGCTTATATGAGAGGACGTACTCTTGATGACAGTTTTATTATTCTTGATGAAGCGCAGAATACCACGGCGGAGCAGATGAAAATGTTCCTGACTCGTCTGGGTTTTAACTCAAAAATGGTTGTAACGGGTGACGTTACACAGATTGACTTGCCTGACGGCAAGCGTTCGGGGCTTAAGGAAGCGGTAAGAATCCTTAAGAATATAGAGGATATAGGAACAGTAAGGTTCAGTGAAAAGGATGTTGTGCGCCATAGGCTTGTGCAGGATATCATTAAAGCCTATGAGAAACAGGATGAGGAGCGAAAAAGGAAATGAGTAAAGTCAAGGTTGTTATTTCCAATGAGCAGAATGAAATCAGAATTCCCACGGGTGTGCGCATGCTTGTTCGCCGCTGCTGCACAGCAGTTCTTATGCATGAGGAGTTTGAGGGCTCGGCAGAGGTCAGCGTAACTTTTGTTGACGATGATGCCATTCATCAACTCAATCTGCAATACAGGAATATTGACAGAGCAACGGATGTTCTTTCATTCCCTCTCGGTGAAAACGGTGTTTATGATATCAATAATGATACCGGTGCAAAGTTACTGGGCGATATTGTTATTTCAATTCCCCATGCAGTTGATCAGGCGGACAGATACGGTCACACGCTTCAGCGTGAAATAGGTTTCCTCACAGTTCATTCAATGCTCCATCTTCTCGGCTATGACCATGTTAACGGCGGCATGGAAAGCGTAAGAATGCGTGAAAAGGAAGAAACCGTACTCACAAAACTCGGTCTTAAAAGAAACTCCAGTTACTATATGGGTGATGAGAACATATGAAAGACCTTTTGAAAAGTTTTGTTTATGCGTTCAAAGGCATTTTTTATTGCATCGGACATGAGCGCAATATGAGGATACATCTGTGCTTTACGGCATATATGTTCGGATTTTTGACTGTTCATGATTTTTTTGAGGTCAGCAGAGTTCAGTTTGCCGTTCTTGTTGCACTTTGTGCTCTTGTTATGGCACTTGAAGCAGTCAACACGGCAGTTGAAAAAACGGTTGACCTTGAAACAAAAGAGAAAAATGAACTTGCAAAAATTGCCAAAGATTCGGCGGCAGGCGCTGTGCTTATTGCAGCAATCGGCGCTGTTGCGGCAGGGATTATAATTCTTTATCAGCCCGATGCTTTTGCAGCCATGGTTGATTATTATAAAGAAAACATTCCCGTTCTTATCGGCTTTATTATCAGTTTTGTTGCAAGCTTGATATTTGTTTTTGCAGGGCCGCAGGGAATAAAAGAATTTTTCAAAAAGCATGTAAAATGAGGTATATAAAATGACAAAAACCGCATTTGTCGCAATTGTAGGCTGCCCTAATGTGGGCAAGTCCTCTCTTCTTAACAGAATGCTCGGTCAGAAAGTGGCTATAGTTACGCAGAAGCCGCAGACTACGCGCACAAGAATTATGGGTGTTCTTACACTGGATGAAACCCAACTTGTTTTTACCGATACACCCGGTTATCACAGACCCAAAACAAAACTGGGTGAAAAGATGATAAAGGCTGTCGGCGACGGCATAGCAGGTGTTGATGCCTGTCTTTTTGTAACTGAACCCGAGGGCGAAATAAAGGATACGGAACTTGAACTGCTCAAACGCTTAAAGGCGGAGAAAGCGCCCGTTGTGCTTGCAATCAATAAGATTGATACCGTTAAGCAAAAAGAGCAGATAATGGATAAAATCATGAAGTTCTCAAATGAATTTGAGTTTGAGGCGGTTGTACCCGTCAGCGCTCTTAAGAATGAGAATGTTGATATTATCATAGATGAACTGAAAAAACTCACCTATGAATCGGTTCATTTCTTCCCCGATGATACTCTTACCGACCAGCCCGAGAGAGTGCTTGCAGGCGAGATTATCAGAGAAAAAATGCTGCTTCTTCTTGATAAAGAAGTGCCTCACGGCGTTGCGGTCAGCATTGAAAAAATGCGTGAGCGTTCAACCGGCAACATCATGGATGTTGAGGCGATTATATATTGTGAAAAAGATACGCACAAGGGCATTATTATCGGCAAAAAGGGCGATATGCTCAAGCGTATATCATCTAAGGCAAGAGTTGATATGGAGAATTTCTTCCAATGCAAAATCAATCTTCAGTGTTGGGTTAAGGTAAAAGAAGGCTGGCGCAACAGGGAAGGCTTGATTCATAACTTCGGTCTTGATTAAATAAATTTTTCCGCTTATATCTTCCTGCTAAAAGGTTAACTTATTAACGGGAGGATGATGAACATGGAAAGAGAAAAAGCATGGAAGAAGTTTTCGCAATCGGGTCTGATTGCCGATTACCTTGAATTCAGAAACTGCGTTTCAAACAGCACGGCAGGAGTTAAAGCCAATGAGAATGACTACCGACGCACTGGTACTCAAAGTAACGGATACAGGGGAAAGTGACCGCCTTGTTACTCTTCTCACATCCGAATACGGAGTGCTCAGGGCATTTGCAAACAGAGCAAAAAAAATCAACAGCAAAATGCACGGAGCAACGCAGTCCCTTTGCTACGGAGATTTTTCCGTCTATAAAAGCAGGGACAGTTACATAATTGACGATGCCGTTGCAAAAGAAGTTTTTTTCGGTTTGCGAAGCGATATTGAAAAACTTGCTCTTGCTCAGTATTTTTGTGCTCTTGCCGCTGAACTTGTTCCCGAGATGGAGCCGGCGAGAGATTATTTGAGGGTAACACTCAATTCTATGCATCTGCTTGAGAAACAAAGGCGTTCAAACGATTTTCTTAAAGCAGTTACGGAACTTAAATTTATGGTTTTTTCAGGCTTTATGCCGGATTTGACAGCCTGCTCCCATTGCGGTGAAACCGAGGGGGAAATGTTCTTCAATATTGAGGACGGCTGTATTTATTGCAGAAACAGCGGCAGAAGCGGAGAGCGGATTAATCCGACTGTGCTTGCGGCAATGCGCCATGTTTGTGCAAGTCCCATTGAGAAGATGTATTCATTTTCTCTGCCAACTCAGGATGAAAAGCGTTTTGCTTCAGTTTGCGAAAAGTTTATGCTTTCGCAGACAAGAAGAAGGTTCAAGGCGCTTGAATTTTATAAATCATTAATCTAAGAAACGAAAGGAAACCAGAAAATGAACAACGGATTTCTTCACAAACTGTTCGGAACAACTCCGGGCAAGGGCGTACAGCCCAAAGAGGCTATTGCCTACAGTATAGCCGGTTTCGGTCAGAACTTTATCTGTACCATCATCGGTTCATACATAACCGTATTTATGACTGATGCGCTTCTTTTTGGCGCTGACGGTGTTATGGTCGGCGGAGTAAGCGGTGCAATTGCAGTTGCAATTCTTATGCTTGCAGCACGCGTTTTTGATGCTTTTAACGACCCTATTATGGGAAGCGTAGTTGATAAAACCCGCACAAAATGGGGAAAATGCCGCCCTTATCTTAAGTGGATGGCAATTCCTATAGGTATTATGACCGTTTTGTGTTTCCTGCCTGTTTTCAGCGCAGAATCAGTTTATAACGGTTCAAAGACGGTTCAGGTTTTTGTTACAATTGCGGTTCTCTATGTTGTTTGGAGCGTTGTTTATACAGTTGCTGATGTGCCGTACTGGGGTCTCTCAACATGCCTTACGAACAACACCGTAACAAGAGGTAATATTCTTACTGTTGCCCGTATGTTCTGTACTGTCGGTGCAGGTATTGTTACAGTTTTTGTTCCTATGATTACAGGTTCGCTTACAGAGAAATTCAAGTATGCAGATACCGCTGCAGATAAAGCGCTTATCGCAGAACATAAGGCAGAAGCAATTGCAAATATGGTTGCCAATCAGGGCGTTGACAATGAAGCCGCAATTCAGTCTTTTGTCGGTACGGTTAAGGAAGGCATGGAGATTGCAAATGCCGATACACTTAAATGGATTTATTTTATCTGTGCGGTAGTTCTTGTTGTTCTTGCTATCCCCATGTTCTTCTACGGATTTAAGAATACTCAGGAACGTTTCACATCAGACGAGAATCCTCCTTCATTCGGTCACAACCTTAAACTTCTCTTTAAGAATAAGGAACTTCTTCTTATCGTTCTTTCAGGTGTTCTCGGCGGTGCAAGAATGGTTTATTCATACACCGGCGGTCTTTACTTTGCAAAATACATACTCCACAATGAAGGTCTTTACGGTGTAATCACACTGCTTGTTGTTCCGGGCGGTCTTGTTGCATCAATTCTTGTTCCTTGGATGTCAAAGAAATTTACAAAGAAATGGTCATATATTGCAGTTCACCTTTTTGGCGGTATTGTAATGGCTGTCATGTATTTTGTAGGCTATGATGCACCGTGGAAGATGGTTGTATGTGCTATCGGCCTTGTTCTTCTCGGCATTCCTCAGGGTGTTAACAACATCATTACTTATGCTATGATTGGCGATACAGTTGATTACCTTGAATGGAAAACAGGCGAAAGAGGCGAAGGCATCTGCTTTGCTATGCAGACTCTTATCAACAAAATCGGTATGGCAGTCGGCGCATTCATCGGCGTTCTTTCAATGAGCATTGCAGGCATCAATGCAAGAACCTATGAAGTTGCAAACCCCGATGCTCTTTGGAATGTTCTTATTATTTCCGGCGTAGTAAGTATGTTTGCTTGTGCTGTACCCATGTTCTTCTATACAATCACAGAGAAGAAGCAGGCACAGATGGTTGCTGAAATTGAAGCAAGAAAAGCGAAAGCAACAAAATAATTTTTGAAAAATGAGGTGAGCAAATGAAAAATAAGCAGGCTGTTTATCAGATAATTGCGGTTTTTGTTTCCGCACTGCTTATTTTGTTTGCTTATCTTTATGTTGGGGACGGCGGCTCGATTTTTAAAGGCACAATGGAAGGCGAAACATTAAAATGCAAGGTTATCCGTGTGAACGATGTCTTAACTGATAATGTCAGCGGAGAAAGCGAGTTTGTAACAGTACTTTTTAAGGCGCAGGTGCGTAACGGTGAACTCCGCGGCAAAACAATTGATGTTGTTCAGGAGATTGACAAGTCTTATGTTTTTTGTCCTAAACAGGTTGAGCAGGGTGATGATATCCTTGTTGAGGGTTACACCCAAAACGGCGAACGGCAGTTTTACTTCGGCGATTATGTTCGTGTAACGCCGCTTATATGGCTGCTTATCGTATTCTGCGCACTGATAATTGTATTTTCAAAAATGCAGGGGCTTAAAACGGTTATTTCGCTTGCGTTAACCTGCCTTTCGGTTTTTGTTGTGCTTATACCCGCAATTCTTAACGGACATAATATTTATTTTTGGTCAGTAGCGGTTTGTGTATATATTACCGTTATGACACTGAGTATTGTCAGCGGATTTACTATAAAATCTCTTTGCGCAGGTATCGGCTGTGTCTGCGGCGTTATCTGCTCGGGACTGATAGTGCTGATAATGGATAAATTCTTGAATATGACGGGAATGTTGGAGGAGGAGTCTGTTTATCTTCTCCAACTTTACCCTGATAACCCAATAAATCTTAAAGCAATTATTTTTGCGATGATAATTGTCGGCGCAGTCGGTGCGGTAATGGATGTTGCTATGTCAATTTCCTCTTCACTATATGAACTGCGCATAAAATCACCTGCAATTTCTTCAAAAGAACTAATGAAGTCAGGCTTTGTTATCGGCAGAGATATGATGGGCACAATGGCAAACACGCTTGTTCTGGCTTATATAGGCAGTTCGTTGACTTGTGTTTTGCTTCTTGTTGCGTACAACGCTAACATCGAGCAGGTTATCAATAAAGAAATGATAGTTGCGGAAATTCTGCAGGCTCTTGCGGGCAGTCTCGGTATTCTTCTTACCCTGCCGCTTACAAGTGCGGTTTGTTCCGTAATTTATAAGGAGGGTCAATCAAATGCCGCTCGTTAATATGGCTCCGCTTCTTCAAAAAGCAAGGAAGGGCGGCTATGCAGTAGGCAGTTTCAGCGTTGCAAACATGGAAATGGTTCTCGGCGTGCTCAAAGCGGTTGAGGAAACCAAAAGCCCTGCTATAATTCAGATAGCAGAAGTAAGGCTCAATCATTCACCGCTTGAACTTATCGGTCCTCTTATGGTTGCAGCGGCAAAGAACAGTTCGGTGCCTGTTGCGGTTCATTTTGATCATGGTAAAACGGCTGAAAAAATCAGGCAAGCACTTGATATAGGTTTTACAAGCGTTATGTTTGACGGTTCGCATCTTCCGTTTGAGGAAAATGTGCGGATAACTGCTCAGACAAAGAAACTCGCTGATGAATACGGAGCGGACTGCGAAGGCGAGATTGGCTGTGTCGGCGGCAGTGAGGACGGCAGCGAGGATATTGCAATTAACTGCACTTCGCCTGCACAGGCACTTGAGTTTTATGAAAAAACAGGCGTTGATGCGCTTGCTGTTGCAATAGGCAATGCACACGGAAACTATAAACAGACGCCGAAACTTCGGTTCGATATTCTTGAAGAAACTTCAAATCTTGTTAATGTACCGCTTGTTTTGCATGGCGGAACAGGTATTTTGCCCGAAGACTTCAAAAAATGCGTAAAACTCGGCATTAATAAAATAAATATTGCGACTGCAACTTTTGACAGCGTTGAAAAGTCGGTAAGAACATCGTATGGAAACAAAAGTATCAACGGTTACTACGATTTGCAGACGGCAGAGGTTGAGGGTGCATATCTTAACGCACTGAAACATATAGAAATATTTGGCTGCGCAAACAAAGCGTGAAAGGATGAAATATAAATGAGTTACATTGAGTTTGACAAAACAAAACCTCTTGATGTTATCCCTATCGGTCGAATTGCAATCGACTTTAACCCCACAGATATGAATATGCCTCTTTCGCAGAGCAGCAATTTCAATAAGTATGTAGGTGGTTCACCTGCTAATATTGCAGTCGGTCTTGCAAGGCTTGGCGCAAAGTGCGGATTTATCGCAAGAGTGTCCGATGACCAGTTCGGCGATTATGTTGAAAACTATTTCAAAGCAGACGGCATTGATGTTTCGCATGTTTTCAGATGCGAAAATGGTGAAAATCTCGGCCTTACTTTCACTGAAATACTCAGCCCTACACAGAGCAGCATTCTTATGTACCGCGAAGGCGTTGCAGACCTTCAGGTTTGTGTTGACGATGTAGACGAGGAGTATATCAAGCAGGCAAAGGCTGTTGTTATTTCGGGTACAGCCCTCTGCGCAAGCCCGTCAAGAGAGGCTGCGCTTAAAACTCTCTTCCTTGCAAAGAAAAACGGTGTTGTTGTTATTTTTGATATTGACTACAGAAGTTACACGTGGAAGAACAAAGACGAAATTTCAATTTATTATTCAATAGCAGCAAAGAACAGCGATATTATCCTTGGTTCAAGGGAAGAATTTGACCTTACCGAGGCTGTTGAAGGCGTTTGTGCGAGCGATGAGGAATCGGCAGCACGCTGGTTCTCATACGGCAATAAGATTGTAATTATTAAACACGGCAAAGAAGGCTCTGTTGCTTATCTTAATGACGGTTCGGCTTATAAAGTCAAGCCTTTCCCCGTAAAGATGCTCAAAGGCTTCGGCGGCGGCGACGGCTATGCATCAGCATTCATCTATTCACTTCTCAACGGTAAGAGTGTTCCGGATGCACTTGAATTTGCAACCGCTTCCGCATCAATGCTTGTTTCGGCTCACAGTTGCTCGGCTGCTATGCCTTCAGCACAGGCTGTTCAGGAATTTATTGATAAAACCAAGCCCACATCAGGCGAGGTTATTGAAAAGATAAAGTAAAATAATATCGGGGGACGATATTTTGTCGTCCCCTGATAAAGTGAATATTTCCGCCCGTGGCGCAGTTGGATAACGCAGCAGATTCCG
The DNA here is from genome assembly GCA_015065965.1 of Oscillospiraceae bacterium. Lineage (GTDB taxonomy): Bacteria > Bacillota > Clostridia > Oscillospirales > Acutalibacteraceae > CAG-177. Next base: position 32,181 of record SVPH01000011.1, read on the forward strand.
ATTCTGAAGAACGGGGGTTCAAATCCCTTCGGGCGGGCCAAACATTGCCTCTTTCGAGGCTAAAAGAAGAAAGAATAGAGAATAAATATGAAATAATAAAATTGCGTTTCGGCGCTGTTTGTATTATTCTTTATTTTTTCTTCTTTGCTCTTTTGAAAATAATATTTTGTTATTAGTATAAAATCGGTTAACACTCAAATTCAGCTATCCGAATTTAAAAAAATGATTATCTTAAATCATTCTATGATTTACTAGAGGCTGATCAAAATGAAAAAAAATTTAAACCAGTTAACATTTTTTGATTTTCTTGAGGACTCAAGCATTGAAAAAATAACAAACAAAAAAGAATACAGCAAGGGCAATATTATACTGAATGAAGAAACAATCCGACGCTTAAAGAGCTACAACTTGGATGACTATATCAGTGATGTAAGAGAATGTGGTTTAGAAAAAACTTGGGATAATATTTGCCAATTTGTTATTGATAACAAAGAAGAAATTCCTGAGTTTATAAACACAAAAAATTTTGCTGAACTCTATGAAATAGGACTTGCAACTCAAGATAAAGTTTCAAAGAAAAAAGCCGGTCAGTATTATACTCCGGATGATGTAGCAAGTTTGATGAGTGAATGGCTGAACAATTGCGAAGGCGATAATGTGTGCGATGTGGCATGCGGAACAGGAAAACTGATATTAACATATTTGGATTTGATTGGCTATGAAGAAGCAAGAAAACTGATCTCTTCAGGAAGATTGTATCTTTATGATGTTGATAATGTTGCTTTGAAAATATGTTGGACAACAATCGCTATAAAATATGGATTGGATATCGCTGATTCAATTAATGATATTTTTTGCGATTTTTTGGATCAGTCAATTACACTTCCTGAAAATTGTAAAGTTATTTCAAATCCTCCCTATGCGCATTTATCTGAACTTCAAGGGTACTGGGAGCAAACCGAGGTTTTGCTTGAATCAAGAGAGTATTATTCTGCTTTTATGGAAAAAATTTTTGCTAAGGCGAGATCTACAGTAATAATTACTCCGTTTAGTTTTATTTCGGGAAACAAGTTCAGGTCGTTGAGAAGAAAAATGTGTGAAATTGGAAGCGGTCATATTGTTTCCTTTGATAATGTTCCGGGAAATATTTTTTGCGGAAGAAAGCATGGTATATTCAATACAAATACTTCAAATTCTGTCAGAGCGGCAATAACTGTTTTAAAACAGGGTGAAAAAAGAGGCTTTAGAGTTTCGCCGTTAATAAGATTCAGGAATGAAGAAAGAAAAGAGCTTTTAAAAACAGATGTTCTTGAAAGTGTACTACCTGACAATTATCAATTAATAGACGGTGATAATGATACTTTTCAAAAAATTGACAAATGTTTGGTTGATGTTTATAAAACATGGATTAAAAAATCAAACTGTAGGCTTAAAGATATAGTATCAAAAGACAAGACATGTTATTTTATTGATATGCCCAACACATGCCGTTATTACACAACTGCAAGTTCCGGAAAATTAAACAGAACCGGTTCAATTACAGTTTACCTGAACAATACAGAAGATTTTAGCTTTTTGTATTGTTTTATTAATTCAAGTTTTGCGTATTGGTGGTGGCGCATATATGACGGCGGAATAACTTATCCGTTCGGCTTGCTTTATAATATGCCTCTTCCTGTGGATTTGTTATCTGAAGATGACAAGGATTTCTTTGCAAAAATGAGCAAAAAAATGATTGAAACAGAAAAGGACTATATTGTTACAAAATTGAATGCGGGAGTAGAACAGGAAAACATTAAATTTCCTGAGCAGTATAGAAATGAGATAAATGTCAGAATATTGAAAATGCTCGGGCATGATTGCGATGCCTCATTATTCAAAACCATACATGCAAACAGATTTTTTATATGACAACACTTTATTATATGGGGTTACAGTTGTGGAAAAAATACCTTTAACCAAAGAACAAAAAGAAATAATGAAAGAATTTTACAGCATTGCGCCCACAAAAGTTATATTCAACAAAAGAGAAAGAGATGAATTGTGGGATAAGGCAAAAGCAAGAACTTTAGATCTTGACTCAGGCTCGTTAAAAGAAAAATGTCCTGCTTTGGAGCATCAAATCAGAAAAAGTTATGAGTCGGGTAATAATATCCAGTCTGCAGTATTCAGCGAATGTGCATATGCGCAAACATTTGCAAATATGATGGGCTTAGATGTGTTTGTAAATTGTTATGATACGGCAGATTTTATTCCGATGTCAGTTGCTAATTTACTTACCTCATATCATTTGGTTCCGAGATATGTGTACTCAACATATGATAAAAAAAGAATGCTAATTCAGGCAGGCGGTTGCTGCGGAATAGACAGTGCTCTTATCAGTGTAACCGATTTAGAAATTTATACAATTGAATTTAAAGAACCCGGAGCTAAAGCAAGCGAGCCGGATTTACCGAAATATGGTGAGGATGGAGTGTTGGCTGTTACCGAAAGATGGATTTCTGCCAACCCACAGTTTAAAGCAATGCTGGAAGAAAAAGAAGGATTAAACTTCTTTGAAGTAATGGGGAATAACATAAAAGATTTCTCAAAGGAAAGCATAGATATTGCAGTTTCTGGCAATTACACAGGAAAAAAGAAATTTGCTGCGGTAATTTGCACCGAAGATGCAAACGGAAACCTTGTAATGATACCAACCAATCAAGTGTCGGTTTGGGCTGAAATTGAGGGGGAAATCAGACCGGCAGGAAGAAATCATTATAAAGTTTGGACCCCGGAAGCGTTAAAAGGATTTTTGCTGCAAAAAAATGCCGAAATATCAGGAATTTCTGTTAAGGTGAAAAAAAGTAATCTTACAGAAAGAAAAGAACGTGGCGGAAACGGAAAAGTATCGGGATATAAGATTACACCTCTTTTCTTTATTTATAAGAAGGATTGCATTGAAAAAGATGGTGTTTTACATTTTAATATTACAAAAATAAGACAGCTGAAACCAACGATTACAGCAAAAATGTTTTTTAAAAATCTCAATCACCCTGATGTAAAAAAATACTATGGTTTTTAATTTGTTGTTCGGTAAGACTAGAATTAACACCATGATATCAGTAAATGATTACAGCAACAAAGCATCTCTTCTAACAAAAGGGATACTTTGTTGCTGTTTGCATGTAACTGGTTTGCTAATATTTTATTGATTTTTTAGGCGAAATATTGTATATTGAAGTTACGGAAAGGGAGAGTGAAAATATGAAAAAGATTTTAAAACTAATGATAACAGTCACAATGTTGGTTTCTGTTATTGTTTTTGCAGAATTATCTGCAAGCGCAGTAAGTTTTGATTCGGATTTACAATATCAGACCGAAAGCAAAGTTACTGTATGGGCAAAAAAAGAATATAAGGGAGCAAGTAAGCAGTTAGGAATAGGTGAATATCTGTCTGTCGATTTCAACATCAAAAGTATAACTGTTCCTCAGGAATACGTGGTTTATGTTTATTCTGAAGAGAATTTTGAAGGTGATGAATATATTTTAAATGACAGCGTTGATAAATTACTCAAAATCAGCCTGACTGACGGTATTTCCTACATAAAACCTATCAGGAGTATTAAGGTGGGTCTTATTGAAAGCGATGCCGTTGAAATAACCGATATTGACGATGCGCAAAAAAATCAAATCATGATTGACTACTCGCCGAGAATTCATATGGCGCAGGGTGACCCATATCAAGCAGTTTCTATGGACTGGACATTTGAGCATTTTGACCGTGTTATGGATTCAAAAGGTGATTCCCGCCTTGTGATGAGAGAAAAAATTGACGGTCCGTTTGATATTTGCGAAACTTTCTACGGTGAACAGGAGTCGGCAGTTGCCTATGCTTTTTGGGTAGAAAAAGATAACAATTATGTAGATATTGTTTATTTTATATACTGCTCTTACGACAGCGGCAAACACATATGGTTGATTAACAGTATGGTCGGCGGGCATCCCGGCGACTGGGAGCATTTCACTCTGAGATTTTTAACATATGAAGAGAACGGCAAAAAATATATGCGTCCCGTAAAAACTGCTTTTGCTGCACACACTTTTGCTGAAATTGAAACTTGGGAAGACCTTGAAATGTATGATGATACCCATTGTACGATTTATTGTGCAGCAGGTACACACGGTCTTTACCCGCATACAGGCACATATCTTTATATGAATTTTATTGTTGTGCAACTTAAAGATGTATGCACAAAAGGTGAGGCGTGGGATCTTTGGTTACCGAAAAAACTTGAAACGTTTGAGTTGGTTCCTGAAGAAAGTTGCCGTTCACTTGCAGGGTCAAAGTGGGCTCCTGTATTCGGTTATGATGTTGAAAATGCAGATGGTCTGGCAATTCTTTATTGGGGAAACGAAGCAACATATCCTCCGTTTATGAACAGCGGTCCTCAAGGTCCTCAGTTTAAAACCGAGATGACAAGCAAATCCAGTTTTAAGTAATAATATCAATAGAATAACTGTTTGTTGACAAAAAATTTTACTCGGCAACAGTGAAATGTATATATAAAAAAGGGTCGATTTAAATCGACCCTTTAATTTATGCGTTTGCTGTTTCTTCTTCTGTTATTTCGGTATCTTCTTTTGTTTCCTTATCTTTTTCAAAAGAGTCAAGGTCAACTTTCTGGCGTGATACCATAAAGTTTGTGATTGACGAAACAAGGAAAAGTGCACCGCTTACAAAAACGCCCCAACTCGGGCCGCACTGAATTGCATCAGCAAGTGTGCTTGCTTCCATCATAGCCGAGAATTGGCTGAAACAGAATGCGCTTGCAAACATCATTCCGCTTGCAATAAAGTTAGTTATGGCAAGACCGAGACTGTTGAATTTTTTGAAATTAAGCATCAGGAAAACAAGGCTTACGAGCAGCGAGAGTGCTGAAAGCACAACAAAAAGAATTGAAAGCATGAATCTTAAGGCTGTGTCACCTATAATGTCCGATGCAGGAGCCTTAAAAATGCCGAGAATATCAAAATTCATTATGTTCATAACAAGAGAAATTGCGTTGATTGTTATGTTTTCATTGCAAAAGGGGATTGAAACCGCCATCGTGCCAAGGGGAAGAAGGAATGAAAACAGGGGAAGAACGCTGATTGGTATTCTTGCAATTCTAAGTTTTGTACCAATGAACGAATACCTGAATTTTTTCATGGTTTCGCGAAGTTTTGCAAAAGCGGCTTCTGCCTCTATCGCATCCTGTTCAAGTCTGTTTTCCCAGTCATAGTTTGCTATATTAACACCGCAGTCTGGGCACTCTGCCTTAACATTCCATATATGGAGTTTGCGGTCACATTTGGGACATCTTGCCATAAAATCACACCTTTTATTGATTTTGTGTATCTGTTAGATATTCTATATTGCTGATTGTATTATGTCAAGTAATTATTTTTGGCCGTAATATGCATTTGCTCCATGTTTCCTGAAGTAATGTTTTTTCTGAATATGTTCATTTGCAGACTGAGCCTGCATGGTTTTGCTCAGATAAGCCATTTTTGCAACTTCCTCAAGAATTGCGGAGTTTTTGGCTGCAGCATCGCCGCTTTTACCCCATGTAAACGGACCGTGTGAGCGTACAAGCACGGCGGGAACTGCATTATAATCAATATTGCCTTGTTCAAAACACTCAGCGATAACCTTGCCGGTGTTGAGTTCGTATTCGCCCTCAATTTCTTCTTTTGTCAAATCTCTTGTGCAGGGTACTGAGCCGTATGCAAAATCAGCATGGGTTGTTCCGTAACAGGGAATATCGCTTGCAGCCTGGGCAAAAGAAACCGCAAATGTTGAATGTGTATGTGCAACGCCGCCGATATCGGGGAAACGGCGGTAAAGTTCAAGGTGAGTCGGAGTGTCCGAAGACGGATTGAGTTCACCTTCAACCTTTTCACCGTTGAGGTTCATAACAACCATGTCCTCAGGACGCATTTTGTTATAGTCAACGCCTGAAGGTTTTATTACTACAAGACCTGTTTCTTTGTCAATTTCAGAAACATTGCCCCATGTAAAAAGGACAAGATTGTATTCAACAAGTTTAAGATTTGCTTCATATACTTTTTGTTTGAGATTTTCAAGCATAAATATTACTCCGTATCACCTTAAATATAAAGGGAAGTCACAACGGTTGAATAAACATAAGACGGATTTTTCAAAAAGTTGTGTTTGAGTTGTTCTGCCTGTTCAAAATCAGCGGCATAAACAGTCAGTTCCATGAGGTTTTCGCCTTTGTGAATTACTCGGAAGGTTACATAATAGCCTTTTTCCGTCTTGTTTATATCAACTGTATTTTCACTCTCACGTTTTTCAAGAAGTTGCAGATTGAGCGCATCTGCAAGGGCTGTTTCTTTTACTGATTTCGGCAATTCCTGCGAAAGTTCGTCAACGGAAAGAGCGCCTTTGGGGGTGATATATACTATACCGTCTGCGCATGAAAGGTTGCCGTTGTCGATAAGTTCATCAAGTGCCTGACTTACTTCAAAGTAATTAGCAAGCCCGTGAATCTGAAGTGCTTCTATAATCAAAGTATCCTTAAGCGGTTCTTTGATTTTGCTCACCATAAAGGTGATAAGTATTTTTATTTGAGTTCTGCTGCGTAAACCGCCCGGCTCAATGCCTTCGGTGAACGCATCAAATTCGTTATCAATTGACATTTGCATTCTCCCTGCGTATTGCAAGTTCTTTCTGGATTTCTTCTTTTTTCTTGCCTGTGTAGTTGTTAAAGAACATCGGTACTGCGCAAAGTGCAAGACTGATTGCAGGGATAACAGAAATCATGATAAACATACCCGAGAGGGTTTCGGGGGACTGAGCCTGTGCGATTTCAATTGAAACACCGAATTCGTTCTTTGATGCGATAGGCTCAACATAGTTTACAGCCTCAAGCACAAAACTTGTGATGAGCGTTGAAATACCTGCGGTAAGTTTGCTGATAAAGGTTTGCGATGCAAAGCAGATACCTTCGGAACGTCTGCCTGTTTTCCATTCAAGATAATCAACGCTGTCACCAACCATTGCATAGGTGATAACATTGAAAATGCCGAGAGGAAGACCTACAATTGCAAGAACAACAAGCAGTGCGTAGAAGTTGCTGTATCCCATGAAGTAGAGAATAACATGCATCACTGCGCCGAAAAGAGCAGCACCAATGTAAATCTGTTTAAGTGAGAACTTCTTGCGAAGCATGGGCATAACAAGCATTGCAATCATCATGCCTGCACCAATGGCAACTGTCATAACAACCTGTACCGATCCGTGAGGAATGATGCCTGAATCCTGAATGAGATATGTAGCGATATATGAGCCCGAGGTCTGTGCCATAAGCATAGCCGAGCCAAGAATGCTTGCGAGAATGAGCAAAAGAAGAGGTCTGTTTTTGGAGTATGCCGAAACGACTTCTTTAACTGTGATTTTTTCTTTCGGAGGTTGTTCGACCCTTTCTTTTGTGCCGAAGAAAGCAAGCAGAGAAATCATTGAGCCTACAACACCAAAAATAAGTCCGCCAACGAAGTATCCTTTAGTAATGCCGAGTGAGGATGTGCGAAGCACCGGGATAAGAACCGTGGGAAGAATACCGCCGATTGTGCTGCCGATTCTTGCAATTGAAAGGAATGTATTTCTTTCGTTTTCAAGAGGAGTTACAACTGCACTCATGCCCCAGAAGGGAACATCCTGAATTGTAAAGCAGATACCCCAGATTATGTATGTGATTGCAGCGTAAGCAAGTTTTGCACTGTAACTTTCAAAACCGGGCACATAGAAAAGTGCTATGGTTGAAGCCATGATGAGGAAAGGTGAGAAAAGCAGGTATGGGCGAAGTTTTCCGAATTTTGTTTTTGTGCGGTCTGCTATCATACCCATAATCGGGTCATTTGCCGCATCGAAAATTCTTGCTCCGAAAATAATCCAACCTGCATGTGCGGGCTGAATGCCTGCGGCATCTGTGTAGAAAATAAGCAGGTAGGTGGACATAAGCGTGTAAATCATGCTTCTGCCAAATGCTGAGGATGCAAACGAGGCAATTTCACTGGTTTTGAGATACTTTTTTTGTGACATTATTTTATTCTCCTTCTGTTTTTAATATCTTTTCTTTTGCTTCTGTTTGGATTAATGGGTTTGCCGTATCTGCCTCTGTTGATAAGTTCAGGGGTCAGGAAACGTTCTTTTGTTGCCCATTTTCCGCAAAGGTTTGCCCAACCTTCACAGTAAAGCCAATAATAGGAAACGTTTTCTTCCTTGCGTTTTTTAACAAAGCGGGGAGTGTTGCACCATATCATTGACGGTATGGCGATTACAAAAAGCCAAAGAGGACCAAGAATCATGGTCTGAACGGTGTGACCGTACTCATGGATTTTTATATCGTGCAGGCTGTCACCCTCGCGCTTTTGATTAATGAAGATGAACATGCCAAGTGAAACTCCGCCGAAGTTCTTTTTGTCAATATAAGTTATGACTGCGTTATGATAGAGTTCGCTTTTTGCTCCTCTTGATTTGTAGACAGCAAACATTGCAAGACCTATAAGGTTTTGTGCAATTCCGTATGTGAATTGCCATATGTAGAATAAAATTGCTCTGATGGTTTTCAAATCTTTCACCCACCTAATAATTCATAATTATATTAATAATAGCACACAATGATTTAATTTGCAAGAATATATAAAAAAACACCTGAGTTTTTTAGGCTCAGGTGAAATCCTTATTTTGATTTTTTCTTTTTCACTGCAATTATAACAACAATCGCCGCAACAAGAACGGTAGCGCCGATGCAGATAAAAACAATTGTTTTTGATGAAAGACCGTTGCCGGTTGTAACGATGTCCTTCATCTCAAATTCAGGGGCTGTGCCGTAAGTTACAGTTGATTCTGTTTCAGGGGCGCCGAACGGAGCGGAAAGATATCTGCCGGAATTTTCAACATACGATGCTTCTGATCCGGTCGGAAAAGCCCAACCTCGAACGCCGTTGCAATCAACATATAACCAGTAAACTATTTCATTATCTTCAAGAACGGATGTTTCATAAATGCATGTTGCAACAGCATCCTTTGAAAGAACAGATAAACACTCCGCATTTTTATTTGGTTCTGCATATAACTGCAGTCCGTTTTCACTTGTAATTTTTATGTCATATGCACTGAACATATAACAGTATTCGGATATATCGTTGCTGAAAATCCAACCTTCGGTGCCGTTGTAGTTAACATGCATCCAACGAGATTCTATTATCGTATTTTCGATTTGTTTTGCATCCCAATACTGAAAATCAACGCAGAGGTTAGTGCTTTTTGGAACATTTGCAATGGGCTGCGCAGATTCATAAAGCGGTTTTTCATAAAGAGGCAGACCGTTTTCTGCAAGAATATAAACGCCGCCTTTCTCTCCGGTTGCAACTTTATAGTCCGTGCTTCTTGTTCTCAGCCAACCTTTTGTGCCGTTGTGTTCAACAAAAACACTTGTACAGTCAAGATTTTCATAAAAATATTTGAATGAAAGAACCGTGCCGGCAGGTATATTTTCCGCAACTTTTTCAGAGGCCGGGTTAACGGAGTGAGTAAGATATGCGCCGTCAGTAAGTATTTCAACAGCGCCCGTATAAATATCCGAATCATTCAGAATATAAGCACAGTCATATATTTCCTCAGTGTTATATATATAAACCCAGCCGCCGACACCTTCGTGTTGGGTGTATGCCCACATGGCATCACTTTCATATTCGCTGTTTGTGTAGTTGTATTTTAATACAGTACCGTAAGGAATGATGTTTTCATGTGTTTCATACATAAAGGACGGACCTTTTCTGAGATTCACGCCGCTTTCGTTGATAACAATAATGTCGCGTTCAGCGGATGTGCGGTATGCAGCCTCTGTACCTGCGATTTCTTTTTTGAGAGATACCTCTTCGCTTTTGATATAAGCGTTGTAATCGTTATACTCAACTCCAAGGTAAAGCACACCGTCAAGATGGAGTTCGTCTGTAACCGTTAAATTTTTACCGCTCGGTATGATAACTGTAAGAGGGCGCATTATAGATTTTGTCATGTCGGAATTCCATATCCGGTTATACATAACGGCGCCGACTTCATCGGTTACCGTAACCTCATAAGGCGTAAAGTAGCCCATTAATTCATTTGCATATACAGTAACAGATGCGGTAAGGCAAACAATTACCGCAGCAATAAGCGTAACAATTCTTTTTTTCATATCAGAATACTCCTTTTGTACAGGATAATTACCATGATGATTTTATCACACATGGCGAGTTCGGTCAAGGTTTAATATATTTTATTATCTAATGTATAGTTGACAATGCAGAAAGTTCATGCTATACTTTACTGTAACTGAAAATTAATATTCCAACCTATTAAAGATTGTGACGGAGACAGTAACTTTTGCAGATGTAATCTCAGTGAGGCGGGGAGAGTGGGAACCCGCTGATTGCAGCATAAGCGAATATCACTCCTGAATCGCAAACCGAACCTCTCTTTGTGATGGAAAGTAGGATTTGACGGATTTCCGCCGTTATCGGGAAGCATAAAGATCGGGTTATGCAGGTGATTTGTTTGCTCCTTGTCCCGATTAGGGTCAGGGATTATTTTTTTGTTAAAGAATTTTCAAAATATATCGGAGGAATGCAAAATGTACGAAAAAGTTTCGTCAAATTTTGATTTTGTTGCCAGAGAAAAAGCAGTGCTTGATTTCTGGAAAGAAAATCAGATTTTTGAAAAGAGCATCGAAGAGAGAAAGGGCTGCCCGACATATACTTTCTATGACGGTCCTCCTACTGCTAACGGTAAGCCTCATATCGGCCATGTTCTTACCCGCGTTATCAAAGACATGATTCCCAGATACAGAACAATGAAGGGCTATATGGTTCCCAGAAAAGCAGGTTGGGATACTCACGGTCTGCCTGTTGAACTTGAAATTGAAAAGGAACTCGGTATCAACGGCAAGGAACAGATTGAAAATTACGGTCTTGAACCTTTCATCGGCAGATGTAAGGAAAGCGTATGGAAATATAAGGGTATGTGGGAGGATTTCTCAGGCACAGTAGGTTTCTGGGCTGATATGGATAACCCCTATGTAACTTATCATAACAGTTATATTGAATCAATCTGGTGGTCGCTTAAGGAAATCTGGAATAAAGGTCTCCTCTATAAAGGATTCAAAATCGTTCCTTATTGTCCCCGTTGCGGAACACCTCTTTCATCTCACGAAGTTGCTCAGGGCTATAAAGCAGTCAAAGAGCGTTCGGCTGTTGTACGCTTTAAGGTTGTAGGCGAGGATGCATACTTCCTTGCATGGACAACAACTCCCTGGACTCTTCCTTCAAATACCGCTCTTTGCGTTAATCCTACCGAAACCTACTGCAAAGTAAAAGCAGCAGACGGTTACACATATTACATGGCAAAGGCACTCCTTGATTCAGTTCTCGGTTCTCTTGCGGATAAGGAGAACGGCGTTGAGGCTTATGAGATTCTTGAATCTTATGTAGGCACAGACCTTGAGGGCAAATCATATGAACCTCTCTTTGAGTGCGCAGGCAAGGTTGCCGAAAAGCAGAATAAAAAGGCTCACTTTGTTACTGTTGATAACTATGTTACCATGTCAGACGGTACCGGTATCGTTCATATCGCACCTGCATTTGGTGAAGATGATGCTAAGGTTGGCAGGAACTATGATCTTCCTTTCCTTCAGTTTGTTGACGGTAAGGGTAATATGACTGACGACACACCCTATGCAGGCAAGTTTGTTAAGGATGCAGATCCTCTTATTCTTGTTGACCTTGATAAGGAAGGTAAACTCTTCTCTGCTCCCAAGTTTGAGCATGATTATCCTTTCTGCTGGAGATGCGACACTCCGCTTATCTACTACGCAAGAGAATCTTGGTTTATCAAGATGACTGCTGTTAAGGATAATCTTGTTAAGAACAATAACACCGTTAACTGGATTCCCGAAAGCATCGGCAAGGGCAGATTCGGCGATTGGCTTGAAAACATTCAGGATTGGGGCATCAGCCGTAACCGTTATTGGGGCACACCGCTTAATATCTGGGAGTGTGAATGCGGCCACAGACATTCAATCGGCTCAATTGAAGAACTCAAATCAATGAGCAGCAATTGTCCTGATGATATTGAACTTCACCGCCCGTTTATTGATGAAGTTACAATCAAGTGCGAAAAGTGCGGCGGCGAAATGAAGAGAGTGCCCGAAGTTATTGACTGTTGGTACGATTCAGGCGCAATGCCTTTTGCACAGCACCACTATCCGTTTGAAAACAAAGACCTCTTTGAGCAGCAGTTCCCTGCAGAATTCATTTCAGAGGCTGTTGACCAGACAAGAGGCTGGTTCTATTCGCTTATGGCGATTTCAACCCTTCTTTTTGATAAATCACCCTATAAGAATGTTATCGTTCTCGGTCTTGTTCAGGATGAAAACGGTCAGAAGATGTCAAAGTCCAAAGGTAATGCGGTTGACCCGTTTGATGCTCTTGCAAAGCACGGCGCAGACGCTATCCGTTGGTATTTCTACACCAACTCCGCTCCCTGGCTCCCCAACCGTTTCCACGACAACGCTGTTGTTGAGGGTAAGCGTAAGTTTATGGGCACACTTTGGAACACATATGCGTTCTATGTGCTTTATGCAAATATTGATAAATTCAACCCCACAGAGCATACTCTTGATTATGATAAACTTTCCATCATGGATAAGTGGCTTCTTTCAAGGCTCAATACTCTGATTGATACGGTTGACGGTTACCTCGGCAATTACGCTATTCCCGAGGCAGCAAAGGCTCTCCAGAGTTTTGTTGACGATATGAGTAACTGGTATGTCCGCAGAGGCAGAGAGCGTTACTGGGCACAGGGTCTTGAGCAGGATAAGATTAACGCTTATATGACTCTTTACACCGCTCTTGTAACGGTTGTTAAACTTGCTGCTCCCATGATTCCTTTCATGGCTGAGGATATTTACCGCAATCTTGTTTGCTCGGTTGATTCATCAGCACCCATCAGCGTCCATCTTTGCGATTACCCGGTATCAAACGCTGATTATGTTGACAAAGACCTTGAAGCATCAATGGATGAAGTTCTTAATGTTGTTGTTCTCGGCAGAGCAGCAAGAAACAGCGCAAACATCAAGAACAGACAGCCTCTCGGCAAAATTTTTGTAACTGCTGCAAAGGCACTCGGCAAAGAATACTGCGAAATCATTGAAGATGAACTTAATGTTAAAACTCTTGAATTCGTAACAGATTCAACCGCTTATGTTTCATATAACTTCAAGCCTCAACTCAAAACACTCGGTCCCAAGTATGGCAAGATGCTCGGCGCAATCAGAGAATATCTTGCATCGCTTGACGGCTCGGCTGCAAAGGCTGAACTTGATGAAAAGGGTGCAATCACCTTTATGGCTGGCGAAACTGAAATTTCACTTGCTGTTGAAGACCTTCTTATTGAAACCGTTCAGAAGGAAGGTTTCCAGGCTGAAAGCGATAACGGTGTTACCGTTGTACTTGATACAAACCTTACCGATGAACTCATTGAAGAAGGTTTTGTAAGAGAAATTATCTCAAAGATTCAGACTATGCGTAAAGATGCAGGCTTTGAAGTTATGGACACAATCAAAATCTATGTAAGCGGCAACGAAAAGATTGAAAAAATCTTTGACGCAAACAAAGAAACTGTTACCCATGATGTTCTTGCAACCGATATTATCGTATCGGAAGGCGGCTCATTTGCTAAAGAATGGGATATCAACGGCGAAAAGGTAACTCTCGGCGTTGAGAAGAACTAAAAATTAACAGAGGTGTAAAAATGAAAAAGGTATTAAGCGTTTTACTTTCCGCAATTCTCCTTTTAACCTCGCTCACAGCAGGGCTTACCGCAGTTGCTGCAGATGATGAAACAAACTTTGCTGTTGCATCGGATTTGCATTATGTTGTTCCCACCGAAGAACTTGAAGGCGTGATTGAGGACGAAATCTATTGGTATGCAAACCGCAGAGCCGCTATGGAAAACGAAAGCAGTTTTATTATTGACGAGTTCCTCAATCAGTGCGCTGCCGATGAAGAATGTGAATTTGTTCTTCTTTCGGGTGACCTTGTTGACGACGGCAAGTCAATCCATCAGCAGCATGTTGACATGGCTGCAAAACTCAAAGCATTTGAAGAAAAATCGGGCAAGCCTGTTTATGTTATTCCCGGCAACCATGACTACGGTGTTGACTGCGCAACAAACATTGAAGATTTTGTAAGAGTTTATGCTGATTTCGGTTATAACGAAGCACTCACCGTTGACGAGGGAACAGGTTCATACACAGACCTCAACGATGATTACAGACTTATAGCGCTTGACAGTTGCGACCCATCAAAGTCAACCGAGGACGGTATGACTGCAGATAAACTTGCATGGGTTTATGAATCCGCAAAGCAGGCCAAGGAGGACGGTAAATATCCTATCCTTATGATGCACCATAACCTGCTTGATCACCTTCCTCTCCAAAGACTTCTCAGCAGAAACTTTATCGTTAAATTCCACTATACAACAGCAACTCTGTTTGCTGATTGGGGTATCAAACTTGTTTTTACCGGTCATGAGCACTGCAGCGATGCTGCTACATACACAAGCCCTCTGGGCAATGTTATCTATGACTTTGCAACAACTTCTCTTACAATGTATCCCTTGCAGTACAGAGCATTCACTCTTACCGATGATGAAATTTCTTACGAAGCAAGAACTGTTGATAAAATTGATACCGATGCTCTTACAGCAACAACAGCAGGTTTCTCGCAGGAGCAGGTTGACCTTATGAATGCAGGTCTTAATGACTACGCAAAAGGCTTCCTTAAAGCAGGCGTACAGTACCGCCTCGGCAAGGGATTCAAAATGGAAGAAATGGGCATTGCTGAGGATGCATTTTACTATGACCTTGTTGAAACAGCAGTCGGCGGTCTTGTAAAAATCCTTGAAGAGCCTCTCTACGGCGAGGGCGGTATTCAGGAACTTGCAGCCGAATATAATATTGATATTCCCGACAGCGAATACAAAAACGGCTGGGATATTGTAACGGAACTTGTTTCGTGGCACTATGCAGGCAGCGAACCTTATGACCTTTTCAGCAGAGATATAGTAATCTTCCTCAGACTTGTGTCACTTCTCCTTAAAGATGACCTTGCAACGGTAAGCGACGAAGTTTTCCTTGAGGCAGCAAATAAACTTTTTGCATATCTCGGAACAGATTCAATTGTAAGAGATATAACAAAACTCGGTGCTTCTGTTTTTGGCGGTGTTACTTCGGCAGAACTTTTCCTGCTTGCTCTTGTTTCACCCCTCATTGCGGCATTCATTGCTGATGATGACGGCGTTGACGATAACAACGGAACAATCCCCGGTTATGGCACAGTTAATTTCCGCAGCAATATTGATAATGTAATTGACAATATTATTAACATATTAAAGTCTGTTATTGAAACTTTATCAGACATGGTTAAAATTCTTTCCAGAATCTTTATAGCATAACAAAACAGGGTGTCCTCGGACACCCTGTTTGATTGTCGATAAAGTCGTCAGAACATGAACAAAATCAAACAAACGGTAGGAATACTTTTTCCTACCGTTTCCTTATTGTAGTGGTCGGCGACCCGACGACCCGTAAAAGCGTTTGAATCTTTTTGTTCATTCGCCGTTTTTTCTCCCATCGGAGTACCTTTGTACGCCTGTACGAATTAAGGATACCGAAACAAAACAACCCACGCTGAATGCTTTCAAAAAATAATTTTTGGAGGTATCCTAATGAACTATATTAAATCTTGTGAATTCAACATTGACACAGCTTGCGTTGAAGTAAAACTCAACGATGGTTCAACGGTATCCATCGACTGCATTGCAGTCGAAAACGAATATGCAAACAATATGTACGAAGTATCGGAACTCGACTTTCTCATCTATAATGAACCAAAGAGTTATGTAAGATTACTGCTCAGTGGTAAGATGGAAGAATATCTGCGAAATAATACGGATTATACCCCATTATCAGAGTTGAGATAACCTTTAAAAAGCCATACAGACTGATTTTGCTGTCAATCTGTATGGCTTTTAATATTTTGAGAGTTATGCAGTTTGGTTACCGTTCATCGGAGGCATGGTACCATTCCCGAAGTTAACTCCGTTTGGCGGAGATGCAGGGAATCCGCCGCTGAAGTTTGGCATCTGTGAAGGATCAAACCCTTTGGGGAGTTCACCGTTCATCGGTGGCGTTTGACCGCTTGACGGATCGAATCCTTCGGGTAATTGTGACGGGTCGAATCCTTCGGGTAACTCACCGTTGAATTCAGGAAAATCTCCGTTCATTTCGGGAGGCTGCGGCTGAGTTGTTTGAACTTCTGTGTTCGGAACAGTTGTTGTTTCAGATGGCTTTGGTGATTCTTCCGCAGGTTTTGTCTGATCGGGATTTTTCTGCGGTCTTTCACCTCCGGGCATACCGCCTCTGCCGCCCATCGACATCGTTCCCATATCCGATATATTAATACCCGACGCATCAACCAAAGAGGAGAGAGAACTTTGTGAGTTTGTGGAGGAAATAGTTCCGTTGAGCTGTCTGCTTACGCTTTCAGCACGAAGCATACAGAACTTTTTCAAGGTTGATGCGCCGAGCACGAAGCTGTCATAATCGCAAAACTTCGTGGGGTCTTTTTCAACATATGGTGAAATTATTTCCGTTACGGCATCAATTTCTTTTTCGAATTTGCCGCTGTCGAAATATTCACTTATGAACTGTGAGAAATATTCGTGATAAAGATTTGTGTATTCTTCATTTTCAAATATCCATGCAATCATCGGTCTGTCGCTGATATCGCCGCCAGAAACGGGAGAATCTATTGCGGAATTGACCGCACTTGTTGCATCGGAAGACTGAAATGTTCCGAATGCAAGGTTATAGTCCCACGGAAGCATTTCCATAACGCCGTCTTTTTCATAGAGATAGTAGTTGTGAATCATACTGCCCGTGTAGCTGTCACCGTTGACAACGAAATTGTGCACAACAAAATATTTTATGACCTGCTCAATATCAACAACGGATTCAATGTTTTCACCGTTTGAAAGAGCTTTCAGCGACTCAATCAGTCGGCTTTTATCAGCATCGGTTATATCTGTTTTGGCATTGTCAAAAATATTCGGGTAGCTTTCAAATGAATCATCAATGTATTTAAGCTTGACATCATCGCTGCCTTTACCGCCCATACCGTCTTTTTCGCCTCTGTCGGCAAAAGCTCTGTCCTCAAAATTTTCGGGCATTTCGGGAATTTGTGACATATTCGGCATTTGTGAAAAGTCCGGCATTTCACCGCTTTCAAAAGGAGTTTCGCTGTTATCAAAGGATCTTTGACCTCTGCCGTCAAAACCTTCGGGAGGTGTCTGCATCTGATTGTTGCGATTATTTTCTGCGTTTTCCTCATTGTTTTCAAACTCTGAAAAATCAAAGTCTTTTCCGTTGCCTCTTCCGCCGCCGAAGCTCATGCTGTCAGGTTTATAAAGTTCGCCGTAATCGTTGCCGTAGTTTCTTTGCAGGAACGATTCTTCTATGGACTCAACCGCAAGATAAAGTCCGAAATCCTCACCGTTGACGGTTATATAAACATAGCTGCAAAGAGGTGCAGCAACACCGAATTCGCCCATCATTCTGTAAACAAGATAATCCTTCATATAGGTGTTATCCTGAATGATATTGTTAAGGCTTATTTTATCAAGACCGTAGTAGCTTTTGGTGTTGTCATACTGGTCAAATTCAAGCTTGAAGCTGTATCTGTCGCTGTTCATCTGTGAAACATTGCTGAGTGAGGTGTTTCCCTTTGCTCTTATGCCGATGTTGGAATAGTTTTCGCCGTCAATAACAACGGAACACATTGAGTATTCCTCATTTTCGCAGGTTTCAATGAAGCCTTCCCAATCGTTCATAACTATGTCAAGCGTATGAACTCTGTCTGTTGCAAAAAGGCGGTTTTCATAGCCCAATGATTTGCCTGCAGAAACGATTCCGAGTGACTTTCCGTTCATAAATAAAACGGTTATAACAAGAGCAAGTGCAACGGCAACGCAGCAGATTTTATCAATATGCTTATGGGTTGACATATTGCTCACCTCAACCCATGTAATCGCCGTTATAGCTTACAAGAACAGCGCTGTTGATGCCGTTCATTGCAGAAAGTTCGTTGATAAAATCGGTGTTATCATCCTTAAGACGGATTTCAAGAGTCAGTTCAACAGAGCCGCTTTGTGCAGTTTTGCTTTTTACTGTGCATTTGTTGACCTTATCTTTGAGATAATTTTTTGCGTTTTCTTCGCTTGCGTGTGAATCGCAGTTTATAACAATAAGATAGGGATTAAAATGCGATTTTCTGTTTACAAAAACAAGAAGAACAACACCGATAACAATACTTCCGATAACCGCAAGAGGAATCATACCTGCGGCAAGAACAATGCCGACTGCGATTGCCCAGAAAAGGAAGGCGATGTCAAGCGGTTCTTTGATTGCGGTTCTGAAACGGACAATCGAAAGAGCACCGACCATACCGAGCGAAAGAACAACATTGCTTGTAACGGCAAGAATAACGAGAGTTGTAATCATAGTCAGCGCAACGAGTGTTACGCCGAAACTTGATGAATACATAACGCCGCTGAACGTCTTTTTGTAAACAAAGAAAATAAAAATTCCAATCAGAAAAGCAAGAGCCATTGCTATTGCCATATCAAGCATACTTACGCTTGCAATGTTTTCGATAAAACTTGATTTAAAAATGTCTGAAAAATTCATTGTATTAATCTCCTTTTAGTCATAAATTCTGCTGATTGCGTATTTTGAAAATGCTGAAGTCCTTCTGTCGCCGATTTGTATTGCGTTTCTGATAACCGTTGGCAAAAATTCATCCCATTTGACCTCTAAGATTATCGGGTTATCAGGAATCGGAACCGTCGGACAGTCTTTGCTGAAAAAATTCTTTGAAGCAAGACCTGTTTTGATTTCATAATCAAGGGTAATCCGCACATTGCCCGCAGGATAAACAAATGGTTCTCTCCAATAGTCAACAATCGTTTTCGGTTTCAGCTGCTGAACGGTCATTTTTTGAAAAAGCTCACGGATGAGTTCATCTTCGGAGTTCTTCATCCAACCAATGTCACCGTCAATGATTTTCTGAACTCGTTCTTTTGTTAAATTTGCACTTTTTTTGCTGCAGAGTCCTGCAGTCTTGCTCTTTTTCTCAAGATGAATAACCGTTGTGTCGAAATTATAGTATCTGATTCTGAATTTTTCACGGCGGCTTATTCCGTCAATCTTTTCCCTCAATGCGGTATCGGCAGGAGTATCAAAATAAAGGCTTCGGATAAAATATCTGCCGTCAACGGCGTTTTTATCTGACTTCATAACTGCACTCAGCCTTTTCCGCAGCACAACCATATCCCCATAATTGATTAAATGCTTCCATTCGTGACGAAGATTCAAGTTTTTATCACCTCTCTTGTATGGCGTAATAATACCACGATAAACTGAATTAAAACTGAAAATCCGAAAGTGACAATGTAAAAGAAATGTAAACAAATTCTTTTTCAGCTTTATTTCAGCAAACAGAGATATTATAATAATCGGGCAGGTGAAAATGATGAAAATACTTATAATTGAAGATGAAAAAATCCTTGCTGATTCGCTGAAAACGCTTCTTGAAGGCAAAGGCTTTGAGGTTGAAGCAGTTTATGACGGCGAAACGGGCAAGGAATATGCAGAACTCGGAATATATGATTTGCTGATACTTGATGTTATGATGCCGAAAATGGACGGCTATGAGGTTGCAAGGCAGGTGCGTTCGCAGAGATGCTCAACTCCGATTCTTATGCTTACGGCAAAATCTGAAGTTGAGGACAGAATAAAAGGTCTTAACAGCGGTGCGGATTATTATCTTACAAAACCTTTTGATACCGCTGAACTTCTCGCATGTATTAACGCACTTCTCCGTCGTCAGGGAAATCAGGTTGACGAGCTTGTTTTCGGCAACACCTCACTTGACCTTTCATCGGGCAAACTTATCTGCGGTGAAAAATCCGTTCGTCTTTCTGCAAAGGAATTTGACGTTATGCGTTTGCTTATGCAGTCAAAAGACCGTAATCTTTCAAAGGAAGCTTTGCTTGCAAGAGTGTGGGGTTATGACTCAAATGCTGTTGAAAATCACGTTGAGGTATATATCGGATTTCTCCGCAAAAAGCTTCGCAGCATCGGCTCAGATATAAGCATCGAAGCCATAAGACGGCTCGGTTATCATCTGGAGGTTAAATAAATGCTTAAAAAGCTGAGAATTAAATTTATATGTATTTTTATGGTAACCGTAACCGTTATGCTCGGCATAATCCTTGGTACGGTTATTACACTCACGCACAAAAATATCGAACAGCAAAACATCTCGGCAATGAGGGATATAGCAATGCCTCCAAAGCCTCACAATAAACCCGAAAAAGAATTTGAACATATCCCGAAACCGCATTTCAGTCTGCTTATCACCCCTGACGGAGAATTTATTGCAGAAGATAACGGTATGTTTGATTTGTCCGATGAAGAATATCTGAACTCCCTTTTTGAATATGCTGAAAGCCGTGACGAGGAAACGGGAATCGTTCCCGATACGTCTTTGCGTTATTTCCGCAACAGAACTCCGATGGGTAACAGCTATATTTTTACCGATGTTTCAGCCGAAGCAGATATGCTTGAAAGTCTTTACAGAACTTGCGTAATCATCGGATTAAGTGCATTGCTGCTTTTCTTTGTCATAAGTATCTTCCTTGCAAAATGGACGGTTAAACCGGTTGAAGAAGCGTGGTATAAGCAGAAGCAATTTATTGCCGATGCATCACACGAATTAAAAACTCCGCTTACGGTCATAACAACGAATGCCGAGCTCATGAAATCTGAAAGCTCCGAAGAAAGCAAAGCAAAATTCACTGATAATATTCTAACAATGTCAAAGCAAATGAGAGGTCTTGTTGAAAGTATGCTTGAAATTGCAAGGCTCGATAACGGCAGTGTCAGAAAAGAGTTTGCGGTTTTTAATCTTAGCGAAACCGTATCCGATGCAATTCTGCCGTTTGAAGCACTGTTCTATGAGAAAGAGCAGATTTTTACAAGCGAAATTGAACCCGATATAAGAATAAACGGCAATGTGGAGCAAATAAAACAGGTCGTTGATATTCTTCTTGATAATGCAAACAAATACGCATCGGAAAAATCGGAAATAAAGCTGATTCTGAAAAAGCAAAGCAGAAACCAGTGCAGACTTTCAGTAAGTGACGAAGGCGAAGCCATACCCGAAGAAGAACTGAAAAACATTTTCAAGCGTTTTTACAGAGGCGACAAAACCCGTCAGATGAACAACAGCTACGGTCTCGGTCTTTCCATTGCTGAAAGCATCGTCATCGAGCATTCGGGCAAAATCTTTGCCGAAAGCAAAAACGGGTTCAATACATTCATAGTGCAGTTTCATATAGTATAAAGTAAGCAGACAACATTCATTACAATGCTGTCTGCTTTTCTCATTTGTGTTTCTTTCTGGTTTTACCTCTCTGACTGTACGGACTTTTCATATGCTTTGATTTTTTGAGAATGTTTATTTGTGTTACAAGTTTCTCTTTTGTGAGCGAGTCGTAGTCTATGCCGAGGGAGTTGAGATACATTCTGACCTTTTTTTCTTCGTCGCTGCCTTCAAAATTCAATGCATCCTGCAACTGCTTTTGTGCATCTGCCGCAGGCGAAACCGTGTCTGCTGTTGTTCTGTCGGTTTTGTGGTTTTCACGGATTGTGCTGATAATTCGGTCAAGGTCTTTATGTATCACGTGGCCGAAATATTCATCTTCATCAACCTGTGCAAGTTCCAAAGTGCGGACATATAAATCGTTTTCATCAGAGCATTTCTCCATTGCCGCATTCCTCACAACACCGAGAACGGCATTCAAATCGTTGATTCTCATATCAGCGATTCGGTCAACATAGATTTCGATATCGGTCAGGAATCTTCTGAAATCCTCGTGGGTTGCAATTTCGCAAAGCAGCCTTGTGTTAATCTTTCCGCTTTCAAGTAAATCAATCATATCATCACTCAGAAGCAGATTATTGATGTCTGCATTCGGGTGATTTTTTTGCTCCGTCAGACCGAGCAGATAATCGGTTGAAACGCCATAGAAATTTGCAAGTGTGACAAGATTGAACGGACTCATATCCTTGTATTCTTCGGTTTCGTATTTGCCAAGTGCAGATTTAGAAATGCCCGTTTTCTCGGCAAGCTGTTCAAGAGTCAGCTTTTGTTCTGTTCTCAGATCCTTCAGTCGTTCTTGTATTGTTAATTTTAAGTACATATCATCACTCCTTTAATTTAATTATATAGTATTTGCTGTCCGTTTTGTGGTACTTTGTGTCGATTTTTCGATAAATTTACAGTAATTGAATGAAAAAACTGCCCTCACAAAGAGAGCAGTTACAAGAATTAAAGCATTTTTACGATTTCTTTAAAATTATCGGTCTCACGCACTGAATCAAATTCATCGTGAATCAGCCATTTGTCACGGAGTATTTCGCAAAGAGGTCGGGTATCGGATGTTTCAAAATCGAGCTTTCTTTCTGTAATCTCACCGACCAAAACTGAACTGTATTTCTGCTCCTCAGGGAAATTATCAAAAGCTTTTGCTTCATCAACAGCTAAATGCAGATGCTTATACATATTATCGTAATCATCCATAAGAGCATATCTTTTGGCTATATCAAAGTCAAGCCACACATCTCCCCAAGAGTTTTTCGGACGATTACCGTCGAGAATCAGCTTTTCCAAATCAAAAATTTTTGTTATGGCAATGTACTCGGTTTCAACATCAACAACATCCGCATCAGCTAAAAGCCAAATAAAAGATTTTAAAAATTCATAGCTTTGCTTTATTGCAGCTCTTAAAAAGGGCAGTTTTTCATTTTTCTCCAACGACCACCACATTTGTCTTTCTTTACAAAGATCCATTGAGGGGAAAGTTTCATAAATCTTTTTTCCCATTTCTTTTCTTCCGTGAAGAATATGATTAAATGCCAATCTTGATGCCGCTTCAAGTCTGAGATTAATGTCAGGACAATACTTCATAATTCTTTCGCCCAGAGCCGTTATCTCTGCATCATACTTCGCCATGTTTTCTTCCCATTCGGGGATATTACCGTCATCATCGCCCGAAGCAAAAAGGGCATACATCAGCTTATCAAGAAGAACATAACTGTTTGGATATTCTTTTACGCCTTCACGGGCAATTGCAATGCACTCATTAATTTCACCCTTACTTATAGCAAGCTGAAAGCGTTCAAGATATTTTTCGATGTTTTCTTTCTCTGTTATCTCGTCAATGCCCATAAGTTTATCGATTGATATACCGAAAAATGATGCAATAGTCGGAATAAGCTCAATATCGGGATAACAGGAACTGTTTTCCCAACGGGACACGGACTGACAAGAAACACCAAGAACCTCTGCAAATTCTTCTTGTGTAATCTCTCTTTCTTTTCTTAATCTTTTAATGGTTTCACCTATATTCAGTTTCATAATAAAACCTCTCATTCACAATTGAAAGTGCGCACTTCCTGAATATATTGTGACACATCAGACAATAAGTTTCAACATCACGTTAAGAGAGTTTTTTACAACAATATAGTGAAAAATGTTTTTTGCTATATTATTTCTTTTCAATAGGAATCCAAATTTCTATTGTTCTTTCTGTATATCCGCCTGCGATTCCCCAATGATAAACTGCAAGTTCGGGTGCGTTTATCATTTGATACTCGTCGTTGGATAACCACTCAACAGCAACTTGTTTACGAAGTTCAAAATATTCGGGAATAGGCATTTTTGTTTTTTCTGTTTCAAAAACAAAATATGTTGTTTCGGGAATAACGATTTCTTCAAAATTGAACTTTTCCATAAAGTCAATTCCCGTAACTTCGCTGTTATATAAATTGTTGCGTTCGTAATCGTCTGTTGTTGCAGTAATATAAAAGTCGTAGCCGTCATCATCAAAATTAGTAAGAACACAATAATCTGACATCTTATCATTGCTCATTCCTTTGAGCATCCATTGTGATGCTCTTGTGGATGTAAAGAAATCAGCTTCTTGCTGTTTTCTTGATGTGTCGTAAGGTGTTCCGTTGAACCTCTTTTTGTAACCAATGAGTGTAAGTGTAGGTTTCGTTTCAATTCTGTAATTCATAGTTATACCGCCTTCCAAAGAAAATTTCAGTACAAGACGGGAAAAGGATTTGAGATTGCTGCCATTACTACGAGCTTGTGACGGTAATATACCATGGAACTTCTGAAATGCTTTTGCGAAACTGTCAGGACTTTCATATCCGTATTTTAATGCAACATCAATCACTTTTGCATTGGTTGTTGCCAATTCCTTACCGGCAAGAGTCAGCCTACGGTTTCGGATGTATTCGCCGACAGTATAACCGCAAAGAATACTGAACATACGCTGAAAATGATAGCTTGATGAATAACACTGTTTTGCAACATCCTCATAATCAATCGTTTCTGTCAGATTCTCTTCAATGTAGTCAATAGCACGTTGTATTCCGACAATCCAATCCATATATATCCCTCCTTGTCTGTCTTAATTCTAACAAAAGGCTTTGTTGATTTCCCGACATTCTGTGTTGAGTGTTATCGGGTTTATTATACTACTCACATAAAAACATTGCAACTTCAACATATAAGCACTTGCTACGTTTGTAGCAGGTGTTTTTTGATTTTTCCATCCTCTTGGAAATACGGGAAACAGCTAACATTTTCGCTAAAATGTAATCAACGGGTAACGGAACAATACAATTGATGAAAACGGAAAGTGGCTTCCAAAGTGCAGAAAAGTTTATGAACTTGATGAGCACGGCAACCGTATCGGCAGTCACCGTGAAGATATTGTTGATTGGAATAAAAAAGAAAATGCAGAAATCTGGCGTCACGCTTGGGAAGAAAAAGTGAATGATTATCTCATCAGAAATAACCGACCCGAAAGAATTGATATGCGTTCTTACGAACGGCAGGGAATAGATTTAGTTCCAACGGTTCATCTGGGTCCCGCCGCATCGGAAATGGAACGTAGAGGTGAAGAAACAATTCTCGGAACTCTGAATCGGGACATCGTTAAATTCAACTCTGTGAGAAAACATTTACGAAAAGCACTTGCAGAATTGAAAGAATGGATTGAAGAAATCAAGAAAATTCTATCCGAACTCAAAGAAGAAAAAGAACCGACCATTGCAGATATTCTCATTGACTATCTGAACTCCCGACAAGAAACTCACAGCGGAAAAAGCAGATACTATTACAATAAAGATCTTGCAGTTGACCTGAAACAAGTTTCAAAAACACTCGTTTTTCTTCAAGAGCATAACATAACTTCTGCTGATTCTTTGTGGGAGATGATTGAAGAAGTTTCTGAAATTCAAAGCCGTATCGACACCGCCGAAGAAAAAATCAAAGAACTTAAAAAGGGAATTAAATTCCACGGCGATTATGTAAAATTTAAACCAGTTGCAGAAGAATACAGCAAAAAGAAATTCGGCAGAGATAAATTCAAAACCGAGCATAGCAAGGAGTTAAATTCATTCTACCGAGCCAAACGGTGGATTGACGAAGATCCAAAATCCACAACAAAATCATTGAAAGCCGAACTCGAAAAATTGCAAACAGAAAAAGCTGCCGATGTCACTTTGATTGAAAGTAACTACGGCAGCCTTGAAGAACTCAAACGTGCAAAATATATTATTTCGGTTGTTATGGCAAATGTCAAAGCTGCAGAGCAAAACCAACCTCAAACCGAAAAACAAAATATCAAAACACAAAATCAAAATATTGAATAATGAAAGGAAGATTTTTATGACAGAAAATATTTATGAACCCATTGAATACAATTATGATCCTTACGATTTATGCGAATGCTACGAACCGATTTTTGAACCGCCCGAAAGTTTTCTGAAAGAATGTACTCAATATTGGCTTTCGGAATGGCGCAAGAAATGCAAACCTTTTGTATTCCCCAATGGCAGTTATGTTTTAAACTCCGACGGTGAAACTCATTACTGTCGCAACGGAATTATGATAAAAGTTTCAGAACATTTCCCTTCAGAAGGCAGAACCGTCGAAGAACTGCTTGAAGATTTGGTAATCTATCAGTCAAAACAAATGTAACTGTCCGATAAAAAGCCTTGAATAAAACCTGCGTTTACGATATAATCCAATCGGAAAGTATTGTAAGCGTGGGTTGTTTCAAAGAAAGGAGAATTTTTAATTGAAACAAACTTACAATACAGCATTATATATGCGATTAAGCCGTGATGACGAAACCTACGGCGACAGTGTCAGCATAGAGTCGCAACGCGCAATCCTCCGTCAATATGCCATAGCCAATAACCTGAATGTTGTTGATGAATACATTGATGACGGGTGGAGCGGAACAAATTTCGACAGACCCGCATTCAAAAGAATGATGGAAGATGTTGAAGCAGGCAAAATCAACTGCATCGTTACCAAAGACCTCAGCCGTTTCGGCAGAGAACACATTATGATGGACTATTATCTTGAATTTGTGTTCCCCGAAAAGAAAGTGCGGTATGTTGCCGTTGCCGAAAACGAGGATACGGAAAACGGACTCAGCGATTTTGTTCCGTTCAAAAACTTGTTCAATGAGTGGTATGCAAAAGACACAAGCCGTAAGACAAAACAAGCTTTCCACGCAAAATTCCTTGCGGGTGAGCGAATGGGAAATTATGCTCCCTTCGGTTACAAAAAACATCCCGAAATCAAAAACAAGATTATTCCTGATGAAGAAACGGCACCGATTGTCATCCGAATGTTTGAGATGGCGGCACATGGAACGAGTCTTTCAAAAATTATGAATTACCTTATTGATGAAAAGATTCCTGTTCCGAGTTATTGGGAATATTCGAGATTCGGCGGATTTTCAAGAATCTATAACAATCCCGAGAGGCAAAAGAATAATTATCTTTGGAGGTTTAGTCAGGTTCAGAATATTCTCAGGGATGAAACCTACATAGGGAACACAATTCATTTTCAGCACACGAATGTTTCTTACAAAAACAAAAAGGTTATCCGCAATCCGAAAGAAAAATGGATGAAGGTTGAAAACACACACGAGCCGATTGTTTCAAAAGAAACCTTTGACCTTGTGCAGCAGCAAATGGAAAGCAGAAAGAAGCCGACAAGAACAGGAAATACGCAGATTTTTGCGGGACTTATCAAATGTGCAGACTGCGGAAAGAGCATGAGATATTGTACAAACAAGAAAACATACACATATTTCAACTGCACAAGCTATTCTTTATACGGAAAGGAAATCTGTTCACAGCATTACATCCGTTATGACACACTTTATCCGTATATTCTTTCAAGAATACAGTTTTGGACAAGGCTTGCCGTAACACAAGAAGAAGCCTTGCTGAAAAAACTGGTTGATAGCGATGCTAAAAATTTTGATGCGGTAATGAAAAACAGAGCTTCCGAACTCACAAAAGCAAAAAAGCGAAAAGCCGAGGTTGACCGACTTTTCGCAAAGATGTATGAAGATTGGGTAAACGAACGCATCACGGAATACAACTTCAATATGATGTCAGAACGATATCAGAATGAACAACAAGAGCTTGATGAGAAAATCCGCACTCTTGAAGCCGAGCTTTCAACCAAAAAGAAAGCAACCGACAATGCAGAAAAATGGATTGCAGTTCTGAAACAATACTCCAATCCAACGGAACTGACCGCCGAACTGCTGAACACTTTGGTTGAAAAGATACTGATTCACGAAACTCAAGAAAACAGTTTCGGAGAAACCGAACTTGTTATCGATATCATCTACCGCTTCGTCGGTAAAATCGACTAAACCGCAGTATCCTTAATTTGTACCAAGGTACACCTTCGGTCGAAGAAAACGCCGTCTGACTTCCTTTCTCGGCATCATGTTTTTAATTGAACTTTATTCCCGAAATCTCTCTGATTTCTTTCATTACTCTGCTGACTTGCAAGGCTCTTTCCCTGACGATGTTGTAATAAGGGTCATCGGGGTTTGCAATAAATTTTTCAAACGCCTCTGCTTCATAACCCATGAGTTTTTCTTTTGCAACATCTCCGATAATTTCGGTTACATTGCCTTTTTTATCAATCATTTTCATGTTAATGAGTTTTGAGATTGACTCAATGGTGATTGTTCCCTCATCGCCGAAAATCTGTGAACCGAGCCTGTCCTGCCCGAGTTTTGAATAGGTAAAATTAACGAGTTTATCGTCATAGAGCAAACCTGCGTTACCGCTGCCGTCTGCACCGCTTTCGATAAAGTGGGCGCAGGCGGTTATTTTTTTAGGCATACCGAAAAGGTCAAGGGCAGGATATACGCAGTAAATGCCCAAATCCATAAGGCAGCCTGTAGCAAGGGCAGGGTTAAATATGTTGGGCAGTTTGCCCTCAAGATAGGCAGGATATTTTGACGAGAGTTGAGAAAAATCGAAGTGCACGCTTGTTATTCTGCCGATTTTTTTGATTGATTCTTTAAGCAGTTCCCTTGCAGGGTTGAACATATACATTATTGCTTCAATATAAATAACATTTTTTTCTTTTGCAAGTTCCTGCAGTTCCTCAAGTTCCTCAGGTTCAACGGTTATAGGCTTTTCGCATATAACATGTTTTCCGTTTTGAAGCATGAGTTTTGTTTGCTCATAATGCAGGCGGTTAGGGCTTGCGATATAAACTGCCTCGAATTCGCCTTTGGCAAATTCATCAATATCCGTATAAACTTTTTTGATATTGTTTTCGGCGGCGAATTTGCTGCCGCTTTCCTGCGTCCTTGAATAGACTGCTGCAAAATCCGCATTGGTGAGCATTCTTGCACCGTCGATAAATGATTTTGCAATCCAGCCCGTGCCGATAACTCCGTAGCGCATATTATAACTCCTTTGCCATAACCGTGCCGCTGTTTTTGAAACTTGCAAGTATTTTGAAGCCGTTTTTCTTATAGAAGTTGATACCTCTTACGTTGCCTGTACCTACAACGAGCATGATTGATTTTGCACCTCTTGATTTCATGCTTCCGGTAAGGGTTGAAATCATTTTTGAGCCATTGCCGTTGCCTCTGAAAGGTTCGTTGATATCAATGTGAAGGTGAGAGGGGTATTTAAGAGAGAATACGGCATGAGCAATGATTTCCATAATTGCATCACGATAATTCTCCTTACCTGTCTGACGCACTTTTGCAAGGTAAGGCTTCATTTTTTTGAGATATTTTCCAAAGTTCATTGCACCGAAAACATAGCCCTGCGCTCTGTCGTTTTCATCAACAAGCACAAAAACATTTTCGGGTTCCTGCTCAATATAATAATTGCAGAAAGTGTAGAGAATAAAATCACGCATGTTGGGGTCTGTCTGTGCAGAGTCAGGGCCTGTATTGATACACACCTGCTGAACATCTTCACGGTATTTAGGTTCGTAATTCTTAATTGTTACCATAAATTAACCTCCAATATTAACGGTGAATTCTTTTTCGCCGCTGAACGGAATTGATTCTCCGTTATATTCGAAAGATGCATTGATTCTCGGGTCGGCATAAACCTTTACGGTTGCCTTGCTGTCTGCTTTTTTATACGCAACTCTGATTTCACCTTTTTCGGTTGTGATATGACCTCTTGCGCTGTCCATGCCGTTAACAAATCTCGGAGCAATAATCACATTTTCATATCCTGCGCTGCCTTCAGGCTGACGAATACCGAGAAGATACATGAACAGATATTTTGTAACTGCGCCAAACATCGGGTGGTTGCGTGAATCTCTGCCGCCCCAGTTTTCCCAAAGTGTGGTTGCGTCGTTTTTCTTCATGTATGTAAACGAAACTTCTTTTTCGTTTGAAAGCAGGTCAAATGCAAGTTGATTTTCTCCGATTTCAAAAAGATAGCCGATAAGCGCTTCCGTTGCGATAATGCCTGTGTTAAACATGCCGAGTTCTTTGTATTCCCTTATCATGTTTTCAATGCCGTATTTGTTACCGAGACCCGTTCTGAATGCAAGCACGGATGCACCCTGAATATTGCCGCAATAACTGTGGTTTGAAGAACTGTAATATGCCACTGTAAGGGCTTTTTTAACCTTTTCGATTCTTTCTGCAAGGTGAGCGGCTTCGCTCTGTCTGCCAAGCACTTCTGCGGCTTCAATTGTTTGCTGCATAAATTTAATATAAAGCGCAGTGTTGACATATGTTTCGGGGATTCTTATAGGGTCGGGCGTGCACCAGTCGCCAAGGCACCAGCCGTTTTCTTCCTCTCTCCACACAAGACCGTTTTCGCTTCTGCTTTCAAGGTAATCAAGGAAGAGAAGCATGCGGGGGAAGAATTCGTTGAGCAAACCTTTATCTGCGTAGGTTTTGTAGAATTTCATCGGCACTTCAATTATTGCGCCGCCCCAGCCTGAGGGACCGCCGCCGCCGCCCATCCATGGTGCAGTGTGAGGAACATGACCTGATTTTTGACACTGGCAGTCAGCGATATCATAGAGCCATTTGCGGTAGAATTCCTTGGAGTCAAGCATCATCATCGCTGCTTCGGCGCAGAGTTGACCGTCGCCTGTATAGCCGAGCCTTTCTCTGTGAGGGCAGTCTGAGGGAACGCCGCTGTGCATGTTGCAAAGTTGTGTGCGTATAAATGCTTCGTAAAGCCAGTTGAGTGTTTCGTTATCGCACTCAAAAGATGATGTTACGGGGCAGTCGGAGTGAACAACATCAACTCTGACGGGAGTTGCATCACCTTCAATTTTGAAGTATCTGAAACCGTGCCACAGGAAATGGGGAATATATTCACGGTCTGTGCCGTCGGTAATAAACACATCAGTCTGCCAACCATCAGCGAAACTGAACTGCATGCCGTACCAAGGTCTTTTATCGTGAATTTCTTCGGCATAACTTACGGTTATTTTTTTACCCTTTTCGGGGCATCTGATAACAGCGTAACCTACCGTGTTTTCGCTCACTTCATATAGTTTTGTTTTGCCGTCATCCTCAATAAGCACGGGCTCAAGCGAGCGGATGACCTTATCCGCAGGGGAGAACTGAATATAAAATTCACTTTCAGGCGCAGGTATAACATTGCTTTCGGTAAAATCATCCTTGTCCGGCAGGAGTGTATAATCCTGTTTTTCGCCATTGTAAAGGTTGTTATCAAAAATAAAACCTTTGTGAGAAAGCGTTGTTTCATCGCAGAGAACATCTCCGCTGCTCTTTTCGATTATGTAGCAGAGTTTGGGTGTGCCGAAAACAACATTACCCTCTGCCATGCGCTGATTTTGGTTGTAATAGCCGTTGCCGAGTATAACGGCAAGGGCGTTTTCACCGTCTGCAAGATAATCGCTGATATCATATTTCATGCAGTAAATGCGGTATGACATCTCGTTGCTGAGCGGAAAGTTAAGGAGATTCAAATCGCGTTTGCTGTAGTTTGTTGCGTTAGGTACGAGCAAATCATCGCTTACTTTTTTACCGTTTATGAAAAGTTTGAAATATCCCAGACCGCAGATAACGATCTCTGCCTTTTCACCTTTAACAGCAGAAAAAGTTTTTTTGAAAATCGGTGCATCACTGCCCGTGCATTCAATCCATTTTGCGTTTTTGAAGATTTGTTGGCTTGTCATATCTCTGCCTCCTGCAGTTCACTCATCCTTGCGCACATCTGCTCCCATTCATCCATGGCAGCAAGTTGAAGTTCGGTGAGTTCTTCAAGTTGATTTGTGAGGTTTATAACTCTTTCGTAGTCCGCAGATACTTCGGGAGTTGAAAGCAATCCGTTGAGTTCGGCAATCTTACTGTCAAGACGGTCAATTTCTTCTTCGCTTCGCTTGATTTTACCTTTCAGACGGTTGATTTCGCTGTCCCTTTCTTTGCGTAGTTTATATAAATTTACTTTTGGTTCGGCTTTTTTGGGCTTTTCCTTTGCCTGCGCAAGGGCAAAACCTGCATAGGCATCGTAATCGCCGTCAAATTTTTCAAATCCGCTTTCGCTCATGCGGTAAATTTTTGTTGAAAGTTTATTAATGAAATATCTGTCATGCGAAACGGCGATAATTGTGCCGTCAAAATCGCTCAGAGCCGCTTCAAGCACCTCTCTTGACGGAATATCAAGGTGGTTTGTAGGCTCGTCAAGAAGGAGCACGTTTGAACCCGAAAGCATGAGTTTCAAAAGGCAGAGTTTCGCCTTTTCGCCGCCGCTGAGATTATCAACATTTTTGAAAACATCGTCGCCTCTGAAAAGAAACAGCGCAAGGTAACTGCGAACGTTTTTTTCGGTAAACAGACGGTGTTCATCCCATATTTCGTCAATAACGGTTTTACCGCCCTTGAGACTTTCAAGGCTTTGGTCAAAGTAGCCGATTTTAACATTTGCGCCAAAAGTGAAATTACCGTCATCCGCTGATTGTTGGCGTGTCAGAATACGCAGCAGAGTTGTTTTGCCGCAGCCGTTTGTGCCAAGCACAAAAACACGGTCGTTTTTGTAAACTTCCATATCTGCATTGCGGAAAAGGAGTTTTGAACCGAATGCCTTGGATAGTCCGCTGATATTCAGCACATCATTGCCCGTTTCGCAGGCGGGCGTGAATTTCATTCGCATTGATGCAAGCGGTGGATCAGGCACAACAAGTTCTGCCTTTTTCTTTTCAAGCATTTTGCGCTTGCTTTCAGCGGTTATGAAGTTGCGTTCTCTTGCAAAAGAACGCTGTTGCTCTATTATACCTTCTATGCGCTTGATTTCGGCAATCTGATTTTCATATTGCCTTCTTTCGCTTTCAAGGCGTTCTTCTTTAAGTTTTAAATAAGTTGAATAATTTCCCTTTGAACAGTGACTTTTGCCGTGGGAAATCTCAACGGTTTTGTTTGTAACACGGTCAAGAAAATAACGGTCATGAGAGATGACAATTATTGTGCCTTTAAAGGTTGAAAGATAGTTTTCGAGCCATTCTGTGCCGGCAATGTCAAGATGGTTTGTGGGTTCGTCAAGCAGCAGTAAGTCTGACCCGCTCAGAAGCAGTTTACACATGCTGAGTTTTGAACGCTGACCGCCGCTGAGTTTATCGCAGGTTAAATAAAAATCATTTTCGCTGAATCCCAGACCGATGAGCGCAGAGCGTGTGCGGCTTTTATAAGTCAGACCGTCTTGCTCCTGAAACTGCTCGGTCAAACGGTTTTGCATATCAATAAGTTTATCTCTGCAACCTTCATCGGCATCAATTGCTGCGGCTATATCTTCAAGTTCACGCTCAATCTGCATGAGTGGTTCAAAAACGCTGAGTGCTTCATCATAAACCGTTCTTACAGAGCCGTGGCATGCATGCTGTTCAAGATAGCCGACCTTAATATTTTTGCCGACAAATGCGCCGCCCTCGGTTGGCTCAACCTCACCTGTAATGACCTTGAAAAGCGTGGTTTTACCTGTTCCGTTTGCGCCGATGAGACCTACAAAATCACCGGAATTGACATCAAACGAAACGTTTTCAAACAGCACTTTGCCGCCGAAATCAACTTTTAAGTTTTGTACGCTAACTATTGCCATTTTAAATCCTTGTTTCAATTATTTCAAACTTGCCTGAAAGTTTGTAATCGCCTGCATTTGCAGGGATAAATATGCTGTCGCCTTTTTTGAGATTAAGGGTTTCGCCGCAGCATTCAAGTGAACCTTCTCCTGCCATGATAAGAAGAGATACAAATGAGTCATCATTTGCACTGCCGCAGAAATTACCGTTTGTATCGAGTTTCCACACTTTGAAAAGAGGGCAGTCTGCGAGGAGTCTGCGTTCGTCTGTGTCAGATTCGGGCGATGAGAAATCGGGCTGTGAATATTTTTCAAGTTTTGTTACCGCAGCACCGTCTTCAACATGAAGTTCACGGGGCTTGCCGTCAGCGCCGACACGGTTATAGTCATAAATTCTGTAAGTCGTGTTTGAACTTTCCTGTACTTCGGCAAGTAAAATGCCTTTACAGATAGCATGGAGTGTGCCTGAATCTATGAAGAAGAAATCACCTTTTTTTACTTTTACATTTTCAACATAATCGGTAAGGGTGTTGTTTGCAATTGCAGCCTTAAATTCCTCAGGAGAAATCTTATCTTTAAAGCCGAGAATAAGGCTCGCATCTTCTTCGCAGTCAATTATATACCAGCATTCGGTTTTGCTCTGACCTTTGCCTGTAAGAGCGCAGTATTCTTTTGTGGGATGCACCTGAACGGAAAGGTTATCCATGGCATCAATGAATTTTATAAGAATGGGGAAGTCTTCAAATTTTTCGGCATTTTTGCCGCAAAGAGCAGGGTTGGCCTTAACAACTTCCGGCAGTGCCATGCCTGCAAACTCTCCGTTTTCAACGTTGCTTGCGCCTGCTTCGTGGCATGAGAGCATCCAGCCCTCGGCAGCATTGTTCTTTTCTGTCTTAACACCGTATTCTTCAATCAGTTTTCTGCCGCCCCAGATAGTTTCGGAAACATAGGGGAGCAGTTTCATTGGATATAATTTCATCACAAATTCCTCCGCAAGATATTTTACCGTTTAATTCTATCATATTTGTCCAACAATTTCTATAGAATATTTACGGGAGGATAAAAAATATGGAAAAATATTTGAATTCAGCCAAGATTTTTTACTATGAAGTGATAAGAAAGCCCGTTCAGCCTGCTCAGGATATTATTTTGCAGCAGATAAGAGACACCTCACAGCGCCTTGAAAGCGCATACAGCCGCTTTGAAAACGAGTGCAACGAAGATTTGCTTGATTCGATAATTTATGAAATTCAGTCACTCAAAGCGCTTTACCGTTATCTGCTGAAACTTGCAAAAGAAAAGGGTGTTGAATGTGGCGA
The DNA here is from genome assembly GCA_015065965.1 of Oscillospiraceae bacterium. Classification (GTDB taxonomy): domain Bacteria; phylum Bacillota; class Clostridia; order Oscillospirales; family Acutalibacteraceae; genus CAG-177. Next base: position 67,150 of record SVPH01000011.1, read on the forward strand.
AGTTTCTGTTTTCGGCAGGGAGGTAATATGATTGAATGGATTTTTTATAGGTGCGGCGATTATAGCCGCAGTCTGTGTTTTATGGTGGATGGTGAAAAGTGAAAAAGGCGCAACGAGTTTTGCTCTTTCAGCCTTGCAGGGGATAGCAGCGATGTTTGCTGTTAACCTCACAGGGCTTGTAACGGGAGTTACCATTGCTGTCAACTGGTATACCATAGCCACTTTTATTGTGCTCGGTTTGCCGGGAGTGATAGGCGCAGTTGTGCTTGATATGATTTTTTGAACATAAAAGGAGCGGTGAATCCGCTCCTTTAATTTATATATTATATATTTTTGTTCCGCTGAGCTGAATTGTTTCAATATTTCCAAGAATGATTTTTGCTTTTGCTCCCTCTGGAACTTCGATTTCAACAGTATATCCGATTTCTGTTTTCTTCCACTCGCATCGGATAAGACCGAGGGGAGATTTGAGCGAGGTTTTTGCAAATTCCAGCCCGCAGTCGATGGCAGGGGAAACGGTGAATTTTTTATACCCGCTGCGTACATCCCTTATCCCTGCAATATGTGTGTAGAAAAATTCATCATAGGTTGCAAGGAAATAGTGGTTTTTGGAGCGTGTTGTGGTTTCCCAGGATTCCCATGCGGAGTCCGCGCCTTTTTTTAGCCAGAAGCCCCAACTCGGATATGTTGTTTGTGTCAGCACTTTGAATGCGATATCGTGATATCCGTTATCCCATAAAACGGGCAGAACAAACTTTGTACCGGTACAGCCTGTGTCGAGGTGATAATCACGGCTGATAAAATCATTCGCAAGGTTTTCAAGAACTGCTTTTTTGTGCTCTTCGGGGACAAGTCCGAAAGCGAGAGGAAGGATGTTGGAAGTTTGCCTGTATTTTGTGCGTATACCGAGTTCACGCCAAAAAGTTGTTTCATAAATTTTCAAATCGGCATTGAAGAATTTTGTGTTGAAAGCGTTGTAAATTTGCTCTGCAGCGGATTGATATACAGCAATATCATCGTTTTTGCCGATTTTTTCAGCAATGTAAATCATTGACTTAAGCATTGCGTAAACGAAAGCCGTACAGCAGATTTCAGCACCTTCAGAAGGGTCAGGGTTGATGTCTGCATCTTCTTTGCCGGAAGGGGAAAGCCAGTCTGAAAGTCCTCTTGTTCCCCACACCCAATTTTGCGATTTGAGTTCTTCAATATTGTTTAATGCATAAGTTTTTAAGTCCGGATAAAGTGTTTTTGCGTAGTCTGACATATCGCAGTGATCAATCAGTGCCTGAGTGCCGAAAACGAAAACAGAATTCCATACAGGCGAGTTTTGGGTGCTCCAGTTTGCACTCGGCACGATAACAGGCACGCTTGAGAATTCATGCAGGCAGTCTGCCATGATGTCAATAAAATTTGCAAGATACGCACTCATATCAAAATTATACATCATTGTTGTGAGGGCACAGTTTGCATCACCAAGCCAGCCGTTCTTTTCCCAAACGGGTGTATCGGTAGGTTTGCTTTGAAAATTATTGAGCATTGTGTTGCGCATAAGGCGGTGCAGTTTGTTGAGTGCTTCATCAGAACAAGAAAAATCAGAAATAATTTCAACATCATTTGCAACTCTGTAAATCGTTATATCGTCTTTGCAAAGGCTTTCAACATTTTCAACTTGGATATATCTGAATCCTTTGTAACTGAATTTGGGCTCAAAATCAAAAGGTTCACCATTGCTGATAAAGCAGTCATGCTGAATATAACCGTTTGGCCACCAATTTCCGTCACGTTCTTCACCTTTGCCGATTTTGACTACATGACCGTCTTTTGTCAGGTTTTCATTATATGTAATAAGAACTTCCGTATCTTTCGGTGCGTTGATTTTTATTTTTGCCCAGCCCGTTACCATTTCAGGTGCGGTTATGATATATGTGCCGTCACTGAGTCTTTTTATATCGGTCGGTTTGAATTCGTTGATGCGTCTTATCGGCGGTATATACTGCGGCTTAAGTTTGCCTTCGGGTGCATCAACGGTAATTGCGTTTTGCCATGTGAATTCCGTGCGCCTTGCATCATAGGTTTCACCGTAATATATGCTGTTTGCGGTTGTTTCGCCGTCATGAGTTACAAGCCAGTCTGTGCCGGTAACGATTGTTTCGTTTGAGTTGTCAGCATATGTTATAACTATATCTGCAATCAATTTAGGTGCCGAGCGCCATGATGCGGTATGCCAATCCCAGACTTCCGTAGTTTCATTAAAAAAACTGTGACCGAGTTCGGCTGTGATTGTATTGCTGCCGTTTTTTATGAATTCCGTGATGTCAAATATCCTGTAAAGCACGGTTTGGGAGTATTGAGTGTGGGCAGGGTTCAGAACCGTATCGTCAGGCAGAATGCCGTTGATTTTAAGTTCAAAAAGTCCGAGACCGCAGATGTAAACTTCAGCCTTTTTTATCTCTTTTGATATTGCAAAATCTTTTTTGAAAACAGGAGCAAATCGGTCTTCAACCGTCATGTTTGTGCCTATCCATTTGCCTGAAAAGAGATAATTCCCATTCATATGAAACGCCGCCTTATTTGTAGTTTTTAACAAAGTGTTTATAGAATACAACCGCATTGCCGATTGCTTTGAGTGATATATTTTCATTGGGGTTATGCACGCTGTCAAACTGCTGGTTATTCATCTCAAGCGGAGCAAAGCGCAGAGCGCAGTTACAAACGCTTGTCATGTGCCGTGCATCGGTGCCGGCAGGCAGAAGATATACAGAACTTGCAAAGTTCGGGAAAATTTCTGCTATACATTCATTTGTATAAGTGAATCCTTTTTGTGTTATATCGGCAGGCACATAACTTTCATTGACTCCGCCTTCGCTGATTTCAACGCCGTGTTTTGCAGCAATCTTTTTCAGTTTGTCAAGATCTTTTTCAAAATCGTTTTCATCAATAAACCTGAGATAAATGTCTGCTTTGCAAATTTTATCTTTTGATGTGCCGCTGATGTTGGTAACAGTCATTGTTGTGCCGAGCATTGATGCGGCCTGAGAATTGATTTTCGGAGCAAGTAATTTGATGATGCCGCCGAAGCACCAAAGATTTGCGCAAACAAGCCTTGCAATAAAAGGCATATAAGGACACAAGCCCTCAAACATCGCTCTGACAACAGGATAAAGGCGAGAAATGAATATGTTTTTACTGCTGATTTCAGAAATGAAGTTTGCCATTCTCACAGTGGGAGGATTTTTGCTGAGCGTGAACGCTTTTGTTTCACCGCTTTGTTTTGCAGTGCAAACAAGAGTGCGTCTGCCTTTTTCGTGGGTGGCAATCATTGCACACTTGCATTTGACAAAGTCAACGGGAGGGTCAATAATTCCGCCGCCTTCATCAAGCACTGTTTCAAACTTAATGCCGTTATTTTTGAAATATTCAACAGCAAGTGCAAATCCGTCGCCGAAGATTTCTTCGTTATGTGATGAGCCTATATAGAGGTTGCATTCGGGTACAAAACCTTCAGCAAGCAATTCTTCAACCGCCGTAAACTCGGCAAACAGGGATGTTTTGGTGTCAACAGTGCCTCTGCCCCAGAGAGCACCGTCATGAATTTCACCGCAGAAAGGCGGGTGTTTCCATTCACCGTTTGCAGCAACAACATCATGGTGTGACATGAGCATAATGTTGCGTGATTTATCTTTGCCCTCAATTTTAAAAATCCAGCAGTCATCGCCGAAAGTCATTTTCTCCGCCTTTTCATGAATAAGCGGAAATAATTCTGCCATTGTTTTGCGGAGTTTTGCAAATTCGGTGTCATCATAACTGCCTTTTACTGAAACTGTTTCACATTTTATCATCTTACCGAGTTTTTCGGCATATTCAATCTGTTGTTTTTCGCTCAAATGAACTTTTTCTTCTTTAAGTTTTCTGCCGTTTTTCTTTGACTTAACAGCATTATAAATAAGGATTATAAAGAAAACTGCAATTGCAGCAAGGATTATCCATAAAAATTTCATTTTCACAACCTCCCGTCAATTTTTAATTATACAGCCCTGAAAACAAAAAAGCAAGGCAGCGCCTTGCAGAAATCAAAAGAAACTAAAAAATAAAATCGACAAGATTCTTAAGAACCTTGTCGATTATTGGCTGGGGAATAGGGATTCGAACCCCAACAAACAGAGTCAGAGTCTGTCGTGCTACCGTTACACTATTCCCCAATGTAACTCGCGTGTGGGCTACGGATATATATTATACACGCTTTAACGGAAAAGTCAACACTTTTTTTGAGATTTTTTTGAAATTTTTCCAACGTTTTTTTGCTATTGTAAAATATGGATTTTTATATTAAAATAACAGTATAATTATATCCAAGGCGGAGGATTTTAATGAAAAATCTGCTCAAAAAAATACTGAATGCTAAAACCAGACGGCGTATATTGGAATTCCTTAACCGTTCATGGTGCTTTATATGCAGAAAGTTGCCTCTGCGCAATACTGTGCTGTTTTTTACCATCCGTGCTGACGGCAGGCTGCTTGATAACGCAAAGGCGGTTTATGAGGCGTATGACGGTAAAAAAGTTATCTTTGCTCATATGTTGCCCCATTCAAACAAAATTAAACTTTTTGCTTATTATTATTTGCTTACGAGCAAAGTAATAGTTACAGATGATTATGTTCGCTATATGAGAGCGATAAAACTGCGTGAAGGACAAAAACTTTTTCAAATATGGCATGCCTGCGGAGCATTTAAGAAAATCGCACTGGATGCTCCGTCAAAACTCAATGCTGCGGAAGAGAAGGCAACGCACTCGCAATACAGCGCTGTTGCAGTTACCTCGGAACACTGCTGCAAGTTTTATGCAGGAGCGTTCGGAGTGAGTGAAGATATCTGCCGGCCCATAGGTTTGCCGAGAACGGATAAACTCCTTTTCGATGCTACGAAAATGCGTGAGGGTATTTTAAAAAAATATCCGCAGTTTAAGGATAAATATATTTATCTTTATTGCCCGACTTTCAGAGAGGAAAACGGCACACATAAAGTGTATGACCCTAAAATTGATTGGAGTTCTCTCTCCGATGCGATGTCAGAGGATGAGTTGCTTATCATAAGGCGGCATCCGTTGATGAATTACAGCCTTGTCGATGGGTTATACAATAATATAATTGACCTTTCGGACGAATCAACTCTTGCGCTGACGGCAGCATGTGATGTTATTATAACGGATTATTCTTCGGTTATATATGATGCCTGTCTGCTTGGTGTACCGTCAGTTTTCTATTGTCCCGATTATAAGGATTACGAGCGTGGATTCTATCTTAAATTTCCCGATGATTTGCCGGGCGAACTTGTAACGGATAGTTCGGATTTGCTCTGTCAGATAAGAAAAACAAAAGAAAATCCGCCCGCAGAGAGAATTGAGAAATTCATCAGCGAGCAGATGGAAGCATGCGACGGGCATTCAACCGAAAGAGCGGTTGCGATTATTAAGAATTGGATG
>SVPH01000012.1 GCA_015065965.1 Oscillospiraceae bacterium
CTTCGTCAACAAGGTCAATCGCTTTGTCGGGCAAATATCTGTCGCCGATATATCTTGATGACATCTTGACCGCCGCAAGAATTGCGCCGTCGGTAATTTTAACTTTGTGGTGTGCTTCGTATTTGTCCCTCAGACCTTTTAATATTTCAATCGCTTCCGCTTCAGAAGGCTCGCCGACCGTGACGGGCTGGAATCTTCTTTCAAGTGCGGCATCTTTTTCAATGTGCTTTCGGTACTCTTCAAGAGTTGTTGCGCCGATAACCTGAATTTCACCCCTTGCGAGTGACGGCTTGAGAATATTTGCAGCATCAACAGCGCCTTCCGCAGAACCTGCACCGATAAGAGTATGAACCTCATCAATAAAAAGAATTATGTCGCCTGCTTTTTTGACTTCTTCAATTGCGTTGCGTATTCTTTCTTCAAAATCGCCTCTGTATTTTGTGCCTGCAACCATACCGGTAAGGTCAAGAGTGATGATTCTTTTGCTGCGAAGCATTTCGGGCACTTCACCCGTTGCGATTTTAAGAGCAAGGCCCTCCGCAATTGCCGTTTTGCCGACGCCGGGCTCACCGATAAGGCACGGATTGTTCTTTGTTCTTCTGCTGAGAATCTGTATAACTCTTTCAATCTCCTGCTGTCTGCCGATTACGGGGTCAATTTTGCCCTGCATGGCATAAACGGTCAAATCCCTGCCGAACTGGCTGAGAGTAGGAGTATCCGATTTTTCTTTGGATTCTTTTTTATTTCCCGATGCGTTGCCGCTGCTGCCCAGAGCATTGGTCAGATCTGTGAGCAAATCCTGAGGTTGAACACCCATGCGGTTAAGAATTTCCGTTGCAGCACCTGTTCCTTCGCGGATTATACCCATGAGGATGTGCTCAGTGCCTATATATGAATGTCCCATTCCTTTGCCTTGAAGAATTGCTGTGTCCATGATGTTTTTTGCTCTGGGAGTAAAATCGTTGGGCGAAAGCACGGTAGGTGAGCCGATGCCTACGCTGCTTTTTATGATTGCTTCAACATCGCTGTAATTGATTTTTCTTGCCGAAAGAGCAGTGTATGCCATTCCGCCTTTTTCCGCAAGAAGTCCAAGCAAAATGTGTTCACTGCCGACATATGTGTGACCGAAATTTTCCGCAGCGGTTATTGCGCTGTTAAGCGCATCGTTGGCTTTCTGAGTAAAGCCTGTAAATCTGTACATCTTTATTCCCCCTATAAAACTTTCCTTCTATAATTATTTATCCGAGTGCTTCACGCACTTTCTGCGCTCTCACAGCGTCCCTTGCGGCAGGGTTTGTTGCATCTGAATTTGCTGCACTTACAGTTGCAGGCTGCATGCTGACAATAAGTTCGTTGATTTTTTCAATTGAAATATCAAACAGGCTCCTTGATGCGCCAAGCCTTACCAGAGAAATAAATTCCATAAATTCGTCTGTACTGAGGAGTGTTGCGTATTTAAGAATGCCGAGTGCTCTGAATATTTTATCCTCTTCGGCAGGCTTTTTAATTATTTCTGCCGCTGCCGCTCTCTCCTGTGCAACAAGTTGAAGCACAATGGATTTGAGGTTTGCAATGGCGGTTTCCTCTGTAATACCGAGGGTGATCTGATTGCTTATCTGGTATATGTCACCTTTAGGCTGCGAGCCTTCGCCGTATGCTCCGCGGATTGTAAGTCCGAGTTTTGATACGGTGTTTGCAAGTTTTGCCATCTGACCGCAACGGGTAAGCGCAGGCAGATGAAGCATTACGGAAGCCCTCATTGCAGTGCCGAGGTTTGTGGGGCACTGTGTAAGATAGCCGATTCTTTCGTCAAAAGCATAGTTGAGTTTTGCGCCAAGCATATTATCGAGTTTATCCGCAATATCAAACGCTTCTTCAAGTGCAAGTCCTGCCTTCATAACCTGAAGCCTGATGTGGTCTTCTTCGCAGAGCATGATGCTTACGCTTTCATCTTCTGAGAGTACAAGTGCGCTTCCGTCACTTTTTGAGGCAAATTCAGGGCTGATGAGATGCCTTTCCGCAAGAGAAACTGCCTGAATTCTTGAGAGATTGTTCATTTCGATGTAACTGAAATCTTTTGAGTCGTTCTCAAAAAGAACGCTTTTAATTAAAGAATTAACCTTGTTTTTGCCTGCTACATCAAGTTTTGCAGGAAAAGGATAATCGTCAATGTTTCTTGCGAGGCGAATGCGTGTGCTGAGCACGATATCACCTTGGTCACCTTTTTCGATATACCATTTATTCATTGCCTTCGCCTCCTTCAAGTGCTTTTATTTCGTCTCTGATTTTTGCGGCGTTTTCAAAATCCTGCTTTGCAACGGCATTGTTCATTTCCGCTTTAAGTTTTTCAATCTTTTCTTCCTTTGTTTCTGCTTTGGGCTGTGCAGTAGCAGTAACAGCAGTTTTGCCGCTATGCTTGATTTTGCCGTGAATTCTCTGAATGGAAGGAAGCAGGCGGTCGTAGAAAGTGCGGTAGCAATCAGAACAGCCTACTCTGCCGTCACGGACAATTTCGTCAAATGATGTGCCGCATTTGGGACATCTGGGAGATTTGCCTGCTGAAAGCGGTGTTTTTATATCACCGAGGAATCCTCCGAAAAATTCTGAAAGATTGAGCCCGAATCCCGAGAACATATCCGAGTAGCCGAGGTGCGATGCACAATCTGAGCAAAGATGGCTTTCCGCCATATCGCCGTTAATAATTTGTTTGATGTGGGTTGTTGCTTCGTTCTTTCCGCAATTCTGACATAACATAATCAATCATCCTTTCTGAATGGAAATAAGCATTTGTTTCAAGATAGACGCTCTGATTCTGTCCCTGACGGGAGCAGGCAGGTTTTTCAGCGCATTTTCTCCCGTTGCTGCGAGCAGAAGTTTTGCGCTTTGTGCAGTAACAGCGCCATTGTGGAGAAGATTCATAACATTTGCGTGGCAGGTTGCAAAATCTATTGCATCGCCGATATAATTGACGGTGTGCATTATCAGCGAGGGTCTGTCAAGATTAACCCTTGTGATTTTGATGTAACCGCCGCCGCCGCGCCTGCTTTCAACAATATATCCTTGCTCAGGCGTAAAGCGTGAGGAAATAACATAATTAATCTGGCTGGGGACACAGCCGAGGGACTGCGCCAATTCATTGCGTTGAATTTCGGTTGTGCCGTTATTCTCCAGCATTTCCATAAGAATTCTTGCAATATCATTACTTAAACTCATATAATCAACTCTTTCATATGTCAAATTTGACTTTGACTTTCTTTGACCTTAACTAAATTATAGTCAGAGAAAGTCAAAAGGTCAAAAGTCAGAAAAGGTCAAATTTGCTTACTTGGGATTGAAAATCTTAAATTATCTTTGATTTTCTTCTGTTTTCTTCGATTTTTGCGTTTTTTATATTTTTTTGAAGCGACGTTTATTTTAAAATTATAGGAACTTTTTTACTTTATTATTCTGGAAAGGTCAAAAAAATCTCCCGAAAGTTTAACTTTCGGGAGAATACATTTTATTATTATGATTATGCTTTGTTATCGCAGCCGAGAACGTTCTTGATCTTGTGTTCAACCATGCCCTGGATAGCAACTCTTGCGGGAGCAAGGTACTGTCTGGGGTCAAAGTGACCGGGATTCTCAGCCATATACTTTCTGATAGCAGCAGTCATTGCAAGACGAAGGTCTGAGTCAATGTTGATTTTACAAACAGCATGTGAAGCAGCCTTGCGAAGTTCGCTCTCGGGGATACCGATTGCGTCTTCCATCTTGCCGCCGAATTCGTTGATCTGGTCAACAAACTCGGGGATAACTGATGATGCACCGTGAAGAACGATGGGGAAACCGGGAAGTTTCTTTTCGATTTCTTCAAGGATATCAATGCGGATTTTGGGGTCCTGACCGGGCTTGAACTTGAATGCGCCGTGGCTTGTGCCGATAGCGATTGCAAGTGAGTCAACGCCTGTTCTTGTTACGAAGTCGATAACTTCAGCAGGATTTGTGTATGAAGCATCCTCAGCAGAAACGTTAACATCGTCTTCGATGCCTGCAAGTTGACCGAGTTCGCCTTCAACAACAACACCGTGAGCGTGAGCGTAGTCAACAACCTTCTTTGTAAGAGCAACGTTCTCTTCATAAGGAAGGTGTGAACCGTCGATCATAACTGAAGTAAAGCCGCCGTCGATGCAAGCCTTACATGTTTCAAAATCGGGACCATGGTCAAGGTGAAGAGCGATGGGAAGACCTGTTGTTTCAACAGCAGCCTCAACGAGTTTTACAAGGTAAGTGTGGTTTGCATATGCTCTTGCGCCCTTTGAAACCTGAAGGATGAGGGGAGCATTGAGAGCCTTACCTGCTTCAACAATACCCTGAATGATTTCCATGTTGTTAACGTTGAATGCGCCTACAGCGTAACCGCCCTTGTAAGCATCTTCAAACATTTTCTTGGTTGTTACTAATGGCATTTTTATCACTCCTGATTTTTATTAAACTAACCTTATATATTATACCAAAAAATCAATGATTGTCAACACTTTATCATGCGTAAATTGTCACTATTTCCGCTTTGAGGTTTTTAAAGACATTAACAAAAAAGCCGATTATTTTTTCGATGATGTTATTGTATTCAGCATAAGGCTTATCAATCTGAAGTTCAAGCCTTGCATTACCCAATTTTACTTTGCCTTCATAGGTGTAAAGAACGTTTTCATAATCTTCAATGTTATTTTCATTGAAAGTGAAAACTCTTACGCCGTACGGACCGGGTTTTGCGAACTCGCATCCGTAAGTCATGCCGAGTTCGATTCCGTCATATGTGCCTGTAAAACCCTCGGTATGCCAGTGACCGAAATATGCGCCGAGCACGTCACCGCATTCTTTCCATGCTTTGAACTGCGCGCTTGTATCGCTGACAGGAGTAAATGCGCTTGCATGGTAGCCGTTTGCAACATCGTGATTCAGGCGGTAGTATTTGCCGTCAACATTTCTTGCACCTTCGTCCCAGAAATTGCATTCTTCAAAGAAATATCCCAAATCACCTGTGGGGATATGCTGGAAAAGTATTGAAGGCACGGGTTTACCGCTGTTTGCCACTTTGAGTGCTGCGCTTTCTGTTTTATACCATCCCAACTGTTCGTCGGTTACGCCGCTGCCTGCCGTATCCATAAGCCAGATGTTTAAGACGGTTTTATCTGAATTGCTTGCTTTGATTTCAAGATTATAGTCGATTCTTCCCTCTGCATCGTTGCTTTCATCAAGCACGATGCAGTTTTTGTAACTGTTATAAATCTTCATCCAGTCTTCGTTCTTAACTCCGCAGCCATAATCGTTGTTGCCCTGAGTGACAGCAAACGGAATATTTCTTTTTTCTGCTTCGGCAAAAACTGCAGCACAGGCTGTTTTAACATTTTCAAGGGTCTGAGCATAATCGTCAACCTCAACGCCTTCACGCATGTTTTCGCCGTCAATGCCGAAGTCACCTGCACGGCTGTCTTCAACAATATCACCCGTGAAAACAATCAGGTCGGGGTTTGTTTGCTCAATTGAAATTTTAATCATGTTAACCATGTCATATGCAGGGTAATGGTCATCCTGAGGGTCGCTTATTTGCAGGATTGTGAATTTACCGTCATCTCCGAAGGAAAGATCATTGCTTTGCCCTGCGCTTGCCGTAGCGCAAAGGGAAAACATCATTAAAACGGCGATAATAATGCTTATTATTTTCTTCATTGTTTTTCTCCTTCTTCATATTAATATTTATCCATGCTTTCAACATCAAGCACGAACACGGTTGCACCGCCGACGGTAACTTCTTCTTCAAGGCTGTTTTTCTGCAAACCCCTGCCAAGTGAATCGGTAGTCATTGCAACTTTATTTCTTGTTCTTGAATATTCATGGATAATTTCTTTTGCTCTGGCAACTCTGTCATCCTCTGCACCTATAAGCAGAGTGGTGTTGCCTATCATAAGGAAACCGCCTGTTGTGGAAAGTTTTGTTACGCTGTAGTTTTCTCTTGTGAGAGTTGCAGAAACAACTGCGCTGTCATCATTGTTAACTATTGCAAGGATAAGTTTCATATAAAATCCGTCCTTTCTTTACATATCGGGTAAAATAAGTTTTTGACTGCGTTTATCAAGTGCGTAAATATTAGGGATTTCGTAACGGTTATCGTTACCGTCTTTGATAAGTATGCGTTTATCGTAGAACATTTTCATGGATTGAATGTGGTTTATGATTTCAAAGGTATAATCGCCTCTGTCCGTTTCAACATTCCAGAGCCATATGCGGTGTTTTTCACTGCGGCTGATAAGCCTCGTAATTTTCGGTATTCTGTAATATTCTTCAAGACAGCCGAGCAACAATTCTTTCTGAGAAGGCTCCATATTATCAAGTTTGCGCAGAATAAACTGCTCTTCACCGTTTTCATCAAGAAACGTTATGTATTCGGAATGACCGCTGACCGGGAAAAGCCTTCGGGGCTCAAGGTCACAGATTTTTTCACCCGTAAAGAATTCTACATCGCAGAAAATTTTGTCTTTTACAGTAAGACGGATTTCATTGCCGTCAATAAAATTTCGTGACATTGTAATCCCTCCTTATTCAAAGTTTTCTGCCGCTTTTTCTGCAGCAACTTTTTCGCTCATTGACTGTATATTGATAAGTTTATAATACTTGCCTTTAAGTGCCATAAGTTCTTCGGGTGTTCCGAACTCAATGATATTACCTTTATCAACAACGATAATTTTGTTTGCTTTGCGCAATGTTGATAGGCGGTGAGCAATCATAAGAGTTGTTCTGCCCCTTATCAGACGGTTGATTGCATCCTGAATGAGTTTTTCTGTTTCGGAGTCAACGGCAGAGGTTGCTTCGTCAAAAATAAGAACGCCGGGATTTTTAAGCACCGCTCTTGCAATTGAGAGCCTCTGCTTTTCGCCGCCCGAAAGACCTACGCCTCTCTCACCGAGCATTGTATCATAAGCATCGGGCAGACGCGAGATGAATCCGTGAGCATTTGCAATATCCGCAGCGTTGAGCACCTGCTCGGGGTGTGCGCCGGGGAGGGAATATGCAATGTTATTGAAAATTGTATCTCTGAACATCATAGGCTCTTGCTGAACATAGCCTATCTGCGAGCGGTAATAGCCCATGTCGATATCTTTGATGTTAACATCGTCAACCAGAATTTCGCCTTCATAGTCATCGTAGAAACGCATCAGCAGGTTAATCAGCGTTGATTTGCCTGAACCTGTTGTACCGACTATACCCACAACATCGCCCGGTTCGATAACAAAGTTGATATCGTTAAGAACTTTCTTTGAACGGTCAAACGAGAAGTTGACATTGCGGAATTCAATTTTGCCGCGGACATTTTCAAGGGTTTTATCTTTGCCGAAATCATGTTCGGGTTCGGCATTGATGATATCCATAATCTTTTCTGTTGAAGCAAGGGCATTCTGATATGAGTCGCTGAGATTTGCAAAAAAGTTAACGGGATTATAGAACATGCTTGTATATGATATAAATGATACAAGAACGCCGAGTGAGAGTTTTTCGGGTGTGTCAATTACCATATTGCCGCCGACGAACCAGATTATAACAGAACCGCATGTGATAAGGAATGTTATCACATTGGGGAAGATGGCGGCGACTTTGCCTGCTTTTTTGTCTTCATAGAGCCAGTCATCAACCTGACGGCTGAAGTTTTTGACTGCTTTTTCCTCGTTTGAGAAGGATTTTACAATTCTGATGGCAGGTATTGTATCTGAAAGTATGCTTGAAATAGCAACGCCTCTTCTCCATATACGGCGGTAAAGAGGACCGATTTTTTTGCCGAAATATCTGCTGCATAATACAACAATCGGAACAGGAGTGAGCGAAAGCAGTGTCAGTTTCCAGTTCATACACATCATAATGATAACAATGCCTATCATTGTAAAAAGTTGAACTACTGCTTCCTGAGTTATTCTGAGCATAAACTGCTGCAGAACGGTTGTGTCGGAATTAACACGGTTTATAACCGAACCCGTTGAAGTTTTGTCGTAAAACTTCATGGGCAGATACTGTGCTTTTGCATAAATTTCTTTTTTCAGGTCGGCAATGATTCCGTCGCCCGCAATTCTTAAATGATAAGCACGCAGCGCACCGATTCCGTATTGAATAACATAAACAAAAACCAAAAATGCTATTACAGCAATCAGCATGGTTTTGTTGCCGCCGGGAATAACGGAGTCAACCATAAGGCTTGTTATGTATGGCGGAACAAGTGCGGCAACTGTTGTTATTACCGAAAGGAGAATGCAAAAAACAAGTTTACCTGTATAAGGCTTTATATAGCGGAACATGGTTGCCGCAATTTTGCCTTTACCTTGGCAGTTAAGGCAGTCTGCATTGGGTGACGGTAGTTTTCTGCCGCATTTAGGGCAGAAGGAACGCAGGTTTTTAAAAGTTCCTTCAACTGCGGCAAAGCGGTCATCAACGCTTTCACCCTCTTTGACTTTTGTTACAAAGTCTGCGGCGGCATCGCAGATATCCGCCATTGCAAAAGTAAAGCGCATAAGGTCAACGGATGAACCGCCTGTTGTTACAGCCTTAAGAACTGCGTTACCATACATCCTTTTAACGCTGATTTTGCTGATGTTGGCAAAATCAAGGCTGAAATATCCCTCGTCAAAGCCTTTGCCGATTGCAACAATGCGGTCTTTTGTGACATAGATCGCCCCTTCACCGTAGCGGCTGTCAATTTCAAGGTCACCCACAACGGCAAACATAGGATCATCATTACCTTTGAAAACTTTTTCGGCAATTCTGAGAATTTCAGGGCTTGCGGGTTTGTTGATTAACAAATTCTTGGGAATCATATCTTTCCCTCCCGACATACTTGATTTTGTCTGCATTATAGGTCTATTTTTTTACTAAGTCAACACAAAAAAACAACTTTTTTCAATTTTGTAGGATTATCCAAAATGGCGGCTTTTATATTGTGTTTTTACCCAAAAAACAACCCTTGCCGCAACTAGCAAGGGTTAAAAATCATATAAACTTTTCTGCGTTTTCTTTTATAAATTTGCCTGCTGTTTCACATATTGTTTCGGCAGAAACGAGCAAAGCAAAATCGGTATCATTTTTTTTGATTTCTTCGGGGATAACGGAAGCATCTTCATTGTTTTCGTCAAAAGCATTGTATTCGTATTCAAAGATTTCTGCTGCTTTGCCGCTGAAAAGATTTTTGAATGCCGTCAGGGCAGAGCCTGTGAGGGGCTGTCCGTTTGCTTTGAAGAAATTGCTGAGGTTTTCACTGCCGTCTTCAATAACATATGAGAGAGCATAGATGCTTTTTTGCTCATCGTTAAGTTTGTCAAATTCCGCATTCATATTCACGGCATCCGATATTTTTTTCTGCAAATTAAGAGCAACGCCCTTGAAAAGTTTTGAAGGTTCGGATTTGTGAATAAGCGTGTCGGTGAGAACGGCAAATTCATTTCGGAGAATATTTTCTTCTTTGAGTTTCTTCATTATTGCTTCATTTGCTTTGTATCTTTTTGAACTTGCTGCACCTGCTTTAATGCAAACGAATATTGTGAGAATGATTAGAGCGATGATAATAACAATCCAGTAAGGATTTTCAAGCATATATGCCATTTTTATTCCTCCGTTATCAGCAATTTATAGATTTCACCTTTTTTGTATCCGAATTCTTTTGCTGCAATTTTTGCGGCATCGCTTTTGCTCTCACCGCCGTTGACAAGGTCTTTTGCATATTCGGCAGCCTGCTCAAGGCTGATTTTTTCTTTTTCTTCGGCAGGAGCGCCGCCTATAATAAGCACGATTTCACCTTTGAGCGGTTCTTCCGAATACTTTTTAGCCGCAGTGCAGAGTGTGGTACGGATAACCTGTTCATGTATTTTGGTTATTTCACGGACTATTGCAATTTCTCTGTCACCTAAAGCAGCGGCAAGGTCTGAGAGTGTTTGAGCAAGTTTGTGCGGTGCTTCATAGAATATCATTGTGCGGCTTTCGCTGACAAGAGAATTTATATGTTCTTTTCTCTCACTTTTATCAACCGGAAGAAAACCTTCAAATGTAAAACGCCTTGACGGCATACCGGAGAGTGCAAGTGCTGTTGTGAAAGCGCACGGTCCGGGAACGGATTCAACTTTTATTCCTTTTTCGTGGCAGAGTTTAACCAAATCTTCGCCCGGGTCAGAGATTGCGGGCATTCCCGCATCGGTCACAAGAGCACAGTTTTCACCGGAAAGAATACGGTCTGCTATTACAGGACCTCTTTCAAATCGGTTGTGTTCAAAGTAACTGACCATGGGTTTCCTGATTTCAAATCTGTTGAGGAGTTTGAGGGTAACTCTTGTATCCTCCGCCGCAATGAAATCGCAGTTTTCAAGAGTTTCAACGGCTCGTGGCGAAAAATCGCCGAGATTGCCTATCGGTGTACCGACTATAAAAAGAGTTCCGCTCAAGTGTTTTCACCTCTGTTTTCCAAAAGATAGTCACCGTAGATTTTTTTCATTTCATCTGAATATCCGCCGTTTGCATTGTGAACAAAAAGTTCAGGTTCAACAGTCATTCCCGTTTTGCCGCCGCGCCTGCCTTCAACAAGCACAAGCCACGGTGATTTGCCGGGGCATTTTGAAACAAGTTTCATGCGTTTCGGCTCAATTCCTGCACTGTGCATTTCACATATAAGTTCCGCAAGCCTTTCGGGGCGGATGCACATGCACAGTCTGCCGCCGAAGTTGAGCAGTTTTTTTGCGGTTTCGCATATATCCGTTAAAGTACACATGGTTTCGTGCCTTGCTATTTTATCCGCACCGCTTTGGCTTTCAATTCCTGCACCGCTTGCTTTATATGGAGGATTCATTGTTACAACATCAAAACAGCCGAACGGTACAACGCCTTTGAGTTCTTTTAAATCAGCGTTAACAGCGGAGAGTCTTTCAAAAAGGTTATTATACTCAATGGCGGTTTCAATCTGCTTTGCGCCGAGCGGCTGAATTTCAACCGCAGTAATTCTGCCCGTTTCTTTTTTGCACCAAAGCAGGGGAATTATTCCGCATCCCGAGCCGAGGTCGCAGCATACTGCTTTTTTAGACGGAGCAGCAAAATCAGCAAGCAGAACGGCATCTGTTCCGAAAGAGTGTGCCTGCGAAACAAAAGCAGTTATGCCTGAGCCGAGATATTCCTTTCTGAATTCGTCCATTTTTAATCTTCCTTAAAATATAATAATTTATTATATCATTTTAATACGGAATTGTAAAGTGCGGCAAACACTTGATAAAATTGTATCGGTTTGATATAATTACTCTATCTGAAACGGAAAGGCAAGGGAAAATTATGTCGGCACCGCTTGCGGACAGACTCCGCCCAAAAAGAATAGAAGATATTATCGGTCAGCCTCATCTGCTGGGTGAGGGTAAACCGCTTAGAAATATTATCAAGTCGGGCGAATTGCCCAACATGGTGTTTTACGGTCCTCCGGGGGTTGGCAAAACAACGCTTGCAAGCATTATTGCAAAAACAACAGACCGCCATCTTGTTAAACTCAACGGCACTACGGCCGGCACGGCAGATATCAAGGAAGTTGTTGCAAAACTTGATACTTTTCTTGCACCGAACGGTATTCTGCTCTATCTTGACGAGATTCAGTATTTCAATAAAAAGCAGCAGCAGACTCTTCTTGAATATATTGAAAACGGAGCGATAACTCTTATTGCATCCACGACCGAAAATCCGTATTTTTATGTTTACAGCGCAATTCTCAGCCGTTCAACCGTCTTTGAATTCAAAAGCGTAACGCCCTTCGAAGCGGAAAAAGCGGTAAGGCGAGCCTTTGATTTCATGGCGCAGGACAGAAACGAGGAATACGAGATTGAGAGCGGCGTTTATTCTCATATCGCAACGGCAAGCGCAGGTGATGTGCGTAAGGCGATAAACAGCGTTGAACTCTGTGTTCTTTCCGCGAATTCTGAAGACGGCAAAAAACTGATTACTCTTGAAAGTGCAAAATCACTCACGCAAAAAAGCGCCATGCGCTATGATAAAGATGGCGACGAGCATTACGACATAATTTCGGCATTCCAAAAATCCATGCGTGGTTCAGACCCCGATGCTGCGGTGCATTACCTTGCCCGATTGCTTGAAGCAGGGGATATGCCGTCGGCATGCAGGCGGCTTATGGTCTGTGCCTGTGAGGATGTAGGGCTTGCATATCCGCAGATTATCCCCATAGTCAAGGCGGCTGTTGATGCGGCTCAGATGCTCGGTTTGCCTGAGGCAAGAATTCCCCTTGCCGATGCGGTTGTGCTTGTTGCAACAAGCCCCAAATCGAATACCGCTTACGGCGCAATAAACGCTGCAATGGCTGATGTTGAGGCAGGCAGGACAGGTCCCGTACCCCGTCAACTGCAGAATATGCACTATGACGGCGAGGATAACCCGAATAAAGGTCAGTTCTATAAATATGCCCACGATTTTCCCGGTCATTGGGTTGACCAGCAGTATCTGCCCGATGCGATAAAGCATAAAAAATATTATGAATTCGGCGATAACCGAAACGAGCAGGCGGCTAAAGAATATTGGGCAAGAATAAAGAAAAAATGAGTGTGCAAAAAGCACACTCTTTTTTATTCGCAATATGTCAGATCAGTGCCTATATATCCGACTTCTTTGAAGTCCTCGGGGTTATGGCGGATGATGAAGTCAATATACGATGCAACCATGTGCGCAGTCAGCACATATCCCATGGGATTCATGTGACCGCCCATATAGAACTTCTTGCGGAATTCGGCATCGTAAATCGGACCGTATTCGTAAAGGTCGATTACATAGGTGTTATCAAAATAATCGGCAAGGTCATAGATCGCTTTTCTGTGAACCATAGTTTTTTTCTGTATTCTGCGCCCGTCTTCCTTAGGCATTGTCATGAGGAAAAACTTTGCTCTGGGCTGGATTTTCTTTAAATGCTGAATAATCTGTGCGTAATAGCCTATAAATGTTTTCGCATTTTTTGTGTAATCTTCCTTGCAGATATCTTCAACCGAGCCGATGTCTTGTCCCTGATTGTGGATATCGTTGACGCCGAGAGCGATGATATAGCATTGGCAGGCATACTGAGGGTCCCAAAAACGCATTGAATCGGCAAAACTTTCGCAGTATTCTTTTGCAGTCATACCGCCTCTTGAAAAATTATAGCAGGTACTGCCGCACATGCGTGCGAGATTCTGTCCCCATGAATATTCAAAATAATCGTGATAGCCTTTGTTGCCGTTTGGGTCAAGGCTTTCAAATTCACCCGATGAAAGGCTGTCGCCAACAACGCCGATTTTACGGAATATAGCAGTGTAACCGCCGTTTGAAACCATGTTTTCAAGCGGCTTTTCATCTTTGGCAAATAACATCATATCCAAGTTCATAATTAACACCTCTGCTTGAATTGTATCAGCAATCAGTCAAAAATGCAAGAAAAAGGATTCAGGGCAGTGCCGTTTTACGGTACTGCCCCGAATCATATGGAGGATTTGAGCGGTCAAAGATAAATCTTTGCCGAGTAGTTGTCTTATTTTCTGTTAATGATTTTTGCTCTTAATCCACGGGTTGATTTTGCAACTTTCTGCGCTGCGTTGACAGCGTGGAAGCCTAATTTGTTGATAACAAGGTCGGCTTCACCCATGAGTTCCATGTAATCGTTGCAGAATCCTTTTTTGAACTTAAAAATACCGTGAAGGGGATTGTTTTCATCGGGATATCCGCCCCTGAAATCATAGTATTTGCAGCCGCGTTCAATCGCCCATCTTATCATTTCCCACTGAACGAGGTAGTTAGGCATAACATTACGGTATTCATTTGAACTTGCTCCGTAAACATACCATTCTTTGTCGCCGCAGATAACATTGAGAGCGCCTGCGATTGTTTTGCCGTCGTATTTTGCAAGGTAGATTCTTGCATCGTCGCCGAATGCTTCCATAATCCTTACAAAGTATGAAGTGTCACGGGTTGCAAAGTTATCCCTTTCACCTGTAACGAGCATAAGGTCATGGAATTCTTCGCATGCTTCTTTGCCTTTGATTTCAATTGTTACGCCTTTTCTTGCGGCGAGACGGGTGTTGTAGCGTGTTTTCGGGTGGAAAGAAGCCATAACTTCTTCCTCTGTTTTTTCACCGATATCAAGACGGAAGATGTACCTTGCCTGAATAGTGTCAAAGCCTGCACTGTGGTCTTTGAATGTAAAACCGAGTTCTTTGAGCAAATCAATATATTCGGAGTTTGATGCAAGGGTATCGGTATCGATTTTAAAAGTATATGCCTTGTTTTTGATACCGTATTCTTTAACGGCAAGAAGCAGTTCTTTAACTGTTTCTTTGTCATTAAGGTCACAAACAGGACCTCTGGGAGCATACATCATTTTGAACGGTGTCATGGGTATCTGACGGAGCAGAACGCCGCAAACGCCTTTGATGTTTCCGCTTGCATCGCGGCTGATAAAGCCTCTCCATTCCC
The DNA here is from genome assembly GCA_015065965.1 of Oscillospiraceae bacterium. Taxonomy (GTDB): domain Bacteria; phylum Bacillota; class Clostridia; order Oscillospirales; family Acutalibacteraceae; genus CAG-177. Next base: position 14,490 of record SVPH01000012.1, read on the forward strand.
ACTCCTTTTTAACCTTGCCCCATGCCGATGACTGCATCATATGTCCCTTGGGATGTGAGCGTAAAAAGTTGTCAAATTCCTGTGCGTTTTCAATCTTAACAGTTTCCATGTCTTCTCCTTTCTGCAATCATTTGAGTTGCAGTGCTCTCGTTAGAAGAGCATCTTTTTTGTTTTCAAGTTTTTCTTCCATAACTTCTTCAAGCAATGTGTTCAGAATTCTGCCCATTTCGGGCGATGGCGAAAAGCCGAGAGATTCAAGTTCCCTGCCGCCGATTGCAAGGTCACTTATTTTGAAGCATGCATCCTCATTTTCAATTTCACTGAGGATTTTGATGCCGATTTCATTTTCGTGAAGACTTTCAGTATGATATTTCGGGTTTTGAGCCAAAACATCTGCTTTGCGAACTTCAAAAAGTTCTTTCACGGTGTCAAGTCCGAGAAGTGAAATGTATTTTTTATAGGTTTTCTTGCTTATTTTATCAGGCAGAAAATCATGGTGTTCAACCAAATCGCAAACATGCTGCCTGATTTTTGAAGATGTTTTCAGCCTTGTGAGGGCATCAAAAACAATCTTTTTGCTGATTTTTCCGTGAGAATAGAAATGGTCAATTCCGTTTTTATCGGTGGTTTTGCAGTGCGGTTTACCAGAATCGTGAAAGAGCATTGCCAATCGCAAATCGCTTATCGGCGCTATGTTTTCAACCGCCGAAACGGTGTGTCCCCATACATCAAAAATGTGCCTTTCGTGATTTTGCGTACAGTTTTTCATCGGCGCAAGTTCGGGCAGAATATAAAATATAACATCTTCGTATTCACGCAGGATTCTGCCCGCATCTTTTCCGCAAATCAACTTTGAAAGTTCAACAAATATCCGTTCAACCGATATGTTGCCGAGCAAATGGAAGTTGCGGTGAATGCTTTCTGATGTTTCAATGTCAATTTCAAATCCGAGAACGGAGGAAAATCTGAGCGCACGCAGGATACGCAGAGCGTCTTCTCCAAAGCGTTTGTCAGGGTCACCGACACAGCGGATAATTTTTCTTTCAATATCCTTCTGACCGCCAAACGGATCGGCAAAACCGTACTTTGGTGAATAGGCGATTGCATTAACCGTAAAATCACGCCTTGAAAGGTCATCTTCAACCCGATTTGTGAAATCCACCTTATCGGGGTGTCGGTTATCGGAATAGCCCTGTTCTATGCGAAATGTTGTTATTTCAAGGCTCATGCCGTCAATAATTACCGTTACCGTGCCGTGTTTTATGCCTGTTTCAATTGTTTTGAAGTTGCTGAAAAGTTCAAGCATTTCCTTGGGCAGAGCGCTTGTTGTTATATCCCAGTCATGTGCGCTTTGTCCCATCAGCACATCGCGCACCGCTCCGCCGACAACATAAGCCGAGTGACCGCCGCTTTGCAGAATTTCAATTGCTCTATTGACTTGTGACGGAATATTTATTACCATAATATCATTACCAATTATCGGAGGATTTCTTATGAATATACAGATTTTCGGAACAAATAAATGCTTTGATACAAAGAAAGCCCAGCGTTATTTCAAGGAGAGGGGAATCAAATTTCAGTTTGTTGACCTTACTCAGAAAAATCTCAGCAAGGGTGAATATCAAAGCATAAAAAGCGCTGTAGGTTCAATGGAAGCATTGATTGATGAAAAATCAAAGGCGTATGAAAAGCATTTTATAAAATACCTTGCAAGCAAAGAAGCAGTTGAAGAAAAACTGCTTGAATACGGCGAACTTTATAAAACACCCATAGTCCGCAACGGCAAAAAGGCTACTGTCGGCTATTGCCCCGAAATCTGGAAAGAATGGGATTAATAAGCCTCAAACTTTGAGATGGTTGCAAAGCACCTTGCTTTTTCGATTACAAGTTTGAAGTATTGAACTCTGATTTCATCGAAACGGCAGATTTTTTTGTAGCCGATTGTGGTTTCGGATGCAAGTTTTTTCCACTTGCCGTTAACCTGAGCGTAAAGTTTGAACCTCTCAACCTGCTGACCGGTTCTTATATGCTCGCCCAGAACGATTTTATCAATATCATAATCATCGCCGAGGTCTAGTATAAGTTCCGCACCTTCAGGGTTGTCACCGGAGTGCCAGTATTCTTCGGGGTCATTGCTGAGTGCCATCTGTCCGGTGTGCTTTTCGTCAAGATGACGGTTGTCGGTTATAACAGAACCTTCAGCAAGATTTTCGTTGAAATCAATGTCAAGTTGCGCGCCCATAGAAAGCAGGGTTTCAACATCTTTTTCTGCAATCTTGCCGTCTGTGTTGGGCGGAATGTTGAGAAGGAAGTTTGCGTTTGAGCCGACGGAGTTGTAATAAATCTCCATAAGTTTTGACAGAGGTTTAACCGAATAATCTTCCTCGGGATGATAGAACCAACCTTTTCTGATTGATACATCAACCTCTGCGGGATACCATATAAGTTTATTGCATTTTTTGATCGCTTTTCTGCTGCCCAAATCAAGGGCGGTGGGATTTATTTTTTTAGGCGGTTTTGATACGTCTTTCTGGCTTTGAGCAGCGATTATTTCGTGCTTTGAGTGCCAGTAGGGAACAACGCTCCATTCGCTCTTTCTGCAAACGCCTGCCTCGTTGCCGCACCAACGAACATCGGGGCCGGTAATATTGATTGTTGCATTCGGTTGAAGTTCGCGGATAAGAGCATAATAGCCTTCCCAATCGTATTCCTGAACCTTTCCGTTAGGGCCTTCGCCGCATGCGCCGTCAAACCAAACGCAAAAAAGTTCTCCGTATGCAGTGAGAAGTTCGCGGAGTTGATTTTTAAAGAAACGGTTATATTCTTCACCTGAACCGTAGGTAGGCTCGTGCCTGTCCCACGGGGAAAGATAAATTCCGAATTTAAGCCCGAACTCTTTGCATGCTTTTGCGCATTCCGCAACAACATCGCCTTTGCCGTCTCTCCATTTACTGGAGCGTACACAGTGATCTGTGTATGCAGTCGGCCACAGGCAGAAGCCGTCATGATGCTTTGCAGTAAGGATAAGACCTTTCATACCTGCAAGTTGACAAACTTTTACCCATTGGCGGCAGTCGAGTTTTTCAGGGTTGAACAGTTCAGGATCTTCGTTGCCGTTACCCCATTCTGAATTCGTGAATGTGTTCATGCCGAAGTGGATAAATGAATAGAATTCAAGTTCCTGCCACTTGAGTTGACGTTCGCTCGGAACTATCGAGGCAGCATATTTAACATAATCGGGTGTTTTGCTCATGTCTTTTTTCCTTTCTGCTGTTTGTTTATTTTTTGCAGCATCTGTCCCCAATAATCCTCGGAGAACTGATTATTCATAGCGTAAGTTATCAAACTTATCAGAGTGGGTGACTCAGAAACATATCGGAATAATTCCGGCGGAAGCATTCCTCGGTCAGCATAAGCGAGGAGTCTGAATTTTGCCGCATCGTCGTTGTTCAAGGCAAGTTTTTGAGTGAGCAGCAGCAGTGCGCTGTCATCGGGCGGTGAATTGTTTTTGCCTTTTTCGATGTTGCTTATATATTGCGCTGTTTTGCCCAGCGTTTCGGCAAGTTCACCCTGAGAAAGATGTGCGTTTTCTCTTGTTTCTTTAAGCATTATGCCGAATGGGGTTGGGGCATACATCCGACTCCTCCTTTCTTTTCGGATAGACAAAACTGTAATTTGACTGCTATTTATTTCGTAAATAAACAAATTTGTTTATTTGATTTCATTCAATAGAATAACATAAAAAATAATAGGTGTCAAGTGCCGAAAGTTATTAAGGGACAAATAAAGGTGAAACTGTAAAACAGATAATACCAAAGGATATTTTGATGTTGCTTTTTGTTAGTTCAAGTGATAAAATTAAATTGCAAACAAGAATTTTAAAAGGCAGGTAATGGGTTGTGGGAACTAAGAAAAAAAGCAAATTGTTTGTTGCGATTATTGCGCTGATATTGGTTGCGGTTACCGTTGCAGCAGGGCTTTTTGTTGCTGACAGAATTTCCGAATATTCGGATAATGCAGAGGAAAACACTACTTCTTCAGAAACGCAAATTACCGTAACAACAGAACCTGAAAGCCTATTGCCTGAAGTTGACCCTGACAGTATTACATGGGACAGCGATTACTCAGGAAATTCAGACGGTCTTATTAATTTTCTCTTTATAGGGCAGGACAGAAGAGAGAACGAGGGCAGGCAGCGCTCGGATGCAATGATTCTTTGCAGTCTGAATCCTGAAACCAAAGAACTCTCAATGATATCGTTCCTGCGCGATTTATATGTTCAGATTCCGGGTTATGAGGACAACCGTCTCAATGCAGCGTATGCATATGGGGGATTTTCGCTTTTGAAAGAATCACTTCGCAAAAATTTTGATGTAATTGTTGACGGTTGTATTGAAGTTGATTTTGAAAACTTTAAAAGCATTGTTGATACAATCGGCGGAATTGAAGTTGAACTCACTGCGGCGGAGGCAGAGATCGTCGGCTCAGGGGTTAAAGAAGGCGTTTGCCACCTTGACGGTTCGCAGACACTTACCTATGCCCGTATACGAAAAATTGACAGTGATTTTGTCAGAACAAAACGCCAACGCAATGTCCTTTCGGCAATACTCGGTAAAGTGAAGGCGATGGATGTTACGGGAAGGCTCGGATTTGTTTCTGCTGTTCTTCCAATGATATCAACCGATATGACTGATGAACAACTGATGAGCCTTGCAATGCAACTTGCAGGTGCGCTTGATAAACTTGAGGTTACAACCCATTGTGTGCCTGCTGAGGGCGCTTATAAAAGCGCTACGGTGCGCGGAATGGCAGTTCTTATTCCCGATATTGAGAAAAACAGAAAAATGATCTTTGAAGAATATTTGCCTATAAACTAAAACTTTATTTAAACTGTCGCTTTTTTGAGCGGCAGTTTTTTGAAAAAGTAAACTATTGGTTTATTGACAGTTAAGTTCTGAAATGATATTCTAAAATTGAAATAAAATACACTTGAAACAAAAAGTGTAAAATCTTGTGCACTGTTTAATAAATTTTAAAGAAGGCATATAAAATGAGAAAATATCTGATAAACCGGTTCGGTGTTGTAATGGCGTTAATTTTGTTGTTTATGCATTTGCCGTTTGTGCCTACACAGGCTTCTGAATCTGTTGATTTTATTTTTGCTGAACAGTATCAGGACGGGCAAGGCGTTTTTTCAAAGCGTCGGTATGTTGATGCAAACGGTAACGAGGTTGATTTGACCGGCGGTTATTCGCATGCGATTTTATCTTATTCTGCCCATGAAGAAGAACTGCCCTCATCATATGATTCAAGGGATTACGGTTATGTAACATCGGTTAAAAGTCAGGGCAATTCGGCTAACTGCTGGGCTTTTTCAACAATCAGTGCGCTGGAAAGTGACAGTATAATAAAAGGAATAGATTCAGTTGAAACAGCGGATTATTCTGAGGCTCATCTTGCATGGTTTAACGGAAAAAGTTTTACGGAAAATGAAGAAGACCCTACTTACGGTGACGGCTATAACTATGAATCCCCGTTTTTGGAGGGAGGAAGTTGGGAAATTACCGCAGTTACTCTTTCAAGAGGTTCGGGTTTGGCAGAGGAAAGCGAGTATCCTTTTTATCCGTATAATCTTTCAGCAATGGGCAACTATAATGAGGCTGACAGATATAACACTTCTGCAGGAGTTACGATTGAGTCGGCTCAGGGTTTTTCGGACACAACTGAAATAAAGCACTGGATTATTGACCACGGCTCAATAACAGCAGGAATATATTATGATGACGGATTTTTGAATTCTGAAACATATGCACACTACACTACGGCATCAGGTTTGATGAATCATCAAATAACCATAGTCGGTTGGGATGATAATTATTCGGTAGACAATTTTTATTCAACAAATGCACCTGAAGGCAATGGTGCATGGCTTTGCAAAAACAGTTGGACTGAACACTGGGGCAATGACGGATATTTCTGGGTTTCGTATTACGATGCATCGTTAGATTATTTTGCAGGATTTACTACCCGTGAAGCGGATTATTATAAAAACTATACCTATAACGGCGTTGTATGGAACAGTGCATATTCAAGAAAAACGGCAACTCAACTTGCAAATGTTTTTACTGCAAGCGGCAATGAGTTGCTTTCAGCCATTTCAACATATACCATAATGGAAAATGTAAATGTTAAGGCAACAATTTATAAGAATTTACGCAGTAATTATTATACACCAACAGAAGGCACTAAAGCGGCAACACTGGAAATGACTCTTGAAAAGCAGGGGTATCATACTATTTACCTTGATGAGGAAATTGCTCTTAATCCGGGAGAAATATTTTCTGTTGTCCTTGAACTTTCGCATGACAGCGGATCAATTAACATCCCCGTTGAATATAACGGGCAGACTGACATGAAATATGCATGTAAAGATAAACAGAGTTTTATAAATCTGAACGCCGCATATGAAAATTGGCAGGATGCTCAGTTTTATGATATGCAAAATGTTTATATTCAGGCGTTTACCAAGTGTAATCATCAGTATGAAACATCGGTAAGCCAGTCAACTTGTATATCACAAGGCAGCGAGGTTACTGCATGTGTTCAGTGCGGTGATGTTGAGAGTGAAATTCTGCTTCCCATAGGTGAACACAGATTCAGCAAATGGAGCCATTATATATATGATGAGGAAACCGGCAGAAATGTAAGCACAAGGAGTTGCGATTTCTGCGGCGAAGTTCATTCAAAAAGCATAGGAGCAAATAAAATCATGCTTGAGGATTTTCTTGAGATGATTTTTTCAAGGATAGAAAAAGCAATCAGATTGTGGTTTATGATAACTTAACAGTACTATTCAAGCACCGCCGACAGGGCGGTGCTTTTGTATATTTTTTCATTTCAATATAGAACTGAATTATTCTATTGAGGTGATGTTATACCCCAACAATGTAAAAATAATACCATACCCGATCAAAAACAGCGCACGGTTATTATACAAAATCTGAAACTGGAGGTTTAGTGTGTTGTTGAATTTGTCGGGTATATTTCTGCTTAAAAAATTGATTTGTACTTATATATTGTTTATTTATATATTATTGACATATTCTATATTAATATGATAAAATAAGAAATATCATGGGTAATAGCGCGTTTTTTAACGTGATTTGATAGTTGCATGCGGTTATTCATGAGAGTAAATTTGTTTAGTAGACCAATAGAAATAAGGGATATTAGTGAAAAAAGCGAAAGAGAAATTTAACCGTAACTTGTTATTAAACCTAATAGATATAGCAATAATCTCAACAGTGTTTTTGGTTTGCCGTATCATTGCTATTTTTGTTAACGGAATAGAACAGCCAAGAATGAATTATGTTATAAGTGCGGCTGTTGTTTTGGCATCATACTTGTTGGTTATGAGAGTGTTCGGAGTTAACAAAGTTATTTGGCGATATGCAAGCAGCGGCGACTATTTAAAAATCTTTTTTGTAACAACTGCGAGTGGACTGCTTGCTTGTTTGATTCTTGAATTTACCGCCTTTGATATGGTACCGACTCTTTTTAATTTCCTTGGTGCTCTGAGTTGTTCATTGGTTTTGACTTTTTCAAGGATTTTTTACAGAGAAGTTATTATTTTGAGTTCCAACAAGGCTCAAGGTGATGAGAAACGTCTGTTGATTGTTGGTGCAGGAGCGGCAGGCTCAAGAATGATTGATGAAATCAAAACAAACCCTGCCTGCGGACTCAATCCAATAGGATTTATTGATGATGACCCCCAAAAAGTTAACAGGATACTCAGAGGCGTTAAAGTTCTCGGGAAGATATCGGATATTGAAAAAATTTGCAAAGAAAACAAAATAGAACTTATATATATTGCGATTCCTTCATCAAGCAATGAACAGAGAGCATATATTCTTGAAGAATGTGCAAAAACAACATGCTCGGTTAAGATTTTGCCGTATTACACATCTATAGCGGATGACAGCGGATATATCAACAAAGTCAGAGATATTACTCCGGAGGAACTTCTCGGCAGAGAACCGATTAAAGTTGCCGGTGAAGACATACTGTCTTTTGTAAAAGACAAGGTTATTGCAATAACAGGCGGCGGAGGTTCAATTGGTTCTGAACTTTGCAGGCAGATTGCGGCAAATTCCCCGAAGCGTCTGATAATAATTGATGTTTATGAAAATTGTGCATACGCAATTCAACAGGAACTTAAACTTAAATACGGCACTTCTCTTGATACAGAGGTTTATATCGCTACGGTGTGTGACTTCAAAAAGATAAACAGTTTATTTAAATTGGAAAAACCTGATGTTGTTATTCATGCTGCAGCGCACAAGCATGTTCCGCTTATGGAAACTGTACCCGATGAGTGTGTTAAGAATAACGTTTTTGGAACTCTGAATACCGCATTGGCAACAAGAAACAACGGAATAAAGAAATTTATTCTTATATCAACTGATAAAGCGGTTAACCCCACTAATATTATGGGGGCAACAAAGAGAATATGCGAAATGATAATTCAGTATGTAGACAGCATTTCGCCTGAAACAACATTTGCGGCAGTCAGATTCGGAAATGTTCTCGGCTCAAACGGTTCGGTTATTCCGCTGTTTAAAAATCAGATTGAAAAACGTCAGGATGTAACTGTAACACACCCTGAGATGATAAGATATTTTATGACTATTCCCGAGGCAAGCCAACTTGTTTTGACAGCAAGTGCAATGGCAAACGGCGGAGAAATATTTGTTCTTGATATGGGCAAACCGGTTAAAATTGATGACCTTGCAAGAAAAATGATAAGCCTTTCCGGCTTGGTAATCGGTAAAGATATAAACATAAAGTATGTTGGTTTGCGTCCGGGAGAAAAACTTTATGAGGAACTTCTTATGAGTGAAGAAGGGCTCAGGAAGACTCTTAACGAAAAGATTTTTATCGGCAATGCTATACATATGGATTATGAAAAATTTCAAAAACAACTCGATGAACTTGGTATGATTGTTGAAACCGCCGATGTTACACCGGAACAGGTTGAAGATAAACTCAAAGAAATTGTTCCTACATTTAAAAGATATGTTCCGGTAAAGGTTGAAGATACGGTTAGCAGAAAGTTTGAAATTCCTGTTTCTGCGGCACACTGATAAAAGGGGAAAAGGGAGGAGAAGTTGCGAAGTGTATGACATTCACTGCCATCTCATTCCGGGGGTAGATGACGGAGCGGACAGTTTTGAGGAAACGATGGAGATGCTTGACCTTGCCGCATCAGGTCATACTTACGGAATTATTTGCACGCCTCATTGCAATATCGAAAATTATTGCATGAATTTGTGGAATGCGGATTTTGAACAGAAAATTAAAAGAATCCGTGAAGAGTCAAAAAAAAGAGGTATAGAGATAGAAGTTTATCCGGGTCAGGAAGTTTTTCTTGATGGCGATTTTACAGAACGCTTAAAAAAAGGAGAACTTATTACATTGAATGGCTCGGAATATTTGCTTGCGGAATTGCCGTGGGATGAAAAACCGTTTATGGTGTTCAGAAAAATAGCGATGCTTATTGCGAACGGATATAGACCTATAATTGCTCATCCGGAGAGGTATGAGTTTATAATCGAACAGGAAGATGCGGCGATTCAACTGAAAGAACTCGGATGCTTACTGCAGATTAATAAAGGAAGTCTAAAAGGCTCTTTCGGTTCGGCTGCAGCGGAAACTGCTCACAGACTGCTTGAAAACAGAGTAGCGGATTTTGTTGCCAGCGATGCACACAGCCCTTACAGAAGAACGCCTTATCTTAAAGATATGCATGAGATGATAAGTACTTTGTATTCGGAAAACTATGCGAATTATCTTTTAAAAGATAATCCGCTCAAGGTTATTAATAATCAAAAAATTTATAGTTATTAATAAATACTGCGGGGGGTATACTGATTGAAAAAATTACGGATGATTGTAAGCGTGATTTTTGTTTTATCTATTTGTTTGTTTATTGGGTTTTACATAGCGGATGCAATGAAAGATGATACAAGACCTGTTATAACCATTGAAGATGATATTATAGATGTTAGCCTTAAAATGGAGGATTCGGAATTGCTCAAGGGCGTGACTGCATATGACGAAAAAGACGGTGACATAACCTCCAAAATAATTATTGAATCTGTCTCAAAATTTACATCTGAAAAGATTTCAACTGTAACTTATGCGGTTTGCGATGATGATAATCATGTTGCTACCGCAAAAAGAAAGATTCGATTTAAAGATTATACCGAACCTTATTTTGTTATAGAAAACTCAATGGTATTTGCTGTCGGAGAAGATGTTGATATTGCTTCTTCTGTCAGTGCTTTTGATTGTATTGACGGAGATATAAGTGACAGGGTTATAATAACAACAACGGATTACGAAACAAATAAAGTTGGCGTTTTTAAAGTTTCACTTAAAGTTACAAACAGCATGGGCGATACTATATATATGGATATGCCGGTTTATGTTGAGGAAAAGAGCGTTGCAGCGCCTGAAGTGAAACTTAAAGACTATCTTGTCCATATAAAAGCAGGAGAAGAATATGATTTGATGGGTAATGTTGAAGGGGCTGTAGATGAAAACGGTGAAAAACTTCAGAATGTTATCATCGACTCAAATTATAATCCCGATAATCCGGGAGAGTATCAGGCACATTACTATACAACGGACAGTCAGGGCAGGGAAGGTCACTCAATCTTAACAATAGTTGTGGAAGGATAACACATGAAAGAATATGAGAGCAAAAGCAAACTGACATTTGAATGGCACAGTTTGCTGCGTGATATAATTAACAACATTTGGCTTGTGGCAATGGCTGCAGTAATAGGTTTTGTTGCCGTTTATATTTCGGGAGTAAGCATATACAAACCTGTTTACACAAGTTCAGCAACGCTGATTGTCAATGTAAAAACAGGTACTTATCAGGCATATACCAACCTGTCGGCATCAAGCGAAATGGCAACGATTTTCAGCGAGGTATTTGTTCAACCTTCAATGAAAGAAAAAGCAGCGGAATATCTTGGCGAAAGTTCTTTTAACGGTGTACTTGAGGCATCTGCACTGACCAATACCAATATTCTTAATCTTAAAGTTACCGCTGATGACCCGCAGGTTGCGTACAAAGAACTCAAAGCGGTTATAGCAGTTTATCCGCAGATTTCAAATACGATTTTCTCAAATGCGGTAATTGATACAATAAGAGAACCGGAAATTCCGCGTGTACCGTCAAATTCGGTTTCATCGTCTTACAAATCTATTGTTGTAGGCGGTTTATCTTTGATTGTGCTTATTGCAATTGCTGTTATTTCACTTTTGAGAGATACAGTGAAAAGTGAATCATCTTATGACAGAAAGATCGGTTCTAAACTTCTTGGAACTGTTGCGCATGAGAGAAAATACAGCACGCTTAAGGATTTTATTCAGCGCAAAGAAAACAATCTTCTTATTAACAAGCCGTTTACAAGTTTTAAGTTTTCGGAAAGTTATCAAAAAATTGCAACGAGGTTTGAATATCTTAACCGTAACGGAGGCGACAAAGTTTTTCTTATAACAAGCGTTGCGGAAAACGAAGGCAAATCAACGGCTGCCGCAAACATAAGCCTTGCACTTGCAAGCAAAGGGCATACTGTTGCGTTACTTGATATGGATTTTATGAAACCTGCGTTGCACGAAGTTTTGAGAATTTCAAAAATTGAATCACCGGATCTTGGCGATTTTCTTTCGGGTAATTCAATGATTGAAAAACTTCCTCTTTACAGATATAAATCAAGTAAACTTTTCGTTGCACTGAATGCTTCAAAACATTCGGATTATGTTGAATGGATTAATTCTAACTCTGTAAAAATATTGGTTAAGAAACTTAAAGAAAGTTTTGACTATGTAATTATAGATACTCCGCCGCTTTCTGTTGCGGCAGAGGTTGCATCAATTTCAAAGATTTGTGATAAATCTGTTCTTGTTGTTCGCACCGACTATGTTCAGGCTGCGGATGTCAACGATGCCATCATGACGCTTGGCGAAAAAGAAAAGTTTGCAGGATGTGTACTCAACGATGTATACAGCGAATTTTCTTTCTTCGGGCAACTTGGTTCCGATGAAACGGGACGCTCGGGAGATTATTACAGTTATTATGGCGGATATTCAAAACACGGTTCTGCCTATAAAAATTCGGACAGAAACCTTTAAATTTAATTAGAACGGTATGATATTTTATGAAAACAACAGATTCCACCGCGCAAAAAAGACCATTGCAGCAGAACGAAGAGAATGCCAAGATAGAACTTTATTTAAGTGACTTGTGGAAAGGTTTACTTAAGTTTTGGTGGGTTTGCGTTGGTTTAGTAGTTATATTTGCAGGCATAATGTTTTTTAGAAGTTATATGAGTTTTTCTCCCAGATATACTGTTTCTGCAACCTTCACGGTTCAGACCCAGGCTGTTGGTGCAGAGGGCAGTGGGATTTCGTCGTATTCATTCTACTATAACAGAGCAACGGCAGACCAACTTTCAGATACGTTTCCGTATATAATCGAAAGTAACCTGTTGCAGGAGGCGATATGTGAAGATTTGAATATTTCCTATGTTCCGGTATCGCTTGGTGCAACAGCAGTTTCAGAAACGAATATGTTTACAATGACTGCTGTTGGTTCTGACCCGCAGCAGACATATGACGTTCTTATTTCAGCAATCGAAAATTATCCGAGTGTTGCCGAATATGTTATCGGCAGTACAATGCTTACGATGATATCGGAGCCGGTTTTTCCCGAGGAGCCGTCAAACAAGCAGTCTTATTTAAACCAAATGATCTTTGGCGCTGCTTTCGGAGGCTTGATAGGAATTGCGTGGATAATTCTTTACGCAATAATGCGAAATACAATCAGAACCAAACAGGATATTCGTGAAAAACTCAATCAGTTTTGTCTTGGTCTTATTCCTAATGTTGTATTCAAAAAGCACAACAAAGAAATTAACAGGGCACTTCTGATATCAAACCCGATGGTTGGTGACAGTTTTCAGGAAGCGGTTAGGATGATGAGAAATGCTGTTATACAGTCGGCGAGTGAAGAGATTAAGGTTATTATGGTTTCGAGTACTGCTCCGGCTGAAGGAAAAACAACCGTTGCGGTTAATCTTGCCGCCTCAATAGCAAAGGTTGGCAAAAAAGTTATACTTGTAGAAGGTGATTTGCGTAATCCGTCGATTCTTAAACTTATCCAAAACTGTGAACGTACAGCAATTAAGGATGAAACAAAGTTCTGTTTTGAAAGAATAGATGAACTCAATATAGATTTATTGACATTCAAAACTGAAAATCATACTGCACAAAAAATAATGAGAGCGGATTACTTCAGCAAGTTTTTTGATAGACTTCGTAAGGAGTATGATTTTGTTATTGTTGATACTCCGCCTTGTGCGCTAACATCAGACCCGACCGCTATTGCTCAGGCATCTGATGCTGCGGTGTTGGTAATCAGGCAGGACTGTGTAAGAATAAACAGAATCAAATATGCGCTTGACAGCCTTATGTCAGTCGATATTGAAATACTCGGATGTGTACTTAATGGTGCTGCATCGGGTCTTGGCGGATACGGAGAGAGTTACAGATACGGTCGCTATAGCAAATATAACAGATATAGTTACGGTAGGTACGGCTACGAAAAAGAAAAATCTTAAGATAAAATATGATGAGAAAAGTAAAATACACAAAACTTTTTAGTGAAGTTTTTACAGAGTGGAAATGGCTGCTGCGCTATGTTAAAAAGTATTTGCGCAGCATTGCACTGCATATTGCAATCGGTATACTGGGGATATTTATGGGACTTGGAACAAGCGTTGCGTCAAAATATCTGATAGATGCTGTTGTTTCTCATAATCAGGAAACCATAGTTTATTCTGCGGTGCTTGCGATAGGTCTGGCTGTTTCACAAATAATTATCAATTCGGTATCCTCAAGGATTATATCCAAGACAGGCACAAAGATAAATACAGAAATACGCTCGGAGTTTTTTGCGGATATGGTAACATCTGATTGGGAAAGCATCAGCGCTTACCATTCCGGCGATTTAATAAATCGTCTTGAAGGAGATATAAGTTCTGTATCGAACGGAATCATTGCTTTTTTGCCGAATGTTTTTACAAGAATTGCTCAGTTTGTCGGGGCATTCGGTATAGTTCTTTATTATGATGCTACCATGGCTATAATCGCGCTTCTAGGATCACCTGTTGTATTTTTCACTTCTCGTTTTATGATGAAGAAAATCAGAAAATACAATAAACGAAGCAGAGAAACCAATGGTAAGATTATTTCTTACGGTGAAGAAACCCTTCAGAATATTCAGATGGTTAAAGCGTTCGGGCTTGTTGAACAGTATGCTGATAATTTCAAAAAACTTTTGCTTGAATACAGGTCTGTAAAACTGGAACACGATAAGTTTTCAATATTAATGTCCATGTGCCTTTCTCTTGTTGGTCTTGCCGTTTCATATTCATGTTACGGCTGGGGTGTATGGCAACTTTGGAACGGGGTTATATCGTACGGTACGATGACCTTATTTATTTCGCTTTCTTCAATTTTAACTTCATCGTTTTCATCTATTGTATCGCTTGCGCCTTCTGCAGTGTCTATTGCAACTTGTGCGGGCAGAATAAAAGAAATTTCAGAACTCGCTAAAGAAAACGATGCGGATGCTCAAAAAGCAAACGAACTGCTTGAAAAAGCAAAAAACGGTCAAATATCCGTTTGTGCCGAAAACGTCAGTTTCAAATATAAAAAGTCTCCCAATTATGTTCTCAAAAACACGGATTTCTATGTCAGATGCGGTGAAACGGTTGCAATAACAGGTCCTTCGGGAGAGGGTAAAACAACAATTCTCAGGCTTTTATTAGGACTTGTTGCTCCAACGGATGGCAAAATAGTTTTCTTATCCTCTGACGGAACATCTTTAGGTGCATCATACAGTACAAGAAGACTTTGTTCATATGTTCCGCAAAGCAACGATATTACTTCAGGAACAATTGCAGAGAATTTACGTGCAGTCAGACCTGATGCGGAGGACAGTCTAATCATTGATGCGCTAAAAACTGCAGATGCGTGGGATTTTGTTTCAAATTTGCCCGACGGGATATATTCTGAAGTTGGGGAAAGAGGAGTTAATTTTTCTGAGGGACAGGCACAGCGAATTTCAATTGCAAGAGCGGTTTTGCGTTCAGCACCGGTACTTATTATGGACGAAGCAACTTCTGCTCTTGATTACGAAACAGAAGCAAGAGTTCTCGGCAACATAATGATGAGTGACCCTAACAAGATTTGCATAATTACAACACATCGCTCAAGCATGTTAAAATACTGCAACAGAATTTACAGAATTAACGAAGACGGAAGCGTTAATATATACGGAACAAGCAATGAAACGGAGGAAATCTGATGGTTTATAAAGTCAAGGACGGATTTGTTCTCAGAAAAGTAGGTCTGCAGGTTATGGCGGTTCCCGTAGGCAGACGTACAAGCGAAATCCATGGCATGATTGCCCTTACGGAAAGCGGAGCACTTCTGTGGGACTTGCTTATCAGCGGAACAGAAAAGATTTCTCTTGTTAATGCTTTGCTTGATGAATATGAAATTGATGAGTCAACGGCAAGCCGTGATGTTGATATGTTTTTACGCGGTCTTAAAGAACAGGGAGTATTGGAAGAATGAGCGATTGTGAAATAACCTCTGTCCTTCCGTCTAAACTCAGAACTTATGCAAAAAAGAACAGGATTCCGCTTTCGGCAACATTTGAATTAACACCTTTTTGCAATTTCACATGTCCTATGTGTTATATCCGTCTGACTAAAGAGCAGGCAGAAAAGCACGGAAAGATGCTTTCTGCCGACGAGTGGTTGGATGTTGCGTTGCAAGCACGATCAATGGGTACACTTTATGTAACTCTTACAGGAGGAGAACCATTGTTGAGACCTGATTTTTGGGAAATATATTCTAAACTTAATGAATTTGGTTTTCTCATTTCCATCATGTCAAACGGATCACTTGTTGATGAGAATGCAATAGAGAAATTCCGTAAATACGGGATGCCATATCAGTTCAAATTGACGCTATACGGTGCGAGCAACAAAACCTATGAACGGGTTTGCGGTGTTGCAGACGGCTTTACAAGAATTTCAAATGCAGTCAAACTGCTCAAAGATTCAAAAGTGCCTTTAATGCTGACTGCTACCGTAGTTAGAGAAAATGCTGATGATTTGCAAAAAATGTATGAGGTTGCAAGAGAATGGAATGTACCGTTTCAGCACTCCATATCCGTTGTTAAATCGGCAAGGGGTGCGAAAAATTCAGTTAAAAAGTCACGCTTTACATTTGACGAATTTATTGATGAATTAACATTAGAAAAACTTGAAAAAAACAAGTTTCCGCCTCTTGACAGCCCTTTTGCATGGTGTGCAAATTACGGCAATTCGTTCTGGATGACTTGGAATGGGTATATGCAACTTTGTGCGTTTATGAACGGGCCGTATACAACTCTTGAAAACGGTCTTGAAAGCGCGTGGGAAAAACTCAATATAAAACTTGACTCTTTGAAAAGTCCTTATGAATGTGCCGATTGCAAATATGCGGAGTTTTGTCAGCGATGTCCCGGTACTCTTTGTGCTGAAAGCGGAGATTCCGAAAAAACCAGTAAAGAATTTTGTAAAATCGCCGAAAGGCTTTATGCAGCATATCAAAAATTAATAAAGGAGGAATAGACAATGAAAAAAACTTACATTGTCCCTCAGTCAAGGCTTTTTTGCCTGAAAATGAAAGAAAATATTGCCGATTCATACGGACAGGTTGACGACTCCACCAGCGGTACGTTTGTTATCTCTTTTACACATGCTGTTGATCCTTGCCGTACTTATTACAGCGGAATGACAACTGCAATTAATACAAAGGGTGATGAGGCCCCCTTTAATGATTATTTCCATGAACTTGAAGCAATCGGTGCATGGAAATGCTTTAGAATGGTTTAATGAAAAAGTATTTATTTGTTGACGAAGTTTTTGAAATTGATTGTGGAAAAGGGTTTAACGGTTATCCGGAATTTGAAACACAGTCCGATAAATGTATTGCTAAAATTTCAGTTGGTAATTTTGCTGAGATAGGTACAAGCACATTTGGTGTTGAGTATGTTTCCAAACCATATGCACATATTTTGCGTTCTGCATCGGACGGATCTTCAATGCTGTTTTCAAACGATGATTGGAGTGAAAGTTTCGTTTGCAGCGGCAACAATGGCGAATACAGTGAAGAACTTATGATAACGTCAGTTTATTCTGCGTTGTGCAAGTTTAGGACACTGTTTTTACATGCATCTGTTATTGATTTGAACGGTCAGGGAATAGTGTTTGTTGGTCCTTCAGGAATCGGAAAAACAACTCAGGCTGAACTGTGGAAAAAGGTTGAAGGAGCAGACATTCTTAACGGAGATAAGGTTTTTATCAGAAATTTTGATAAAGGTGTATTTGCTTACGGTTCACCGTGGAAAGGTTCATCATCCTATTTTGCCAACAAAAAAACATTATTAAAGGGTGTTGTTGTTTTAAAACAAGGTAAAATCAACAGAATTAGGCGTGTTGACCTTGTTGAAGCAATAGAAACATTTATGCCCCATGTATTTTTGCCTCATTGGGATGAAGAATGCATGAAAAATGCATTGGCAACTCTTGACGATATAATTAATGTTGTACCTATATGGATGCTCGAATGTCAGCCGGACGGAGAAGCAGTAAAAATAACTAAAGAATCGGTTTTGGGTGAGTGATTTGAAAATAATCGAAATGAATTCTGCTGAAGGCTGCGGAGTGGTTGAAGAACTGCTTAAAAACGGCTCAAACGTTCATTTGTGTGTTACGGGTTCGAGTATGATGCCTTTTTTATCACCGAACAGAGATGTGGTTGTACTTCGCTCATGTAAAGATGATTCGTTCAAATTTGGTCAGATTTTGTTATTTAAGCGTTCCGACGGAAGGTTGGTTTTGCACCGTATAAGAAAAATAAAAGGCAATACTCTTACGATGAACGGCGATTCGCAGGTGTGGTGTGAATCTATACATAAGGAACAGGCTGTTGCCTGTGTTGCGCAAGTAATAAAAAACGGTAAATGTATAGAAGCAGAGTCAGTCAGGTATAAATTGTGGGCAATTTTGTGGTATCCTACTCGTCCGATTCGGTTGTTTATGAAAAAAATCAGAAATGCATTTAAACTTCGGAGGAGATAAATTTTGACACAGACAGAACTTAATTTAACAACGGTTCTCGGCATGATACTCCGTGGTGAAAAACTGGATTTTTCAATCTTACCTTCAGGGACAAGTTTAGAAGAAATTCTGAAGTGCGCAAAGAAGAATTCAGTTTTGCATTTACTATATAATACGATAGTTTCAAATGCCGATGAATGTTTTGATGATTCTGAGTTTATAATGTATGAAATAAGTTCAGCAAAAAAAGAAGCAAACCAGAGTTTTGCATGGTCAGAATTTGAAATATGCGCTGAAGAAAACGGCGTTGATATTCTTATGCTTAAGGGTATATATCTAAAGAACTTTTACCCCAACCCAGAACTGCGTGAAATGTGTGATATTGATATCCTTTATAAACCTGAACAAGCAAAGAAACTTGAAAAAGTTTTTGTTTCTCTCGGGTATAAGAAATGCAAATCCACCACTTGTCATGACGGTTGGTTTAACAGTGAAAACGGAGTGACTTTTGAGGCACATCATATTCTCAACTCAGAGGAGGAGAACAGTTTATGTTTTTACGGAGATTTGAGAAAAAGAGCGGTTGCGGTTGAAGGTAAAAAACATATTTTTCACATGACAAATGAAGATATGTATATTCACTTGCTTTTACATATGCGTTCGCATTTGAGAACAGGTTCGGCTTCACTCAGGCAACTTGCCGATTTATATATAATGAAAATAAATAATACTAATTATAATGAAAAAACTGACGGGTATCTTAAAGAACTTGGGCTTGAAAGGTTTGCTGATAGTTTAGAACAGTTAATAGTTTTACTTTTTGAAAACAATTCTGCTTTAATAAAAAATAGCGAACTTTCAGCACTTGCGGATTTTATATTTGGCAATTTAACTTTTGGTCAATTCAGCAATATTCAGGCACAGGCGGCATATAGAAGCGGAGGTAGTAAACTGAGAGCCGTATTATTGCAGATTTTTCCCAAACCTGAAAAAATTTATAAAAGTTATCCGTTTTTTGCAAGGTACAGATATTTGTTACCTTTTGGATATATATACCGTTTGATGCAATCTTTCGGTATCAGAAAAAACAACAAAAAAAAGAAGTTAACGGTTTTAAACGGAGTTACGGCTGATGCTGCACTTCAAGGTGAAAAAATTGCCGAATTTTTGGATAAATACGGAATTTGACGAGGAGAAATTGTTATGTATAAACGCTATATAAAACGTTTGATAGATATTATTTTGTCATTTGTCGGACTTGTTGTTCTTGCGATTCCTATGCTTGTGGTTGCGATGATTATAAAAATTGATTCTCCGGGACCAGTGTTTTTTAAACAGAAAAGAATAGGTGAAAATAAAACACATTTTAATATTATCAAATTCCGCTCTATGTCTGTTAATGCTCCCAAGGATATGCCCACCCACATGCTCGCAAATCCCGAAGCGTTCCTCAGCAAATGGCAAAGATTCATAAGAAAAAGTTCAATTGATGAGTTACCCCAACTTTTTTGCATATTAAGAGGCGAAATGAGCATCATCGGTCCGAGACCAGCACTTTGGAATCAGTATGATTTGATCGAAGAAAGGGATAGATATGGAGCGAACGATGTTAAGCCCGGGCTTACGGGTTGGGCGCAAATAAACGGCAGGGATGAACTGCCTGTTGCCGTTAAGGCAAAGTATGACGGCGAATATGTTCGGAAACTGAGTTTTATTTTTGATTGCAAATGCTTTTTCGGTACGATTCTTAAAGTTCTTAAACATGAAGGTGTTGTTGAAGGCGAAGCAAGTATAGCAAATGCTAAAGATAAAGAGAAGGTGGAAAAATGATTGATCCCAAATTTGCGGTAATGTCCATGGATATTGAAGATTGGTATCATCTTAATTATTTCTTGGGAAAAGCATCGGCGGATTTTTCAATGCTTGATGGCTTTGGAAACTATGTTGATTTGCTTAATAGGCATGAAATAAAAACAACATTCTTTGTTCTTAGTGAACTCGCAGAAAAAATAAAAGAAGAACTTAAATATGCTGTTTCATGCGGCCATGAGATAGCCTGCCACGGTAAAACTCATGTGCGTCCGCTCGATATGGAGGTAAAGGCATTCAGAGCAGAGATAACTCAGGCAAAATTAACCCTTGAAGATATAATTGGTAAAGAGGTTATAGGCTATCGTGCACCGTGCTACGGAATTGATGATGAAAGATATGCTGCTGTAAAAGAGGTTGGGTTTAAGTACAGTTCAAGCAGAATGGATGTCCCCAACCATCCGCTTTACGGAGAAATCGACTTGAGCGACTATACTCAGCCTGTAAAAGGTGTTTATTATAAAAACGGTTTTGCTGAGTTTTCTTTGAGCACACAGGAAGTTTTGGGCAAGCACATTGCGGTTTCCGGTGGTGGTTGGATAAGAATTCTGCCATGGGACATGCTTATGAAACCTCTGATTAAGAAATATCTTGAGAATGCGGAAAGTTATTTTCTTTACATACATCCGTTTGAACTTTCAAAAAAAGATATGCCCGAGGTCGCAGACACAGGTTTTTTGACAAATATAAGGGCAAGAAGAGGTCTCGGCAAGGTAGATGTAAGAGTCGAGGAACTTATTTCATTGCTTGAAAGAAAAAACTTTAAATTCACCACATTCGGTGAGTGTTATGCCAAACTTATTGCAGATGAAAAAGAACAGATTAAAGGTTAAGAGGTGCTATTAATGAACATTTGGATAATTGATCACTATTCTTCAGAACCAAAACACGGAGGAATTTCAAGGCAGTATGACTTTGCAAACGGTTTATCATCACGAGGTCATAAAGTGTTGGTTGTTTCATCTGCTTTTTCGCATTTTTCTCATAAATACATAACAACAGAGGAGTGCATGACATCTGAGGTTAACCCCAATGCATATTACGCTTATGTCCGTACTCCTGAATATTCCGAAAACAAAAGTGCAAAGAGATTTCTGAATACACTCGCGTTTGTAAAATCCGTGCTTAAGAATGAAAAGAAACTTGTGAAAAAATTTGGCAAACCCGATGTGGTTGTAGGATGTTCAATTCATCCTTTTACATGGATTGCCGCTTATAAGATTTCGCAGAAATACGGTGCACGCTTTATAGCAGAAGTGCGTGATTTGTGGCCGGCATCGTGGATTTACAACAAGGGTCTTAATCCAAAACATCCTAAAGCATTACTTTTCAGCACTCTTGAAAAATGGGCATATGACAGGGCAGAAACCATCATATACTCGATGTCAAAAGGTCACGAATATATCAGCGATATTCTCGGATATCCCAGAGAAAAAATGATTTGGATTGATCAGCCAATGGATTGCGAACGATTTGATAAAAACGCAGAAAGGTATAATGAACTTCCTGCAGAAATACGTGAGTTTATTGGCGATGATTTCCTATGCGTGTTTGGCGGATATTATATGATTTATGAGGGTGTTTATGAAATGCTGGAGGCTGCCAAAATCCTTTCAGACAAGGGTTTGCCCGTGAAATTTGTGTTTGTCGGTAGCGGCAAAGAAGCGGAAGGCATGCAGAAGTATGTTGATGATAACAATCTTGACAATGTTCTTGTTTACGGACGCATTTCAAAAGAATTGATTCCCGCTTTGCTCAGAAGGGCACAGGTCACCCTTGCGCACCTTGCAGTTAAGAATAATCCTAATTCTTACCGCTTTGATGCATCCAAAAATAAGATTAATGAATATATGTATTCGGGCTCCTGCATTGTTTATGGCACATGTCTTAAAGACCATTTTGTTAAAACATCAGGTGCAGGTTATACAATTACACCGTATAGTTCGGAAGAATTTGCCGACAGAATAGAAACAGTTTATATGATGCCTGAGGAAGAAAGAGCAGTTTTTGGCAGAAAGGCATGTGAATATATTAAGTCAAACAACACTCTTGAGGTGCTGACAGATAAATACGAAAGTATTCTTAATAAATAACCGGATTACTACAGACAGGAGAATTTTATGGATTTTAAGGGAACAAGAGTTCTTGTACTTGACGGTTTCGGTCGACAGGTTGCAATTATTCTTAAAGAATTACATGATTTGGGCTGCGTTTGCACAACGCTGAACTGCTCAAAGATGGATGTTGGCTATGTATCAAGATATCCGGTGAAAAAAATTCTTGAGCCGCAGACAAGGTATGACATGGCAGAACTTAAAAAAGTTCTTGACAGAGAAATTTTTTCAGGCAACTACGATGTTGTTATGCCCATGACAGAACCTACAACAGACACACTTTGGGAGAATAAGGATTTATATTTGCCTTATGTTAAGTATGCCTGCGCAGATGAGGAGTGTTTTGTTAAGGCGTATGACAAGCAACTCACAATGGAACTTTGCACAAAAAACGGAATTAACTGTCCGATTACCAAAATGGATGATGAATCCATGGATGAGTTCCTTGCAAAAGTAAAGTTTCCGCTTGCACTTAAGCCAAGAAAAGGTTCAGGTTCAAGAGGCTTCTATAAAGCAGAAACGAAAGAAAGGCTTTTTGAACTTATAAACAGCGGTGCTGTTAAAGTTGATGAGTATGTAATTCAAGAGTTTATTGAAAATGCGGAAACTCACAGAGTTTCTTATACATTTATAGATAATGATGGTGAAGTTAAAACATCAATGATTGCAAAGTCTTCGATGCCTTATCCGCTTGGAGTCGGAACAAACTCACTGTTCCAGAGTTGCAATATGCCGGAAGTGGCGCTACAGGCTGAAAAACTTCTTAAACTTATGAATTGGCGCGGATATGCCTCAGTATGTTTTATTGAGAGTGAAGAGGATCATATACCAAAGGTTATGGAAATCAATGGCAGAATTTCTGCAAGCCTAAAAATCAGTTGGTATTGCGGTGCACATGTTGTTCGTCAGATGCTTGAAAGAGCCTACGGAGTACCTGTTACTTCTTATATAAAAGATTATCCCGATGGATTAAGAATCCGCCATTGGCAGGCGACGGCAATGTGGTTTGTCAAATCGCCGGACAGGTTTAAAACAAAGCCTTTTTGTTTTACTCCGTTCAAAACCAAAGATGTAGTTTTTTCGCTTTCTGACCCGCTTCCGTGGTTTGCATATACAATCTCTTGCTTTGCAAGGTATAAAGGCGAAATGGAAAAAAGAAAAAGATAATTCAAGGGGAAAAATTAATGGGAATAGATGTAATTTCTTTAGTTATATTTATAGGTTGTATTGTCCTTTTTATTTGGGACAAACTTCCAATGGCTACAACCGCAATAATCGGCTGTGCGCTTATGGTTATATGCGGTGTGTGTGATTTCAAAACTGCATTCGGATCATTCTCTTCAAGCACGGTTATTTTGACCATCGGCGTTATGATTATCGGTTCAGCCATTGCGGAGACAGGTCTTGCTGAAACCATAGGCAGATGGATAATCAGGGTTTCAAAGGGTTCTGAAACCAAACTCATTGCAGGAACATACCTTGTATCAGCACTGATGTCAGCGTTCCTTACAAATTCTGCTGTTCTTGCGATTTTTATTCCCATTATTATGGGGCTTTCAAAGTCTAACGAAAAAATTAAATCAAAAAATCTTATAATGCCGATTGCGTATGGCTGTGTTATAGGCGGTGCATCAACGCTTGTAGGTTCAACTCAGCAGATGACTGCACAAGGACTTCTTGAAGAAAACGGTATCAGGCTTTTCAAGACTTTTGACTTTACCCTTGTTGCAGGTATAATTTTGATTTTGGGTTTGTTTTACTGCCTTTTTATCGGCAGAAAACTCGGCGAAAAAATCTGGGGAAACAGACCGGATGATGACAGTGCGGATGTTGATATTAAACCCTCAGAAGAGAGTTATTCTAAAACTAAGATGATAATAATGGCGTGCATTTTTTCTGTAACGGTAGTTCTTTACATAACGGAATGGCTGCCGCTTGCGATAACAAGCACATCCGCAGCGCTTCTTTGTATAGTAACTGGATGTATAACACAAAAGAAGGCTGTTCTTTCGGTTAACTGGAACATTGTCGGAAGGCTTGCAGGTTGCCTTGGATTGGCTCAGGCTTTGTCATCAGCGGGTGGAACAGAACTGATAACAAAAGGGTTTAATGCTCTTGTAGGTGACAGTATCAGTCCTTTCCTGCTGTTCTGTATCCTTGTTTTTCTTGTTCAGTTTACAAGCGAATTTATTTCAAACTCAACAGCAATTCTTATTGTTCTTCCTATAGTTATTGCTATTGCGCCGGATATGGGTCTTAATACTTATGCTTTTGCCTTGGGTATTACCGTTGCCTCAGGTGTTGCACTCAGTTGTCCTCTTGCAAGTTCAACTCTCGGCATGTCAATGTCTGTAGGTTACAGATTTAATGATTATTTTAAATATTCCATCATTTTTGATGTTGTTTCATATTTGGTTGTAGTAACACTTGTTCCCATGATTTACGGATTGACGGTTTAAAGATATGAAAAAAAAGATAAAACGATATATTTCAACGTTAAAATATTTGAGAGTTTCGCAAGCAGTTAACCGTGTTTTGAATAAGTTTAAGTCAAAAGAAAGAGGCAGTGCGGAATCAATGCCCGTAAAGTTTCGTAATGTAAATATTATGATACCTGCTGTTGATATAGATGAGGGTTTTTGCCGCAGATACAATATTGATGAACTGATTAACGGTGAGATCTCAATTCTTAACAAAAAATTTAAGATTGATTATTCCTCTAATTCACGCAAGGTAATGGCTCCTCTTTACAGATTTAATCTGTATTATTTTGAATATGCGGTTGTGCTTGGAGCAGAATATTCAAAAACAAAAAACGTAGAAATCTTAAATGTGTTCAAGCGTTTGTATGAAGATTATCTTAAAGAAAAGCCCGCACTTCATCCTTATGTAATCTCTTTGCATTTGCCTAATATTCTGATTGCAATGGAGTTTTTTGGTAATGCACTGGATGAAGATTTCCGAAATAAAGTTTATACTGAATTATTTATACAATATAAGTATCTTCTCTCCCACTTTGAAAAACACCTTCTTGCAAACCACTATTTTGAAAATCTCAAAGCGGCTGTTATTGCATCTTATTTTTTCGGAGATGACAAAGTCTGCCGAAAGAGTGTTAAGTTGTTGCATTCTCAGGTGAAAGAGCAGATTCTCCCTGACGGAGTGCATTTTGAACTTTCTCCGATGTACCACAAAATAATTCTTGAAGACCTTTTGAGAATTGCAAAATTATCTCAGAGTGAGGGCTTCCCTGAATGTGATTGGATTAAGCCTGTTATTCAAAATATGTTAGATGCCATGGCATCAATGGAAAAAGGTTTTTCAAGAACGCCTCTTTTTAATGATTCAGGCAATAATGTTGCAAAGTCTGCACAAAGCATTGAAATAGCCTGCAAGGATGTTCTCGGTATATTTCCGCGATATAAAGAAGAACTTGTCTCAAGCGGATATTATAAATTTTACAATGGTAAAATCGCGATGATGTTTGATGCAGGTAAAATCGGACCGGATTATAATCCGGGTCACGGTCATTGTGATTGCTTGAGTTTTGAAGTCTGTGTTGACGGAAAGCCTTTGTTTGTTAATTCAGGTACTTATGAATATCAAGGCGATATGAGAAAATATTTCCGTTCAACAAGAGCGCACAATACTTTAACAGTAGGTTCACGCGAACAGTCGGAGTGTTGGGGTGAGCACAGAGTCGGCAACAGAATTAAAAATATCAAGGTAACAAAAAAAGGAAGTTGTATTGACAGCGAATATAAAAACTGTTTTGGCGACAAGCACATGAGAACAGTTTTACTTGAAAACGGAATTCTTACAGTTGAGGACTTGGTGGTTTCACCGTTAAACGAAACTGTTCACAGTTATCTTCATCTTGCGGATGGTTATACCTGTAAGGCTGATAAGGAAAGTATTACTGTTTATGAGAACACCGGAACAGAAGTTTGTAAGATTTTTTGCACGGATTGCAAGAGTGAGATTCATACTTCAGGCGAACTCTGTTCATATGCTCCTGATTTTGGTGTTCTCAAAAACAGCGAATGCGTAGAGTTTACATGGAAAAACGATGATAAAAAACACGGATATAAAATAAATTTTACAGAATAGAGGCAATGGATAATGATTAATGTAATCGGACTTGGATATATAGGACTCCCCACGGCGCTGATGATGGCATCACACGGAGTTGAAGTTGTGGGTACGGATTATAATGCAGACCTTGTTGCAACTCTAAATTCGGGAAAAACTACCTTTAAAGAAGACGGACTTGACGAACTTTTTGAGGCTGCCGTAAAGGGCGGAATCAAATTTACAACAGAATATCAGGTTACTGATACATATATTGTTTCTGTGCCTACTCCGTATGATAAATTCTCAAAGAAAATAGATGCGTGTTATGTTATTTCTGCTGTAAAGAGTGTTATGGATGTTTGCCCAAAAGGCGCAACGGTTGTTATAGAATCAACTGTTTCACCCGGAACGATTGATAAGTTTGTTCGTCCTGCTATTGAGGAAAACGGTTTTGTAATAGGCAAAGATATTCATCTTGTTCATGCACCTGAACGCATAATTCCGGGAAACATGGTCTACGAACTCCTTCATAATGACCGTACGGTCGGTGCGGATGATGTTGAGATAGGCGAAAAGATAAAGACGCTTTATGCATCATTCTGTCAGGGTGAAATCGTTGTAACCGATATCAGAACTGCCGAGATGACAAAGGTAGTTGAAAACACATTCAGAGCGGTCAACATTGCTTTTGCAAATGAACTTGCAAAAATCTGCCGCCATGACGGCATGGATGTTTATGAGATTATTAAAATCTGTAATATGCATCCCAGAGTTAATATACTTCAGCCCGGTCCCGGAGTAGGCGGTCATTGTATCAGCGTTGATCCGTGGTTCCTTGTGGGTGATTATCCGTCACTTACAAAGGTTATCTGGGAATCAATGAAAGTCAACGATTCAATGCCCGAATTTGTTCTTAACAGAATTTATGACATAATGAAGGAAAAGGGTATCAAGGATACCTCAAGGATAGGTTTATACGGACTTACATATAAAGAAAATGTTGATGATTATCGCGAGTCGCCGACTCTGCAACTTGTTGAGTGCATGGAAAGGCATCTTGCTCATCCGCTCAAGGTTTATGACCCGTTCATAACAGAAGATATTGTTGAAAACCAGTATCACGATTTTGATGAATTCCTTAGTAGTGTTGATTTTGTGGTAATCATGGTTGGTCATAATGAAATTAAAGAAAATATGGATAAACTTGCGGACAAGATTGTTCTTGATACAAGGAAAGTTTGCAGTTTGGAAAATGTTTATTATTTATGATTGAGAAAAAAGAAAGAATCAGAGAACTTGATATACTCAGAGGTTTATCTGCCGTTTTGATGATATTGGGGCATTCATTTATAATTCACCCAATAAACATATCGAAAGTGCCGTGGTGTTTTGAAACGCAGCATCTGATATACAATTTTCACATGGAATTGTTCTTTTTAATTGCGGGTGCTGTTTATTACTGTAATAATTACAGTAAGTTTATTTTAGGCAAGGCAAAACAGTTAATTATACCATATATATTTTTTGGGGTTATTAATGCTTTGATTCATGCCTATGGCGGAGATATTGTCAGCAAAATGGTACCTATTAAAGAAGGCTTGTTTAAACTTTTGTGCAAAGGTGGAGGATATTGGTTTATATTCTCTTTGTTCACTGTTTTTCTCGTCTTTCCGATTATTGAAAAAGTTTGCAACCAAAAGTGGAAAGAAGCGGTCTTTGTGATTGCTTTGCTTGTAGTAAGAGAAATTGTTGAACTTCCGACTCTGTTCCTTATTGACACAACTGCATACTATCTCCCGTATTTTATTTTGGGGCATATGTTTTTTCCTTTGATAAAAATTAAAACAGATCGGAATAATCATTGGATGAATGCTGTTGTTGCTATTTTATCCGTTGTATTGTATGTTTTTGTGGATATCCTGAGCAGGGGTTATGATATAAACAGAAAACTGCTTGATTATGTAAGGTCAGTGGCTATAATAATGTTCTTTATAATTGTTGTCCATTACTTTGTTATGCTTGCGGATAAAATAAAGTTTTTCAAAAAGATTGAGAAGTTTTTGCAGAATTGCAGCCGATATTCCTTGCAGTTCTATTTGTTTAACGGATATTTGCTTGGAATGTTTAGAATAATTATATGCCATGTTTTAGAAATAGAAACTCCGATTATCATAGTTCTGAGTTTGCTTATTGGTAACGTTGTATTTACATATGTTGTATGCGAACGGATAATTCCATATATTCCCGTGGTTCGTACTCTTTGCGGTCTTAAAAAGAAGGAGGCTTTTTAAAAATGAAAAAAGTTATGCTTGTTTTCGGAACAAGACCGGAAGCAATAAAAATGTGTCCTCTCGTAAATGAACTTAAATTGAGGAAAAACATAGATGCTGTTGTGTGTGTTACGGGTCAGCATCGCCAGATGCTTGATCAGGTGCTCGAGGCATTCGGAGTAAAACCTGATTATGACCTCTCAATTATGAAGGAAAAGCAGACTTTGTTTGATATAACAACAAATATTCTTAACAGAATCAAAGAGGTACTGGACAAGGAAAAGCCTGATGTTGTACTTGTTCACGGAGATACTTCAACAACATTCGTTACTGCGCTTGCTTGTTTCTATCTTCAGATTCCTGTCGGTCATGTTGAAGCAGGATTAAGAACGTATAATATTTATAGCCCGTACCCCGAAGAATTCAACCGTCAAGCTGTTTCAATAATTTCAAAATATAATTTTGCTCCTACAGAACTTTCAAAAGCAAATCTAGTTAAAGAAGGTAAATCGGAGGACACAATTTATATTACGGGCAATACTGCAATTGACGCTCTCAAAACAACCGTTCGTGAAGACTATACACACCCTGAACTCGAATGGGCTGATGGCAGCAGACTTATAATGATAACGGCACACCGCCGAGAGAATCTGGGCGAACCAATGCGCAATATGTTCCGTGCAATACGCAGAGTAATGGAGGAAAATCCGGATGTTAAGGCAATTTACCCGATTCACATGAATCCTGTTGTAAGGCAGGCTGCGGCAGAAGAACTCGGAGACTGTGACAGAATACATATTATTGAGCCACTTGAAGTGCTTGATTTCCATAATTTTCTTTCACGCAGTTATCTTATTCTTACGGATAGCGGCGGAATTCAGGAGGAAGCGCCTTCTTTAGGCAAACCTGTGTTGGTTATGCGGGATACAACTGAACGCCCTGAAGGAATTAAAGCGGGTACGCTCAAACTTGTAGGGACAGATGAAAATGTTATCTACGAAAACTTTAAACTTTTGCTTAATGATAAAAAGGCATATGATGCAATGGCACAGGCAAGCAATCCTTACGGGGACGGTTTTGCCTGCAAGCGTATTGCGGATATTCTTGAAACGGAGGATTGATTAATGTGCGTCTTGTTGCAAAGCGTCACAGACCTTTGGTTGTTATAAATGACAAGGTTATAACATGTCATTTTGGGAAAATATATTTGCTTGACGTTGAAAGCGGCAAGGCAGAATTTATTTGTAAACTACCTGTTTCCAATATAAAAATTGTTTTATCTAGATTTAGGTTTTTTGAACGTCTTTTAAGAATTGAAGCAAGAACAGCAGTAGCACTTGATGATACACACATTCTTTTATCAATGGATGGTAAAACATATTGCATTGATATTACAAACGGCAAAACAGAGTGCGAGTATTCTTATCGTAATTCAATGAGCAATCCCAGACGCATGTGTCGAATAGAAGGAATAGAAGGTTTTGATAATTGTATAGCATATGGTGAGTATCTTCTTAATTCCAAGCGGACAAAGCCAAGCGGAATTTTTGTTAGAAGCCTTGACAAGGCAGATTGGAAAATGGTTTTTGAATTTCCTGCAGGAGAAATAAGGCATATACACTCGCTTGTTCCAAGCAAAAAGAGCAATTGTGTCTATATTCTTACGGGCGATTTGGACAGCGAGTCAGGAATATGGGAAGCAAAAGACAATTTTGAAACCGTGACCCCGATTGTGAAAGGGTCACAGATGTATCGCTCAGGCTCTCTCTATGAAACTGATGAAGGTTTTATATATCCGACAGACACGGCATTGGAACAGAACTATATTTATTATTTAGAAAAAGATAAAACAAACAACTCGTTGGTTTCAAAAGTTGTAACGGATATGGATGGAAGTTGCGTAAGTTCGGTGCAGACAGCAGATAAGGTGTTGGTTTCAACGACAGTTGAAGCAGATGAAAGCATAAGAGGATGGAAATCGTGGATAAATATGAAAAAGGGTCCGGGCATAAAGAGCGATTATGCACAACTGCTTTCGGTTGACAAGGCAACGCTCAAATCAAAAAAAATAATTCAGTTTAAGAAGGATTTCTTACCGTACAAACTGTTTCAATACGGGCATATCAAAATATATGATTTACCTTCAAAGCATGCGGTGCTTATTTATCCCATAGGTGTAAAAAAGTATGATGGTAATTTGCTTGAGTTAAAATACGGCGAACTGGAGTAACGAAAATGTCTGTTATAAATAAGATTCTTAAAAGTTACACTAAAATCCCTCTGTGGGCAACAAATCTGCTTGCTCCTGTGTATTATATGATTCCCGAAAATAAGAGGTATGGTTCTGTTTACAATAGGGAAATGGCGAAACTTAAGAGAATAGAAGAACTTTCTGCCGAGGAAGCGAAAAAAGAAAAAGATGAGGCTCTTGAGCAGTTGGTTGCCTATGCCTATGAACATGTTCCTTATTATCATGAACTCTTTGACAGTATAGGGCTTTCTCCCACAGAGATAAAAGAGGAAAAAGATTTGGTTAAAATTCCGTTTCTGACAAAAGAAATTTTAATTAATAACAGGGAAAAATTTTTGTCTGATGAGTTTGATAAAGAAGATTTGGTTTATTTGACAACATCAGGCTCAACGGGAACTCCTACAGGTTTTTATGTTCAAAAAGAAAGTCCTATGAGAGAACGTGTTTACTGTAACTGTATGTTCAAAGATTTCGGTCTTAAACCTGACAGTTCAAGACTTGTTATGAGAGGAAAGGAATTTTGGGCTCAAAAATCAAAAGGAAAGAACTGGCAGTGGGACGGTTTTAAAAGGGAACTTAGTATCAATATTTTTGACATGACTCCTGATAATATGGAGGAATATTGCAAAGCAATAGAAAAATACAAGCCCGATTTCGCTTATGGTTACATGTCCGCCATGTACACTTTATGTAAGTATATTGCATCAAGGAACAAGAAATTGAAGCATCAGTTTAAAGGGTATATGGCAATAAGTGAAACCGTCACAAACGAACAGCGCAGATTTGTTGAAAGTGTTATCAATGCAAGGGTGTTTTCTTTTTACGGAATGTCCGAAAGAGTGATTATTGCAAGCGAGTGTAAAGACAGCACAGAGTATCATGTTCAGCCTATGTACGGCATCGTGGAAATCATTGATGAAGACGATAATGTTATAACCCAGCCCGGAGTTAGCGGCGAAATTGCAGGTACAGGACTTCTCAATTATGCTATGCCTCTTATCAGGTATAAAATGGGCGATATTTCAAGTTGGTCAGAGAAAGAAACATGTAAATGCGGCAGTTATAAGAAAAGACTTACAAGTGTTCAAGGCAGAAAAACAAAGGATGTGCTTATTGGAAAAGATAACGATGTTATTTCATTGGCTTCTCTTGAGGTGCATTCTGAAATTTATGATTATATGGCAAGATATCAGTTTGTTCAGGAACATAAAGGCAAGGTTACCGTAAAGGCTGTTGCTGTTAATGGAAATTCTCTTACTAAAGAAAAACTTCAGAAAATATCTGAGGTTTTCACTAAGAGAACAAACGGGAAAATAGTATTTACGGCAGAAGAAACTGATAAAATTGCTCCGAAAAAAAACGGTAAACTTTCAATAATTGACCAGCGTTTGGATGTGAGTGAATATTTATGAGCAAAACGGTTTATATAGGTCGTTTTACCCCTACAACCGGAGGAGTAACGGCAAAAAACAGCGCAATTTTCAGTGAATTAAGCAAACACATTAAAATTAAAAAATTGGATTTAACCTTGCTCAAAAAGGGCAAAATTTCGATGCTTTTTTCTTTGCTTAATGCACTTTGCACAAGAAGAGGTTCTTTGATAATCGGTACAACTGCTAAACCGCGCCGTTTTTTATCCAAGTTTCTTTATTATTTTAATCGGAAGGTAATGAATCGCTCTGTTCTTATGGTCATGGGCGGTGCGTTTGGAGATATTGTTTCAAAAGATAAAGCCTATCAAAAATGGGTTTCCGGCTATAAGGCAGTTTTTGTTGAAACTGAAAGGATGAAAAATCAACTTGAGGCAATAGGTTTAACAAATATTCGTATATTTGAAAATTGCCGAAGAAAGCCTGAAACGAAAATTGAAGTAAATTCACGTGACGGCAGACTTAAATGCGTTTGTTTTTCAATGATATATCCTGAAAAAGGTATTGATACGGTTTTGCAGGCAGCAAAAGAACTTACGGATATTACATTTGATTTTTGGGGACCGATTGACAGTGCCTATGAAGAAGAATTTTTGTCATGTGCGGCTAAGTTGCCTAACTGTCATTATCGCGGTGTGTTCAAGGTTCAAGGTGATAATGTGTATAATATGCTTAACGGATATGATTTGCTTTTATTTCCCACAAGAATGGAGGGTGAAGGTGTCCCCGGTACCCTGATTGAGGCGAAAATTGCCGCTTTACCTTCTATAGTGAGTGATGTTGCTCACAATTCTGTTCTTGTTCAAGATGGAATTAACGGAATTGTTTTGAAGGAAAACACGGTCGAATGTCTTATCGATACAATAAAAATTGCAGAAAAAAATGATGAATTCCTAACAAAACTTAAGTGCGGTGCAAAAGAATCAGGAAAAAAATATTATTTTGAAAAACATATAGATGAGTTGCTATCATCATTGAAATAAGAAACAAAGGTGGTGCTGTTGTGCTGTTTGACATTTATAATCCTTATGAAAATCAAACTGTGACAAACGAGTATGTTTCTGTTATTGAACAATGCCTTAATTTAAACAATGTTGAAACACAATACATAGATGTTTTGGAAAAGAAAAGCGAGAACAAAGAAAAGGGTATTGTTGTTATAGTTCCTTCAGCAGCATTTAAGGCCAGGTGTGTCGGATATAAAAAGATTGTGCTTTGGGTTCAGGGCGCCGCTGCTGCGGAATCCTATATGCGGAATAAAAGCATATTGCGCTATGCAGCATTGTCATACTTGGAGTTTTGTGGTTTGAAGAGCGCAGATTTGATTTTGTTTGTTTCGCAAACAATGAAAGAATATTATGAAAACAGATTTAAACTCAAACTTGACAATAGTTATATTATGCCATGTTTTAACAATGAAATTGAAAAAGATTATTTTTATACTGACGGAAAATATGAAAATAATGTTTTTATATATGCAGGCAGTTTAGCACCGTGGCAATGTTTTGAACCTACAGTGAAATTCTATAAACAAATAGAAGATATGGTGCCTGATGCATTTTTTAGAGTGCTTGTTAAAGACCATGAAACGGCCAAGGGTATTCTTGATAAATACGGGGTGAAGAACTATTCGCTCGGTTTTGTTCCTCAAAGTGAAATAGGTAATGAAATGGCAAAGGCTAAGTTCGGTTTTTGCTTGAGAGAAGATAGTATCGTTAACCGTGTTGCAACTCCCACAAAACTTTCAACATATATTGCTCATGGCGTTATGCCGATTTATTCATCTTATTTACTTGATTTTAAAAAACAGTCAGGGAAATGCAGATACTGCTTTTGCGTTGATCACAATGACAGTAGCGAAACGAATTTTATGAAAAAGGTTTGCTTTGAAAACATTAAAGCCGACGATGTGTTTAATGTCTACTCTAAAACCTTTGGCAACTATTTCTCGAAAGAATATCATGGAAAAGCACTTTCGGAATTTATGAAGTGTGTTTTATTTAATAAAGAAGGGAATCAAAGCTAATGATAAACAGACTCGTTTTTACACGAAGATTGTTCAGCAATTTGCTGTGTATATTAGCGCTTTGTCTTCCGATGTTTAGATATTATGATTTAGGTTCTACAGGGCTCGCAATGGAAACCCTGATGACTTTGATGATGCTTGCAGTCTGTTTGATTATGTTTTATATGGGTTTGAGCAGTAAACATACAGTTTATACCGATGTGCGAAATTCTCAAATATGGTTTGGCTTGATGATATTTTGGCTATTGCTCATAACCTGTATCTATGAACTGTTTACAGAAGTTAATATAAATAATAGTGAGGCGGAGCACACAATTATTTCTTTGATAATGATTGTTATCAGAGCAGTAGTTATTGGTTATATTCTTGGCGGAAATTTTGATCATCGGGACATATTTAAAATATATACTGCACTTGTAATGCTGATAATATCTGTTTATTTGGTGCAATGGATATTGGTTGCTGTCGGCGTGCGCATGAGTTTTCAATTCCCCTTTTTATCATTCAGCAACGCATATGAATATCTTAAGGGGAGTCCAAACTTCGGCATGAACCCTGATCCTACTTCACTTTTTTCTGAAAGAGCACATCTGGCAGAATATATTGTTCCTTATGTTGCGGTATGTCTTTTCGGAAAAAATTTGGTAAAAAAGTACGCGTTGTTTAATGCAGTGGTTGTATCAATTGTTGTTTTGACAACCGTTTCAGGAACGGGAATTGTTGTTGTTTTGATAGAGTGGGTGCTCTTTTTTGCTGGGTTAGGTCAGAAGAAAAGTAAATACCGTTTTATTTATATGATAGCAGGCGGACTGATTTTGGTTGCTGTGTATTTTATCCTGAGGCAGATTCCTGCTGTTGATACCATGTTTGACAGGCTTTTTATTGATAATACCGGCAATGATTACAGCAGTACAAAAGCGGACTACAGAATTTACAGAGGATTTGATTTGTTTACCAAACTTCCGCTTTACGGTCAGATATTTGGTATAGGTTATAACCATATGCAACTTTTTGCATCTATTAACGGCATTGTTTCTGAGTTTGACAATGAAAATCTTGCATACGAATTTTTCTCAACAATATTCCAGATTGCTATATATTCCGGTTTTATCGGAATCGTTTGTGCGGTTAAGCATATTTATCACCTTTTTAAATCGAATTCTCCGCTTGCAAAAGCACTGATAATTATTATGCTTGCTATGTGGTGTTCGTCAGCAATGTTCCTTACAAACAGCCATATTGTTATGGTTTTGCTTATTGTTTCCACTATTTATTACGATAACCAACCTACGGAGGCGCTCCATGAAAATTGAAACATCCAAAAAAGATATAATATGGAACTATATCGGTGTTTTTATGTCATTCGGATATGGTCTTGTTATGCTTCCGTTTTCCGTATGGTTTCTTGACGGCGATTCTCTCGGTCTGTGGTATGTGTTTCAAAGTATAGGTGCAATAGCGGTTCTAATGGACTTTGGTTTCAGCCCTACTTTTGGAAGAAACATAAACTATTGTTGGAGCGGAGCACGCAAACTCCAAAAAGAGGGTGCCGTTTTTGCGCAGGATAGCAGTGAACCAGATTTCTATCTTGTAAAAAAGGTTCTGAATACATGCAAGATAATTTACGGTATAATTTCATCTGTTGCACTGCTTCTTTTGCTTACTGCGGGCAGTTTTTATGTGCTATATGTTACCGAATATGAAAACACAAAAGTTTATCTTACCGCATGGTTTATTTATGCTGCTGCAATATTTATGAACCTATATTTTGGTTATTATTCATCATTCCTTCGCGGTGTCGGTGCGGTTGCGGATAATAACAAAGCGGTTGTTTTTGGCAGGATTGTTCAGATTTTGCTTACTATAGTTTTACTTTTCCTTGGGTTCGGAATAATAGGCTGCTGTATCGCTTATATGTCGCATGGAATAATTTTTCGCTTAATTGCTAAGAACAAATTCTATAAATATAAGGGCATCGGTGAAAGCCTGAAAAATGTAAAACAGAAAATTGAAAAATCTGAAATAAAGGAAATGTTTCTGACAATTTGGTATAACGCATGGAGAGACGGCTTAGTTTCACTTTCAAGTTACCTTATGACTCAGGCGAGCACAATTATATGTTCAATGTTCCTTAGTCTCTCACAAACAGGTGTTTATTCACTTGCTTTGCAGGTAGCATCGGTTATCGTTACGGTTGCATCCGCATTTTTTACTACCTCAATTCCTTCTATGCAGTCTGCTTATGTCACAAAAGATAATGAAAAAATGAGGAAAACTTTTTCTCTTTCCGTCGTGATTTATTTGTTTGTTTCAATAGCAGGAATTGCAGGTTTTGTGATTGTAGGTATACCACTTCTTAAATTTTTAAAACCTGATGAGATTATTACCGTTCCTTTGGCACTGGGTGTCAGTGCGAGCCAGTTTATAATTCATTTCAGAAAGTGCTACACGTCTTATTTCTCATGCACGAACCGATTGCCTTATGTTCGTAGTTTACTTGTTTCGTCTGTGTTCAGTGTTGTTATTGCGATTGTGCTTATGGGCGTTTTTGATTTAGGTACAGTTGGTCTTATAAGTTCACAAATTATCAGCCAGTTGGTTTATAATGTTTGGGCATGGCCGATAAAAGTTCATAGAGAACTTGAACTTCCGTTTTTTAAAATGCCTGAAATTGCTTTTAAAACAGTAAAACAAAAGATTAAAAGCAGGTGATGTAATGAAAAAAAAGAAAAATGCAAAAATGATTTTACTTTGCTTGCTGTTGCCGATAGTCATAGTTGTTTCGGTTGTCGCAGGTTTTTCAATACCTCTTGTTGTTAGTTTTTATGAAAATTCTTTTGAAAAAGGCGAACTTGTTGAGCGTATTGAACCATATGTTATGCCTGAAAAAAATGAAGAGGAAATTAAAAAAAATCTTAAAGACAACGCAAGCAATGTACAAGCAGAGGCGTTGCCGGAAATATTTGATAACGGCGATAAAGAGAATAAAAATCAGGATGGAGAAATCAATCAGTCAGGTGATTCGGGAGCAACAATTGGACTGGACAGGCATTACAACTATCTGACCTCGTTTACCGAAACGGATAAAGCAATCAGTGTATACGGAAAGACTCCAATTTACAGAGTTGATCCGATTGATTCAGATGTTATAAATATTCTTATTCTTGGTACGGATTCAAGGGATGTTTCCCGTGAGCGCGGCAGAAGCGATTCAATGATAGTTGCATCTTATAACAAAAATACAGGTAAAATTAAGTTAATTTCAATTCTCAGAGATTCGCTCGTACCTGTTGAAGGACATGGTTGGAACAGAATAAACTCTGCATACTCTTATGACGGAGTTGGGCTTGCCATAAACACGGTTAATCAACTTTTCGGATTGGATATTCAGTTTTTTGTAGTTGTTGATTTTACCGGCGCAAGAGATTTTATTAACCATGTTGGCGGTGTTGATATAGTGATATCCGAAAAAGAAGCAGAATATTATTCCAAATACAGCGGAGAGAAAATTGAAGCAGGTCTTTGCCATATGGACGGTGCGTTGGCTATGACTCATATGAGAACCCGCAAAATTGACAGCGATTTTGTCCGTTCAGAACGTCAAAGAGAGGTTATAGTTGCTCTTGCTAATAAAATTGTAAATGAAAAAACAATTCCGGAAATATATAATCTTGCTGATTATGCATTCAAACTTGTTAAAACCAATATCTCGTTAACGGATATGATGCCTGTTTTAACATCGGTTGCGACAAACGCAAAGGGTTTGTCAATTGAATCGCAAAATGTTCCTTACAACGACTCATTTGAATATGAATACTATAGCGGAATGGCTGTAATATCATTTGATATTGATGAAGCAAAGAACAGAATGCACGAATTTTTATATGAAACAAAGATGTAATACACGATTAAGACTTTGGCATATTTATATGCCGGAGTCTTAATTTTTTTGTTTTGAAATAGTAAGGTTACTATTGACAAACAAAACAAAAAATGGTAATCTTTAGTAAGCGTACTATTAGTATGGTTACTATTTGCGTAGCACATAAATTTTTGAGTGCACAAAATTCAGCAATGTTGTTATTTGCGGCCAGTAAGACTTTGTTTTTTCTGAGTGTAATATATAATAATTACAAAAATTAACCAAGAATAAAAAATATTAAAATGAGGAGAGTTTGTATGAGAACAATACGTAAATTTTTAGTTGTACTTCTTGTTGCTGTTATGATTTTATCATCATCAGCAATTGCAGTGTCTGCTAAAACAGAAGAGAATGTTTTGTTTTCAGTGGGTGATGTGATGGAGTTTGGTGAATATCCGCAAAGTCAGGTTACTGAAGAGGCGCTTGTTGAAGAACTTAATAATCAGGAACTTAATTGGATATCGTATGATTATTATTCCGGCAATGGAGATTACGGCTCTGCAGTTAAATCTGATTATATGAAGTATGCCGACATTGAGTTTAGCGGAGAAAAATATCGTGCGGTAATGTTTACTCAATACCGTCCTGACCAGAGTGAGCATGATTTTGAAAATGGAAGTTATATGCAGCAAAGTAACGGTTACGCAGTTGATATCGTATATTGGTTTAAGTTTGAACCTATTAAGTGGAGAGTTCTTAATCCGGATACAGGACTTGTTATCTGTGAAACAATATTAGATTCGCAACCTTTCCAGAATGAAGTTTATTATAAAGCGGATGAGTTTATGTTTTCGGCTCATTACGCTGATGCTGAATTTACAATTCCCGCAAACGCATACATTTCAAGTTCATTGAAGGTGTGGCTTGAAGAGGTTTTTACCGAAACGGCATTCAGTCAAACTGAAGAGAGTCTTATCTATCAGAATGCTCATCTTATTTCAATTGAGGAGTCAACAAACACCGATTATGGTTTTGATGCCGATAAACAGGCTGAGGATATCCAGCGTATGAGGAACGGAAGCGATTATGCTAAAGTTCAGGGATTGCAGATACATGAAGATGAAGTTGGAGCAGGTAATTCGTTTTGGTGGCTTGGAGACGAAGTTTCCATTTATCAACTTGAATCTGCTGTTTGCTACAGTGGTAGTGCAAACAGAGCAATCGGAGTAAGTTGCACATATATAGGTGTCTGTCCCGCAATCAATATTAATCTGTCGGAAATAGAGTATGACTTTATTATTGATACGGGTGACGGTACGCCTGAAAAATATACATATAAGTATGGACAGCAAATAACAGAAACAGAAGAACCGACAAGAGAGAAATACGTGTTTAAAGGATGGGATACAGAATTCCCTGCAACTATGCCTGCTGCAGATACAACGATAAAAGCAATATGGGCACCGGATACAAGCGTTTGCCGTATCAGGTATGTCGGCAGAGTTACAAAAGGTGTAACAAACGAGAGGATTGCAGCCTACACTATTACCGCAGAAAGTGGTGTTTCAGCAATTCAATTCTCAGATGAAGATACAACATTTACATTTAACAGAAAAAATTCTTTTATTTCAGGTAACCT
Organism: Oscillospiraceae bacterium; assembly: GCA_015065965.1. GTDB lineage: Bacteria > Bacillota > Clostridia > Oscillospirales > Acutalibacteraceae > CAG-177. Next base: position 54,279 of record SVPH01000012.1, read on the forward strand.
TACAAAAACAGGAGTTCTTTCAATTACGGCATATGATATTAACAATGATGTGCTTACAGCAGAACAGGTTAAATCCGGTGCAGAGGTTTCGTATGAGATTTGGAAAATAGCGGTTGCTTTATCCGAAGGTGATTATAAGGTTCGCACAAGAGTAGAAGAACCGGAAGAAACATGGGAACTGATCAATTGCGCATATGTTTATACAATGGTATATGATATGGCAGAAGTTGATGAAAGCATGGTTGTTTCAGCGACCCCTGAAAGTGCAATAAGCCAAAGGGCTGTGCTAAACCCCGTAACTATTGTAACATCAGATAAAGTTTTAAGGCTCAGAATTACAACAACATTTTCAGACGGAACTTCAAGAATACTGTCATATTCTCCTACAAGCACATCGGTTGAATATACTGATAATGGTGACGGTACTGCAAATTGGATTTTGAATACGAAATTTACATATTCCGATGATGTTGATGAACAGGTTCAGAAGTGGACAGTATGGTACCGTGCATCGGGCGACACATCATGGAAAGAAACAGCCAAAACATTTGAAGTGATGGTTACAAAATACGATCCTTTTAAAGAGGAAGAGTTTGAAATCGGTTATGCTCCTTATACAATAACAGATGTTATCGGTCCTGAAACAGCAGTTGTATCTGAGTACACGGAAATAATTGTTAAAACAACCGATGATGTTACAAAGATTCGTGTAACTAACGAAAATGGCATATCCACAACCTATATGGCTACTTCTGCCAATATTAATTGTGTTGATAACGGCGACGGAACATTGACATGGACTGTCAGATACAGATTTTCAACGGCAGGAACATCAACATGGGGCGTTCAATGTCGCGGCAGTACATGGTCAGCAATTACCGATGCCGAACGGTTTGTTGTCACAGTTACGGAAAAGGCATAAAACAAACCTATAAAAACTGAAGAGAGGTGCTTCTTTGGGCAGGAGAAAGAGAATTGTCAATACAAGGTTGGAAATTATTCAGGTAGGAACAAGAATGTTTCTTGAGGAAGGGTTTACGGCTACATCGGCATCAAAAATAAGCAAAGAACTTGGAATAAGTTTAGGTAATCTTACTTTTCACTTTCCAACAAAAGAACATTTGCTTGAAGAACTCATTGAAATGCTGTGCGATTTTCAGTGGGAAATTTTGAAAAGAGAGGCAGACAAGGGTTTGCTCAGAGCCGTTTGCCTTGAACTTGCTGCCATGGCTGCAATATGCGAGGAAAATGAAAACGCCAGAAATTTTTACCTTTCTGCATATACGCATAGCCATACGCTTGATATTATCAGAAGAAATGACAGAGAGAAAGCAAAAATGGTTTATGGCGAATATTGCAAAGATTGGTCAGAAACACAGTTTATTGAAGCAGAAAATCTTGTTTCCGGTATTGAATATTCAACCCTCGCAAAAACTTCGGTAAGTGCTTCTGTAGAAGTCAGGCTTAACGGTGCACTTAATACAATAATGGGTATATATAATGTGCCGAAGGAAATCAGTGATGTATGTATTAAAGAAGTGTTATCTGTTGACTATTATGAACTCGGTCGCAAAGTTCTTGAAGAATTCAAGAAATATGTAAGCGAGTCAACGAAAGAGGCTTTGATTGAAGCAGAAAAGAAAACAAATAAAAAATAATAATCAGCGATTTCAACAGACAAAAGCACCGCCGACAGGGCGGTGCTTTTGTATATTTTTCATTTCAATGAAGATAATAGAACTGAATTATTTTATTGAGGTGATGTTATGCCTGTAAGATTGGGCAGATATACTCTGCTGTTGCCGTCAATGCCGGGAATTTCAGGATATGCGGCGGTTGCGGGTAAAAAAGAGGGCGAAGGTCCTCTCGGCAGTGCGTTTGATTATATATATGAGGATGGCACTGCTGGTGAAAAGTCATGGGAAAAGGCAGAAAGCATTATTCACCGTGATGCGGTTACACGGGCAATCTCAAAGGCAGGTGTTTCGCCGCAGGATGCAGATGTGATTTTTGCCGGTGATTTGCTTAATCAATGCACAGGTTCAACTTTCGGGATTCGAGATATGGGTATTCCGTTTGCAGGTATATACGGTGCGTGCTCTACAATGGCGCTTTCACTTGCAATGGCATCTGTGTGGATTGACAGCAGGGTTTGTGATATTGCTGTTGCATCAACATCATCACATTTTTGCTCTGCTGAGAAACAGTTCAGAATGCCGCTTGAATATGGCGGGCAGCGAACACCTACTTCTCAATGGACAGCAACGGCAGCGGGAGCAGCGGTTGTATCAAAAAATGAATGCAAAGCAAAAATTGAAAAAGTAATTGTTGGCAGGATTCAGGATTACGGAATTAAAGACCCGAATAATATGGGGGCAGCCATGGCACCCGCTGCTTGCCGCACCATAGCGGATTTTCTCAGGGATACGAACACCAATCCTTCCGATTATGATATGATCCTTACGGGTGACTTAGGCTCTGTAGGGTCAGAGTTGCTCTGTGAACTGATGATTAAGCAGGAAAACATTGATATTTCTTCTGTTCATGAGGATTGCGGTTTGATGATTTATGATACTTCCGTTCAAAAAGATACCGGTGCAGGCGGTTCAGGCTGCGGCTGCAGTGCGGCAGTGCTTTGTTCCGATATTTTGCGCAGAATTGAAAACGGTGAACTGAAAAAAGTGTTTTTTGTCGGAACAGGCGCTTTGATGTCGGGCATCTCAACTCTTCAAAGTGAGAGCATACCTGCTGTTGCTCACGGTGTTTTATTGACAGGAGGTTAATATGAACGAATTTACAAGTGCGGTTCGTGTAGCGAATGCCGCTTTTAAAACAGTCAGAATTATGGATATAGCCAAAAAGGCAGTTGTTGTTTCTGCGGCAATAACCTGTTGTGTTTTTGCTGCTAAATATTGGCGAAGCAGATAGGTGCGTTTATGAAGGAAAATATAAGGTTTAAAATGAAAAACGCTGTGCGTGTTTTCAAAAGAAATGTTGCAGACGGAGGCAATGAATGGCTTTCTGATAATTATTATGTGCTTGAACGCCATGCAGTACAGGTTGCAGATGATTGCAGGCATGCTCAAAAATTGTTAAAAGGCTCGGAGTCTCTTCCGGGTCTTTTTATGCATTGCAGTAAATTATGCAAGAATGGCAAACTGCCGGATGATGATGAAATAATTGAATATTTCAGCCGAAATTCCATCAGCGGAATCGCTGCAAGTTTTTTGCCGTTGGTGTTTACGGGTGTTCTTGTTGATATTGCGGCGCATGGAGTAAAATGCGGCGGCAAGAGCGGATCAAAAATTCTCGCAGAGTCAATAACTTCTCTAAGATGTATGGCAGAAACGGATTTTGAATATATAACCGAAAAACTTAGCGTTGCAGAAAGCATTCTTATGAGTGACCCTTCCGGTATCTATCCGCTTATGGACAGAGAATCAAAAAACAGATACCGTTATCTGATTGCACTTAAGGCAAAAAAAGAGGGCAGAAGCGAAAGAGAAGTTGCTGAAGAAGTGCTGAAAAAAGCAAAAAAGAATTCAGATCATATAGGCAAATACATTGTCGGCAAATGCAAAAAACGCAGAGGTTTTGTGTTTTTGGCTATGGAGATAATCATGCCGTTTGCTGCATCGGTTGCTGCGGCAGTTCTTTTCAGGGATTTGTGGCTAGGATTACTCCTTTTTTTGCCAATTTGGGAAATTATGAGATATCCCGTTGAAAATGCATCAATGAAAGGCGTTAGGCCGAAAAGATTATTCAAACTCTCGTCGGATAAAAAACAGGTGCTTGATATTCATACATTGATTACCGTATCAATGCTTTTACCGTCAGCGGAAAAAATGCACGCATTGGAAAAACATTTGGAACAGGTATATCTGAGTAATTGTGTAGGTAACATTAAAGTTTGTTGTCTTGCGGATTTTAAGGGAGCGGATTCTCCAAGCAAACCCGAAGACAAGGGCATTATAAAAGCGGCAAAGGATGTTTTTGACCGTTTGAATGCAAAACACGGCGGAGGTTTTGTTCTTGCTGTAAGACCGCGTGTATACAGCAGGACGCAGGAGAAATTTATCGGCAGAGAACGAAAAAGAGGTGCAATTACCGAACTCATCAGAGCGATAAAAGGTAACACAAAAGGGTTTACAGAACTTTACGGAGATACAGAGAATTTTGGAGAGGTTAAGTATCTTATTGCGCTTGATGCGGACACACAACTTGTTTTTGACAGCGCAAGGGAACTGATTGCCGTTGCAGAGCACCCTTTGAATGTTCCCGTAATCGAAAACGGAAGAGTTTCAGAGGGTTACGGTATTCTTGTGCCTAAGGCTAAAAACAGGCTCAGAGGTGAGAATACGACCTTTTTTGAGCGTGTTATGGCAGAAGATACGGGAATTACCGCCTATGACTCTTTTTCAGGCGAAAGATATCATGATTTGTTCGGAGAGAGCATATTCAGCGGTAAAGGTCTGATAAATGTTGATGTCTTTTATGAATTGCTTGACAGAGGTATTCCGAGTGAAACGGTTTTAAGCCACGATATTGTTGAGGGCGGATATCTGCGTGCAGGCTACGTGCCCGAAGTCGAGATAACAGAGTCGTTTCCTGATAATGCAGATTCTTTTTACAGCCGTTTACACCGTTGGGTAAGAGGTGATTGGCAGAATATAGGTTTTATTTTTGGAAAAAACCCTTTGAATTTTCTGTCAAGATACAAAATGGCAGATAATCTTAGGCGCAGTCTTACATCGCCTGCGTGCATTGTTGCGCTCTTTTATTCGCTGATTGTACAGGGGAATGCGGGCGTTTTTGCTGCATGCGCCGCTTTGGTTGCTTTATGTGCAAGAAATTTTTATGCAGGATTAAATCTGATTATAAGCAGTGGTTTTTCAAGTTTGACGGTTTTGTATTTTTCAAAAGTGTTGCCTAATGCTATGGGAAGTTTTGCAAGAGCGTTTGTTTCTGTTGCCTGCAGCGCAAAGGAAACATACGTCTGCATCAGTGCGGCTGTTACTGCATTGTGGAGACTTTTGGTAAGCCGCAAAAATCTTCTTGAGTGGACTACCGCCGCACAAGCAGAAAAAAACAAAAGTACCGAAAGACTGCTTGTTTCATGTGTTCCTGCCGTGATTTCTGCCACGATATTTGTTTTATACGGTTTGCCTGTACACCGTTTAATAGGGCTTATTATCTTTGCCGATATACCGTTGACTCTGTTTGGCGGAAGAAAAACAAAACAGAAAAAACTGAATATAAGTGAGAATCAAAGAGATTCCTTAATTTCATACGCATCGGCAATGTGGGGGTTTTATAATGATTTATGCGGGAAAGCAAATAACTTTTTGCCGCCCGATAATATTCAAATTTCGCCTGAAAGAGCAGTTGCTAACCGTACGTCGCCAACAAATATCGGACTTATGCTGACATCATTCCTTGCTGCAAGGGATTTTGGATTTATAACTTCTGCAGAACTTTATATGAGACTGAACCTGAGTTTCGGAACAATTGAAAAACTTGAAAAATATAAAGGCAATCTTCTTAATTGGTACGATACGGTGACGCTTGAACCTCTGAATCCGCGCCTCGTTTCAGCGGTAGACAGCGGAAATTTTCTATGTTGTCTTACCGCATTGAAAGAAGGACTTCGTGAATATGTTCCTGAATGTTCGTCTCTTGAAAAAATTATTATTAAAGCGGAGAAAATAATATCCGATACGGATCTTGCAGTGATGTATAATGAAAAAAAGAATCTTTTTCATATAGGAATCTTTACTGATGACGGAACAAAAAGCAGCAGTTACTATGACCTTTATATAAGTGAAATGAGAATGACAGCATATTTGGCTGTTGCTCGCAGACTTGTGCCCAAAAAGCATTGGGGTGCAATGGGCAGAATATCAGTTCGTCAAGGCAGGTATACGGGACTTGTTTCATGGACCGGAACAATGTTTGAATATTTTATGCCAAATCTGTTTATTCCCGCACCTGAGGGAAGTCTGAGCCGTGAATCGTTATATTTCTGCCTTATGTGTCAACGCAAAAGGGCAGGAAACTTGCCTTTTGGTTTTTCGGAGAGCGGTTTTTTTGCGTTTGACGGTAATCTGAATTATCAATACAAAGCACACGGTGTGCAAAAACTGGGCTTAAGGCGCGGTTTGAATAAAGAATTTGTTATTTCACCGTATTCGTCATTTTTAACACTCACAACCGCTCCACGAATTTCTTTGAAGAATCTTTCAAAACTTGCATCTATGGGGATGACAGGTAAATACGGCTTTTACGAGGCAGCAGATTTCACTAAAGGAAGAAACAGCGGAGAATTTTCCGTAGTGCGTTCTTTTATGGCGCATCATGTGGGAATGAGTTTTCTTTCGGTGGCAAATTTGTTGAAGGATAATTGCATGCAAAAACGCTTTATGAGTGACGGATTTATGCAGGGAGCAAAATCTTTGCTTGAAGAAAAAGCACAGACGGATTTGGCAGTGTTTGAAGATATAAGATCTGAGGAAACACGCCATGTTAGAGAGAAAACTCAAAGCAAAAACACGGTTTTTGCTGACCCTTCACCTTTTTTGCCAAATGCAACATTGTTTTCGAACGGAAGAATGACAACCTGTATAACAGATTCCGGAACAGGTGTAAGTTTGTTTGACGGTGTGGATGTAACAGTAAACAGCAACGAAGTGTTTCTCAGACCACAAGGCGTTTTTGCTGCATTTTTAACAGAAAATTGCAGGATTCCGTTTATAAAAGCGATTGATACAGGTTCAGGCATAAAATATTCGGCGGAGTTTTTAAAAAACAAGGCAATTCACACCTCAACATTTAAAGATATACGGCTTATATCAGAAACATCTTTAATGAAGTTCCGTAATTGCGAAGTGAGAAAATATACTGTTGAAAACATGAGCAATAAAGATAGAATCAAAGGCAATTTAATTGTATATTTTGAGCCTTGTCTTGAAAAAAGAACCGCATACAGTGCTCATCCTGCTTTTTCAAAACTTTTTCTTCTTGATGAATGGGATAATGACAACAATTGCTGCATATTCACCCGCAACGGAAGAGAAGAAGAATCACGGTGTGCCGTTGCGGCAGGATTCGCAGAAAAATGTACTTTGTATCATGAAACTAATCGCGAAAAAGTTCTTAAAACGCCTCGCGGAATATTTTCTCTCGGAGAAAAAACGGTTTTTGACGCAGGGAGAGGTAATCCGGATTGCTGTTGTTCATTTCTGATTGATATAGAACTTGAACCGAAGGAAAAGAAAGTTTTTCATTTTTTGATTGCTGCAGGGGAAAACAGAGAGGAAGCGCTGAATACACTTCAGCAGGTGCGAGCAGATAAACGCAAAATCAGAGCAGAAAACCCGTTTTGTTCCGACTCACTGGGGAATGCTGTTTCGGCGATTCTTTTGCCTAAAGTTTTATATAATAAGTCAGGTCTGGCAAAAACTAAACTAAATGAAAAGTGTAATTTTAAAAAGCAGGATTTGTGGAGTTTTGGTATATCCGGTGATTTGCCGATAATTTTGATTGAGGCTGATAAAAATTCGCAGGCTGAGTCTGTTTTGCCGTATGTAAGGTTTAATAAGATACTGAGGAGTTGCGGAATACAGACAGATCTTGTGATTGTTTGTAAAGATAACAATGGCTACTTTTCTCCTGTTGAATCAATGGTGAAAAGGATACTTTTACAGGAAGACTGTACTCTTATGGAGGGCGTAAAAGGTGGCGTTCATACAGTGAATTCAGCCTCATACGGCCATGCTCAGATATGCGCATTGCGCGCAAAATCAATACAAATAGCAAATTCAGCAAAAAAACAGGATGATAATGGCAGGTTACCGTTCAGACCGCTCAAAATAAATGCCGGCAGTGATGCAAGAAAAAAAGAGTGTTGCGTAAAGCGATATAACTTTACAGACGGTAAAATTGCAATAAAAAATGCAGCAAAAGCCCTTGATATTCCTTGGTGTATGGTTTATGCAAATCAAAGCCTCGGAACTATGGTGTCTGACAAGTCGATTGGCTTTACATGGGCGATAAATTCAAGAGAAAATAAATTGACTCCATGGTATAATGATACCATGTCAGATAACCGCGGAGAGGCAGTTTTTTTGAAATATAACGGCATTTTATATGATATTGCCGCTTTGGGAAATGCTGAGTTCACTCCCGAAAAAGCAACGTGGCTAACAGAAATTTCAGGATTGCAAATAAGGACTGAAATCTCCATACCTCAAAAGGGAATGACAAAACGGTGTTTGCTTACAGTAACAAATAAATCAGAAGGAATACGAAGTTTTGACCTGATGTATTTTACCTTGCCTGTGTTAGGTGTAAGTCGAGAAAATGCAGGCGCGTTTTATGTACAAAAATGTGATAACGGTATTATAGTTAAAAATTCAGATTCGGAAATTCCCGGATATTCTGCTCTTGTTTGCAGCGATTTGCCTGACTACTTCTGCTGTTCGGTTAAGGATTTTTTTGAAGGGAATTTCAGCAGTGCATCATTTGATATTTCATCAGACTGTTGTATAGCAGTAGGCAAAAAAATATCTTTAGATACAGGCGAAGTTATGTCGTTTGAATTTTATCTTTCGTGGGGAGCAACTGAGAGAGCGGCAGAGATTATGCCAAAAGTTTCAAAGTTTGGTGGCAGAATGATGTGTCCGAAAAAATTAGAAACAAATGATGAAAAATTGAATCTGTTTTTCAATTCATTCTTATATTCGCAAATAAAGCAAAGCCGTTTTTGGGGCAGAACAGGCTTTTATCAGTGTTCCGGAGCGTATGGATTCAGGGATCAACTTCAGGATTGTTTGGCGTTTATTGATTTTGAGCCGGAAATTGCACTTACTCATATATATCGGTGCGCTGCAGTACAGTTTTTTGAAGGTGATGTGTTGCATTGGTGGCATGTTCTTGTTGATAAAGGGCAGAAAATACGCGGCGTCAGAACTAAATGCAGCGATGATATGTTATGGTTGCCGTATGCGTGTGCTTTGTATTGGCGCAAAACGGGAGATACAGAGTTTTTTAGCAAAAAAATTCCTTATATAAGCGGTCCTGCGTTGTCAGAAAATGAAAAGGAACGATATATTGTGCCGGAAAGGTCAATTTTAAAAGAAAGTTTATTTGAACATTGTATTAAGGCAGTGGACTATTCTTTGAAACTGGGCAAGAATGGTTTACCATTGATTGGCTCATGCGATTGGAATGACGGTTTCAGCAATATGCAAGGGTCGGAGAGTGTTTGGCTGGCAATGTTTCAAAAAATTGTTCTTGAAGAAATGTCAGAAGTTTGTAAAGTGTACGGCATGAAAAATAAATCTGAAGAATATTCTTTAATTGCAAAGAAACTTGCAAAAAAAATTGATGAAAAAGCGTGGACAGGGGACAGATATGGCAGAGCAATATTGCAAAGCGGAAATCTGCTTGGTTCGGGCAAAGATTTTATTGATATTCTGCCTCAAGCATTTGCTACAATCGCAAATATAGGCACAAAGGAAAGGCAAAACAAGGCGCTTTCTACAGCATTGGACTTACTGTTTGATGAAAGTAAAGGTATAGTGAGGTTGCTTTCTCCGCCTTTTTCTCATTATGAACGCAAATGTGTAGGATATATTGCATCGTATCCTGCCGGCCTTAGGGAAAACTCCGGGCAGTATACTCATGCTGCAGTCTGGTTATTATGGGCTTTGTTTAAGCAGGGGAGAACAGGAGAAGCAAAAAAACTTTTGAATGCAATAAATCCGCTTAGTTTTTATGAAAATACAGAAACTGCTGAAATTTACAGAGCAGAGCCGTTTGTTCTCGCAGGAGATATTTCATATGGAGAAGGAATAACAGGAAGAGCCGGATGGACACATTTCACAGGTTCTGCAGCATGGTTTTACAGATGTATTGCCGAGCATGAAAGTATTTTGAGTGAAAAAAATATCATTTCCTCGGAGAACCCGTCCGACAAGGCATGTAAAGCATAAAAACTTAACAAGTGGCATGTTCAATTGAATTTTTTATCATTCGAAATAATTGCTGTAAAATAATCGACAAATATGCGCATTTTTATTTAGTTTTTGTAAAGTTTTGCATTAAAACAACAGCGAGAAAAACTGAACAAAACACACGAGTCTGAAAAGTATATTTACTTTACAAATAAGAGTAAATTCTGCAAAAGAACAATAAAACTTGCTTAAATTTATAAGATTTACTATACCTTTTAAATATGTACCCTCTGACAGACGAATTTCTGCTTCAAATTCGTCTGTACATAAACCCTGAAAAATCACCGCATCTGTAAAGTTACTACCCTTTACGGATGCGGATACTCTAATGCAGAGTCATTTTAGCCAAAAAAGGCAGAAAAAAGTTGTTGAATATTAACAAATTATTAAATCGTTTTTGAAAAACATTGACATTGGTCGCGTTTTTGGGTATATTTAATATGACCATATGGTGGTTTTCCAACTGTATTTGCGTCCTTTTAAGAGGTAAATATATGCGGATAACTGCTGTGGATGTCAAATTTTTGATTCTGACTGTTGCTTTGCGCCGGATAGATGGCGTGTCTGGCGCAGCGTAATCATGAAGGAGGTCGGTCAGAGTGCTAAACTCAGGCAAGGCGCAAATTAAATACGGCGCTTTAAAAGAGCGCAGCACATAGTCGAAAATTTGATTATCCCTAAATCTTTTCAAAGTGCAAAATTTTTTGGAGGTGTACAATTTGAAAAAGTCAACTCGCATTCTCGCAATCCTTATGGCTTTTGTAATGCTCATCGGCTCAATGTCCGTAATGGGTAGTGCTTATGAAGCATATAAGGGCGACGCCATCAAGAATCAGTACAACGATGTAGACAAAGTAGACTTCACACTCGAACAGTCAGCATCAATGGCTCTTGATGAATTAGACCGTATGCTCGCTAAGGAGCAGATGGTACTTGATATTTATATCGGTACCCTTAACCTTGCAAGTGTTAACGATACCCTTACAAGTGTTATCTCACTTGTTGGTAGCGTTCAGTCACTTCTTCCCCTTCTTGGTGATGCAACTTCTCTCCCCTCGTTCATCGTTCCTCTTGAAGGAATTCAGAGATTTGAGGATTCTGACATGGACGTTGTCTATGCTCTTCTCGATTTCATTGCTAACATTGCTCCTCTTGCTGAGAAGTTTGTTAACGGTACAATCGACCTCGGTATCATGGACTCCTTCATTGCAGACTTCAAGTTTGATGTCAGAAACCTTGCAATCGGTCTTCTCTATGGTATGACTAAACAGGGTAAAGCAGAAGACTACGATGCAATGGATGACGGCGCTGCAGGTCTCCCTGACAAGTACAAAGACCCAACAAAAGACGGTGCTCTTACTCTTCTCCAGGATCTTCTTATCGAACTTGTTCTTGGTGAGTGGAAGCAACTCGATGAAGAATTCAACGATCCCTACAGTGTAGTAATGTATGAAAGTTACGGTTTCATGGATAAGTACGGTGAAACTGCTCCTGATACAGAGAACTATGACTACTACGGTTGGGTTCATCCCAAAGATTGGGTAACAGTTGGTCTCGGCGATTGCATCAGAGTTAACAAAGGCGAAGCTTGTCCCGCCGGCAACTACTACAGCGTAATTGATATTACAACAGATGCAAAAGGTTACGAGTTCATCGAAAGACTCATGCAGACTGCATACAACCAGCTCCTTGTTCCCGTTCTTAACAGAGATACAGTTCCTTGGGTTCGCAGACTTTGCGGCGTTGAGTATCTCGACAAGTACACAAAGAGAACTCTTTACGGTGACGATCCTGCTACAGCAGTAGTTGAAGGTCAGGGCGATGTTCCCGCAGTTTGGTACAACAACCCCGATTACAACCCCAGTTACACCGGTGAAGCATTTGATGAAGCAGAACTCAACAAAACAAATGTTTACTCAAAACTCTTCAAGATGGATGCTGTTAAGATTCCCACAACAACCATTCCTGATGGTGAAACATTTGTTGATAACTTCAACGATGTTCTCGGTGATGTTGTAACGACAGTTGCAAAGAACAATGTTCTTGATGAAGTAACAAACGATACATACACATGGACATGGCAGTACGGCAGCAACGAATATCTCTTCGATAATATCGTTTCAGTTGGTAAGTTCGTTCTTCAGGTAACAGGTGAACACTTCTTTGGCGAAACAGCATTTAAAGAAGAATTCCCCAGCGCAGCACAGATTGGTAAAATGGGCGAACAGGAAGTTGTTTCTCTTATCATGAAAGCAATCCTCAACAGTTCAGTTGATTGGATGTATATTGAATCAGAATATAAGACCATCGTTGATGTTGGTTACAGAGCAGTTGAACAACTTGCATGGCAGGATATTCCTCAGTTCACTTATGTAAAACCTGTTGAATCAGATTACAGCACAACTGAAGAATACTATGCAGCAGTTGTTGATAAGGCACTTGATATCCTTTTTGATGTCGCTGTTTACAACCTTAACCAGGGCTTTGATATGGTTCCTGCATCAGGCAGCAACCCTGTTGAAGGCGACGGTCTCCTTCAGTACGGCGGCGACTACGAAGATAAACTCGTTCAAATCGCTGCATGGGCAATTTCAGAGTATGGTCCTATCCTTGTAGGCGATAAGGTTCAGTTCTTCTGCGATGATTATAACGGCGAAGTAGGCGATCTTACTGCTGACCATGTATGGCAGGATCTTGATACCATTATCAATGCTCTTATCCCCATTAAGGGTTCAGGCGCATGGATTTCATCAGAAATCGCTGGTAACGGTAACGAAATCGTATCAAAGAAATTTATCTTTGACTATCTTCTTAAGCCCATCTACATGCTTGACGCTACAAACCTTGCAGAAATCTTTGCAAGAAACTCATCAAGCCAGTTTGCAGAAGATAACGGCGTTGAGATTATCATGAGCATCCTTACAAATGTATTTGAGCTCATCTTCCCCGGCGTATTCCAGGCAAAAGATACAATTGACGAAGTTCTCAACAATCAGCTCCTCGGTGCTATGGTTGGCGACCTTGTTAAGTCACTCGGTACAAAGGATACAACAAACGCACTCAACAAGACTCTTAAAGCAAAAGGTCCTGCTATTGCTCAGGTAGCACTTCCTCTTGTTTGTATGCTCCTCGGCCTCAGTGATGACCAGGAATTCGAAGAGATGGAAATCTTCATCGACGAAGCAATTCCTTCAACACAGGCAGATGCTAACGCACCCACATTCCAGATTTACAACGGTTCAAGCGGTATCAACACTGCTCACACAGCAGAAGACGGTACTGTAACTCAGGATAAACTTTATTCATACACCATCACAAACATCTATGTTTACACATATGATGCATCAGGTAACAACACAAATGCTTTATCAGCCAGTGTTACAAGCGGTACTCTTTCCGGTGGTGACAGCATGGAAGTTGCTCTTAACGGTACCCGTACAGAAGGCAACCTCGTTGAAATCCAGGTATTCTATAATATCTATGGTGAAACAGGTGCTCAGCTTACAGGCGAGCGTCTTTCAAGCACAGTTTACACCTATGTTGGCGCTACATCAGAAGATGATGATGCTATCGAAACAAAGGTAGGCGTTGGTAACGGTACAGTTCAGTACTATCCCTCAATCTACCTCTCAGCAGGCGATGATCTTAGTGATATCGAAAGCTACAGCATCCGTATTAAGGACGCTGAAGCAAAGGCTGCTGCAACTGCAACAGTTAACACTGTTACAAACGCATCAACAGAATATCCCTTCGCTGCAAAGAATGCTGCTGCAAATGAAACAGCAGTTTCAATGACAGGTGAAGGCGGCGTTTACTTCCTCAATCCCTTTGATGTTGCAACAAAGGCTGACGGCACAGCATATGAGAGACTTGAACTCAACTATGTTAAGGACGATGAAGGCAACATCATCTATGATGAGGAAACAGGCGAACCCACTCCCGACGGCACAGACAACGGCGGCGTTAAAGACGGCCAGTACAATGTTACAACAAACATCACCGCTTACGGTCAGTCATACGATGTTGTAACAGCAATCCAGCTTTATGATGATTACGGTCTTGAATCAATGTTCTCAAGAGCAGTTGCTGCAAACCGTCAGAGATCAGACTACGAAAACGAATTTGAAGGCGCTTGGAACGCATATGTTGCCGCTCTTAAGGAAGCAGCAAGACTTGTTCTTAAGCCCAAGGCAGCAAGATCATTCCAGAGCGATATCGCTATCGCAGCATCAACAGGTTATGCTAACAAGTACGAGATGCTTGCAGAAAACCTTGAAAATGCTATCATCGAACTTGAAAAGTTCGCAGCAAACACAGGTACAGCCGGTCTTAAGGCTGCTCTCAATGAATACAGTGGTGCAAACTACACAATTGAAGCAGATGAAAACGGCTATCCCTATAAAGCAGAACTCGAATATGACGATCCCAACTACATCTACTTTGGCATGCGTGACTACGTTCCTCACACATACAACAAGTACAGAGATGCTAGAGATCGCGTTGAGAGTCTCATCGCTTCACAGGAATTCTTTGTAATGGATCCCTTCGAAGAAGGTTATGAACCCTCAGAAGAAGATATCGGCAGATACAACGATTCAGTAGCAGCATATCTTGAAGCAGTTGCTAATATGGATGTTATCGGTTCAATCGAATCAACATATGCTATCCATATGCTTAACCTTACCGGCAGACGCCTCATCAGACTTGAAGGCGACACAAGCAAACTTGAGATGCTCTACGATCTGTATGGTAATGCTAAGGATGCAGAAGCATCATACACAGAGTCATCAGAAGAGGCATATGACAGAGCAGTTGCTTTCGCAGCAGGTGTTATTGCCGAATCAGATCCTCTTCCCTCAAAGATCAACCGTGCAACATCAGAACTTGTAGAAGCATACAAGAAACTCGCTGAATCAGCAAGTTATGTTGCTCTTGATGCAGCAATTGCTGCTGCTAAGGCAGTTATCGACAGAACAGGTACAGATGCTAACAAGCAGACAACCTACACACCTGAATCATATCAGGCTCTTCTTGATGCTTACAATGCAGCACTTGAAGCAGAAAAAGATCTCAGTGATACAGAGTCAAACAACACTTACCTCGCAAACCTCACAAGTAATCTTACAACAGCACAGGCTAACCTTGCTGCTCCTTCAGTTGGCGAAGCATCATTCGAATTTGTAACAGAAGACACTGGTATGTTCTGGGATGCTGGTTTTAACATGTCATTCATTCCGCAGATTTCACAGGGTGCTCTTACACACGAGTATTTCTTCCAGACTCTCGAGGATGGCACAGAAGTTAATGGTTACCTTGTAGGTCTTGGTGAATTCATTGCTGACGAAGAAACTCTCCTTTCAGCATTTGCAAGTCTTGAAAACTGTACTGCAAACGTAACATTGAACGATCAGGATCTGATCAGTACAGGAACAATTATCCAGATTACTAACGATTCAACAGGTGAAGTTATGGCTACATACATTGTAGTTGTTGTTGGCGACATCGATGGTAACGGTGGTTGTGATACTGGTGACGAAGCACCTCTCTTCGATAACGTTAACGGTAAGACCGACTGGGAATGGGGCGGATACGAGCAGTATAAGGCTGCTGCTGCTGACATCAACAATGACGGTTCATTTGACGTTGGTGACGTTCCCTTTATTGGTTACGTTGGTAGTGGTAACGGTTATATTAACCAGAACGTAAGCCCTGATTGGGAATCTTCATACGTTTCACTTTATTAATTATTTATGCATAGTCTGCACGAAAGTGCAGGCTATGCACACAAAGGCTTTTTATATCCGACGATGCTCATTATAAAGTTCCTAAATTAATAGCATATAGATAAAAAGGAGGAAACGAGCAAATGTCAAAATTCAAACGCGCTTTGAGTATGTTCCTTGCCATTGCTATGGTATTTGGTTCACTCTCATGCTTAGGCGCTGTAGTTGCTCCTAAGGCATCAGCAGCCGAAGGAACATCACAGGTAGATTCATATGAATCACTTGCAGCAACATACGATAAATTCGTATACTTCGGTTCAGAAGTTTATGAAATTGACATCACTGTAAACGCTGATGGATCATACGGCGAAGCATCAAATCATGTTCTTACCGACTACTATGTAGATGCAGGACAGATTCTTGAAGTAAGACTTTACATCAAGA